>NZ_JPOJ01000001.1:0-607500 GCF_000733855.1 Methylomicrobium agile
GTCGGCCATGTCGAACTCGGTGATACCGAATTCGGCGCAGTTCTTTTCGAGGGTTTCGACCTGCAAACGGAAACCGGATCGGCAATGCCCTTGTCGCGGTCGGTGGTCGGCACGTTGTGATCGGCGACCGCCAGGTTTCGGTCGGTGCGCCACGGCTTGCGGCCGGTCAGGCGCAGGCCTTCGAAAGCCTGCGGCGAGGTGACTTCATGCACCAGCTGGCGGTCGATATAAATCAATGAAGACCCGTCTTCCTCGGTATGGACGACATGATCTTCCCAATTTTGTCATATAAAGTTTTACCCGGCATAGCTCTTGTGTGTAGTTGGCCGATGGGTACGGCGGAATGAATAATAACGATGAACTTCAATCGAGGACGGCAAACAGTTTGGCGGTAATTTCTCCGACATCGCCGATGCCGGCAATCGTGGTGAATTTGGCGGTTTGACCCTCGGCGGAATAATACCCGACCAGCGGCTTGGTCTGTTCGTGATAAACCTGGAGACGCTTGCGGACCGTCTCTTCCTTATCGTCGTCGCGCTGGATCAGCGGCTCGCCGGTCACGTCATCGACATGATCGACTTTCGGCGGATTGAAATCACATGGTAGCTGCGTCCCGAGGCAGGATGCACGCGCGGCCGGCCATCCGCTTGACGATTTCCTCGTCGTCGACGGCGATTTCGACGACATGGGTAACGTCGATGGCCCATTGCCTTCAAACCTTCGGCCTGTGCGATCGTGCGCGGAAACCCGTCCAGCAGGAAACCCGTGTTGCAGTCATCCTGGGCGATGCGCTCCTTGATCCAGTCCAGGATGATGTCGTCCGACACCAAGCCGCCCGCATCCATCACTTTTTTGGCTTCAATCCCCAAAGGCGTTCCCGCTCTGACCGCGGCACGCAGCATATCGCCCGTCGAAATCTGGGGAATGCCGTATTTTTGAGTGATGAATTGAGCCTGAGTTCCTTGCCGGACCCGGACTCCCTAAAAGAATAATGCGCATGAAATAACTCCCGATCTTTTTGCGTCGTTAAAAAATGCTTTCAAATTAAGAAGCTTGACCGCATATTCTATAACAGTTCAGTTTTAAACTGTTGTAAAATTTGTCGGCTTTATTTGAAGGATGTCTTGACAAAAATTTCTCAATTCGTAGAGACTAATCACTTCCAAATAAAAGAGATTCTCTTACTTGAACGACTTACCTCTCGGTTTACTTTGGGCCTTGCTGGCCCTGATGCTCGTCTTATCCTCATTTTTTTCCGGCTCCGAGACCGCATTGATGATGCTGAACCGGTATCGGCTGAAGCATCTGGTCAAATTGAAGCATAAAGGCGCCACCAAGGCCCACCGACTGCTGCAGCGCCCCGACCGTTTGATCAGCCTGATCCTGCTCGGGAATGTCTTCGTGAATATCGCCGCCTCCTCGATCGCCACGGTGATTGCGATCCGGCTCTATGGCGAAGACGAATCGGTCATTACGATTGCGGCGATTCTGCTGACGATCGTGGTGTTGATCTTTTCCGAAGTGACGCCGAAAACCCTGGCCGCGGTAAAGCCCGAAGCGCTGGCGTTTCCGGCCGCCTGGATCTACGTCCCGCTCCTGAAAGCCGCTTACCCGCTGGTATTGAGCATCAACCTGACCGCGAACCTGCTGCTTCGGATGGTCGGCGTCCAGGTCAGCAAGAACAGCCACGAAACCCTGAACAAGGAAGAACTGCGCAGCATCGTCACCGAAGCGGAAAGCCTGATTCCCTCGCGCTACCAGAAAATGCTGCTGGGCATTCTCGATCTCGAATCGGCGACGGTCGAAGACATCATGACGCCGCGCAACGAAATCTACGGAATCGACCTGGAGCTGCCGATCGAAGACATCGTCAACCAGATCAGGAACAGCCCGCATACGCGCTTGCCGGTATATAAGAAAAGCATCGACCGGGTCGTCGGATTCTTACACCTGCGCAATGTGCTGGTAAAAATCAATCAGGAGAATTTCGACAAACAGATGCTGATGAATGCGTTGATCAAACCGGCCTTCATTCCGGACAGCACGCCGATCCACAACCAGATTCAGCACTTTAAGGAAACTCTGAATAAGTTCTGTTGCTGCGATAAAATATCCGCAGCCACCCTTATCGAGAGGACGCCGCAGATGAAACAACTCGGACTCAGTGCCCCGCTGTTCGTGAAGAAGCCGAAGCAGACCCGACGCCAACAATTCCTCCAGGAGATGGAACAGGTGGTACCGTGGGCGTTGTGGACGCGTCGGATTGCGCCGCACTATCCGATGGCGGGCCGAGGCCGGCGTCCCTTTGCTTTGGCGACGATGTTGCGTATCCACCTGATGCAGCAGTGGTTCGGCTATTCTGATCCGGCGATGGAGGAGGCCTTGCACGACATGCCCTTGTTGCGCGAATTTGCCGGGCTCGATGCCGGTGAAGAGGCGATGCCGGATGAGACGACGATCCTCAAGTTTCGGCGCCTGTTGGAACGCCATCAGTTGGCACAAACGCTGTTCGATGAAACGGCGGCATTGTTAGCCGACAAAGGCTTGTTGCTGCGGCAAGGGACGATCGTGGATGCCACCTTGATTGCCGCCCCGCCCTCGACCAAGAACCGCGATCGCAAACGGGATGGCGAGATGAGTTCCACCAAGAAAGGCAACAACTATCACTTTGGCATGAAAGCGCACATTGGGGTCGATGCCGCATCGGGGCTGGTGCACACCGTCGAGATCACTACTGCGAAAGTGGCGGACGGGGTGATGACCGATGCGTTGCTGCACGGCGATGAACAGGTCGTGCTGGGCGACCGGGCCTATACGCGCAAGGATCGCAATCTGGCGGCGGAACGTCAGGAAGGCGAGCCAGTCTGGGCTTTTCCGTTCAAGCGCCGGAAGGGCGAAGAGTTGCCGGCGGAGCAAGCCCTTTGCAACCGCATGTTGGCTTCGCTGCGGTCCGCGGTCGAACACCCGTTCCGGATCGTCAAGCGCCAATTCGGTTATACCAAAGTGCGCTACCGGGGACTTTTCAAGAACGCGCAGCAACTCTACTTGCTGTTTGCCCTCGGTAATCTTTACCACATCCGGCAGGCGTTGATGCCGGCCTAGAGGAGACGTCCGTCCTGCGTCCTGGAAACCCCGGGGGCGAAGGACGAAAACGGCCTCTCATAGGCCGCTTCTCGTCGAAAATCGGACGATTTTTCGGCCAGCCGCCCACGCCGATTGACCGGTTCTAGCGATAAAAGCTACTTAATCAGAGTTTCCTTAAGATGGAAAAGCTACGAATCGGCCTGGTGGTCGACGAGTACGGCGACGTGCAGGGGCTTGTAACCCTCGACGACTTGCTGCAGGAAATCGTCGGCGAACTGGTCACCGACGAAATGACCGTCAAGAAACAGGCCGACGGCAGCTATCTGGTCGATGCCGGCATCACGATCCGGGAACTGAACCGGCTGATGCAATGGGAACTGCCGACCGAAGGCCCTAAAACGTTGAACGGCCTAATCATCGAATTCATGGAAACAATCCCCGAAGAAGGTACCAGCATCAAATTGCACGGCTATCCGCTGGAAATCATTCAAAGCGACCAGAACGCGGTCAAGCTGGTCAAATTCTTAATCGAACGGTAAAAAGCGACCGCATCCTTACCCAAACCGGTTTGAGCATCGATATGTTTGAGATCAAGACTGTCGCCCTGTTTTTTGTCACCGCCCTGTCCGAGATCCTGGGTTGCTATTTGCCTTATCTCTGGCTCAAGGAAAACAAGTCGCCGTGGTTGCTGGTTCCGGCAGCGATCAGCCTCGCCCTGTTTGCCTGGCTGCTGTCGTTGCACCCGACTGCGGCCGGCCGGGTATATGCCGCCTACGGCGGCATCTATATTTTTGTCGCGGTCATGTGGTTATGGGTGGTCGATGGAATCAAACCTTCGGTGTGGGACCTGACTGGTTCATTGATAGCCTTATGCGGCATGGCAGTCATCCTGTTTGCGCCAAAACATGGGTAACAAATAAAGCGGCGCCACGACGAAGCGCAAAACCGGTTTCACTCCCGGCCGGCCAGAAACGGCACGAAGGTCACCGGTTCCAGTTCTTCAATCTCATAGCCGTTCTCGGTCCTGAACACCCGCTGCAGTTCCTGTCTGTCGCCGCGCCCGATCGGGATGATCATCACGCCGCCGACCGCCATTTGTTCGAGCAGCATTTCGGGAATTTCGGAAGGCGCCGCCGCCACCAGAATCCCGTCATACGGCGCGTGCTCCGGCCAGCCCCAGCCGCCGTCGCTGTGCAGATAGCTGATATTTTTCAGCCTCAGGCTCCATAAGTGGTCCTTGGCCTTCTTATGCAGCGGCAGAATCCGTTCGACCGTGTACACATGATCGACCAGCTGCGCCAGAATCGCGGTCTGGTAGCCGCAGCCGGTCCCGATTTCCAGCACCTTGCCGGGACGCCCGAATTCGAGCAGCAATTCGGTCATCTTGGCGACGGTATAAGGCTGCGAAATGGTCTGGTTGAAACCGATCGGCAGCGCCGTATCCTCATAAGCTCGGCTCGACAACGCTTCGTCCACAAAAATATGCCGCGGCGTCCGGCTCATCACATCCAGCACTTTATTGTTGCGGATGCCCTGTTCGAGCAGGCGCTTGGCCATCCGTTCACGGGTCCGCCGCGAAGTCATGCCGATGCCTAGCAAGGTGGAATTCATGCGCAAACCTCCCCGGAAAGCCAGTTTCTGACCATATTGATTCTATCGTACCAAGTCAAATCCAATTGCAGCGGCGTGATCGAGACAAATCCCATGCTGACGGCGTGAAAATCGGTCCCCGGCCCCGCGTCCTGCTCCGCGCCGGGCGGGCCTATCCAATAAATCGACCGTCCGCGCGGATCCCGCTGTTTAATGACCGGTTCCGACTTGTGGCGCTGGCCCAGCCGGGTCGCCCGGTAGCCCTGAATATCTTCGGGCGCGACGTCCGGCACGTTCACGTTCAGCAGAGTATCGCGCGGCAACGGCCTGTCGACGAGGCGCTTCAACAGCACCACCGCCACCTCGGCCGCCGTTTCGAAATGCTGCGGCTCTTCGTTGCAGGCCAGCGAAATCGCCACCGCCGGCAAGCCCAGAAAGCGCCCTTCGGTGGCTGCGGCGACCGTGCCCGAATACAGGACATCGTCGCCCAGATTCGCGCCGTGGTTGATTCCCGCGAACACCATGTCCGGTTCCGGCTCCAGGAGCCCCGTGATGGCCAAGTGCACGCAATCGGTCGGCGTGCCGTCGACCTTGATGAAGCCGTTGTCGGCCACGTGCGCGCGGAGCGGCATTTCCAGGGTCAGCGAATTGCTGGCCGCGCTGCGATTGCGATCGGGCGCCACGACCGAGATATCGGCATAGGGACGCAAGGCGCCGGCCAGCGCGACGAGTCCTTCGGCCAGATAACCGTCGTCGTTACTCAACAAAATATGCATTTATGGTTAGCCCAAAAGCGGAATCCACTATAAAATCTCGAGATATTAGCAACAATGCCCCATAAAATCAGCTTTCGTGACAAAAAAAATCCCCGATTCCGAAGACAGCGGACTGTTCCATCTCGCCATCGGCCAGGTGCGTGCGATCAAGGACGACAAAGTACGGCTGGATAGCGGCGAAAAACCGAAGCCGTACCCGAAACATCGACCCGCCGAAGCCGAAAGCCGCCTTGCCGAACAACAGGATTACGACCTGGATCCGGTCAGCATCGAAGACCGGCTCAGCTATCTTGCGCCGGGAGTACAGAAAAGCGTGCCCGCCAAAATGCGCAAGGGCCAGTTCGGGCTGGACGCCGAAATCGACCTGCACGGCCTGACCAGCGAGGAAGCGAAGCGTCAGCTCTTGATATTCCTGCAACGCGCGGTGATCGATGGCTGCCGTTGCGTACTGATCATTCACGGCAAGGGCTACCGTTCGCCCGACAATCTGCCGGTTCTGAAAAACAGCCTGAATCTCTGGCTGCGCCAGCACCGGGATGTGCTGGCCTTCTGTTCGGCGAAACCACGGGATGGCGGAGCGGGCGCAGTGCTGGTCCTGCTCAGGTTGTCCGAAAAATTCGCCAAAAGAGACGAGCTGCTATTTTAAGAGAGATCCCGTAGGGTGTGCTGAACGCAGTGAAGCGCACCAAACATTCTATATTCCATTGTAGGGTACGCTGTGCGTACCATCGGGGGTGAAATGGTACGCACAGCGTACCCTACGGAATTTCCCACCGCTACGCTCCCGTCGTAAAACCATGTAAACAGAGGTGAGAAAATATAAAAGGAAGAACGGCTTACCGATGCAACGGCTCAATCATTCCAATCGATCACCTCGCGCAGCAGCGCCGTCGCATAACTGCCGGCGGGCAGCGAAAAGCGTAACTGCAGCCGGTCATCCAAGAACTCCCATGCCAAATCCGGCACGTTGACCCGCAGCGCCCGCCGTTCGATTTCGACGCCGCTGTCCTGGAGCCCCTCCGCCAGTTCGGGAAAGCGCCCGATCACTTCGGCTTCGAGCGCCGCTACCGCCTCCGTGACCCCGCTGTCGCCTCGCCCCCAAAGGACGCCGGTCGGATGAATTTCTCCCGCCTCGACGCGTCCCGCTATCGCCTGATCCAGGGTATCGGCTTTGAAACGGCTGTGCGACTTGTCCAGCATGCAGATTTCGCCCGGCAGCGGGCGATTCCAGGTCCGTTGCTCGACGCGGCCCGCCAGCACCTGATTGAACAGGAACGAACGCGCCGCCGACAAATAAAGGCTGCGCTGCTCGCGGCCGGCCTTCTTCCCCTGGAACAGGGCCAGCGCCTGTTCGACATTGCGCCCCCGATGTCCGAAACGCTGCTCGCCGAAATAGTTGGGGATACCCGAAACCTGGAGCGCATCCAGCTGCGCTTCGGCTTTATCCCGATCGCCCCGCCACTCCCTGACGGTCAAACCGAAACGGTTGCAGGATAAAGCGCCGCGCTGCAATTTGCGTGCATGGCGGGTCGCCTGCAGCACTTCAATCGAAGCCGAGGCGAACGCGGCCCAGTCCGGATCGGCTTTGCCCGGCAGCCAGACGCTGAACCATTGGGTGGTGACCGCGTGGCGGTCCTTGAGCCCCGCAAAGCCGATGTCGCGCTGCCTGACATCCGCAAAACGGGCCAGTTGCCGTGCCACATAGTCGGTATTCTCGCCGATCTTGCGAATCTGCAGGAAAGCATGCTCGCCCGTTCCGGACGGCTCGAACGCCAGCACTTCTTGGACGATGAAGTCTTCGGGAAAAGCACGGATGGTGCCCCAGCCCGAAGGGCCGCCGTATGCAAAAGGCCAAGCAGGAAGGATAAAAGGAGACATTTCAAATCGGCGTAATTTACCACGCATTCCGCCAAGTATACAAAGGTAGCCGATCCGAAACGGTCTATCCGGCAGGTTCTCCGGTCTTTCCGGTAAGCTTGCGCTAGGATGAATGACTTTACGCAGCATTCCCCAAAGAATGCTGCGTTATTTTTGTCACTTTAAAAAGTGATCCGCACACCGACCCACCCTGCCCTGGGCGCGCCCGGCGATACGAAGCGGGGATTGTTGAACGCATCGCCCAGCACTTCGTCCGCCTGCCCGAAAGTCCCGAACGAGTTGTAGTGGTTGTCGAAAATGTTGTCGAGCTTGCCGAACAACGCGAAGTGCTTGTTGAACTTGTATTCGGCCCGTGCGTTGAATAGCCAGTAGCCCTGCAGTTGGCCTGTCAGATTGGCCTCGTCGCCACGGAAAAACTGGTCGCTGCTGTACAGGCCGTCGATGGCTAGCGACAGGCGCCGCCAGAGCTCGACGCCGACCGATGCTTTGAAAATATGCTCCGGTATGCCCGGTATCTTGTCGCCGCGCCGGACCTGCGCCGCCACGTCGTTGTTCAGCGGATTCTGAATGATGAAGCTGTCCAGGTAACGCGCATTCAGGTAGGTATAGTTCGCCGCAAAACTCCAGTCATCGATCGAGCTAAACAAAGCCGGAATAAACGAATTCACGCCCGCTTCGACGCCGTAGCGGCGGGTCTGCCCCACATTGCTGAAAAACCCCTGGCTGATGCTGCCGCCGCTGCGATGGAAAATGATGTCGTCATGATTCGTCGTATTGAAATAGCCGAGGTTCCATTGGGTATCTCCCTTGCCGATCAGCTTGTTGAAATCGCCGCGGAAACCGCCTTCCCACGTCTTCGCGACCACTTGGTCGAGCGGCGGATCGGACACGAACGCATTCGGCAAGCGGCACGGATCGTTCGGATCGGCGCAGCTGAGCTCCATTGGCGTCGGCACCCGGGACGATTCACCGTAGCTGCCGTACACGCCCAGATGATCGAAAATCTGATAAGTCAGGCCGGCGGACGGATTGAAACGCTCGTAGCTATGCTTGCCGCTCAGCTTGTCCTCGCCATCCGCGCCGATGTATTGATTCTTCATCGTGATGCTGACATGGTTATAGCGGCCCGCCAGCGTCGCGGTCAGTTTGTCGGTGATCGAAAAACTGTCGCTCAGATAAAAGCCGTAGGTTTCGGTGACCGTATTCAGGCGCACCCTGGCTTCTTCCACCAATATGCCGCTGCCGATCGTGCCCCGATCGGGCGTCAGTTGCGCCAGCTCGGTATCCGAACCGAAGTGCACGTCCGCGTAATCGTAGCTGCCGCCTACGAGCAGATTGTTTTTATGCCCGAACCAATCGTGGTCGAACATCGCCTGCAGAGTGCCGCCGCGACTACGGTTGTAGGTCTCGCTGGTATTCTGAGTCGCACCCTCTACACTATCGCTGGCCGCAATTTGATTGCCCAAAACATCTTGGGCGATTTGGCCGTCCCCGTTGCACAAAAACGCATCATCGAACGCGCATTCGTCAAAGTCGCTGTCATCGCCGTTGAAGGTTCGGATCCGGTTCTGCCGGTAATAGGCGTTGGCGCTCAGCTCGATCTTGTCGGTCAAAGCATAGCTGCCGGCCAGTTCGGAGAAAAACATCCGGGTAATGGTCTGGTCGGGATGGGTGAACACCGCGTTCCGGTCGATCTGCTGCAGTTGAACCGGCACCGCGCCGTTGCCGCGCATGTCGTTGTCGTTCGCGCCCAGGGTCAAATCGAGATTGGCCCGGTCATTACGCCAGCTCAGCGTACCGAAAACCTGATTGGCCTCGGTCGGCGAAAAATTGCGCCAGCCCTGTTCGTCGAAATGGTGCAGGTCGATGAAATAGCCGAAGGTGCCGTTGTTCCAGCCGCTGGTCAACTCTTCCGAATGCCGGTCCCAGGAACCGCCGTACGCCTCGAACTGGTGTTTCGGCGCGGTAAAACCGGTCTTGGTTTTCAGCGAAATCGCCCCGCCCAGGCTGTTCAATCCATACAGCGGATTGGAGCCCGGATACAGGTCCATTGTGTCGATCGCGCCGCGCGGAATCAGGTCCCAGTTGACCGTATCGCCGAACGGTTCGTTGAAGCGGACCCCGTTCACGTAGGTCGACAGGCCCTGCGGCAACCCCAGCAATGGCGAAGCGACGAAGCCGCGGTAATAAATATCGGGCTGCAGGGGATTATTTTGCGCCTCGTTCACATGCACGCTGCCGAGGTGACGGTTCATGTACTCGGCCAGGGAAATGCTTTGGGCCTTTTCCATCTGTTCGGCATTTGCGGTCTGGATGTTCGCCGCTACTTTCTTGGCGTCGATGCCGCTGCCGGACAGCGGCGCCACATCGATCACTTCGACCACGTCGAGATCTTGTGACTGTTCCTCCTCGGCCAGTACAGACGACAACACGGCCAGATAACATAAGGAGATAGAGACGAGTCGGTTCATGTTTCTTCCCTGGATAAAATGCCGGCCATCTTAGCCAAATCATTTTTCCGCTACCATCCGTCAGCCACAAAAAGGAAAATTTCCCGAACCCTTGATTCAGAGGATTTTCAAATCGATCGCCAGCCGCGCCAGTTCGGCAACCGTATTGACTTTCAGCTTGGCTTTGATCTGCGTGCTGTAATTCGCCACGGTCTTGACGCCCAGGCACAGCTCGTCGGCCGCTTCGTGCGTGGTCAGTCCCTTGGCGAGCAGGCGGAACACGTCGAACTCCTTCGGTGAAAGCGCCGCCAGCAATGCCTGATAATCCGGCTGTCCGGCCCGGAACGCATCCGAGGCTTTCAATCCGGCTTCGATATAATCTTCGCCGCCGGCAATGGCCTGCACGGCCGTAATCAGCATTTCCGGCGCGCTGCTCTTCGTAATATAGCCTTTCGCGCCCGCCGCGAGCGCCCGCTCGACATAGACTTTCTCGTCATGGATGCTGAACACCAGAATCTTCGCTTCGGGATCGCGCGCGGTAATCCGGCGGATGCCTTCCAGCCCCCCGATCCCCGGCATCGATAAATCCATCACCACGACATCCGGCCGAAAGTCGTCGTACAGTTTGCAGGCTTCCTCGCAACGCGACGCTTCGGCCACGACTTCGATCGCCTCGACCGACGCCAAGAGCAGCCGAAAACCGGCGCGCACCACCGCATGGTCATCGACCAGCAAGACTCTGATTTTCATCACCCTTATATTCCAAACATGTTGAATACCCGCAAAAACAGCACGCCGGCCGCCGCAAGCAGAGCCCATATCGCCGTTCTCGATGCGCGTATCCGTAAATAACGATAATTAATGACACGGCAAACGCCTGCTGTCAAAGGAGCGCAAGGAAAGCGGACGACTCTGCAACGGAAATCCGGGATATTCGCAATTCTGGAAGATGCGCCAAGCGGATTCGTCAATAAGCCATCCACCCAGGATGGAAAGAGAGCCGGCGGCAAGCAAGCCGCCGCCGGCTAGCGCATTTTCATATCGCGTGCAGAGCGGTCCTCACCTTCTGAAAGGTGCCCAGCCGTTAAGTCCAGCCCCGTAGGGTACGCTGTGCGTACCTTTCGACATGGAGGGTACGCACGGCGTACCCTACGGGGCAGTCGTCCGGTAATCCCTGAATGACGTGCTTTCCTTACGAAGGCCATATACCCAAAGCAAAAATGCTCTAGTCGGCAAAGCAATTACTCGGGCAAATCCGCCGTGCAATTTTCGACCGCCGTGACCGAATAAGCCGTGGTATTCGGATCGGCCTGGATCGTGCGCAGTTTCCTGATGAAATCCCGGAAGGCGTTGGGTGGAGCGAAATCGCTTTCTTCCACACAAACCGAAAACCCGCCCTCGATGGCGTAGCCGAAGACGACGAACAGGAAAATCACATCGTCAGCAACCGCCTTACCGATCGTTTTTCTCACCCTGCGGAAAGCCCCCTTCGTCCATGGCGGGCCCGATGCCGCCAATATGGATTTCGGCCGCCTTGCCTTCGAACGGCACCTCGCGCTCGTACGGTGCTTCCTGCGCATCCGGCCACCCGTCGAGAGACTGGAAGCCCCGGCCGGCCGTATCGCTCAGGTTTTTGGCCAGGATGTCGTACGAATTCGGGCGGCCGGTTTCGGCGCCGCAGACCGCCGTGTAAAACTGTCCGTCAGTACCGCAGCGTCTGTCCGACCGGGGTTTTCGCCTGCGCCAGTTCCATTTTCATGGCCCTGAGGCCGATGCCTGCGCTCTCGCACTGGATGGCGCCGTTGTATTTCGCCACCGTCACCCAACCGCTTTCCGCCCCGGCCGCAAACGCCGCCGCCAAGCCCAAGCCAAGCCCCCAAATAAAACTTTAACCGATAAGCACTTAACAACAAATATATAGAATTTAAGGATTTCCCCCCGATAGCCAAGGAAGGAAATGCGAGTTGTCCTTCTAAAACAACTGGACCCTGAAGAAGCGCTGGCATCGGTAGCAACGCATGGAGCGGTTGCCGAATCCAGAAACCCAGGAGGGTTGGCTTTCATACCTCCCTGTCATCTGGATCTCGGCAATCCCTGCCTGGACTTAACGGCATGGCACCTTTCAGAAGGTGAGGACTTCCCTACACGCGATATGAAAATGCTCTAGCCCATACAGCAACGGTTTCGCCCGCGTTTTTTCGCTTGATACAAGGCCCGATCAGCCCGCTCAAAAATCAGTTCATAAGTATCGCCTTTCATCAACTGGGCAATTCCGCAAGAAACGGTAATGCAATGGACCGTACCGTTTAGATTCAGCTGATGTTTTTCGATAATATCGCGTAAATTTTCTGCCTTTTGAAAAGCCGAGAGTTGCCTGGTATTCGGCATCAACACGACAAATTCTTCTCCTCCAAGCCGGGCCACAAAATCCGTTTTACGGATATTTTCCGAAAACAGCCGGCCCACATGCTTCAACACGGCATCCCCTAATTGATGCCCGAAATTGTCATTGATTTTTTTGAAAAAATCGATATCCCATATCAGCAGACACAGCGGCGTGTGATAACGTTGCCAATGGGCTATTTCGTACTTTAAACGATTGTCATAAGCTAAACGATTCGGCAGCCCTGTTAAAGCATCGCTAAACGCTCGTGAATTAGCAACGACTAGCTTGGATTTGAGTTCACCGGTTTCCATTTCCATCGCTTGGATTTTTTGATTCAGCCTTTCCATGTGAAGTTGAAACTTTTCGAGTTCGATCGCTTCCTTTTTTTTATTTTCCTGAATTTCCCGGGTAATTTTATCGATATGGGAAGAAATGGCTTTTTGTAAAGACTCCAGCTGAGTCGCCTGCAGTGATCGGTATTGCAGATCGCTCATTTGCTCGGAAACCGACTGGTCGAATTTGCTTCTATTTAAACCCACATTCTTGAATGTCTTATTAGAATCGGTAATAGCCGAACTCAGCGCCGCAAGTTGTTCGGTTATTTGCGCCAGGAATTTATCGATCTCCTCTTTCTTCGGTTGATTGTCGGTATTGATTTCGATCAAAAGCGAAATAATGCTATCCAGTATCGATTCGAGCGAATGAGATGTTGCCCCAGCGTTTAATTGTTGTTTTACGTTTTGCACCTTTTGTTCGAATGCTTCCGGAACCTTTATTTTTTCCAGGAGTTTCAGTAATTGCGCACTGACAAAAGAAGTATCGATAGAATGCCGAACTGAAGACTCATTTTCACCGTGTTGCCGGGAAATTCCTGCATCCACTGGATCGCTCTCGATAATCCTGGCAATAGCCGCAAATAATCGCCGAGGCTCCGCTAAAGGCTGACCGCTTTCTTTCAGTTGAGTTAATTCTTTTTGCTGCCTGCTCGAGGTATAACGCTGCAATAAAAACTCGAACAAAAGGTTCGTATCAGCAGCCTTTATCGATCCTTTCGAGGACAAATCTTTAAGCTGATAGATAATTTTTGTAAGGCTTTCAAGATCCTCCTTAAGTTGACGATTGTCTATGCCGTTCTTTAAATGATCGCGGATACGCTGCAGGTAGGGTTCGAGTTGGGCGTCAACTTCGGAACTCACAATGGAAAGGCGAATGATAATTTTGATTAGTGTTTCATGTTCTTCTTTATAAGCTTTTTCCAGTCGTTCATGCGCATCCAGCAGATCCAGATATTTGTTTTTCCATTTATCCGTTCCGACGTCACTATTTTTGTCTGCCGATCTTGTGAAGAACTTCATTTAGTCCTCTTTCTGCCGTTGATAAAATGCCTACCGTACCCGATTCGAAATCCGTATTAACATTTCATTTTTCAATAACTCCGCTGATTCAAGCCTGCTTGAACTAGAGCTGACGAAAAGTTTTTTAAACCCTTATTGGTAACGCCAGATAACACAGCTGCTGAAATTTTTTCGGCAATCAGAACCGCATCAGCGTCTTGACTGCCAGGCTCACCGTAAATCTTTTACAGATTCGGGGTGAACAATTGTTTTATGGGTTATAAAAGACCAACATAAAGAATAGCCGCTTGATTGTTCTCCAATTCTTTGGAACCGCAAAAATCGTCTGTAACAAGCCAATTATCGCACATCAAAACCCTACGCATTGTAAGAAAAATGCGTATACTTAGAATTATATTATAGCAGCGGTTTAGCTCCCTGTGATTGACGGCCCCGGTTGGCAATTCAGTTCGAGGATAAAGCCCTTCCAACACAGAACCGGAGCGACGCTTCCGGAAAACACAGCATCCTGTTCATTCGATAATTATTTTTTGCCGTTATTGAATGAGAGAATCCCGGTTTATTTTTTGTTGGAGCTTCCTTAACCGCATGAATTTTAATTTGACGGTTTTCAACGTGTTTCATATCGATAAGTTGTCCGATAAATGAATGTTTTTCCCCTTGGTATTTAAAGAAACCCCTGTAAGCGTGCGGTTAGTGTTAAAGAATCAAATTAAGTTTCCTGGGGTTTCGTCGCTCGTCATTTCATTCCTGTTAGTGGCATTCTCTGCATTTTTGCGTACGAAACTGTCAAGTGACCTGGGGTTACACGCCTTACTTATGTTACTTTTTTTCCCGCAGTTTTAATCAGCGGATTGCGGAGAGGGCTTTTAGCCGCCCTGCTGTCCGGCCTGTTCGTCATTTTATGGCGTTAGCTTGATGAACAACAATTTGTCAATGATTCGCTGGACTGGATAGGTTTAAGTATTTTTACTCTGAACGACATAGTGGTATCGGTTATCGTCTGGAAATTAATACTTGCGAAATTTAGCGGAAGCAAAGCTCGATCGTTATTCAGTAAGTCCCGGAAAATGCCCCGATCGGGATGCACATCGCCACTTTTAGAGGGACAAATGATTCTTCAATCGGTGCTTAATCACATGCCGGCCATCATTGGGTACTGAAACCGCGATCTGACCAATACATTCGGCAATCAGGCCTACCAGGAAGGGTTTGGGATTCCTCCGGAACAATTGCGGGGCAAGCATATTCGCGAAGTCCTCGGCGAGGAGCTTTACAGGCTGAACCAGCCCTATATTCAGGCGGTTTTGAAGAACTGTTCGAACGCATCATTATCGATGCTTCCTACATAGTGTCGTCACAAGGCGACTCCTTATCAGGTATAATACGAAGATTGTAGTTGTTGATGAGATTAGGGAAGCATCGGCATAACGTTGTACCCCAACGATGCGAAAACTTCGGACGAAGTGCTCAAAAACGCCGATCAAGCCATGTATGTCCCCAAGAATGGGGGACGCAATCGCTTCAGTTACTTTACCAACGAAATGCAGGAAAAGGCGCAGGCAAGGCTTAAGCTGCCATCCGACCTGCGGCGTGCGCTGGACAAAAAGCAGTTTTGCTGTTCTATCAACCCATCGTAGATCTCCGTTATCAGAAATCTTCGAAACGGCTCGTCGGAAATGGCCATTTCGGAAGCCATCATTGTAATGGCCCATAAACTGGGGTTAAAAGTCATAGCAGAGGGAGTGGAAACCAAAGAGCAACGCGACCTGCTCGTTGCGGCGGAATGCGATTTTGTACAGGACTACCTCTACTCAAAACCGCTTTCCTCGAAAGATTTTGAAGAACTGCTGATGAAGAACTTATTGACTATCGGATAAGATGGCGTCGAAGACTGTTACCCGCTGAATTATTCCTGTGGCAATTAGGCAATCGCCGAAACGAAAAAACGTATTGACAAAACGAACCGCCACGATAAATTCTTTTTTACTCCCGTCGCTTGAAAACAAAGTCGCGCACCGGCTCAAGACTTAATTTCGTAGACTTTTTGCCGCGTCCGCCGTCGTCGCCGTTTTTGATACAAAGACCAACAAAGGCTCGAAGCTCTTTGGTCGCTCTTTCTTTACTGTCAAAAGGTCCGAAATTGCCTTCCCGCGCGGAAAAAAACCATTCCGTCGTTCCCGTTTTAGGATTACTCTGGCTGTAAATTCTTTCTGCTCGAAACACGTTGATCCCATTGCCTAAATAAAGACGATATCGGCTTAATAATAGCAAAACCCAGTAGAAGCATCCGAACTTTTACGGATTTGATCGCCGTTGCGGACTAAAAAGCCTCTCTGCCAATCGCATTGTTGATTTGATAGGGCGGTCCGGCATTATAGACGGGTACAAAGAAGCTTTAACTCGTCCGAAAAAACTTCCATATCGATTAACCTGTCCGCATCCTGCACACTCAAACGGATCGATACATCTGCCGCAGGCAGCATACCCTCTCCCATCTCGGGCCACTCGACGATGCAGACGGATTCCTCGTCCAGGTAATCGCGAATCCCGATCCATTCCAGTTCCTCCGGATCGGCCAGGCGGTATAAATCGAAATGATAGATTTTCCGATCGCCGATCCGGTACTCTTCGACCAGCGTGTAAGTCGGGCTCTTTACCGCGCCGGCATGACCCGCCGCCTGCAGAAAGCCGCGCACCAGCGTCGTCTTTCCCGCCCCCAGGTCGCCGTGCAGAAACACCAGGCATTTCGGCGGCAACAGGCGCCATAACGCCGCGCCGAACTGTTCGGTGGCTTCCGCCGATTGCAAATAACGCTGCATCAATTCACCAACTGTTTCAAAAAAGGCAATAAATCGGTCGCCAATAAGCCGCGTTCGCCGTCTCTCGCGGCCGCCAGATCGGCGGCGCGTCCGTGCAGGAACACGCCTTGCTCCGCCGCTTCCTGCACATCAAGGCCCTGCGCGATCAATCCCGCGATCACGCCGGACAGTACATCCCCCATTCCGCCCGAGGCCATACCCGGATTGCCGGTCGTCGACACCGCGATCCGCGAGTCGCTCGCAATCAGGGTGCCCGCGCCTTTCAATACCGCGATGCCGCCATAAGCCGCCCGGATCGCCGACACCGCAGAGAACCTGTCCCGCTCGACGGATTGCGCGGAACTATGCAGCAAGCGCCCGGCTTCGCCGGGATGCGGGGTCAATATCCAACAGGATTTGCCCATCGGAGCGGAAGCCAACAGATTCAAGCCGTCCGCATCGACTACCATCGGTTTTTCGGACCGCAGCACGGCGCCGAACAGGGTTCTGCCCCACTCTTTCTGCCCTAGCCCCGGCCCCAGCGCCACGACATTGGCCTTATCCAGCAATGGGAGCAAATCCGCCTCGCTTTCGACGCCGCGGCACATCAGCTCCGGCCGGTTCAAATTCATCAAGCCGGCATGCTCGCTCCGCGTCGCGATGCTGACCAGGCCGGCGCCGACCCGCAACGCCGCCTCGCCGGCCATCCGCGCCGCGCCCGAAAAACCCAGGTCGCCGCCGACAACCAGCACATGCCCCATATTGCCTTTGTGCGCGCAGCGGTGGCGCGGCATCAGCGGTTTTTGGCCGACGAGGAAAACGTCGGGGTTTACTCGATCAAAAACAGCGTCCGGCACCGCCAGCCCGTCATAAACAATCTCACCCGCGTATTCGGCCGCCTGGCCGGTAAAGAGGCCCTGTTTCAGTCCAATAAAAGTCGCCGTGCAGTCTGCCTTCACGGCGCAGCCCAGCGGATTGCCGGTATCCGCATTCAGGCCGGAAGGAATATCGACCGCCACGACAGGCAAACCGGACCGGTTGATTGCCGCAATCGCCTCCGCGTAAAGCCCGGTTACCGACCGGTCCAGGCCCGTGCCGAGCAACGCATCGACCACGAGATCGGCCTCGATCGCATGCTCCGTTTCAAATGTCTTTACCGAACCTCCCGCCTGAACATAATCCCGATAAGCCGTCAGCGCATCGCCTTTCAGCTTTTCGGGATCACCGACACAAACCGCCAGTGCGTCCAATCCGGCTTCTCTTGCCAGACGCGCGGCCACATAACCGTCTCCCGCATTATTGCCGCTGCCGCAAAATACCGCCAGCGACCGCACTGTTGGCCATTTTCCGGTCAGGCATTCGAATACGGCTCCGCCTGCCCTGCGCATCAGCGCGCAGCCGGGAATGTTGAATTCTTCGATTGCGATCCGGTCAAGTTCTCTGACTTGGGCGGCGCGGTACAGTATTTCTGGCAATTTTTGCATCCCGTCGAATATCCTCAAGATCACTTTTACGGGTTATTATCATAGCCGGTTTTATTGGCAATCTCACCCCGACTGATTCCAATAGAACCGTATAATTTCTGGTACACTTGCAACCCTTCACACTCTTTATTAATTACAGGAGGTTAGTTCATGAAAACAGTCCATTTCAAACGCCTGGTCATTCTTTTAGCCGCCCTCGGCCTCGGCAATGCCGCGCATGCCGAGCGGCCGTCGACCGACATCGACGGCAAGGTGCATCATCTCGTGATCATCTGGCTGAAACAGCATGGCGATCCGGAAGCACGGCGGAAATATATCGAGGGCAGTAAGCGGCTGTCGAAACTGCCGGGCGTAGTGAGTTACGACATCGGGCCTGTCGCAGGCATCAAGCGCGAACATCCGAGCCCATCGGTCGACGACAGTTTCGACGTCGCGGTTTCCGCCACGTTCGAAAGCAAGGAAGCGCTGGAAAATTATTCGAAGCATCCGGAACACCAGACGGTGATTCAGGAAGTCTTGAAACCGTTGGTCAGCCATTACAAGGTCTACGATTTCGCGGATTGACGGCGGGTTTTGAATTCCGTGTGTAGGGTACGCTGTGCGTACCTTTTCAGGTGTCCGATTTGCCGGAAGCACTCCAAAAGGTACGCACAGCGTACCCTACACTTTGCTCAACCCAATCCCGAAAATTGCCGAGAAGCCTTTGGCGTTCCTGTGCGCACCTTCTATGCGATAAAGAAAACGCACTTTCCCCAACCTGGGATATATCCGATCCCTGCACCTGTCGAATTTTAGAATCCGCATAAACCATTGATAGGAAATTGCCATGATCAAAACACCCGCCTACGCCGCCGCCACTCCTACATCCCCCCTGGCTCCGTTCACGATCGATCGCCGAGAACCCGGCGCGCATGACGTATTGATCGATATTCTGTACTGCGGCGTCTGCCATTCCGACATTCACCAGGCGCGCGACGAGTGGGGAGGAGCGATTTTTCCGATGGTGCCGGGTCATGAGATTATCGGGGTCGTGGCGCAAACCGGCAGTGAGGTCAGCCGCTGGAAGATCGGCGATACGGTCGGCATCGGCTGTTTTGTCGATTCGTGCAGGCAATGCGAAGCCTGCGAAGCAGGCGAAGAGCAGTATTGCCGGCGCGGCGCGAGCTTTACTTACAATTCGCGGGAACAGGACGGCCAAACGCCGACCTACGGCGGTTATTCGACGCAAATCACCATCGACGAAGCGTATGTCGTCGGCATCCCCGAAGGCATTCCGCCGGAACGCGCCGCACCGCTGCTCTGCGCGGGCATTACCACCTATTCGCCGCTGCGCCGTTTCGGTGTTCGTCCCGGCGACAAGATCGCCATCGTCGGACTCGGCGGCCTCGGGCATATGGGAGTCAAGCTCGGCAAGGCATTCGGCGCACATGTGACCGTTTTGAGCCATTCGCCGGGCAAACGCGACGATGCGCTCAAACTCGGCGCGGACGATTTCATCGTAACGAGCGAGGCGGAAGCCTTTACCCGGAACGCCGGCCGTTTCAGTTTCATTCTCGATACGGTCTCGGCAACGCATGACTACAATGCTTACTTGAACCTGCTCGGCCTCGACGGCACCATGGTGCTGGTCGGCCTGCCCGACCCTACCCCATTGGCCGCCTGGCCGCTGGTCACGGGGCGCCGGCGCCTGGCCGGCTCCATGATCGGCGGGATTCGCGAAACGCAGGAAATGCTGGATTTTTGCGGAGAGCATGGCGTTACGGCCGATGTGGAGATGATTCCGATACAGAACATCAACGAGGCATATGAGCGCACGCTAAAAAGCGACGTGCGCTACCGTTTCGTGATCGACATGGCGAGTTTAAGGCAATTGCCCGGTCACTGAGCGATAAACTGCATCGCGTCCTGCCACCAAGGGCGCCAGGGTTCGAAGGGCAGGCTGTTGTGGCCGGCATTTTCGAAACGCCAGAGTTTTTTCTTCGCGGGCAGCGCCTCGAACAAGGCGAGCGTGTTCCGGTTCGGAATCACTTCGTCACGCCCGGCCAGGACTACTGCAATGGGGCCGTTGAAATCGCGCAATCTCGCGACATTGTCGAATTTATCCCTGACCAGCCAACGCGCGAGCAAAAACCAATAGTGACGCTGCGCAACATTCGCCATCGTATCGAACGGCGTAATCAGCAACAATCCCCGAATCGGCACTTGGCGCGATGCGGCTATCCCCGCCGCAACCCCGCTGCCGAGCGACTCGCCGCACAGGAACAAAGGCTCCTTGTACGCTTGCAGGATCTGTTTCGCCGTCGCAATGCCGTCTTCGATCAATGCCGCTTCGGAAGGCGCGCCCTCCCGTGCGCCGTATCCCGGATATTCGGCGACAGAACCCGATAACCCAAACGCTGCAGGGCCTCGATATAATATGCCCGGTGCAGCGCCGCGCCGGCATTGCCGTGAAAAACCAGCACCGTACCCTTCGGATTTTCGACCGGAATCCGGCAGGTGATCGCCCGCCTTTCGCCCACCGATGGCCAGGATCGCAGGTTCAGTTCCTTCATTAATTGGTCCTGCTGCACCTCGGTAAAGCGGGACGGGAAGTACATCATCTTGCGCTGCAACAGAAACGCCATCATCAGGATCAGCAAATAGATCAGCAACAAGGACATAAGGCGGGAACGGTTCATAGGGCCACCGTCGGGAATTGCGGACAGACTTCCTGACTTGCAGTCCGCCCGGCCCGCCGCACAATTTATTGCCCCGCAACCATCGCCATTTTCGGCTCGGGGAGAGCGTTTCCGCCGCCGTCCACCGGCCGATTCAACAAAGGCGTCAACGTCGGCTTCAAAAAGCGGACGATCTGCACCGGCAGCGAGCTGGTGAACTGATAGTTTCCGGCGTCTTTGCCTGCGACATAGGCGGTTATCACGCCGAAAAACCGGTCGCCCATGAAAAAGGTAAACACAGCCGCACGGCTGATGAATTGCGAGCCGATCATTTGGCCGCGGGCATTGAACATTTCCTTACGGTGGTCGCCTGTTCCGGTTTTTCCGCCTATCGGGATCACCCGGCCCTGATTGTCCGTATAGACCCCTTTCAGGCGAGCGGCCGTGCCGCCTTCGACGACCCCGATCATTGCGCTTCTGGCCGCCCGGGCCACCTCGGCCGGGAATACGCGCTTTCCTCCGTTCGGCGATTTATCCAAAACCGTCTCGTAAGGCGTTCCTTCCGCGAAGTGCAGATTTTCGAAGCGGACAGTGGGCATTCTGACCCCGTCGTTCAAGATGACGCCGACCAGCTCGGCCAGCGCCGCCGGCCGATCGCCCGAGGCGCCGATCGAGGTCGCATAGGACGGGGTCAGCCTGCCGAACGGATAACCGACCTGCTTCCAGGCGGCATGAATTTTCTGGAAGGCCTCCGCTTCGAGCATGCTCATGATGCGGTGCTGCTGCCCGGCTTTCTTCCTTTTGCTCTTCAACAGCCAGCGGTAGACTTCCAGGCGCTGCTTGGCGCTGGCCGCAATCACTTCCTCGCGGGTAGCCTGCGGGTGTTCGGCCAAATAACCGGCCAGCCATAATTCGAGCGGATGAATCTTGGTAATGTAGCCCTGATCCTGCAGATCGAATTTATCCGCCGAATATTTATCGTAAAGGGCGTAGATGTCTTCCTTGTCCAGGATCTGTTTCGGAAGATAGTTGCGCAAGAATCTGTTCAGCTGCTCCACGTCATGATCGGGATAAATCGCCCGATACAGCATCGTCAGCCGCGAGGACTTCAGCCATACCCGCTTGGCGAGCATGCCGAGACGTTCGGCTTCGCTTTTTCCCTGCATCTTGGCGAAAAAACGGCCAAGGTAAACCTGTGCTTCCCGGTCGGCGAACCGTTCGAGATATTCCTGGCGCTTCGGGCTTTCCGGATCGTCGAGCCAGCGAGCCACGCCATCGGGCCTGTATTGATAATGGTAAACGATGTCGCGCATCAGGCGAATGAACACCAGATTGACCGAATCACGGAGCGCATTCCGCACCGACATGATCTGATAGTCGTCGCTCTTCTGGAAATTATTGAAGTGATGAAGCCCGCCGCCGGTAAAGAAATATTCTCCCGAACTGGCCGAATATTTACGATCCAGCGCCTGATCCAATAGCGTCTGCAGGTCGATTCCGGGCTGCCCCTTCAATTGGGTAATGACCCAGGCGCTCAGATAATCCCGGGGATGCAGCGCCACTTTATTCAGTTCTTCTACCGGCTGGCCGTGGTACTGCCGATAAAGCTCCGCGACCAACTGCAGGTAAAGCACCATCGTGCGCAGTTTGGAAGTAGAGCCCAAATCCAGGCGAATTCCCTCGTTGATGTCGAGCGGCTGGTCCAGGTTATCGGTCTGCACCCGCAAAAAGTTGCCTTTCGGCGTTTTTTCGAACAACATCAAACTGTAGACGACGCGTGACAGATCGACGTTTCCATTCAGCCGCCGCTCGCCGAAAGCGCCGGCCGCGCGCGCTTCTTCGGGATTGCCGAGCTTGCGCAGGGCGGTCGCCACCGCTTGCTGGGTATTGTAATCGATCGTGGTTCTGGCGGTTAAATCCAGCCGATCGAGGTCGTAAATCGTTTTGACATTCAACGCTTGCGCCAGCCGGGTACGCAATACGGCTTGCGTCTTTTTTTCCGGTACGAATTGCGTAGGCAGCGAATCCGCCGGCAGCGGCTTGAGCGTCTCGGCCTTCAAGGCCCGGTCGCGCAGCGCCGCGGAAATCATGCCGGCATCGGCCATCAGCCGAAGATAGCTGTTCGCCAGCGTCTGCAGGGCGTTAAATCCCGTCCCCAGAAAATAGGAAGGCCGTCTTTGCGACAGAAGAATGCAAAGCACCTGGCGGAAAGCGACCGCCTGCCGGTCGGTAACGCTTTCCCCGGAATTTTGCATGGCCGCACGCAGCAGGTTGTTCACCTCGTCGAAATCGGCGCCGAACCAGGCCGCCAGACCATCGCCCAGTCCATGCACTTCGCCGACTTTCGGCGCGGCCGACAGCGGCATCGAATTGAGGTAGGCCAGCGCGATCTGGCGGCGCATCTCGCGGGTATCGGCCCCCCACAGATAGGCGCGGATCGAGGCCGAGCCCATCTGACGGAATTTGTCGATGACGGAATTGGTGTAACCATTGGGGGAATGCCGGTATTTTTCGATCTGGGTCGCCAAGGTGCTGCCACCGGGCACATTCTTGTTTACGCCCAGCTTGTTGGCGACCATCTGCAGGCTGGCATAACCCAGGCGGTCCCATTCGACGGCCGGATTCAAAGTCACCTTCGCTTCATTCAGCAACTCGCGGTTTTCGATGAACAGCAACGTATAAAGTACCAGCGGCGGTATCGACTCGAAATTGGGATAGCCGTGATTGGGGTAAGTATTACCGAATATCAGCTGGTGGGTCTGATCGTAGATCTTGAGGCCGGCCTGGGTCTTTTCGTGATAGATCGCAAAGAAGCCATCGTCGATCAATTGAGTCAGCATCGGCGAGGAAACCGCCTGGGCGGATACCGAAAAACCGGCCTGGGTCATCCGCTCGACCGCTTCGGGCAATAAGGTATAGCCCATGCGCTGATCGTAAGGTCCGTATTCGGGATACCGTATCGACGCGCTCGGGCCTTTTTCAAGTTTGAAGCTGATCCGCTTGCCGATATTGGAGAGATAGTGCGCCTGATACCGCGAAGTTTCGACTTCTTCGCGTACAAATTTAACGACGGCAATACCGACTATCAGCAAACCTGCCAATAGGCCTAACAGCACTATTTTGGGTAAAATTCGTCTTTTGTTCTGCATCGCCGGTCGCGCCCAAGGCACGATGTCACCTCTGGTTATTATTGATCTGAAGCGTCGTAATGTTCGACAACCATCCAAGGCTTCCTGCATTTTTGCAAATTGGACAAGCAGCGGAGCTATAGGTTCGGAATGTTTCGGTCTTCCTAACGCGGCTGGCTGCTCGCTCTGTTTACGACGGAATTATAGCAAATTAAAATCTCAATGCCGAATTAGGAACGCCTGGCTGTTGCAAATGAACAACACTTACGCTATCCGAGAGCCCGAAGCCCCAAATGCGGTTTCAGAAAAATTTCCTCAACCGCTGGCCCGCGCTTACTGATAAAATCTGCCGCTTTCAACCAAACAGCATTCGAAATGGACGTTAATCAACGCATCGCCGAAGAACTCGCCGTCAATATCCGCCAAGTCAATGCCGCCGTGGCCCTGCTCGATGAGGGCGCGACCGTGCCGTTCATCGCCCGCTACCGCAAGGAAGCCACCGGCGGCCTCGACGACACGCAGCTTCGAACCCTCGAAGAGCGTTTATTCTATTTGCGCGAACTGAACGACCGGCGCGCGACGATTCTCGACAGCATTCGCGGCCAGGACAAACTGACGCCGGAACTGGAACTGGCCATCAACGAAGCTGATACCAAAACCCTGCTCGAAGACTTGTACCTGCCCTACAAGCCCCGCCGCCGCACGAAAGCCCAAATTGCGCGCGAAGCGGGGCTCGAACCGCTAGCCGATGCCCTCTTGGCCGATCGCAGCCTGATCCCCGAACAATTTGCCGCCGGCTTCATCGATCCCGAAAAAGGCGTTGCGGACCATGCCGCCGCGCTGGAAGGCGCCCGCCAGATCCTCATGGAACGCCTGTCGGAAGATGCCGAGCTGCTGGCCGAACTGCGCGAGCGAACCTGGGGAAAAGGCATCCTGCATGCGACCGTGACGCCCGGCAAAGAGCGGGAGGCGAGCAAATTCCGCGATTACTTCGATTATCAGGAGGCGATCAACAAAACCCCCTCGCATCGGGCGTTGGCGTTGTTGCGCGGACGCAACGAGGATTTGCTGACGCTGACCCTGAAGCCGGCCCAGGAGGAACAGCAGGAACACGATCTCTGCGCGCAGTTTACCGCCCGGCGGCTCGGCGTAACCGGCACCGACAAACCGGCCGATGCCTGGCTGGCCGAAACGGCACGTCTCGCCTGGAAAATCAAACTGTTCACCCGCATCGACCTGGACTTGAAAATGCGGGTCCGGGAAGCCGCCGAACAGGAGGCGATCCGGGTATTTTCGAGCAACCTGCGCGATCTGCTGCTGGCCGCGCCGGCCGGCCATAAAGCCACGATGGGCCTGGACCCCGGCATCCGCACCGGCGTCAAGGTCGCGGTCGTCGACGCGACCGGCAAACTGCTCGCCACCGACACGATCTACCCTCACCCGCCGCGGAATGCCTGGCATGAATCGATCGCGACCCTCGCCCGATTGGTCGCAAAACATCAGGTGCAACTGGTCAGCATCGGCAACGGCACCGGCTCGCGCGAAACCGACCAGTTGGTCGCCGACCTGCAGAAACAGCACCCGGAACTGAGATTCAGCAAGATCGTCGTCTCCGAAGCGGGGGCGTCGGTTTACTCGGCCTCCGAGCTGGCCGCGAAAGAATTCCCCGGCCTCGACGTTTCCCTGCGCGGCGCGGTTTCGATCGCGCGGCGCTTGCAGGACCCGCTGGCCGAACTGGTCAAGATCGAGCCGAAATCGATCGGCGTCGGCCAATACCAGCACGACGTGAACCAGGTACAGCTGGCGCGCGGCCTGGATGCGGTCGTCGAGGACTGCGTGAACGCGGTCGGCGTCGACGTGAACACCGCCTCCGCCCCGCTGCTGAAGCAGGTTTCCGGCCTGTCGCAAAGCGTCAGCGAAAACATCGTCGCCTACCGGGACGAGCACGGGCCGTTCGCGAACCGCGCGCAGTTGAAAAAAGTGCCCCGCCTCGGCGAGAAGGCCTACGAGCAGGCGGCCGGCTTCCTGCGCATCACGAACGGCGACAACCCGCTCGATGCCTCCGCGGTGCACCCGGAAGCCTATCCGGTCGTCGAAGCGATCATTAAGGACACAGGCAAATCGATCCGCGATCTGATCGGCCAGTCGCAAATTCTAAGACGTCTCGACCCGGCTCGCTACACCGACGACCGGTTCGGCGTGCCGACCGTGACCGACATTGTGCGCGAACTCGAAAAACCCGGACGCGATCCGCGTCCCGAATTCAAAAGCGTGCAGTTCAAGGCCGGGGTCGAAAAGATCACCGATCTCGAACCCGGCATGCGCTTGAACGGCGTGGTAACCAACGTCGCCAATTTCGGCGCTTTTGTCGATATCGGCGTGCATCAGGACGGTTTGGTGCACATTTCTCATCTCGCGGACAATTTCGTCAAGGATCCGCGCGAAGTCGTAAAGGCCGGCGACATCGTCGAAGTCAAGGTGGTCGAAGTGGATGTGGAACGCCAACGGATCGCTCTGTCGATGAAGTCGGATGCGGAAGTCAGCCGTACGCCGAAACGCGAAACCGCCACCCGCAAATCTCAGGGAAAATCCGCTCCGCCCGCGCCGCCGATACGGGGCGCCATGGCGAATGCGCTGGCGAACGCATTAAAGAAGTAAAGAAAAAATGCTCTGCTATACTTGCTGGATATCGATTAATACCTAGCAGCAGGACCAGATATGATGACTTTTTTACGTTCTTTTGCATCCCTGTCAGTCGTTTGCCTAGCAATCGGCTACGCGCCTCCTACGAAGGCGGATCCGATGGCTCAGGCGTGGGATATCGATGCGCCTTCGCCCAAAATCCCGACCAAGCCGCAGAGTTACGGCGAACGCATCGGCGAGAAGGCGGTGAGCAGTTTCGCGAACCTGGCGACCGGTTGGCTCGAAATGCCCAAGAACGTGATCAACACCACCAACCAAAGCAATATCATCTACGGTTTTACCGGTGGCCTGGCGAAAGGGATGATTCATACCGCCGGACGGATGGGCGTCGGCATCGCGGATTTGATCACTCTGCCGCTCGCCACCAAACCGATGATCTATCCGCTGTATATCTGGGAGGATTTCGATGTCGATACCAATTACGGCGACGTGATGCGGCTGCACGAACCGCCAAGAAGAACGCAGGACACCGCGCTTCCGCCCGTTCCACAGGCCGCCCCGCCTGTTCCGGCCACCGCGCCGGCTCCCGAATCCGTGCCCCCGGTTCAATATCCGGCCGACACCAACCGCAAGATCGATGCGATTTTCAACAAAGAGATGATGAAATAACGCGCCGCTTTCCTCCCTGCCTGCATCTATGCAGTCAGGGAGCGGAAACCTTAAACCGCCTTCCCGGCTTCTTTGGGCTGATCCACCGACCAGAGTTTTTCGAGCTGGTAAAACTCGCGCGACTGCGCGGTCATCGCATGCACGATCACATCGCCCAGATCGAGCAGAACCCAGTCCGAACCCAAATCGCCCTCGATACCGAGCGGCTTGACGCCGGACTCCGCGAGTTTTTCGACCACATAATCGCACAACGCCTTCAAATGACGGTCGGAAGTCCCGGTTACCAGCACCATGTAATCGGTAAAGCTGGTCTTGCCGCGGACGTCGAGCGTAGTGATGTATTTGCCTTTCTTATCGTCCAGCACGGTCCGGACGACATTCAATATTTCTTCTGCTTGCATTCGTTTTCCTAAATTCGCCGATCCGGGGATCAGGCGTTTTGATAAAGATGATGACTATGAATATAGTCTAATACGGCATCGGGCAATAAAAAACGGGGGTCGCGTTTTTCGGCGATCATTTTCCGTATCGCGCTGGCCGAGATGTCCAGTTGGGTGATCGGCTGAAAAAACAGCTTGCCGGCTTTGTACCGGGCCAAGTCCCCGGCTTCGAAGACCTGCAGGACGTCCCAAAAATCGTTCTCCGGTCGCGCCGAGCTACCGGGCCGGGTCATTACGACGATATGCGCATGGTCGAACAATTCGCGCCAACGGTGCCAGGTCGTCAGCCCGTTGAAGGCATCGCTCCCGACAAACAGCAGGAGCGGCCGCTCCGGAAAATCGCCCCGCAGCGAGCTTAGCGTATCGACCATGTAGGACGGCCCTTCCCTGTCCAGTTCGCGGGTATCGATCACCACATTGGACAATGTACAGGCTGCAAGTTGCAGCATTTCAAGCCGCATCGACGCGGAAGCGGAAGGTTCGAGCCGGTGCGGCGGCGTCTTGTTCGGAATCAATCGCACTTGTTCCAGGCCGAAGATTTCGCCGACCTCGATAACGGCGCGCAAATGGCCGTAGTGCACCGGATCGAAGGTGCCTCCGAAAATGCCGATCATTTATTGACGGATATGGCCGTCGCCAAGCACGATGAATTTCAGAGTCGTCAAACCCGCCAGACCAACCGGCCCTCGCGCATGTAGCTTGTCGGTGCTGATCCCGATTTCGGCGCCCAGGCCGTACTCGAAACCGTCCGCAAAACGGGTCGAGGCGTTCACCATTACCGAACTCGAATCGACTTCGCGCAAAAACTGCCGCGCCAAGGTGTAATTTTCGGTGACGATCGCGTCGGTATGCTGGGAGCCGTAGCGGTTGATATGGGCAATCGCCTCGTCGATGCCGGCCACGACCTTGATCGACAGGATCGGTGCCAGGTATTCGGCGCCCCAGTCCTCTTCGGTCGCACGTCGAGCGAACGGAACCAGCGAACCTGTTTTCGGGCAGCCGCGCAATTCCACGCCTTTTTCCCGGTACTGCTCGGCCAGCACAGGCAAGACCCGGCCTGCAATCGCTTCCGCAACCAACAGCGTTTCCATCGCGTTGCAGACGCCGTAACGGTGGGTTTTCGCATTGACCGAAATCCTGACCGCCTTGTCGATATCGGCCGAATCGTCGATATAGACATGGCAAATTCCGTCCAGATGCTTGATCACCGGGATCGTCGCCTGGTTTGAAATCCGTTCGATCAGGCTTTTGCCGCCGCGCGGCACGATCACATCGACATAACAGTCCATCGTAATCAGCTCGCCGACCGCTTCGCGGTCCGTCGTTTCCACGACCTGAACCGCTTCGCGCGGCAAGCCGGCCGCCTCCAACCCTTCGGCGATGCAGCCAGCAATCGCGCGGTTCGAATGAATCGACTCCGAACCGCCGCGCAGGATACAGGCATTGCCCGCTTTCAGGCACAAGGCGGCCGCATCGACGGTCACGTTCGGGCGCGACTCGTAAATGATTCCGATTACCCCGAGCGGCACGCGCATCTGCCCGACCTGAATGCCGCTAGGGCGGTAGTTCAGGCCGGTGATTTCACCGACCGGATCCGGCAATGCCGCCACCTGCCGTAAACCGTCGATCATCGTCTGAATTGCCTTCGGCGACAGCGTCAGCCGATCCAGCGACGCGGCGTCCAGGCCGTTCGCCCGGCCGGCGTCGAGATCCTTGGCGTTTTCCGCAGTCAACAGATCGCGGCGGCTGCCGAGCGCCTCGGCGATTTTCGATAACGCCAGATTCTTCCGGCCCGTCTCGGCGCGGCTGATTTCCATTCCGGCTTGCCTGGCCTTGATCCCAAGGCTCTGCATGTATTCTTTGATATTCAAAACCGATGCCTACTGATTTTTTCCGAATAAACCGGCCATTATATTCGGTTCCCCGATCCGGGCAACAATATTAAAAATGGGAAGAGTATGCTCAGGAGCCTACAGACGCCCGAGCGGCGAAACTCAATGCGCCTAACAGGCCGATTTCCTGGTTGATGCAGACTTTGACCGGAATCTGCTTCAAGGCGGTACGGTAACGGCCTTTTTCCAGATAGCCTTCCATGAAATCGCCGCGGGTCAACAGCGGCAGGATCTTGGGCGCAATTCCGCCGGCAAGATAAATGCCCGCATAGGGCAGGCACTTGAGCGCCAGATTGCCCGCCTCGGCGCCGTAAATCCGGCAGAACAGCGACAAGGCTGCGGCGCTCAGTTGATCGGTGCCGGCCACGCCGGCTTCGCCGATCACGGCCGCAGGATCGGATTCGGTCATCCGCTCCTCGAACCCGGATTGAACCGGAGCATGACCGGTTTTCTTCAAGAACTGGTAGATATTGACCAGCCCTTCGCCGGACAGCAATCTTTCATAGCTGACATGGCCGGGATAGTTTTCCCACAGATACCGCAGCAAGGCGATTTCCTGCTCGCTTCCGGGCGCAAAATCGGTATGTCCGCCTTCGCTGGCCAGTACCTGATAGGCTTCTCCGTTCCAGGCGATGATCGCTTCGCCGAGCCCCGTGCCCGCCGCAAGCACCGCACGATTGCCGTGCGGCGGCGCATCGCCGCCCGCATTTAGCGTCACGAAATCCGCTGCCGGCAAGTCCAGGATGCCCCAGGCGGTCGCTTCGAGATCGTTCAACAGCCGTACGTTCGGCGTCCCGGCCAGGGCGCCGATTTCACGCCGGAGCAGAACCCAGGGCAGATTGGTCGCTACACAGTCGCCATCGACGATCGGGCCGGCCACGCCCAGGCACGCCGAACCGATCGTCCGTCCGTCGCAATCCGCTAAAAAATGCTGCAACAGGCCGGTAAAAGTGGAATGATCCAGGCTCGCATAGCGTATTTTTTTGACGCAGCGCCAGCCTTTTCCTTCCGACTCGAAAAGCGCCAGAATCGTCTTGGTACCGCCGACATCGCCAGCCAGTATCATGGTTATTTGCCGGAATAGTGGTTGAAGACTTCGAAATGTTTTTCCTTGTCGAAACTCACGACGTCATAGGGATCGACGCGCCCGCCCATCTCCATGCCCGGACTGCCGGTGACCATCCCCGGAACGGCAAGGCCGGTCAACTTGGGTTTGGTTTTCAGCAATTTCATGATATCGGCGGCCGGTACGTGCCCTTCGACCACATAACCGTCGACAATGGCGGTATGACACGAGGCCATCTCCTTCGGTACTCCGTAGCGGGCCTTGATCGCCTCCATGTCGTCGGTAATGTTGTCTTTGACGCTGAAGTGGTTTTGCTTCAAATGGTCGATCCATTTTCCGCAACAGCCGCAGGTCGGACTGCGGTAAACGGTCACCTCGACCGGTTTATCTTCCGCATAGGCGGCGGCAAACGAAAACGCCGCGATAAAAATCCCCAAAACGATCTGAATTGCTCTCATGTAATCACCTCACTGGTGTGAAATCGGATTTTATGACTGATGATAAGCCGGGCTGAAACGATGCACCGCATCGACCATCGCTCCGACATGCTCCGGATCGATGTCCGGCAGAATCCCGTGGCCGAGATTGAATACATGACCCGGCCCGGAACCGTATTGTTCCAGGATCGTTCTGACTTTTTCGGTAATCACCTCCGGCTTGGCGTACAGCGCAACCGGATCCATATTGCCCTGCAGGGCCACTTTGTCGCCGACGCACGCGCGCGCGCGGCCGATATCGGTCTGCCAGTCCAGTCCGAGCGCATCGAAGCCCGCTTCGGTCATCGCTTCGAGCCAGAGCCCGCCGCCTTTGGTGAACAGAATCTTCGGAACCTTCCGGCCTTCTGCATCGGTTTTCAATAATTCGGCCACGCGGCTCGCGTAATGAAGCGAAAACGCCTGATAATCTTCGGTCGTCAGCATGCCGCCCCAGGTATCGAACACCATCACCGCCTGCGCACCGGCGGCAATCTGCGCATTCAGATAGGCGGCAACCGCCTCCGCCAGTTTTTCGAGCAGCCGATGCATCAAGGCCGGCTCATCGTACATCAAGGCTTTGACTTTGCGGAATGTCTTGCTGCCGCCCCCTTCGACCATATAGGTTGCCAATGTCCAAGGGCTGCCGGAGAAACCGATCAACGGCACGCGTCCGTTCAATTCGCGCCGGATCAGGCGTACCGCGTCCATCACATAGCGCAGGTCGGTTTCCGGGTCCGGAATGCCGAGCCGATGAATATCGGCGGCCGAAGCGACCGGTCTGGCGAACTGCGGTCCCTCCCCTTCGGAAAAACTCAACCCCAGTCCCATCGCATCGGGCACCGTGAGAATGTCCGAAAACAGAATCGCCGCATCGAACGCAAAACGCCGAAGCGGCTGCAGCGTCACTTCGCAGGCCAGCTCGGGATTCGTGCATAATTTGATGAAACTGCCCGCCTCTTCCCTGACCTTGCGGTATTCGGGCAAATACCGGCCCGCCTGGCGCATCATCCACACCGGCGTCCGTTCGACGGGCTGCCTTAACAAGGCTCTGAGAAAGCTATCGTTCTTTAGTTCTGTCATTCGCTATGCATTCCTGGATTAATGGATTGTCGCACCCGCTGAGTTGAGGGTTTGGCGGATGGAAAATCTTTCCGAATCGCGCCGAATTTCCGGGCGATGGCGGCTCTGAACTCGGCCGGCAACGCGCTTTTGGCATTTTTTGCCGATTCGGCATCCGCAAAACGGCCGTACAGCAGCACGAATTTTTCTTTTCCTTTCGATAAAAAGCGCACAATGCGCAAGTCCGGCTGCAATCCGGCATGGCGGGCGACGGTAGCCCGCATGGAGGAGGCTTTCGATAACACCGTCAGCTGCAGCGAATAGTCGTTCTCGGGCTGCGCAGCCAGCCAGACGCCGCCATCCCCGACAGGCACACGAACAGCCGGCTCCGGAATCGCGTCCTGCGCATTTTCGGAGAGGACGTCCTGCCGTTTCGCTGTTCCCGAAGGACCATCCGCCTCAAAAGCCGCCGTCGGTTCCGGCCCGGAATCTCCGGCAATCTGGCCGGCTTTTCGATCATTCGCGGGCGGATCGATTTTCCGAGGCTCTGCCGAATCGGAACTTGCAGCATATTTCAGTAAATTGCCGACGGGCAGACTGACAACAGGCCGTTCGAAATCGAAATGCGCCGCTCGCCCGCCAGTTTGAGCCGTGGCCCCCTTCTTTTCGCCGATTGGTCTTGAGGCCGTGAACCATTGGGTAGAAAGCGCGAGCGACACCAGGCACACGACGGCAATAACCAGAACGGTCAAAGGATCCATGCTTTCTTTGGGCTTGTTCAGTTCCGGAAAATGGGTGAGCATTCTGGCTGGAATGCCGTGCGAGTCCCGGTAAACCGCCTCGGTGATATCGTCCGCCCCTTCTTTTCCGATCCGTAGCGAGTTCGTGAGTGAGGCAATGTGCTGGATGAAATCACGGCATTCCTTTTGAAGAAAAGGCTTGGCTTCCACCAGATAGCAGTTCTCGATCGCAGGATCGGTATAATGCTTGATATGCCACTGATCGTGCGTCAGAACGAAAAGCAAACGCAACTCCGGATGCGTTTCGGCATATTGGATCAATCGGCCGACCAGGCCCGGCGAGATGTCGCCGGCATCATCGACAGCCAGAACGGCAGCGCTGGAAAAAGCCGGCGAGTCCTTTTTGATTGCCGATTCGGCCCGCTGATGCCTTAGCAAAGGCCCTGTGCGTTCTTGAATCTCCTCGAAAGTCAGGCCGCCATGCCCTTTCACCGAGCACCAGCGCAATTCATCCTGCAGACGCTGCTGCAAAACCTCCAGCAAGCCGGTTTTGCCGACGCCTTCCGGCCCGCACAGCACGACGGCCTGCCGGGTATTCGCAATCAAATGCCGAAGCAATTCGAGATTTTGACTCCTCCCCTGTGTAATCAGAAAGCGGGGAGGAGCCGCCCGATCGTCTCCCCGCATTGATTTGACTTGATAGGTCTCACTATCAATTTCGACCATAGCCGTTCAATGTCGATTCCAGCAGGGTACGGTCCACATAAACCGGCAGCGTGGTTCTGCCGATTTTCTCCAGCAGGATCAGGCGGATTCGACCGTCCAGATTCTTTTTATCGACCGCCATCAGTTCAAGAAAGCGTTCGGCATCGAGTCCGGCAGGAGGAATCACGGGCAAACCCGCGCGGAGAAGCAAAGCGGCGATCCTTTGCACGTCCTGCCCGGTCAGCCAGCCTTTGCGCATCGACAGATCGGCCGCCTGACAAATGCCGATCGCCACCGCCTCGCCGTGCAGATAGGCGCCGTACCCCGTACCGGTTTCGATCGCATGGCCGAACGTATGCCCCAAATTCAACGTGGCCCTGACGCCGCTTTCAGTTTCGTCCTCGGCGACAATCTCGGCCTTGTTCCGGCACGAACGCTCGATCGCATAGGCCAATGTATTTTTATCGCGCGCGCAAAGCGCCTCGATATTGTGCTCAAGCCAGACAAAAAAATCGGCATCCCGGATCAGCCCGTATTTGATCACCTCGGCAAGACCCGCCGCCAGTTGACGGTCATCCAGCGTATCCAGCGCGTCGGTATCCGCCAATACGCATTGCGGCTGATAAAACGCGCCGATCATATTTTTACCGAGCGGGTGGTTCACCCCGGTTTTGCCGCCGACCGAAGAATCGACCTGCGCCAATAAGGTAGTCGGAATTTGCAGAAATGCGATCCCGCGTTGATAACAGGCTGCGGCGAAGCCGCCCATGTCGCCGATCACGCCGCCGCCGAGCGCGATCAAGGTTGCGTTGCGACTGAATCTGGCTGACAGCAGAGCATCGAAAACGCGGTTCAACATTTCCAGCGTTTTATACTGCTCGCCGTCAGGCAAAACCACCGTTTCAACCTGATAAGAGGTTAAGTTTTGCCTTACCCGATCGAGATAAAGCGGCGCCACCGTTTCATTGGTCACGATCAGGACTTGTTTGGACTTGATGTGCGCCGCATACAAGTCCGGCCGGCTCAAAAGCTGCGAGCCGATATAAATAGGATAACTCCGGTTACCCAGTTCGACATGGAGATGTATCATTCTGAATTGGAATTGAGTTTTCTGTAGTGCTCTAGAATGCGATTGACGACGGCCCTGCTTTGCATCACACCGGTATCGACTTTAAAGTCAGCGCAGGCAAGGTAAAGGGGTTCGCGTTCGGCATAAAGGCTTTCCAGACGGGCACGGGGATTATCGGTTCTCAACAGAGGGCGCTGCGTGTCTTTACGGGTCCGTTCGAGTATCCGGCCAACCGAACATTTCAGATAAACGACGAAACCGTTTTCTTTAAGCAAATGCCGGTTTTCTTCGCGCAGAATGGCGCCGCCGCCGGTTGCCAGGACAATCCCGTGCATCTGGGTAAGATGCCTGATCATTTTCTGCTCGCGGTCCCGAAACCCCGCCTCGCCTTCGAATTCGAAAATGGTCGGAATATTGACGCCGGTCGCTTCCTCGATCGCCTTGTCGCTGTCGTAGAAAGGCAATTTCAGCGTTTTTGCCAATTGCCGTCCGATCGTGGTTTTGCCCGCGCCCATCAGGCCGATTAAATAGATATTTTCAGATCGCATGGCGTATCGCTGCGGTGCCCGTTCTACCGGTTAAAAATACGCCATTATGCCTGTTTCTTTTAAACAAGATCAATTGTCGGAACAAAATTTGTTCGCAAGCCTGATCTTCAAGGAAAACGGCCTGAAAATAAAAAAGGGGACTTCACGCCCCTTTTCTACCTGATTCTGAAAGCCGCTAATTATTGGCCAATATATCCTTGACGATTTTTGGCGTGACAAACACCAGAAGTTCGCGTTTATCCTCCGAATTGACAGTTCTCTTGAACAAAAAGCCGATGCCGGGCAAATCCGCGAAAAAAGGCACCTTATTCAATTCGTTGGCCGTCTCGCCTCTATAGATGCCGCCTAAAACGATCGTTTCCCCATCGTTTACCAGCACGTTGGTTTTAACGGAATTGATATCTATTTTCGGGCGGCCCAAAACCAATTCGGTCGTCGGTTCGTCGCGCGTAATGACCAGATCCATATTGATACTGCCGCTCGGCGTAATCTGAGGCGTAACGTCGAGCGAAAGCAAGGCGTCGATGAATTGTACGTTGGTGCCGCCATTGCCGCTTTGGGTTTCGTAAGGGATCGACTGGCCCGAAGTAATCGTTGCCTGACAGCGGTCCGTGGTCATAACCCGCGGATTGGACAGAATCTGCGCCTTGTTTTGATCCTGCAATGCCGATAATTCGAGATTCAGCACATAATCGGCCCCCTCGCCAGGGTCATGCCCAAAGCGCCGTAAGGATTGGATTCCGTTGCGAGATCGACAATCGTATCCTGTATTTCCCCGATGTTACCGTCTGCATCGGGTTGTGCATTACTGTAAGCATGGGTTCCGGCCCCGCCGAGCGCAAAATTTTTGCCCGAACCGACCTGCGCCATTTTGGCCACGCCGAATCTGACGCCCAACTCGCGGGCAAATACGCTAGACGCGATCACCACCCGGGACTCGATCATCACCTGTCTGACCGGAATATCCAGCTTACGGATCAGTTTTTTAATTTCATCCAGCCGCTTGGCCGTTTCTCTGACGATCAGCGTATTGGTTCGCGAATCGACCATGACGGTGCCGCGTTCCGTCAACATATTCAGTTTCTCGCTTGGGTTTTGTCCATAACCCCCTTCCGACGTCATTCCCGGTCCCGGAGACATGCCGCCTCTGCTCGCCATTTGCTGTTGTGTTTTCTGATTCTGAGCCTGGCTAGCGACACTGGAAGCGGCCGAGGCACTCGTCAAAGCTTTCGAGATGGTATTCGAGCCTTTTGCAAGTCCGCACACCGTATTCCCTCCGCTATCTTCTCCATAGAGCAGATTTTTGAAATTTTCCGCCTTGGCATAGTTGATCTTCAGATACTCGGTCACCAACGGATCGAGCTGCTCGATGACGACCTCTTTCTCTCGCTGTTTTTCCTTGTAATCCTTGATTTTGCCGACCGGAGCGACCAGCGTCACGTTACCGGTTTCGTATTTTTCCAATCCTTTGGTCATCATGATGAAGTCCAGCGCTTCATCCCACGGGACATCGTCCAGTTTTACCGTTACCGTCCCCGTCACATCGTCGCCAGCCACCACATTCTGGCCGGTAAATTCGGACAATACCGCGATCACACTGCGGATATCGATATCCTGAAAATTCAGCGACAATCTATCGCCGGTGTATTTGTCGCGCTGGCTCTGGATCGCCTCTTTTTCGGCAGGCGTCAACGGGCGAAACTCGACTGTCAACAAGCCTTCGGACTGAAATAACGAATAATCGTATAACGGACTTTGCGGCACCACGGTGACCGTCGTTTCCTTGGCCGTCGAAGCGGCATCGATATACTTGACCGGCGTCGCAAACTCGGACACATCCATACGCTTACTCAAACGGCCCGGCAACTGCGTATTCATGAAACTTATCACCACATTACCGCTTTCTTCCCGCGTGTTCACCACCGTATTGGGATTCGCCAACGAAACCAGAATTCGCCCTTCGCCCTTATCCCCCCGTTTGAAATCGAAGCCGGTAATCGACTGCTGGGGAATCAATTGGCTGGTAATGGCAGCGCTTGGCGTAGCCGGCAGCGGACTCACGGAAGATGCCACGGGAACGGATTTTGCATTGGTCAGCGTCAGCAAGACTCTCCGCCCGTCCGTTTTGGTATCGAATGGAGCGGATTCCGTTAAATTCAGCACGACACGCACCCGGTCGGCCGCTTCCGCGACATACAGGCTGTTGACCACACCCTGGTTGATCGGATAGGTTTTTTTCGGCAGACCGTTCTTGACGCCCGAAAAATCCAGCGCAATCCGGGCAGGATTATCGGTTTTGAATACTCTCGGGGCGACTGCCGGGCCGTTCATTTCCAACTGGATCTGCAGTTTGTCTCTTGCCTGCGTCGCTACGTCCACCCGAGTAATTGCCAGTTCGGCGGCTTTTATGGGTACGTTCTGCGCGATAAATAAAACCAGGCCGGCACCAAAGGTCCTTATTATTCTCATCAAAAGGCCATTTTGTTGATTAATCATCTTTTTGTCCTCGAAAATCATTCTGTCAAAGCCAATGAGGCTTGCTGTTCGCGCCATACTCCCGGCTTATCGGAAATCAATTCCATCACTTCTATTCTATCGCCGAGAATACGAATGATTTTTCCGTAATTCTTGCCCATATGATTCCCGACTCTGACGCGATAAACCGTGCTATCGCCGGCCTTGATCAGTCCCCATAAGCCGACCTTCATGCTAACCGTGCCGACCATTCTCAAACTGTCGAGCGAAAAGGCCTCCAATTCCTCCTTGGGACGCGACAGGTCGGGCCTGATGCCGGAACCGGCTACCGCCACCGCATCTGCCTGCCCGACCGCTTGTTCCAGCGGGATAAACGGATCGCGAAGGCCATCGGGATTGAAAATAAAGGGCTCTACCACTTTGATTTCCGGCAGCGGCTCGATCGAGCCTTTCGGCTTGGCTTTTTCGGCCGCGATAAAGGCTTGCAAATCGGATAAATCTTCGCTGGCACAACCCGAAAGCAATGCGGCGCCGAACAAGCAGCAGACAGGCATCCACGCACGCCTGTGCGCCAATAAAGGTAGCCTATGGGATTTCATTTTTTAGCCCCCTTTCGTTTCTTCTTGTCGGTAGTGTCGGCGGACTGTGTATCGGTGTCTTCCTTATAAGTTTTGATGACCGCATCCATGACCATTAATTGCGCGCTGGATTTCTCCATAGGTAAAATCGCCACATTATGGACTGTCACGATTCTTGGCAGCGAGGCCAGACCGCTGACGAACAACCCCAGTTCATCGTAATGGCCGACGACTTGAATATCGATCGGCAATTCGGAATAAAACTCTTTCCTGACCGGCGGGGCAGGCTTGAACAAACGAAACTCCAGGCCGCTCGCCAAGCCGGTCTGCGAAATATCGACCAGCAGGCTGGCAACTTCTTCCTCGGTAGGCATTTGCTTGATCATTTCTCCGAGAGCGTCCTGGATTTGCTCCAGCTGTTTCACATATTCGGGAAGATTGACCGCTTTCTTCTGTTTGCTCGCAAAGGTTGCCTTCAGCTCGTTTTCCTTTAACTCCAGACTATCAAGCTGATCCAGTTGATCCATCGTATCGTAATAATAGCCGCCGCCCATGACCAAAAGGCACAAGATCAGAATAAAGCCGGCTTTGATAGGCGGTGGCCAAGTTCCCGAGGCTTCGAAGTCCCAATTGATTTCGGAAAGGTTCATAACGGTTTCTCCGCACTTTTGGCGCCCTGGTTAGCGATCATCGTAAAATCGCTCGCATGCTCCTCTTCTTTTTTATCCGGAGACTGGATCACAACGACTTTGGGAGAATTCATCCATTTGGAGGCTTCGATCGCCCGCATGAACGCCGAGACACGGGCATTGGATTGGGTTTTGCCCTCGAAAGTCAGCGCAGAACCGGCTTGCGTCAACTGGGTCAGATAGATGCCGTCCGGAGTAACTTTGGGGATTTCATCAAAAAGATGCACAACCTCGGGCCGGCTTTCCTGCAGCTTCTGGATCACATTGATCTTGGCCAACAATTTTTTCTTGGTTTCCTCGATGTCGCGAATCTTCGCGATTTGCACATCCAAAAGCCGGATCTCCGTCTCCAGAAGCCGGTTCCGCTGGCTCTGATATTCTTTCAGCCCTTCGATGTAAATATGCACGGCCACCAGCAGACCGATGGTCAGCAACACCGACGCGCCTATCGCCGCAATAAAATCTTTTAGTTTTTGCTTGCGCAGTTCCTCGCGCCACGGGAGTAAATTAATTTTCGCCATCAGTCAAAACTCCTCAAAGCCAAACCACAAGCGATCATCATCGCCGGGGCATCGTTACTCAAACCTTGCGGCCTGACTCGATTCGATAACGACATATTCACAAACGGATTGGCAATATACGCCGGCACGCCCAGGCTTTGCTCCACTAATTTGTCCACGCCGGCGATCGAAGCACACCCTCCGGCCAGAATGAGGCTATCGATGCCGCGATTGGCGCTGGATGAGACGAAAAACTGCAGGGACCTCGCGATTTGCTGTACCATCGCCTTTTTGAAAGGCTCCAACACATCGACAATATAATTGTCGGGCAATCCTCCCTGCCTTTTCGCCACTCCTGCTTCTTCATAAGAAAGCCCGTAACGGCGTTGAATTTCTTCGGTCAACTGCTTGCCGCCAAAACCTTGTTCGCGGGTGTAAACCGTACGCCCGTCATGGAGGACGTTCAGCGCCACGACCGAGGCACCGATATCGGCAATCGCGACCGTTTTACCTTTTACCGAATCTTCAAACTGATCGGCAAGTAAAATAAACGCATTTTCCATCGCGAACGCTTCAACATCGACGATCTTCGCTTTCACTCCCGCCTTCTGCAAAGCCGTAGCCCGATCATTGACATTCTCTTTCCTCGAGGCCACCAGCAAAACATCCACCATTTCCGGGTTATGTTCGTTAATCCTTTGTATTTCAAAATCGAAATTGACCTCATCCAGCGAGTACGGAACATACTGGTCGGCTTCCATCAGGATCTGCTCTTCCATTTCCTCATCGGACAGAGAGGCCGGCATCGTAATGATTTTGGTCATCACCGAAGAACCCGAGACCGCTACGGCCGCCTGCCTCAGCTTGGTGCCGGACTGTTTGAGTGCGGCTTTGACCGCACCGGAAATAATATCGACGTTTGTAATATTCTTATCGATTACTGCATCTTTGGGCAAAGGGGTCACAGCATAACTCTCAACCCGATAGCGCGATCCGGACTTGCTCAGTTCCAGCAATTTGATCGATGCCGTACTGATATCAATGCCAAGAACCGCATTCTGCTTCTGATCGAACAAGCTCATGATAGATCCCAAAAAATTTGAACATTAACACCATTCATATCTCGAAGTGCCTGTATTTACAGATACTAACAACCGTGAGGAAATGACCGGCCCTCAACCTGAAGCGGCCTAACGAAGTATAGTAGCGATTTTTAAATTGGCCGGGGAAAATACAATTTATCGCGCACCTGGACCGAACGCTTCACAGCTCCGGAAATGCTGATATTTTTATGTAGATTAGCTTATTTTTCTGGTAGATGCATCACATACTTAATAAAACAGAATAATAGTTTAAGCGAATTTTTATTCTTCCGAAAAAACGAGCGACAGGGGACGAATCGAAGCCTTCGATAGATCGGGAGCGGGGGAGCGCACGATGATGTTCAATCTGGAAAACCGTACGGCTGCTGTAGCTATCATCCATACTTCAACTCCTGATACCGTATTTTCGCAGCTACAGCTGAACCGGCCAAAGCCTGAATGATGGAAAATCAAAAACAGGCCACCGAGTACCGCAGCCTCAATCGGATCGCGTGGAAGAACCCGTATCGACTTCGATAGCGGCTTTAAGGTAAATAGGCCTGTAGCGCCGGTCCCTGGCAGATTGGGAGTAAGGAAGAGTTTCTTGGATCGGACTTTTCGAGCATATCGAACGGCAGAGTCTCGATCGAACTTCAGGAAGACTTACGCCGCCCGGCCGAAAACGCCTGAGCGTCCCCGCACGCCCGCCCGCGCCATTTGACGAAAAAAATGGGAGAGAAAGAGAAGATGTTTCCGGAACGGGCCAGAAGAAACCTCATCCGCGCTTGGCGACGGTTTTTTCTGCGGATACGGCCGGCTAAAATGCAGCAGGCCGGGATCAACCTGCGAAGAGAGCGATGGCGGCTCGGCCAAATAGGCGCCGAGCGGAGTTCAGAGACCCCGGCAATTTCTTTATTGCGTCAATTGCACGAACCGCCCGCCCGAACTTATTTGCCGTATTTTCTACGGAACTTGTCGACTCGGCCTGCTGTATCGACGACGCGTTGCTTGCCGGTGTAGAAGGGATGGCATGAGGAACACACTTCGATCAACAGGTCTTTGGAAAGAACCGACCCTGTTACAAAAGTATTGCCGCAGCCGCAAGTCACTGTAATTTGTTTATAATTTGGATGAATTTCTGGTTTCATAACGCTTCACATTAACCCGTGAGGGCCACATACCGTTTAAAAAGCCCCCTATGATAAGGCTTCCATTCTATTTTATCAACCAGATTTTGCTTTACGGCCTTTGCGCAAGCATCTTGGCGCGCCGCTCACGGCCGATCAAGAGTAAAACCAGCGAGATCGCCGGCAATCCTACCGCGGAAGCGTAAATGAAAAAGATGTAATAGCCGTAATGGTCGACGACCAGCCCGGCAAACCCGCCCAAGAACTGCGCAGGCAGCGTCATCAGGGAACTGAACAAGGCGTATTGGGTGGCAGTGTAAGCGGTGCTGGTCAAACCGGAAAGATAGGCGATAAAAACCGAAGTGGCGAGCCCGCCGCTCAAATTATCCGCGCTGATCACCGCCGCCAGCAGAAGTTTGCTGGGCTCGCTCAACGCCAGCACCGCAAACAGCAAATTGGTCGCCACCACCATCACGGAGCCCAGCAGCAACGGCCTCATGACGCCGTACCTGACCACTAACGCGCCACCCAAGGCGGCGCCTGCGATCGTCATGAAAAAACCGAAAACCTTGCTGATTTCGGCAATGTCTTTTTTGCTGAAACCCAGATCGAGATAGAACGGATTGGCCATCACGCCCATCGTGATGTCGCTCATCTTATAAACCGCGATCAGCAACAGAATGATGAGTCCGGTTCGGCCGTTGCGGCTGAAAAACTCGACGAAAGGACTCAATACCGCATCGGTGAAACCGGCAGCCATTCTTTGCCCAAAAGAAGCGCGCCCGGAAACGCCCAACGCGGATTCCAGCCGGCTTTCGACCTTGCGCGCCGACTCGACCCGCCGATGCTCGGGTTCGCGCAACGTCAGCGTCGTGAATATTCCGACCGACATGGTGGCCGCCATCACCGAATAGGCCGAATTCCAGCTCGAATACTCGGCGATATAAAACGCGCCCGCCCCAGCCATCAGCAGAGCGATACGGTAACCCAGCACATAAGCCGCCGCCATCGCACCCTGGTAACGCGCATCGGCCGTTTCGATCCGGAACGCATCGATCACCACATCCTGGGTCGCCGAACAAAACGCCACGCCCACCGCAAACAGCGCACAGAGCCGCAATTGCGTATGAGAATCCAGACTCGCCATTCCAGACAGCCCTAGAGCGATCCCTACTTGCGCAAGCAGCATCCAGCTCCGCCGCTTGCCCAGAAGGCGGGTCAGCAGAGGTATCGGCAACCGGTCGATCACCGGCGCCCAAAAAACCTTGATCGAATAGATCACGCCGACCCAACTGAAGAAACCGATGACGGTGCGCTCGATTCCTTCATCCCGAAGCCAGGCCGATAAGGTGGAAAACACCAGCAGGAAAGGCAAACCCGCGGAAAAACCGAGAAAGACCATATTGACAACGCGCGGTTGCAAATAGATCGCGAAAGCCGTTTTCCAGCTTTTATCGGCAGCCATCGGGCTTTACCTGAAACAGGCGCGCCGCACGGAAAACGCGGCGCGGAAACAGAAAGTAACTAGGCATTCAACAGATAATGCATGACGATACTGCCGACATAACCGGCAGCAATCGCCGGCGTCCATTTCAGATGACTGAAGAACGTGTATTTATGATTGGACTGGCCCATCAGCGCGACGCCCGCCGCAGAACCGACCGACAGCAGCGAACCGCCGACGCCGGCTGTCAGGGTAACCAGCAGCCATTGATAGAGGCTCATATCCAGATTCATATTCAACACCGCGAACATCACCGGAATGTTGTCGACAACAGCCGAAATCAAACCGACCAGAATATTTGCGGTCGTTTGACCCAAACCGTCATACATGGCGCCCGACAGCAGCTCCAGGTAACCGATATAGCCCAGGCCGCCTACCGCAAACACGACGCCGAAGAAAAACAGCAGCGTATCCCATTCGGCATGGCGCACTTTGTTGAAGATATCGAATGCCTCGTCGCCTTCCACAGTATATTTGGTTTTCAGATGGTAACCGTAAAGCATCAGAATCGACAGGCCGGCCATCATGCCCATGAACGGCGGCAGATGCAAAATCTGCTTGAAGCTGACCGCGGTCGCAATGGTCAACAAAAACATTACGCAGATCTGGATCGCGCCCGGTTTCAGTACCACCGCTTCCTCTTCGGAAGCATTGGGCTGCTCGTCCGGTACCGCAAAATACATCACTGCGGCGGGAACGCCGTAGTTGACCGCCGACGGAATGAACAATTTGAAGAAGTCGAAGAACTCGGCGTAGCCGGCCTGCCAGACCATCAGCGTGGTAATATCGCCGAACGGACAGAAGGCGCCGCCCGCATTAGCGGCGACAACCAGATTGACGAATCCGATGCTGACGAATTTGGGATTGTCCGCACCGACTGCCATGACTACGGCCCCCACCAGCAGCGCCGCGGTCAAATTATCGGCCACCGAAGACAGAAAGAAAGTGATGACGCCGGTGATCAGGAACAGCTTGCGGTAACCGAACTGCCGTCTGACCAGCCAGGAACGCAGCGCTTCGAACACGTTGCGCTCGGCCATCGCGTTGATATAAGTCATCGCGACCAGCAGGAACAACATCAACTCGGCATATTCTTTCAAGTTGTATTCGAACGCTTCATGCATCGCCTCGACCGAAATACCGGCCTGCGAAGCCAGGATGGCCGCATGCGACCAAATGATCGCAGCCGCCAAAATGACTGGTTTCGATTTACGCAGATGCGTAAATTCTTCCGCCATCACAAAGCCGTACGCGATCATAAAGATCAGTACGCAATAGATCCCGCGCTCGGTCCCGGTCAGCCCAAGACTTTCAATACCGCCGGCCATTGCGAACTCCGGCACCAGCAGCGTCATCAACAAAACAAAAAGAAACCTCACAAACTCCCCCTATTGATGATTTTTATATCGAAAAATTAAATGATTAAAGCGGTCTTCAACCGGATATACTATCACTTCGGAATAACTTTTGTCATTTTATGACGCAGCGTATATGATTAGCGGTTGCTATTATGCGCTTAACGAGCAACGATAAACCATCTATGTATCAGTACAACGAACAAGACCAAACCCTTGTCGAAGAAAGGGCCGCGCAATACCGGCGGCAGACCGAAGATTTCCTGAAAGGCGAACTGAGCGAGGATCAGTTCCGGGCCTTGCGGTTGCGCAACGGTCTGTATATCCAGACCCATGCCCCGATGCTCCGGATCGCCGTACCCTATGGCCTGCTGAACTCCAGGCAGTTGCGCAAGCTGGCGCATATCGCCCGCGAATACGACAAAGGCTACTGTCACTTCACGACCCGGCAAAACGTCCAATTCAACTGGCCGGAACTCGAACGCGTGCCCGACATCCTCGACGAACTGGCCAGCGTACAGATGCATTCGATCCAGACCAGCGGCAACTGCATGCGCAACACCACCTCCGACCATTTGGCCGGGGTCGCGGTCGACGAAATCGAAGACCCGCGCCCATACTGCGAAATCATTCGCCAATGGACCACGCTGCATCCCGAATTCGATTATCTGCCGCGCAAGTTCAAGATCGCGGTCAGCGGCGCCCGCCACGACCGCGCCGCCACGCAATTGCACGACATCGGCGTCCATCTGGTCAAGAACGAGGCCGGAGAAACCGGTTTCCGAATCCTGGTCGGCGGCGGCCTCGGTCGTACGCCGATCATCGGCCAGGTAATCCGCCCGTTCCTGGAAAAGAAACACCTGCTTTCGTACCTGGAAGCGATTTTGCGGATTTACAACTTGTTCGGACGCCGGGATAACAAATACAAAGCGCGCATCAAGATCCTGGTCAAAGAAACCGGTTTGGAAAAATTTACCGGGATGGTCGAAGCAGAATGGCGGCAAATCAGGGACGGCATGGAACTTGGCGATGAACGGATAGCGGCGATCAAAGCACATTTCACACCTCCGGCTTATGATACGGAAGCGGCGCAGGATGAAAGCCTGTCTGCGCATTTAGCGGCCCATCCTGCATTCGCCACCTGGTACCGATACAATACCGCCGAGCACCGCGTGCCGGGTTACCGCGCCGCGTTCATTTCGCTGAAAGCCCCGGATTCGCCGCCCGGCGACATGACCGATACACAACTGGATGCGGTCGCCGATCTGGCCGACCGCTACAGCTTTGGCGAAATCCGCAGTACACACCGGCAAAATTTGATTCTGGCCGACGTCAGACGGACCAACCTGTTCGCTCTGTGGCAGACATTGAGCGAACTCAACCTGGCCACACCGAATATCGGCACGGTGACCGACATCATCTGCTGCCCCGGCCTGGATTTCTGCTCGCTGGCGAATGCCGGATCGATCGGGGTCGCCAAAGAGATCAACGAAGCGCTCGAAGACATGGACTACGTACACGACATCGGCGACGTCAAGATCAACATGTCGGGCTGCATGAACGGCTGCGCGCATCAAAGCGTCGGCCACATCGGCATCCTCGGCGTCGACAAGAAAGGCGCCGAATGGTATCAGATCACCCTCGGCGGTTCTTCCGAGAACGAAGCCGCCATCGGCGAACGCTTGGGGCCTGCGGTGGCCCGCGACGAAGTCACCCAAGCGATCACCACGATCCTGGAGGTGTATGTCAACCAGCGGCAGCAAGAAGAATCATTTTTGGACATGGTAAAACGTGTTGGCATCACCCCTTTCAAAGAACGAGTCTATGCAGATCATTAAAGACAAAGCCATTATCGACGACACTTTTACGCCGCTTGCCGACGATGCCCCGTTGGCCGGCGGCGACATCTCCGTCTCGCTGGCGAGATGGAAAAACGACCGGGAAGCCCTGCTCGCCCGTCCGGGCAAAGTTGGCGTGCGCATCCGGGCGAGCGACAGCGTTTCGGACCTTGCCGGCGATCTGAAGCATATTGATCTGATCGAACTTGACTTTGCCGAGTTCGCGGACGGACGCCTGTTTTCGCAGGCCTGGCTGCTGCGGGGCCGCTACCATTACCAAGGCGAAATCCGGGCGGCCGGTCACTATTTGACGGACCAGACTTTTTATCTATCCCGCGTTGGCGTGAATGCGTTTCAACCCGCAAAAACGGAGCACCTGAATACCATTCTTGCGAATCTGAACGATTTTTCGGTCAAATACCAGCCTTCGATTCATTAATCCATCGGCACCAAAACAAAAAGCCTTGTCCGGCATCGCCAGGACAAGGCTTTTTTATGTGTGATTGAAAATCCGTGATGAAGCGATCAAAGTAATTCCGCTGATCCCTGCCGCCCCACAGTATTACAAAATACCTACCGCGGAGCACTGCGATTCGGCCGGAATCAATGCTTCATGATCGCCAAACCTTTCAATAAAGATAACGCCTCGAATATCGGATAATCGTTGATTTCCAGTGATTCTTCCGCCTTCGCCTTCTCATCCGGTGTTTTAGGCGTTTCGGTTTTTTCCCCTTTTTTCTTGCCGTTTTCCAGATGGTGCGACAAATCGGCTTCCTTGACCGGCACAAACTCCGGCTTTTCGAGCGACGCCAGCTTGACCGAAGCGAGCGCAATATCAGGTTCGATGCCTTCCGCCTGGATCGATCTGCCCGAAGGGGTATAGTAACGCGCCGTCGTCAATTTGACCGCCGCGCCGCTGCTGGTCGGCAAAATCGTCTGCACGGAACCTTTGCCGAACGATTTTTCGCCCATGATTATCGCGCGCTTCTGATCCTGCAGGGCTCCGGCAACAATTTCGGAAGCCGATGCGGAGCCGGCATTGATCAACACCACCATCGGCGCACCGTTCAATAAATCGTCTCCCGCCGCGGTAAAACGCATTTCCGAATTTTCGATCCGGCCTTTCGTGTAAACAATCAAACCGCTTTTCAAAAATGCATCGCTGACTTCGACCGCGGCATTCAGTACGCCGCCGGGATTGTTCCGAAGATCGAGCACCAGGCCCTTCATCGCCCCCGCATTTTCTTTTTTCAACTGCGCCAGGCTTTCCAGCAGGCTTTCGCCGGTGCCGGATTGAAAGCTGCTGATCCGCACATAGCCGTAACCCTTCTCGAGCAATTTGCTCTTCACGCTTTTGACTTTGATCACGTCGCGGGTCAAGGTGAACTTCAGGGGGGCTTCTTCGCCTTCCCGAACTACCGTCAGATCGATTTTGCTGCCCGGTTCGCCGCGCATCGTCTTGACGGCCTCGACCAGGCTCATCCCCTTGACCGGCTTGTCGTCCAGCCGGATGATCAGATCCCCGGTTTTCAGACCGGCCCGTTGCGCCGGCGTATCGTCGATCGGCGAAACAACCTTGATAAAACCGTTCTCCATCGTGACTTCGATGCCCAAACCGCCGAACTGGCCGGTAGTGCCTTCTTTCAACTCCTGATATTCTTCGGGCACCAGATAGGCGGAATGCGGGTCCAGGCCGCTCAACATACCGCGCACCGCATCTTCCAGGAGCTTTTTGTCCGATACGGGCTCTACGTAATCGCGCTTGATGCGCCCGAAAATTTCGGTGAACGTCCTGAGTTCCTCGAAGGGCAGAGCCTCCGGCTCGCTTTCCGCGGCTGGCTTGTTCAGCTCGGCAAGAACACTGCCGCCGATGCTGATGAACACGCCCAACATGACCCCCAGGGACAAAATAAAAAATGTCTTGTTTTTCTGCATGCCTCTTGCTACCCCAAATACTCGATTCCTAAACTATGTTATTCCATGATGGCCAACCGATTCTGCATCGCTAACCCGGATACCATGCCAACGGATCAACCGGCTTGCCGTTCTTGCGGATGCCAAAATACAAACCCGACTGCGAGCGCCCACCGCTTTGGCCCGCGCCGGCAATCACCTCTCCCGCCTCAACCCAGTCATCGACCCGCTTATAGAGACTCTGATTGAAACCGTAAAGCGTCATGAAGCCGTTGCCGTGATCGAGGATCATCAGCAGACCATAACCCGTCAGCCACTGCGAATAGACAACCTTGCCTCGGGTCACCGCACGAACCTCCGCCCCTTCCGTGGCAGCGATCAGGATGCCGTCCCAAAGGCTCTGCATTCCTTCGGCAACCGACTGCCCCGAAATCGGCCAAGGCAAATGCCCCTTGAGCCGCTCGAAATCGACAGGAACTCCGGCCGGCTTCCGGACTGCGCCGGACGCAGACTCGTCCGGGTTCTGCATCTGCCCATTAGCTGCCGCAGTTTGCGGCTCCTGAGCCTCCACGACCTGACTTTGCCACTTGACTTGTTCGACGATCAGCGTCTTCAATTCGTCTTCGCTTTCTTTCAACCTCGCCAGCTGTTGCTCGCCGGACAGATAATCCTGCTCGACCTCGGTGAGCAATTTGCTCCTCTCATTCCGCAACAGTTCAAGCGCGCTTTGTTCAATACGGTGTTGCTCCACATCGTGTTCCATCTGCAACGCTTCCTCCCGCTGCCGGCTTTCCAGCTCGGCAAGCCCGGAAACCGACTTTTGCACGACAGCCAGTTTCTTCAGGCGCTGCCTGCGCAAATAATCGTGATAGACCACCATTCTGCTCGCCTTCGCGAGATCCTGGTGATTCAGGATCAGCTTCAATTTCCCGGACCGCCCCATCACAAAATCGGCGCGCAATTGCGCCGCCAGCGCTTTGTGATGCAACGCAATCTCATCTCTCTGCAGCGCAATGTCCTGATGGATCAGCTTCATCTGGCGGCGATTCTGCGCGATCTGATCCTGAAGCCTTTTCAATGCGGCCGCGCTTTCGCCATAGCGTTGCTCGATATCGGCCAGCTGATCGGTTATCGCCTCCTTCCTGAGCAGCATTTCCCGTATTTTTTTCTTGACCGACGCGATACCGGACTGGACCACGCCCAGGTCGTTCTCAAGCATGATCTCTTCGGCACCGCATTCCCGCGCCAGCAACCCCAGCACGATGCAGGTTACGATCCTTGCCCGCATAGCTCGCTTAATGGGCGGCCAGCAGCGATCCGTCCGTCCTTCCGGCGAACGGCGGAATCCTTAAAACATCCGGCATGGTCAGCGCCGGGCAGGATGTGCGACCCGTCATTCGCGGTTCTTCGCCGCAAACAGGCGCCTGAGGCACCTGATTCCTCATATGGACAGCGTGGGGGCGCCCGGTTTCTTCATCATATGTCGGATGGATGTTGCCGTGATCGGCGATTAGCCGCATCTTGCCGCCGTTCAGGAAGTAAGTGACATGGGCATATTTTTCGGTCTCGCCCAGACTGGGCTGTTTCATATTGAAGTTGGACAACACTTTGCCCAATCCGTTCTCAATATGAGCCGGCAGGTATGCAACCGAGTGCTCGAACGCTTCACGGTATTCGGTCAGCTCCACGATAGCATTGCATTCTTTCTCCGGCGCGTACCCGCCTCCATCGAGAATCAACAAAACTGAGGGCTTTGGCCGGTCCGACATCTTTACAATTTCTCCAGTCACAAACACAAAATCAACAGCCGCGCCGCCTTCGAACCCTTACTCTTCACCCATGAATTATTGTTTCAATTCTCCTACCCCCTAGAGATAAAACTAATGTATCATAGTGCCGTTTACTAGGCTTTCGTACGTAGGTATACGCAAGACAGGGCTACTTACTGCCCACTATATTAATACACGCGGCAATTCTTGTGTAAAAATAATTCATTGCGGCTGCTTTATTTCTAAAAACAATAACAAAAAACCGTTCTGAAGGTCGAATTTATGGACACCCTCAATAAACCCACGATATACGACGATAACGACATCAACCGGGCCGCGCGGTGTATCAAGGCGATGTCGCATCCTTTACGGCTAAAGATATTGTGCGTTTTGGGCACCAATTCGGTCAGTGTACAGGACATCGTCGAACAGGTGGGCACCTCGCAAAGCAACATTTCCCAACATCTCGCCATCCTCCGCGAAAAAAACATTCTGGGATCCAAAAAAGAAGCGAACCGGGTCTATTACTACATCGACGACAACCGAATGCTGCAGTTGATCAATATGATGCGCGATGTCTTTTGTTCGCGGCTTTGATGTGATTTAATTCCTTATTCTTCATCCGTTTCAACCAACCAATCCATGCAACGTCTTTTCGAATTCATTTTCAACCACTACGTTTATTCGCTCGCGCTGGCGGTCGTCACTTATTTATTGATTCAGGAATTTTTTGATGTGGCATTCAAAAAATTCAATCACATCACGCCGATGCTCGCCGTTGCGAAGATGAACGAAGGCGGCATCGAGATCCTCGACGTGCGCGAGGCGCCCGATTTCTCGGACAGCCATATCGAAAACGCAATCAATGCGCCGCTCAGCAAGCTGGACGAGCAACTGCCCAAACTTGCCAGCGACAAAAAAGCCCCGCTGCTGGTCGTTTGCCAGAACGGCACCCGTTCCCTGACCGCCGCCAAGAAATTGGCCAAAGCCGGCTTCGAGCAGATATTCGTGATTACCGGCGGGATGGATGCCTGGACGGAAGACTACAAACTGCCGGTCGCCAGCCGCCGCAAGCAAAAAGCGAACACCTGACCTTACCGCCCCGGCCGTCGATCGGCTTACCCAACCCCATAAAAAAGCGGATTACAGGCATGACCTGTAACCCGCTTTTTTAAATGGGTTCTTTTGTAACCTTGCGATCATTCGAATGACGGATGATCCGAAAACATTCACTCTTTAACTGAAAGGCTATCATGGCAGAAGAACAACAAAACGTCGAAAAACAATTCGCAATTCAAAAAATCTATACCAAAGACCTCTCTTTCGAAACGCCGAACTCGCCGAAAATCTTCATGGAAAAGTGGGAGCCGGTTGTCGATTTCAACCTGAGCACCCGCGCCGAGACGATCGATAAAAACCTGTACGAGATCGTGCTGACCGTAACGATCACGGTCAAAGTCGCGAGCTCCACGGCTTATCTTGTCGAAGTGAACCAGGCCGGCATCTTTACGATGGCAGGCTTCGCCGACCAGGAACTCGGGCCGATGGTCGGCAGTTTCTGTCCGAACATTCTATTTCCTTATGCCCGCGAAGCGGTGTCCGACCTGGTCGCCAAAGGCGGCTTTCCGCAACTGTTACTGGCGCCGGTGAATTTCGATGCATTGTACGCCCAACATTTGCAAAACGCACAAAATCAAGCACCTGCGAAGGAAAACCTGAACTGAGCGATGACCCCAAGAAGAATCGGCATCCTGGGCGCCGGCTCCTGGGGAACCGCGTTGGCGATCCAGGCGGCGCGAACCGGCTGCGACGTCCTGCTCTGGGGGCATCATCCGGATCATATCGGGGCGCTTTCGGCCGACCGAGAAAACAAGCACTACTTGCCCGGCGCCGCTTTTCCGGCAAACTTGGCAGTGACTGCCGACCTTCGGGAAGTCTGCCGCTTTACCGATCTGCTGTTGATCGCGGTGCCGAGTCACGCTTTTAAAACGACGCTGGAGCGATTGAAACCGTTTGCGCCGGACACGCTCCAAATCGCCTGGGCCACCAAAGGCTTCAATCCGGATGACGGCTCGTTGCTGCACGAACTGGTGACCTCCCTGTTTTCCGAGCGGACGCCGGTTGCGGCACTGTCCGGACCGACCTTTGCGCAGGAAGTCGCGGCCGAATTACCGACCGCGATTACGGTCGCCTCGCCGCAGATCGAATTTTCGAGCCGGCTGGCACAATTTTTCCACAGCAGTCGTTTCCGGACTTATACCAGCACCGACATCATCGGCGTCGAAGTCGGAGGCGCGGTGAAGAACGTGATGGCAATCGCGGCCGGCATCGCGGACGGACTGGGCTTCGGCGCGAATACCCGGGCGGCACTGATTACCCGGGGCTTGACCGAGATCATCCGGCTCGGCCTTCGCCTTCGCGGCCACCAGGAAACCTTCATGGGACTTGCGGGACTTGGCGATCTGGTGCTGACCTGTACCGACAACCAGTCCAGGAACCGCCGCCTGGGCATCGCACTCGGGCGGGGCCAAGCCTTGGAAGCTGCGATCCGGGAGATAGGCCAGGAAATCGAAGGCATCTTCGCGGCGAAAGAAACTTACCTGCTCGCCCGAAAACATTCGATCGAAATGCCGATTACCGAGCAGGTGTTTAAAGTGCTGTATGAAAACTTGTCCCCGGCCGCTGCGGTACAAAACCTGCTCTCACGGGAACTCAAGTGCGAGTCGGGTGTGCTCCAGGAATGATTGAAGCGCCGGCCGGCGTAACAGCCGGCGCTTCGGAGAGTCAAGACCCTCTGTAGTAACCGGGGGAAGCCGCGCCGGCCTCTCGGGTGATTCCTTGGGGCTGTTCCCGTTCCAGCGGCGGCAGCCTTTCATAGATTGCGGCCGGCTCACCGTCGAGGTCGTGCAAAACCTGATTCAATATTTTCTGATCGAAATCCGGCATTTCCTCGTGCGTTGCCTTCCGGATCAGATCGAGCGCGAGCGCATAGCGTTCGTCCTGGCTCATCTCCTCGCCTTCCAGATCGGGATGAGCCTCGATATAGAGGGTATTGTCGAGCCAGCCGACCTTGATCGGCTGCTTCACGATATAGACGGACGTGCCGACCGGCGCATGCTGGTATAACGCCTCGATGTCTTCCGGATACATCCGGACGCAGCCGTGCGTAATCTGCATCCCGATTCCGTAAATCTTGTCGATGTCGGTGCCGTGAATCCGATAGTCGCCGGGCAGATTCAAATACAGCGCATAAGCTCCCAGAGGATTGTGCGGCCCGGGCGGCACGACTTCAGGCAGCGGGTCTCCCATTGCCGCATGCTCGCGCCGGATCGACTCGGGCGGATGCCAGCTGGGATCCTTCACTTTTTTGATGACTTTCGTTTTTCCGAGCGGCGTCTTCCAGTCCTGCCGGCCGATGCCGTGCGCGAACGACATCACCTGCTTTCCTCCGGGCGGGTAATAATACATCCGGTATTCGGACAGGTTCAGCGTAATGCCCTCATGCGGCGTATCCGGCAGAATACGCCGGTTGGCCAGGCGCACCGGTTCGCCTTTTTTGACATGCCAGCGATCGACTTTCTGGTTCAGGCGCACGATTTCCGTTTGCCCCAGTCGATACTGCCGCGCCACGTCCAATAGCGTTTCGTCTTCTTCCGCCTTGGTAAAGGCGGTCGGCTGGGCGTACTCCATGACGACCGAATCGCCATTGGGCGGTAGGTCATAAGTGGTTGCGAACGCCGGACCGGCCGTCAGCAAGCAGAGAGGCAATACAATATCAAGCGTTCGGATTTTCATCACTTTGATTCGGGGATAGTAAAAAATTCGCAGATTTTATGACTTAAAAAATGAGAGCTTACAGAAAAATAAATAGTTCAGGATATCCTAGGCTATCAGATTTTAGCAGGGAAATCCCGAGAGAAGGTTCACAATTCGATGGTATTGTATCACATCGATGAAAACTGTCAGACAGCCGGAGCCGTACGGTTCAAACTATCGCTGGCACTGTTTGCAGAAAACGGTCGAGCGTCCCGACACGCGAATTTCGGTCAAAGACTCGCCGCACAGCGGACAAGGCAGACCCGCGCGGCCGTAAACCTGAAGCTGCTGCTTGAAATAACCGGGCCTGCCGGCCTCATTCACAAAATCGCGCAGGGTCGTACCGCCTTGCCGGATCGCATTTTCTAACACGAGAGTTATGCACTCGGCAAGACACCGGTAGCGCGCGAGCGAAATCTTGCCCGCGTGCCGGGTCGGCAGAATGCCGGCCCTGAACAGCGCTTCGTTCGCGTAAATATTGCCGACGCCGACCACGATATGGCTGTCCATAATGAAGGACTTGACGGGAATCTTGCGGTTTTGCGCCAACGCATGGAGGTGCGCTCCGTCGAAATCGCCCGTCAACGGCTCGGGGCCCAAGTCTTTCAACAACGGATGATCGGCAACCGGCCCGGCGGTCCACAATACGGCGCCGAAACGGCGGGGGTCGTTGAACCGGAGCAGCGTCCGGTCGCTAAAAATCAGATCGACATGATCGTGCTTGCCGTAAGGCTGTCCCTCCGTCAGAATCCTCAAACTGCCCGACATGCCGAGATGCATGATCAACGTCCCCCGCTCCGTGCGCAGGAGAAGATATTTGGCGCGCCGTTCAACCGATTGGATGATTTGCCCCGTTACCGTTTCGGAGAGCGACTCGGGCACGGGCCAGCGCAGCCTCGGCTGCCGCACGATGACTTGCCGGATAAAACGGCCTTGAATAGCTGGCGCAATGCCGCGGCGGGTGGTTTCGACTTCGGGGAGTTCGGGCATCGGTTCTTCGGAAGAATCGGTTGGATTACATGTTACTGAAACGGCCCAGTGTAACATAAAATCGATGCCTGCCCTTTCGGCGGCCGACCCTTCCGCGGAAGGGCCGGCCGGATGCCGCCGATTTTTAAGTTTTAGAAACTGACGTTCGCTTGAAACCAGATTTTTTGCGTATCGGTCGCCGCAAAACCGGTATCCGCGTTAAAGTTGGCGTATTTGGCCAGCACCGAATAATGCTTGCCGAATTTCTTGACGACCTGGAAATCCCATTCTTTGCCGTAAGCCATTTGCCCGGTATCGTCGCTGAAATCGTGATACACACCGGTTACGGTGGTTTGGTAGCGCGGAAATTCGACCATCACCGTGCCGAACAGATCGCGGATCCCGTTCGCCGGTGTGGTCAGAAATAGATCGGCCCAGCCTTGGAAGGCATGGTTCGTGCCGAGCGGGGTATCGAAGGTTTTGTTGACCCCATAGCCGTTCAACTGCTCCCAGGCCCCCATCACGCTGACGTTGAAAGCCTTGACGCCGCCCATGAAATTGAAACGGTCGGCTTCGTACTTGGTCGTGCCGTGGCCGTAATCCTTCTGGTCGGCCCATTCGGCCGTATAAAGCAGATTGATCGTATCGAAGAGTTTCGGCGACGAACCGTTGAAACGGATGCCGTAGGTTTGATTGGATTTTTCCAGAAACAGGTTTCTGCCCGCCGCCGGCCCCGGATTCACATCCTGATAGTCCAGCCAGTAACCGTAGGCCACCAGATTGCCGTAATCGCCGACCTTGTAGTTGATGTTCAAGATCGGCGCTTCGATATTTTCCGTCGTCGAAGTAAACGTCTGCACGTTGCCGATATAACCGGCATTGATGGTCAGCCCGAAAATCTGCTGGTTGGCGTGCGTCAGCAGGATCGCATCGTAGGTGGTTTCGAGTTGCCGCCAGCCGACGTTGCCGATATAGCGGTCGTCGTCCAGTTTGATGCGCTGCCGCCCGCCTTTGATGATCGTGTCCGGAATGCCCGAATAACTGATCCATAACTGGTTCAGCTCGGTTTTCTCGGGATCGGCAATCGTAGAATAGGTTGTGTTTTTGTTCCGGGTGCTGTTGTAGTCCTCCTGCATCGCCCAGAGCCCCTCGAATTCGGCATAGCCCTGAAAGCCGTAAAACTTCGGCGATTGGGCGCCCAACCGGAATCTGGCGGTATTTGCATTCGCGGTTTTGGCCGTGCCCTTGTCCTGGTCGACATTCTCCCACCGGTAATTGATATCGGCTTTGATCGCGCCCTTGTTGCCGTAATGGTAAAAGTTCAGCGCATCCTCGATTTCCTGAGTCACGTCGGCCACTGCCGCACTGCTCAATAAGGACAGCGACAGGAAAGTAACTTTAGAAGTGTAATGTGTCATGGCGATTCCTTAAATTCTGTGATTGGCGTGGCGTTAGTGGGTATGGTCGCATTCGGCGAGGAAGGTCAGCAGGCTTTCCCGGTAGCGGTAATAATCGGGATGCGCCAGAAGCGCCTTGCGGCTGCGCGGCCTCGGCAGATCGATATCCTGAATTTTGCCGATTCTGGCGTGCGGACCGTTGGTCATCATCACGACCCGGTCGGCCAGCAAGATCGCCTCATCGACATCGTGCGTCACGATGATCGCGGTCACCTGCGTCCGCTCCCACACCTCCATCAATACTTCCTGCAATTCCCAGCGCGTTAAAGAGTCCAGCATCCCGAAAGGCTCGTCCAGCAGCAGCAATTTGGGCGACAGCGCAAACGCCCGTGCGATGCCGACCCGCTGGCGCATGCCGTTCGACATGTCGGCGGCTTTTTTATGCAGCGAATCGCCGAGGCCCACACGCGTCAGGTAGTATTCGACGATATCGTCGCGTTCGGCCTGGGTCGCATGCGGATAGACCTTGTCGACGCCCAGCGTGACGTTTTCGAACGCGGTCAGCCAGGGAAACAGGCTGGGTGCCTGAAACACCACCCCGCGGTCGGGACCGGCGCCGTCGATCTCCCGGTTATCCAGCACGATGCCGCCTTCCGAAATGTCGTTCAGCCCGGCAGTCATCGACAGCACGGTCGACTTGCCGCAGCCCGATGGCCGATGATCGAAATGAACTCGCCTTTTTTCAGCTTCATGTCGAAACCGTCGACCACCTTGACGGTGCTGTTGCCGTCCGGCGTCGGGTAGATTTTCGAGACTTGCGAAAACTCCAGGTAACGTGGCCGGCCCAGATCGTCCTGCGGCGGTTTCAGAGCCGATGTGTCCGTTTTCCAGTCGTTGCTAGTGTTCGGGCGGACATTCGGCAGCACCACGCGGTCCGCATTGTCCTGCCGGTTCTTTTCGAGCCCCACCTGCATCAGATAGCGGGTGATGTCGGCGCGCAGGCGCTTGAATTCCTCGTTATGGTTCAGCGCGGTCCGGTCGCGCGGCCGTTCGATGTCGATCTTGAACGCAGGGCCGAACGTCGCATCCGGCCCCGGATTCAGCGGAATGACCCGGTCGGCCATGTAGATCGCCTCGTCGACATCGTTGGTGATCAGGACCACCGTTTTCTTGTCCTGCTCCCAAATCTGCAGGATCTCGTCCTGCAGATTGCCGCGGGTCAGCGCATCCAGCGCGCTCAACGGTTCATCGAGCAGCAAAATGTCCGGATTCGCGGCCAGAGCCCGTGCGACATTGACCCGCTGGCGCATGCCGCCTGAAAGTTCGGCCGGCATTTTGTCCATCGCGGCGCCAAGATTCACCATCCGCACGTATTTCTCGGTATGCGCCTGGCGCTGCGCAGGCGTCCAATCCCTAAAAATCTGATCGACCGCCAAGGCGACGTTTTCATACACGGTCAGCCAGGGCATCAGGGAATAATTCTGAAACACCACGCCGCGGTCCGGCCCGGGCGCCGTGATCGGCTGGCCCTGCTTCAACACGTCGCCGCCGTCGACGCCGTACAGGCCGGCGATGGTCGACACCAGCGTCGTCTTGCCGCTGCCGGAAAAACCGACGATCGCGATGAATTCGCCTTCCCGAATCGTCAGATTGATGTCCTTCAATATCGAAGCTTTCTGCGCTCCTTCGCCGTAGGATTTGCAGACATCCTTCAATTCAAGCAGCGTCTTGACGGCTGTCTCTTTGGAACCCTTCGGTTCGGAAGCCTTGGTTTTCGTAGGCAGTTCTACCACATTGTCCTTCGGGTGATCCGAAACGTCGGCATTGCTCGACTTTAATTGGGCTGAAATCATTGCCGGCCTCCTTTTAGCGTCCGAAAGAAAAGACTTTTTGCAGCGACTGCATGATCCGGTCGAGGATGAAGCCGATGATCCCGATCGTAAACACCGCCACCATGATCCGGCCCAGCGAGTTGGAACTGCCATTCTGAAACTCGTCCCAGACGAACTTGCCGAGCCCCGGATTCTGCGCCAGCATTTCGGCCGCGATCAGCACCATCCAGCCCACCCCCAACGACAGCCGCATGCCGGTAAAAATGTAAGGCACCGCGGAAGGCAGGATGATCTTCTTGATCTGCGTGCTCCAGTTCAGGCGGAGCACCTTGCCGACATTGACCAAGTCTTTGTCGATCGAGGAAACGCCGACCGCCGTATTGATCAGCGTCGGCCACAGCGAACACAGGGTTACGGTGATCGCGGAAGTCAGGAACGATTTTTCGAACCAGGAATCGTCGGTGGTAACGTAGACCGCACTAACGACCAGAGTCACGATCGGCAGCCAGGCCAAAGGCGACACCGGCTTGAAGATTTGGATCAGCGGATTGATCGCCGTATTGATGGTCGGGCTCATGCCGCACAGTAAACCGACCGGCACCGCGACCAGCGTCGCCAGCAAGAAGCCGGTGAAGACGGTCGCCAGACTGGTGCCGATCTGATCCAGATAGGTGCCTTTGCCGTTATAAGGACGCGCTTTCGGCGGCGGCTGGTCGGGATGTTCGGCCAGCGCCTGCTCGATCCGGGCTTCCTGGCGCTCGTAATACTGGCGTTCTTTCTCGCGCTGCGCATGATGCTCGTCCATCAGCCCGCCGGCCTCCTGCCAGACCGCAACGGGTCCCGGAATCGCGCCGAGACTGGTATTCACGCGCGCCGCGGAAAAACTCCACAGCCCCAAAAACAGCAGGAAGGCGATGAACGGCACGCCCATCATCAGCCACAACTGGCGCAGTTGCTGCGCGGGATTTTCTCCCGAGGCAATTTTCACCATCGGAATAAACCAGGTCAAACCGGCAATATTCAAAAATTTGATCAATTTGTTAGTCATAGTCTGCCCGCGCCCGTTACCGGGGGGTCCTGAAAAATGGTGTCTTGAGGGAATCGTGCCGAAAAAAATGTGCGTCCTTGCACTCACTCGACATCCGTTGTACACATCAGAGGCACATCTAGAACAAGAAGGGTTAATCCTTAATCAAGCTTCCGGGCCATTACTCGGCGATCTTGCCGCCGGCCACCTTTTGCTTGCCTTTTAGACCAATGGGGAATTTGGTCAGGTATTCGTTCGGCTTCGCCGCATCGAACGTAATCCCGTCGATAAAATCCGCGCTGGGCGGCTTGATGCCGGTCTCGCCGTCGCCCGGAAAATCCGCTGCCCTGGCTTTGCCTTCGGCGATCAACGCCTTGGCTGCCGCCATATAGATATCGGGACGGTAAACCTTTTTCGCCGTTTCCAGGAACCAGACGTCCGATTTTTCTTCGTTGATTTGACCCCAGCGGCGCATTTGGGTCAGATACCAGATCGCATCGCTGTAATAGGGATAAGTTGCGTGGTAACGGAAAAACACATTGAAATCGGACAAAGGCCGTTTATCGCCTTTTTCGTACTCGAACGTACCGGTCATGCTGTTCGCGATCACATCGAAATCGGCGCCGACATACTGGCTTTGCGACAGCATTTCGACCGCTTCTTTCCGATTCTTGTTATTCTCTTCATCGAGCCATATCGCCGCGCGAATCAACGCTTTGATGACCGCCAAATGGGTGTTCGGATGCTTGTCCGCCCATGCCTTGGTCACGCCGAACACTTTTTCCGGATTGTTTTTCCAGATTTCGTAATCGCTGATCACCGGCACGCCGATGCCCTTGAATACCGCCTGCTGGTTCCACGGCTCGCCGACGCAGTAGCCGACGATCGTTCCCGCATCCAGCGTTGCCGGCATTTGCGGCGGCGGCGTTACCGACAGCAGCGCGTCGGCATCGATCTGGCCGGAAGTATCCTGAGGAGGCGAATAATAACCGGGTTTGATGCCGCCGGCCGCCAGCCAGTAACGCAACTCGTAATTATGGGTCGAAACGGGGAAAACCATCGCCATATTGAACGGCTTGCCCGCTTTTTTAAATTCGTCGACCACCGGCTTCAACGCATCGGCCTTGACCGGATGGACGGGCTTTCCGCCTTTCTCCGGAATGTTCGGCCTCATTTTTTTCCAGATTTCGTTCGAAACGGTAATCGCATTGCCGTTCAAATCCATGCTGAATGCGGTGATCACGTCGGCATGGGTGCCGAAACCGATCGTCGCGCCCAGAGGCTGGCCGGCCAGCATGTGCGCGCCGTCCAGTTCGCCGCTGATCACGCGGTCCAGCAGCACTTTCCAGTTGGCTTGCGCTTCCAGCTGAACGGACAAACCCTCGTCCTCGAAAAAGCCTTTTTCGAACGCGACCGCGAGCGGCGCCATATCGGTCAGTTTGATGAAGCCGAACTTGAGAGAGTCCTGCTCCAGATTTTCCGTTACCGCAACGGCCGACGTGCTGAATATGAATACGGCCGCCGCCGCTGCCCTGGAAAGAGCAACCGACAATGGAGCCGAGGTAAATTTTCCTTGTTTCATAAAATTCGTCTTGGGGTAAAATTTAAGGCATAAAGCGTCTTCCCGTCGGAGCATCGGCAATGCCGATGCCGCAAGTTGACGCCATCAGATCGCTCTTCTTTAAGCACAAAATTTTGACCCCACCGTTAGAGTCTTCACTTGGATAAAAGCATTATTTATGCCAATACCGAAAAGACTCCTCTTTTCTTTACTTTTTATTATTTTTCATATATTTGAACAAGTCATTCGCAGGGATGAGCCGACGCACGGGACCGGAGAGATTGCCCAATGAACGTGCAGAAAACCTACCACATTGCACCAAGTTAAGGCCGCTCATGCCCAGGCAGGCCGAAGCCAGCCAGACTTCATCGACGCCGACCCGTTCCACTATCGCCGTCCAGGTCAGCTGTTTTTTCACTTTCGCCGTAATGCTCGGGCCGGTCATTTGCTCGTTGGTCAGCAGCGATTCGGCCTTGCCGGACGACGGCGTTTGTGCGGGTGCGGTTTTCATTTTTAGAGTCCTCGCTTTTTAACTTGAACAACAAGTTAACTTGAACAACAAGGCGACAACCGTAATGGCCAGAATCAAAGCAACGCTTTTCCAAAAAGCCACCGGATGACGTTCGATCAGCGGCGGCCGGGTTTTATTCAGAAACGCCCGGTTCGGGTGGCGAAGATCGTAGATAAATTCGGATAACTCCTCGTAGCGCCGATACGGATTCGGATGCACCGCTTTCCTGAGCACATCGTCGATCCAGGCCGGAATCTCGCGATCGTCGTCCAGCACCGAGCGATAGCCTAACTTCTTTTGCGCGGCGCGGGTTCTGGCCCTGGAAACTTCGGTTCCGTAAGGCAGTTTCCCCGACAACAGCTGATAGGTGATTACGCCCAGCGAAAAAATGTCCGAGCGGGTCGTCCCGCTTTCGCCCAGAAAATATTCCGGCGCGGTATATTGCGCGGTTCCGAGCAGTTCGTTGCGCTGAATCGGCGTGGCGATCTCCATCAGACCGGCCACTTTCGTCGAGCCGAAATCGATGATCCTGACCGTGCCGGTCGTGTCGATCATGATATTGTCCGGCCGCAGATCCTGATGCAGCATTTCCAGCCGGTGAAAAGCGCGCAGGCCCTTGGCGATTTGTTCCACAATCCCGCGCACGGTTTCCATGTCCGGCTTCGGATTGTCGATCATCCACTGTGTCAATGTCTTGCCGTCGACAAATTCGGTCGCCAGATAGAGAGAGTTGCGCTGCCGCGTCCGGACGCAGGGTTTCAACACGTAGGCGCTGTTGATGCGCCGCGCGATCCACTCTTCGGTCAGAAACCTTTCCAGGTAAGCGGGGTCGCCGCGAAGATCGATCGACGGCGTTTTCAGTATGACGGACGCGCCGGTTTCGTTATCCACCGCCAGATAAACATGGCTGCGGCTGCTGGCGTGGATTTCCCTGACGATTTTGTAGCCGTCGAAAACCATGCGGGCATCCAAAGGCGGAGGAAAAGGCAGCTCGGTCAGCTGCCGGTAAAGCGCGTCGGCATCCTGGCCGGGCAAATCTTCGACCCGGACGACCAAGGCGGTCAAATTATCCGGACTGCCTTGCCGGTAAGCTTCCTCCACGATCGCTTTCGCCGCCGCATCCGGATCGTTCGCATGCGTTTTGAACGCCTCGACGACGAAACCGGGGCCGGCATATTCGTAAACGCCATCCGTCGCAAATAAAAAAGTATCGCCGGCTTCGACCTGCAGGGCGCGATAGTCGATCTCGATCTGCGGATTGATTCCCAGCGCGCGGCCCAGATAACTTTCGTCCTGCGAAACCCAATACCGATGATCGTGGGTCAATTGTTCCAACGCATGGCCGCGTAATCGATAGATGCGCGAATCGCCCACATGAAAAATATGCGCGGTGGTCGACTTGATCACCATCGCGCTCAAGGTGCAAACGTATCCTCTGTCCTTATCGTAGCGGTACGGACTTTGCCGGGTCTGGGCATGCAGCCACGAATTGGCCGCCTGCAGGACCCGCTGCGCGGATTTTCGGACGGACCAGGCTTCCGAAGTGCAATAATAATCCTCCAGGAATCCCGTCACGGCCGCTTCGCTGGCGATATGGCTCACGTCGCTGCTGCTGATCCCGTCGGCCAGCGCAACGGCAATTCCTTTAAAATGCAATTGAGGTTCTTTCGGAATATGGGAGCCGTGAAAATCCTGATTGATTGCCTTGCGGCCCTTGTCGGAATATTGCCCTATGGCGACTTTTAATTGACCGGGCATTCAGTATATTTTTAGGGATAAAGAAAGTGCTTCGGCCGGGAAAACCGGCCGAAGCTTTAAGGTGGTGCTCAAATCAGACAATGGAACGCTTGGGCGCCGTTTTTATATGCGTGGAATATAAAGTCAGGCCGGTAAAGGCCAGCCCGCCGACCAGGTTGCCGAGCACGGTCGGAATTTCATTCCAGATGAAATAATCCATGATCGAAAATTTTCCGCCCATGATCAGGCCGGAGGGAAACAGGAACATATTGACGATGGAATGCTCGAAAGTCATCGCAAAGAACAGCATGACCGGCATCCACATCGCGATCACCTTGCCGCTGACCGTCGTGGAAATCATCGCCCCGACTACGCCGGTCGAGACCATCCAGTTGCACAGCATGCCTCGGATGAACAGCGTCAGCATGCCGGCCGCGCCGTATTTCGCGTAACCGAGCGTGCGCGCCTCGCCGATGCCGGCAATTTTTTGCCCCACTTCATTGGGTTCGGTCGAAAATCCGAACGTGAACACGATCGACATCATCACCGCCACCGTAAACGCTCCCATGAAATTGCCGACAAAAACCAGGCCCCAATTCCTTAACACGCCGCCGATCGTGACGCCCGGCCGTTTATCGATCAGCGCCAGCGGCGTCAATACGAAAACGCCGGTCAACAGATCGAAGCCCAACAGATACAGCATCGAAAACCCGACGGGAAACAACAGGGCGCCGATGAGCCCGGAGCCTGTCTGGACGGTCATCGAAACCGCGAACACGGCGGCCAATGCAAGGATGGCGCCGGCCATATAAGCTCGTATGACCGTATCCCGAGTCGACATGAAAATTTTGGATTCACCCGCATCCACCATTTTTGCGACAAACTCCGAAGGGACTAAATAAGACATAATTTTCTCTACATCCGAAAGTGATTATGAGCAGTTCAATCGAGAACCGGTTTAGGCATGCAGGAACATGCGTTCCAACGCGAAGCAAAAACCGCACCACAGCGGAGGGAGGCGGGAATTAATCGCCAAATTCAGATAATTGCGCTGGCAACCGAACCAATATAGTGCAGGCCGAGTGTTCGAATGGTGCGGGGCGGATTGAATAATCCGCAGCGGATAAGAGGGAAAAAGGCCAGCCGGTCCGGCGCCAATGCGCGCCGTGCTCGGCGAATCGAGCGGCTGTCGGACGGCGAAAGTCGAGGATTCATGCCTAACCGTTCCTATGCCTAAGCATGAGAACGAAGGTTTTCGGCTCGCGGAATATCCCTGGCAGGAAAACTTCAAAACAGAAACGTCACGATCGCCTTCAGCCGCCCTTGCTCGATCACCGGAATCGCAAGCATGCTGCTGAGATCGTCCAGTTCGACATTATAAGCGTCTTCCTGATTGCCGCTGATCGACGGCATGCCGGTCAGCCAGACCCGGCCCAAGGCGCCTGCGCCCTTGTCGACCGTCAACGTTTCGAAGATTTCCGCCAGATTGTTGCTGTTTTTGCTGTAGCTTTGCCGGCAGACCAACTGTTCGCGCTCGTGGTCCGGAACCCATATCTGGATGCGCTTGGCGATCGGCGTCGCGTTCGCCGAAAGAAAAGTGATCGCATAAACCTGCTCCTCGCCGTGGATGAACGGAATGCCCAGACCGGTGGCAACGCCCGATTTTTGCGCTTCCTCCGCGCGGGGAAACCCGGCCGCCAGGCCGATATCCTCGGCCAGAACCGGCATCCCCGCCTGCCAGGCCATGCCCGGTATGCCCTGCCCCTTGGCAAGCCGGATTTGTCGGGATACAGCTTCGAATTGCCCTAAGGAGCCATAATAACCGTCCAGCAACTGAAGGGTTTCCAGAACAGCCGGGTCGTTGCACCAAACCTCGATCGCTCCGGCCTGCTCCCGATCGTCCCCGCAGAGAAACACCACGATAGCCAACAAAAAATCGCCGGAGAAAATCGGCATGGCGATGCCGCAGGTCAAACCCGCTTTTTGCGCCGCGGCGGTGCGCTTGAAATAGGAATCTTCAAACCGGCTCAGCATGATCGGATGACCCGCGGCCCAGGCTTTGCCCGGCAGCCCTTCGTCGTAAGCGAAACGCTGCTTTTCGCTGATGCGCTTGAAATCGGTCAGGCTGCCGTACAACCCCGAGCCGAACTCCAACTGCGTCCGTTCTTTGTCGGGAATCCAGATTTCGATCACTTTGATAAACGTTTTCATGGCGGGTCGATAAAAATCAGCGTTCTATTTCAGCAATTCCGCCATCGCAATCACGTTCCGGGCCATCTGGCCCAGCGTGATATTCCGGTCCATCGCCAGTTTTCGGAGGGTGTGGTAGGCTTCGTTCTCGGTAAAGTTTCGCGTATTGATCAAAATCGCCTTGGCGCGGTCGATCTGCTTCCTGTCTTCGAGCTGGATTTTCGCTTCCTGCAGCGCCTGTTTGAGCGTCTGTTGATGCTTGAACCGGACCAGGGCCACTTGGATGATGCCGGGAAGTCGATTCCCATCCAGACCATTCACCTCATAAGACGTGATCTCGGACTGAATCGCTTTATGGATCGTCGCATTGCTGCCGTCGGCCGCAAACATAATCACCGGCAGCGGCGCCTGCCGGCTCAGCGCGAGCAGGTCGGCCAGCAGCGCCTCGGAAGGCGATTCAAGATTGAAAATGACCGCGTCCGGCCTTATTTCCTTGACCTGCGCAATGAACGACGGCCCATATTGAATCGAGACCGTTTCGGAGCCGCCCTCAAGCAGGGCACTTTCCAAGGGAGTATTATCGACTCCGCATTCGACTATCAAGAAATTCGGCATGGCGGTGAACGCGCAACTTAAAGAAGAGTTTAGAAAATAGGCCAGCAATATTCGCGCCAACGACGCCATTCAAGAATGATAAGAAAATTCGCCCGCGAAGCTATGCGTAGGGTGGATAAGCGGCAGCGCATCCACCCTACAATTACGCGAATTCTCACAGTAATGGCATTGTTTCACCTAAAAAGAACGTTTTCAGCCTATTCAGCGCCACTAAATTCCCGATCCTCGCCCGCCTGCCCCCGTTCCGCAGGTGAAGGCGGATTTTTTACTTTCCGGACTTTTTTCCGAGCGCCCGAACCTCTACAATGGCGTCCCGCCCATCGGCAGGCTGCCGGCTTTGCGAGCGGACGGAAATGCCACCAACCAACCGATCCATGAACAAGCTAAACCCAGAGCAACAAGCCGCCGTCAAGGCCATCGACCGCCCCCTGCTGGTGCTGGCCGGCGCCGGCAGCGGCAAGACCCGCGTGATTACCGAAAAGATCGCCTACTTGGTCAAACAAGGCACGCCCGCGCGCCATATCGCGGCGGTCACCTTTACGAACAAGGCCGCGCGCGAAATGAAAAATCGCGTATCCCGCCTGCTCGACGACAATCAATTGCGCGGCCTGCGCGTCTCGACCTTCCATTCGCTCGGGCTCGACATCCTGCGCGCCGAAGCCAAAACCCTCGGCTACAAGCCCGGCCTGACGCTGTTCGACGAACAGGACAAACAGACCCTGCTGCGCAACCTGATCGCGCACAGTTCCCTTAGCTTCGATCCGGACCAGTACGAGCGCTATGCCTGGCAGATCGGCCAATGGAAAAACGCGTTCGTGACGCCCGAACAGGCGCTTTCGCGCGCTACCCAGGAACAGCATCACGCCGCCCTGCTCTACGCGGACTACATCCAGAGCCTGAAAGCCTATAACGCGGCCGATTTCGACGACCTGATCCTAATCCCGGTGCTGCTGTTCCAGCAGCATCCGGCGATCCGCGAGAAATGGCAGAACAAGATCCGCTACCTGCTGGTCGACGAATACCAGGACACCAACTCGACCCAGTACGAACTGGTCCGCCAGCTCGCCGGCAATCTCGGCCGCTTCACCGTGGTCGGCGACGACGATCAGTCGATCTACGCCTGGCGCGGCGCGCAGCCGGAAAACCTGGCGCAATTGCAGAAGGACTATCCGCGCCTGCAGGTAATCAAACTCGAACAGAACTACCGCTCGACCGGCCGCATCCTGAAAGTCGCGAACCGGCTGATCGCGAACAATCCGCACGTATTCGAAAAACGGCTGTGGAGCCAGCTCGGCTACGGCGACCCGCTGCGCGTACTGAGCCACAAGGACGAGATCACCGAAGCGCAGCAGGTCGTCTCCGAAATCGTGCACCACCGCTTCAAGACCGGCGGCTCGTACGGCGACTATGCGATCCTGTACCGCGGCAACCACCAGTCGCGGTTGTTCGAGCGGTGCCTGCGCGAAAACAACGTGCCCTACTTCATCAGCGGCAGCACCTCGTTCTTCGCCTATACCGAAATCAAGGACATCCTGGCCTACCTGCGCCTGCTGGTGAACCCGGACGATGACGCGGCCTACCTGCGCATCATCAACACCCCACGCCGTGAAATCGGCCCCGCTACGCTCGAAAAACTCGGCGCCTACGCGAACGAGCGTCACATCAGCCTGTTCGCGGCCAGCGGCGAATTCGGCCTGAAGCAGAAGCTTCAGGACAACGCCGTCCACCGCCTCGAACGCTTCCGCGACTGGATCGTCGATACCGCCGACCGGGCCGAACGCGGCGACCAGTTCGCGGTGCTCGAACAGATGATCGACCAGATCGGCTACAAGCAATGGCTGCAGGAAAACACCGGCAGCCGCGACGCCGCCGAGCGCAAGCTGAAGAACGTCTACGAACTGCTCGACTGGCTCAAGCGCATGGCCGAAAAGGAAGAATCGGGCAACGCCAAGCTGTCCGACATCGTCTCGAAGATCATGTTGATGGACATGCTCGAACGCAACCGCGAAGAAGAAGCCGGTGACCAGGTCAGCCTGATGACTTTGCACGCGGCAAAGGGCCTCGAATTTCCGCACGTGTTCCTGATCGGCATGGAAGAAAACCTGCTGCCGCACCAGAACAGCATCGACACCGACAACATCGAGGAAGAACGCCGCCTCGCCTACGTCGGCATCACCCGCGCCCAGCGCACGCTAACCTTTAGCTATTGCACGCACCGCAAGCGCTACGGCGAAGTCGAGGAATGCGAACCGAGCCGTTTTCTGAGCGAGCTGCCCCCAGACGACCTCGAATGGGCCAACAAAAAACAGCTCGATCCCGAAACGGTCAAAGAGCGCGGCCGGGCCAGCCTCGCCCATCTGAAAACAATGTTGTCGTAATTATTTTAGAATTTGGTTATAATAGTCGGCTCAAAGCGCCCGTAGCTCAGCTGGATAGAGCGCAGCCCTCCGGAGGCTGAGGTCAGAGGTTCGAATCCTCTCGGGCGCGCCAAAAATCTTCTTATCTATCAAAAAACTTACAGCGCAAAAATTATTGAATGGCTGTAAAGTGGCTGTTCCCCTTCCCTTCTTTATCTTCTTATCGCCAATTCGAACCGGCGTTTCTCTCATACCCTCCCTTTTCAAGATCAACTTTTCGCAAAAATCGCGTGGGCGAAAAGAAGTGAATTTGGCCCAGGGTTTGGCTGGTGGCGGTGAAAGAGGGGCGTAGGTTTGGCAGCCCCATAGGATGGGCTTCGTACCTCACCCATACTATCGTGCTGGATCACTTCATTATTGGCAAGAACGCAGTACATTCGTTCGCCGAACACGGGAAGATGTAAGAATCGATCGCCAATCCATCAAAGCCGGGACAACCCCAGGGCAATCGCGCTATCTCCCTATTGACATGAGCAAGCGTATAAAATAAGCCCTTTGCAGAGAAAACAAGGATGCCACCCAATCCAATGCCGTATTTCGAGGACCTCAAAGATCCACGCCGCGAGACGAAAAACAAGTTGCACAAGCTGAGCGATATTTTAATGATCGTGTTATGCGCCGTGCTGAGTGGCATAGAAGACTGGGTGGGCATGGAAGCATTCGCCGAAGAGAAAGAGGCGTGGCTGCGTGAGTTTCTGGAGTTACCGAACGGTATTCCATCGCACGACACCTTAAGCGATGTGTTGGGGAGGATTGATCCTAATGCCTTTCAGGAAGCCTTTTTAAGCTGGGTTCATACGGCGTTGCCGAGTCTGTCGGGCGAACAAATCTGTTTGGACGGCAAGACGTTGCGCGGCAGTCGCGTCGGCGACAAGGCCGTACATTTGCTGAGTGCGTATGCGGCCAAAGCGCGCTGGGTGTTGACGCAACAGGCGGTCGGCGAGAAAACCAACGAGATTACGGCGATTCCCGATCTGTTATCGATGCTGGACATGACCGGTGCGCTGGTCTCGATTGACGCGATGGGCTGTCAGAAGCGCATCGCCCAAACGATTATTGATGCCCAAGCTGATTACCTGCTGGCACTGAAGGACAATCACAAGGATTTGTGCGGCGACGTCAGGCTTTGGCTCGATACCGAAGCGATGGCCGGACACCTGCCTATGCATGAAACCGTGGATAAAGACCATGGGCGCATTGAAATTCGCCGCTGCCATTTAAGCGCACAGATCGACTGGCTCGAACAGAAGTCGGAATGGAAAGGCTTAGCCGCTGTCGGCCGGGTGGAATCGACACGCATTATCGGCGATAAAACGTCCGTCGAAACCCGGTATTATCTGTGTTCATTCATCGATCTGGAACGGTTTGCCGAGAGTGTACGCCAGCATTGGGCCATTGAAAACCAGCAGCATTGGGTATTGGATGTGCAGTTCAGGGAAGACGACAACCGGGCCCGAAAAGATCATTCGCCGGAAAACTTGGCGTTAATCCGGCGCGCGGCGTTGAATCTGTTGAATAACAACGGACCCAGTAAAGACAGCCTACGCCGACGAAAGCTACGGGCTTGTTTGAGCGACCGTTACCGTGCCGAACTGATCTTCGGAAAAAAACGGACATAGCGCGATTGCCCTGGGGACAACCCGGCTTTTTTGCGCGGTCTTTATATACCGGTCTGGTATACTGGTCTAGTAATAAATTACTAAAACCGCGAGCAAGCCATGGACCCCAAACAACTGATTTTGAAATGCTATGCCGAGCAAGAAGAAAATTGCTGGGTTGCTGTATGCATCAACTTCAATTTGGCCGCTCAAGGCGACTCATTCGAAGAAGTCAAAACCAAGCTGGAAGCGATGATAAACGATTATGTCTATGATGCGCTGGCAGGCGAAGACAAAGCGTATGCCGCGCAATTACTGTCGAGAAGCGCCCCGCTGTCCGCCTGGCTAAGATTTCATTTTATTCGGCTGAAAATCGCCCTGTGCCATACCCATCAGCGCATTTTTGATGAAACGATGCCTTTACGCCCGGCATGAGCGGCGATTATCCCCCGCTGACGTGCAAGGACGTTAAGAAAATTCTCGCTTATCTCGGATTTGTCGCCCGGCCTTCAAAAGGCACCTCGCATGAGCAATGGGTCAAGATGGAAAACGGCAGGCTGTATAAAGTCACCGTGGATTGCCCGAAAGCCCCTTTTTCGCAAACATTGATCAAAAGCATGGCTGAACAAGCCGGCTTGAAAAAGAAAGATTTCTACCGTATTTTTCAGCAGCTTTGAAGCCGGGGCAACCCGGCTTTTTTATGCCTGGTGATCATAAACCGGCCCGAAAAAACAAACAGCCGTCAGAGGCTGAGGTCTGAAAAAATACACCAAATAATACGCCACGCCAAACAAAACCGGACGCTTTTAAACACGTTGAGCCACTTTCAAGTTGATTAAACTATTGAGTCAAAGGGGTTTCAGCGTGTTTGAAAAAGTTGAAAAACTCCCCTGGACACGCTCCGGAGGCTGAGGTGAGAGGTTCGAATCTTTTCGGGTGCGCCAGTCTCTAGTGCCTCCTCTTCAAGAAGCCTTTTCTATTCTTATGAGCTACTTCCAACATTAGCTTTGGTTGGTAGTGTACTTTGCGTAACCTATTTTTGTTTCAACAACAGTACAAAATAATAGCCTTCTATTTCTTCTTGCGATTTGACTATAAAGCCCATAGTTCCGGCCAAACCTTTGGGGGCAAATAAGCTTCAATATTCCGAAGAAACCCATAAAAACTACCGCACTCATAAGCTTCTTCTGGCAATATTTCAACTATTCGTTTTGCCATAGCAATAAAAGCATTGATTTTTTGTTCATAGCTTTCGTTACGTTTAAGTTTGATTACCAGTTCCACTACTATCGACCAAAGCGTAGAGTCATCAGTAAGCCCCTTTATCGAAATATCCATAAGACGCTCACGCAATTTTAAAGCTTCTTCATCTCCTAATCGGCCAAGCACTTCAGCTATTCCAAAAAATAAATTTTTATTTTTTTCATTGAGTATGTTTTCATCAATCAGAACATTAAGTAAATTGATTAATGATTCAACCAATTCCTCTGGCACGGGAAAGCGTGCCAAAATCATGAAGTACCCTCCTAATACATTGACGTCAAGCTCTTTGGCAATAGATAGCCAGAATTGTATAGGAAGCGATGCAGAAAGAAGTTGTTCATGATTCAGCTGCGTCTGTAGCTTCTTCGCAATTGTCCAGCCTTGGCTATTAATGGGACTGTTTTTCGAGTTATTCAGGTAATCGGCAAATTCAAGAAATTCGAGCCCCCGAAGTTTGGCGTGATCAAACTTAAAGCAAGCTTCTAACAATGGTTGTATTAAATCCAAAACAGCTTGTTGAAAACCTTGTAAGGCATCAGTATTTCTCTCCAGTATACTTAATGTTCCTCCGATTACCGTTCTCCACCATGAAGCCGCCGATGGTAAAGTGGCATCTTCAGTATCGTCGAGATTACTTTCAAACGGATTTCTTCGGGTTTGCATGGCTGCCAATATAACTTCCAGATTTTTCGAAGCACTAGCCAAATAATTAGGATTCTGCAATTTTTCCCTGTTAAGGCTATCCATCATGCGATCAGTATAGACATATGACCATACCATGCGTTGCTCATAATCGTATTTCTTAAATTCTTCTTCGTTCTGGAAATGATTCCATGCGAGATGTAAAAGCTGTATATAGAGATCGAACTCCACATTCTTTTTAGGATTGGGCTCCAATGCCAGCAAAGTTTTGGTTAAGGATTCCGCTATAACCAAAGCCTCTGAACTAAATAATTGAAGGCAGGCGGCCAGAAGGTTTTGAAGAGTAATAGGATTGGAACTCGAATCGGCAAGCTCTCCAATTATCGGAATTAAACTATCAACCGAAATTCTGCTTTCAGATAAAGCCTGTTCGATTACTGTAACCAAATTCCAAGGAGGACCAAACGGCAAAGCAGCAAAAGTGGCAAAATGTTTCTTCCTTACATAAATATCGCTGCAAGTTCCAAACAACCACTCAACCATATTGGAAGCATTTGAGAGATCAATTGAAGACTCGAATTCGAATATTTCGCTATAAATAGGCAAAATCCAAGCCCAATCGTGCTCGGGAAGTTCCGATATTTCGAGCACTAACCCGGCAAAAGTGAAGAAAAAGCTGCTGCACCGTTCGCAACGTTGACGTAAGGCAGCGGCAGTGGTGCTGAATTCGTCACTGCTCAGCATTGGGCGATAATGCTCAGCAAGCTCTTTATCCAAAAGCTCCGCCCTAACCATATCTTCTAACCATTCAATACGATGGATCTGTTCAGGATGTTCCAAACGTTCAAATGGCCCCAGCATGCTTACTCTGACATCTGTACCGTTTATAGTTTGGCTCGATACGAGAATTGCATCGCCTACTCCACTTCTGGGTTTAAACTCTAAAGCAATCTTTCTTCCTTTCCGTGTTATGAATAACTGTTTATCTGGACCGAGTTTAATACAATCTTCTGCTAATTTTCTCCAATCATCTACCGAAAAGGATAAATTGAGCGAATCAATATGAACGACATCGATGAAATGTTTTTTTAAACGAGGTTCCAGATTAGGATGGTCGAGCAATTGATTCAGAACATCACTTGGAAGAAACTTCAGTGGACTCACAAATATATCAATCAGCCTTGCTTCTCTCTCATGTTTATGAAAATCATTCAACAATTTGATAACCAATTCCGCAAAGCGGGATAATGCAGTTTCGCGCAGTTGTGGGCAATTTCTCCAGGTGGGCTCTATATGCGCAAAAAGCCAGCGATAATACGCACTAATTGTCTGCGGTTGAGCTAAAAACTGCCATGCAAGGCTCATCCTGAAGCTTTGTTCTGTTGCCAAACCCTGTATCGGATCAGTTATACAGGCTTCCCACGACACTGCGCGCCCACGTTGCGGCAAAAACTGATAATAAAGCCAATCTGCGATTGCGATACGTTGGGTCGCATCAAATTTATCGGAAGTCCATACCGCTACCATTGCAGCATCGATAAAGCGATGGAGTTGAAACCGGAATTCGTTTTCTTCTGGCATTAACTCAGCACGAAATGGCGTCTTACTCAGTATGGAATTAGTCCTGAATAATGATGAAAGCGTTTGACGAAGGATTGCCAAAGAGGAATTTTCGAATAGCTCGTTTGAGTTCGGGGCAAGCTTAAGTTGTGCTAATTCTTCCAACAGATAAGAAACAGACGGAAGGCGGCAACTTACGCCTGCACGATATAAATTCCGAAAACACTCAAGGAATTTGCCATCACTGATTTTCTTACGTGAATGAAGCGCACCTAATACGTCATGGACACCGACAATAGGTGCTTGCCGGGAAACCGAAGGATAACTGCTCAGCATGCGGTCGTCGATCCAAACAGGCCAATCTATATCTTCCATACCTAGGAAAATTTCTTCCAGTTCGTAGCTTAACGGCTGGCCACTATGCTGTTTCGAAGGTCTTTTATAAAGCGGCAGTAATTTTATTTTGTTTTTCGATTTAAAACGTTTAAATTCGGTAAGCAAAGAATCTAACCAGTCCTTTACTTTTTTCCGATAACGATAGCTCTCAATATCGCGGTTTAGCTGTTCACGGATACCTTCAATACAATACAAATTAAAAACTTTGCTGGCAGCTTCTAATCCATCTAATTCAATCAGCAATTCAAGGAAAGGCCGGTCTACCAGCAAACCGGTTTTAATTCTTAATTGCTCTATTTTTCGAGGATCAACAGGATGCTTAGTTAATTGCTTAAGCAGGTTTTCTTCTAATAGCAATTCGCCCTTATCGCGCAAAATTGTTAAAACTTCTGCCTCCCTTAACCTCAGAGCTTCTAATTTATCGGGGATAATCCCAGACTCAAAGGTTTCAGTTGCAAACTGATCATCTACAATCCACAAATCATTTTTTTCGGCTAGGCACCAATTAACCCGATCCATAAGCTGCAAACCTTCGAAGTCTCCTGTTTCCAATACAGGTTGAGGCAAGAGAGTGATTGGCAGTGATCCTAAGCGATCAAGCAAGGTTTCTGACCGTTCGATCCTATCCGGCTGTATTTGCTCCAGACGTTGAATTTCATCCAATATCACAGTGAACAGAGAAGGAGGAACATAGATGTGCTCAAAGGCGCTTTCGAGAGAGGGAAAGAGTTTAAGCAAATGAGCCATCAAACAGGCCGAATAATCCATCGTTAAATTTCGGCCTTCCCAATTTCGAGGTAAAGGTTCGTAAGGCCTACCGCCATAAGCAAGTGGAAAAGGAACATGCTTGCCAACAGGTATGTCACGATTGTGATGCCAGTGCAAATAAAACTCGGCTCCTAATGTACGTCGTTCCATATCCAGCAAAAGATGGATAGGTAAGCCCCCTTCAATGAATTTATTCCAGTTTTCAGCACTTCGTTCTTGTTGTTCATGCATGTACTCCAACAAGTTCGGCAGCTTTGCTTTCCAAAATAAGCCCGTGTCGGAATAATCACGTTGCAGAACGGCCATTTGCATTGACGCCCAATCGCTATGACCGGCATTAAAGCCGATATGCATAGCATTGAGGAGTAGTTGTGGATCATTGGGAAAACGCTCAACAGCCCGCTTTGCCCAATCGAATGCTTCTTCTCGGTTTTGAGTTAAGGAGTAATGTGCAAGGTTTATCAATATCTGCGGTGTCTCATATCCCTGTTCAACGCCACGCTTTAAAATTTCTAACGCTGATGGGATATTCGCCATCTTTATCTGAAGCTGGGCACGCTGCATCAATAAAGATTCATCAGGATTCTGTGTCCAAAGATATTCACTCGTTTCCCAAGCTTGCTCATGCTGCTCAGTAGCTAAATAGGCTGCCAAACAGCCGCCATAGTAATCGTTGATTTTGTTATCGCTTTCGAAAATATGCTTGTTTTTCTCCAAAACATTTAACGCATCGGTCGGTGATTCCAGCGCCAGCCATGCTTGTGCAAGCGCAATAACAATATCTGCCGGAGTTTCCTTGAACAGGCTTAAACAGCAGTTAGCAGAAATAGTCAATTCCTGCCACATACGTTTCTGGCGTTGAAGTCTGACAAGATTAAGATGATCTAGCATTGTGCCTGGAGATTTAGCCAAACCTTCTGCGATCATAAGCGCCTTGTCTACTTCCCCTCGTTGTATCCAGTACCCAGCGGCAATCCTACGCTGCACAACACTTCCATCTAAACTTTTTATTCGGTTCTCCAATTCGGATAGACGACCTAATATACCGTGAGAATGAACCGCTTGATCAAACCAGCGCACTTTTTCATCAAGTGTTGAAAAGCGATGTTCATACCGCGAAAGATATTGCCAAGCAGATTCGGCTTGGTTTGTATGCAATAGTATCTCTACAAGTAGTTCGATCTGCCAGATTGGTGGATAGGGCTTTGTACAAGCGGTGGAAAGGGCTTCAAGGGTATGAATCCATTGGTAATCGGCAGCCAACCAAATAAGACATAAAATAGGAGAAGGAGCAACTGAATTTTCTATAAGAGCCAGTTTCGCCTTTTCAATAGCATCATTATGTTTTTCCGACAAATTAACGCAAACCGCAAGATACGCATCTATAACAGCTCGACCTATTTCTTTCTTTGTACTGGAAGTTACCAGCGTTAAAGCATGTTCCAAAAAATTTAAAGCATCTTGCATGCGTCGCTTCTGGTTAGCGTCAAGCGAAAACATTCTTGGTTGGAAAAAGTGCGGAGGAAGATCGCCAAGATTATGAAATCCAGCAGGCACTGCTTGCCAAAACGCAATGTAAGCAGCAGTCAATTGGAAAAGGGTACTATTTTCCTGCCTGGGCAGAGTAGGTTCGAGAACCAGCCAGGCACCATCAATGTTGCCAGCCGCTAAACGGCAAAGCGCTTGAAAACGCCGTATTTCGTCGGTGATGGGTATTTCGAGCTTCTTTATAAACTCGTCTGCTTCGGCTCCACGATTGAAATCTAATAGACATTTAAGAAGATTAATTGCCACTGGCTCCGAATCCAGCGGGGAAAGGATAGCAATGGCATCATCAAATCGATTTTCAGAAACCGCTTCAAATGCCCGATAGGTCCGATCGTCCAATTCTGGATTTAGGCGGCGAGCAGTTTGATAGTAGCGGCGGCATTCTTCAGGAGGTTTTTCGTCTTCTTGTGCCCAACGGGCCGCATGATAATAATAATTCGCTTGTATTTCCTGTGGTATTCGAGTGCCAGCCAAAGCAGCAAGCTCGGCTGACAATGCTTGCCAGGCCTCTTCGGCATCGCCACGCCCTCGCATTGAGCGAATTGATTCCAGTTTTTTCTGCCTTGGCTTCTCCTAAATCGACAAGCAATTGCTCAATATCATCCGATAAATTGGAAGAAACAATAATTGTTCTTTCAACAGACGAGCTGGCTCCTTCTGATGCCACAAACGGATTTCTATCGGCGCGCTGCCTTGGTGGATGATAGGATAAATTTTCGATCAATGACCTAGCATAAGCTGCGGCTACCAATGCTGCATGGTTTTGCCAAATATCGTTTTTCTGCTCATCACAATAATCACAAATACCTCGTATTACGATGTATTCACGTCCTGCGCTCCAAGATGCATCTGCCGTTCCCGATCCTTCCATCTCTATAGCGCGAACACCATGTTTATCCCGTAATTGATCGCGAAAAATTGCGTCCTTCAGTAGGGTATTTGCAGAACCGATAGCTGCTAGATGAATCTTGGGACTGTTTGGATGTCTATTACGCCACGGATCAATTGGATGTTTGATACGTTTTTTCTTATCACTTGAGTCACGTAATACATCTGTATTTGAAGACGGTCGTTGATAATCTTCTAGGTGATTGCATCGGGCAATATGATCCTGCCAAGGATGTTTCCCTAACAATCTTTCAGCTTCCAATGCTTTAGCCGCTGCTATTAAAAAAGCGCCAGGTTTAGGAGAGTTATCGCGGACCTCAATTAGGTTTGAATCTCGTTTATTATTGTCATACTGGAGAATGCCTTTTTCGTTGGTAACAACCACATCGCCGAGACGAACATGGCTTTCAACTTTCTTAGGGTCTGGCACTCCTCCAGCAATACCGACCATCAAAATACATTCAACAGTCGGGAAACTACGTATAAGATTCGCTATCGCCGTGGCAGCAACATTGTTGCCCATTTTTACAAGCGATGTCACCAAAACCTGATGAGGTTTTCCACCGCCACGGCTCGGTAAACTCCCCCACCAATACTGATTAGCATCATCTGGACAATCTGAATTCAAGGGAGTTGTCGAATCGAATATTGCTAGGCAAGCAGCTAATTCCTTCGGTAATGCCGTACAGATTGCTAAGCGTGGCTGAATATCTTTCTGGTTATCAGTATTATTAGTTTTCAACGATTTACCCATTCACACGTATTAAAAGCTGATCATCATTTTTTATCCTGAGTTTTATAACGCAATAGCATCTACTTAGTTATGAACTGATCGGAACAGTATAAAACCCCACAATAATTCATAAAAGTTGAACCTTCTGGGTTTAAATTTAACGGCCGGCCGAATATGCCGCGGACAGAAGCACCAACTTTCTGGAACAGGCAGGCAATCACAGCATAATCCCAGAAGCTTCCGTCCGTCGGTTTGGGGTTTGGAAAATTTTAAGTAGCTGGCTGGCTGGGGGGGCAGAGCCGTAGAGCGTAGGACGGTTTCGTGCAGTAAACCGCCATTCTCCTGAATCATAGCGGGTTACCTATCGACGAATTCGCCTTAAGCGTTAGGCATTCTACCTTGATTGACCGATTTTTTCTTAGGCCTCGGGCAAGTCGAATGCAATCCATCGATGTGTTCGAATAAATCGTCCGGGATGCTTTGCCACATGGGGTCCAAAATAAAGTCAATCCCTTCCCGACGGGCAAATTTGGCTGCGGGAACAAAATCGGCATCGCCGGATACCAGAACGATCCGTTCAGCCTGTTTTTTAAGGGCTATAGAGGTGATGTCCAATCCGATTCGCATATCGACTCCTTTCTGCCGGAAGTTGGGAATTAAATTATCCTCGGTCAATTGCTCTATCGTGATCTCGCGTTTTAGCAACCGTTCAGTAATTCCAGGCTTAAAGCCCCAGGTAACATCAGGTCCAATCCTTCCAAGACGCAAGGCCATTTTGCGTTTTCTTCGCAGTTCGTGATGCAACGCATGCCTAAATACAGCCTCGTTCGATTTAGCAAAATCAATGCATTTCTTGCTAATCGGATTATGCATTTTCTTCTCAAGCGGAGGGCAATCATAGAAAAAAATACGGTAAAGGGCGTTTATATGCTTTTCTTTATTACGCTCTCGCAAATGCAGCAATGCGCACCGAAAGGCTAAATCGGCTGCCCTCTTAGCATCAGCAGCATGCTCCGGAAATAGGGTGCGAAACCGCTTAATAAAATATGCCCCGTCAATTAAAATAGCTGTCTTCATGGGCTTGATAAAAATAGAAGGCAAAAAAAAGCCCAGAGGGTCGGCATATTAAAGATGATTTAAATATGCTTACTGCTAAGGGCTGGATTCGCTGCTAATGGTAATCTAAAACCAGGAAATGACAAAGAATATTTTATCTTTCGATAGCAAATGGCGCTTATTTGTTCATCAAATTACCTTGTAGCCAATCTGCTCATCGCCCTCTCAAACTCTTCTTTCCCCATTTTCACACCCCACAAATCCCCTTCCCAACGCCCGGCAAGCGATCGCCATCGAGCCGCTGCCGTCGAAGGTGTCGAGCACCATATCTCCGGGCCGGGAACTGGCCTCGACGATATGCCGCATCAAATCCAGCGGCCTTTCGCAGGGATGGTTGGCGGATACCAGGGCACCAGCTTGAAGTCCCAGACGTTGGTATAAAGCACGTGCTTGATCAGCCAAAATAACGGTTTTGCCGTTGGACGGCTTGATATTCCGCTTGCAGTTCCTCGTAGGGCTTCAGCGTGCCGCCGAACAGCTTGTTCAGCGCTCGATAATGCGCCGCACGTGGCAAGCTCTCCGTTGCGGATTCCCTCGGACGAACTATGCATGCGGCTTTCTCCTATATTTTTGTCGTATATTCGATCCCCTCATCATTCAGACTTCATGCGGATCGATATTTTTCCCTCGGCGAGTCTCCCAAAATCGCATAGCAAGCGGGAGTCAGAATCAGGCTGGCCGCCATGCCGATCAATAGGCCCGCCGATAACGACAAGGTCATCGGGATCAGAAATTGTGCCTGCGGACTGGTTTCCAGCAGGGTGGGTAGGAAACCGGCAAAATTAGTCAGAAAGGCCAACAAAATGGGTCGAAAACGCGAGGTACACGCTTCGGTAATCAAAACTTCGACGGGGCGCTCGTCACCATCGTGTTGACGGATGTAATCCAACAGCACCAGGCTATCGTTCACCACGACGCCGCTGGCCGCGATCATGCCCACCAGCGACTCCATCGATAGCGGCAAACCGGTTGCCCAGTGCGCCAGCACCGCACCGCTCCAGGCCACGGGAGCCGCGAGTAGAAAGATGACGGGTTTGCTGTAGGAACGAAACGGCACCGCGATCAGCGCATAAATGACTAACAGCGCAATGACGGTGTTTTTGCTGAACGCCGCCAACAACGCTTTTTGTTCCTGGCGTTGTTGGCCGATTTCGATGTTCAGCCCCGGAAACCGATTTTCCAATGCTTGAAAAACATCCTTTTCCAGCACGGCATAGAGTTCGTTGGCATCGGCCTGCGTCGGATCGACGCGCGCCTGGACTTTCAACACGCGCTGCCGGTCTTCCCGGTGAATACGGGAATACCCTTGAACCAGCTCGACATCGGCTAAATTGGACAAAGGCGCACTCATACCGTTCGGCAAGCGGATCGGCTGGTCTTTTAATTGATCCAGCGAACGCCGTTCGTTCAACGGGTAACGCACCATGACCTTGACTTCTTTTCGCCCGCGCATGAATCGATGCACTTCCTCGCCGTAATAACCCTGGCGAACTTGTTCGGCCAATAATTCCAAGCGCAATCCCAGCCGTTCCGCATCGGGTTTCAGCGTCAAATGGATTTCCGGTTTGCCGGGTTCCGCGGAATCGATGACATCGTATACGCCTGGAAAGGCCTTGATTTGCTGCTTGAGCTGTTCGACGGCCGGCCCCAAGATGTTCGATTGATCGGCTCCCAGCATCAATTCAATGTCGTAGGGCTCGTCGCCTTCCTTGAAAATGAAATCCACTTTACCGCGCCCGATATCGCCGATGCGTTGCCGCCAATCACGGATAAAATCTTCCACTTTGATGCGTTGCCGGCCTTCCGCCGACAATTCCAGCCAGATGCCTGCGCCATGTTCCCAAATAATGGTTTCGACTCCGACAATGACGCTGCGGTCATGGGCGTGAGCGGCGTTCACGCCCGCGCTTCGGCTTTGACTATCCTGGGGGACACCGTCCAATTCATCCCGCAACGCAAACAAAGCGTTTTCAACGCGGGTAGCCAGTGCTTGAGCTTCGCTATACGGCGCGCTCTGCGGCAGTTGAATCGATACCCAGAAACTGTCTTTGGTGACGTCGGGATTGATGGATTGCCGCACGCGGTCGCTTGCCACCAAACCTGCGCACACGATCAACAAGGCGGCAAACAAAGCGACCGTCAAATAACGCCAGTTCAGAACCGCATGCAGTAACGGCCGATAAACCGACTCGACAAAACGATCCAAGCCCCGATTGAGCCGTGCGCGCAAACGTTGCAAACGCGTCGTTTCAGTAGTCGACTCGGTAACTGCCACCAAATGCGAGGGCAATATCAATAAAGCTTCGACCAGGGAAAAAACCAAGGTCAGAATCATGATCAGACAAATCGGCCGCATCATCTGGCCTGCCCATCCCGGCAGATATAAACCGGGCAAAAACGCCACCAGCACAATCAATACCGACAACGTGACCGGTAACGCAACGGCCTTGACGCCGTTGATGGCTGCCTGCAAAGGCGTTTCGCCGCCCTCGACCTGCCGGCTATGCACGCTTTCGCCGATGATGATGGCATCATCGACCAAAACCCCCATCGCCAAAAGGAAGCCGAACAACGACAGCATATTCAACGAAATATCCAGCACCGGCATCAGCCAAAAAGCGCCGAGGACTGAAGTAAAAATACCGACACCGGCCCATAAGGCCACGCGCAAGCGCAGGAATAGCGTCAACACCAGACAGACCAGTAAAAAACCGCTCAAGCCGTCTTCCAACAACGTGCCGATCCGTTCGTCATACGCTTGCGAATCGTCCCACCAGGTAATCAAGCGCAAACCCTCAGGCAGACTGGCGCGTAAAGTTTCAACCGCGGCTTTGACTTGCCTGGCCACCGCGACACTGTCCTGTTCGGTGTGTATTTCCCAGCCTTGCGCGGTTTGCCCATTGTGCCGCCAGGTATACAGACGCTCTTCGAGCCCGTCCTTGATCGCAGCAATCTGATCCAGCCTCAGGCGATTTCCATCGGGCAACGTCTTGATCACCAAACTGCCGACGGCCTCGGCATCTTTGGCCCGGCTATGCACGCGTAATAACAATTCGCCATCCGGACTTTTGACCAAGCCTCCCGGCAACTCGACGGAAGCCTTGCGGATGGCCTGGGCGACATCGTCCAAGGTCAGCCGGTATTTGCGCAGTTGTTCATGCGCCACCTCGATACCGATTTCGTAAGCGATTTCACCGTAATTACGGACACGGCTGACCCCCGGAATGGCGGCCAGCTGCTGTTGAATCCGGTCGCCGAATTGCTGCAGCGTGAATGCATCGGTTTCGCCGTGCAGAGCCACCCAAATCACGCCGTCATCGCCTTTGCGATCGGCGGGCGACACGTCGATTTTTTCCAATTGTCTCGGCAAACGTTGAATCGACTGGACTCGCCCGCGCAACAGCGCCATCATCTGCTCCCGGTCGCGATCCGGCAGAATCTCGACGCCCAAGGTACAGGTGTCGCCGCGGATTTCCCCGTGCAGATGTTTGATGCCCGACAAGTCATGCACCGCTTCTTCGATCGGGACGCAGACGGATTCTTCGACTTCCGACGGGCCCGCGCCGGGAAAAATCGCCGTTACCTCGATCTGATGCGGACTGAAGCGCGGAAAGACTTCCTTGTCGACTTCAATCATGCCGAGAACCCCACCCGTGAGAATCAACAGCATCAGCAGATTGGCGGCCACGGGATTGCCGGCAAACCAGGCCAGCAAACCGGAAACCCGCTCATGCGCCTGCATTGGGGTGAGCGGTTTGTTCATGGCGTATTAGCCGCTTGAGGCTCGGTAATGACGACACGCATACCGGCCACCAGCATCGGCATTTCCGAAATCACCACCCGTTCGCCGGAAGCGAGGCCGGATTTGATAATCGCTCTATCCGCTTCGGTACGCAGCACTTCCACCTGGCGGAGCTCCAGGCGCTGTTCGTTGTCGACCAATCTGACTTGCTGCAGCGTATTTAAGGCGGTGCGCGGTAACGCAAATACCTTGTCGCGCGTCGCGCCTTCAATCTCGGCCTGGACGAATAAGCCGCTGAGCAGCGGAACACGGCCCGCCGCGCTTTGATCGGGCCGGTCGACCTGTGCGATTAAAAATAATTGGCCGCTGCTCTTGTCCAGGGCTGCTTCACTGCGCACGATGCGGCCCGGCCAATGCTGTAACCGGCCCCCGATTTCCGCATGGAGCACCACGTTCGGCCAGCGGCTTTTGGTTGTTTTATTCCCCTGGGGCAAATCCAGAAACGCCAGCTGATCGATGCCGATGGGCAAACGGATTTCGGCGACGTCGTTGGCAAAAATACGGGCAATCACGCTGCCCGCCGGCAAGAATTGGCCACGCCCGACTTGTTTGCTCAACACGCGCCCGGCAAAAGGAGCGCGCACCTCGCAACGGCTGCGGTCCAGTTTTGCTTTGGCCAAATCCGCTTCGGCCGCCTGCAGTTTTGCTTCGGCTTCGGCTAATTGGGGTTTATGCAATGCCAAATCGCTGGCTTCGCCTTGGCCCAGCGCCTGCCATTCGCTCTCGGCTTGTTCGACTTGCGCACGTTCGTTGGTCAATACACGCCTGGCTTCGGCTATTTTGGCTTGGGCCGTGACGATGGCGTAATCGTAATCGCGCGGATCGATCATCAATAAAACGTCGTCGATGTCGAAAAAACCGCCGGAGACCAACGCCGGATGCACCTGCAATACTTTACCACCCACTTCGGCGATCAAATCGATCTCCTCGCGCGGCGCCACCACGCCTTGCGATATCACATTCAGCTTCAGCGTTTGCGGTTCCGCGCGAACGATTTGCACAGTCGGCACGACAGGCTCTGCCGCTTTGGGCAGCGTGCTGGGGCGCAATTCGATCATTGCCCATGACGCCCCCACGGCCGTCAGCAACACCGCAGCCGGTAAAAGTGTTTTTATAAAGCGTTGTTTATCGTTCAAACGGCACCGCCTCATGCCAGACATAAACTGATTCGGTTATTAAGGACATGGCAAAAAACAGCTATTTTCAGTTGTAGGGTACGCTGTGCGTACCTTTTCACCCTCCAATGGTACGCACAGCGTACCCTACAGCTACTGAAGGCTCTTTACCGGATTCATACAGGATAATCGTGGAATCGACATCAACGGCGCTTCTTTAACCAGATTACGACGCCTGTCGCGGACAACATCACAATGACCAAGCCCAATACGCAAACGAACAGCCTGTACGGCAAGCCGAAAACGTTAGCCATGTGCAAGGCCGTTAACCAGGAGGTCACGGTATTACCGTTATATTGGCCGGCAGGCAGCAGCAACATTTTTTGCTGTCCGCTATTGGCATCGATTACAACGCGCGTTTGACCTTCATGATCCTGAATATCCAGGCTGCTGCGGACACAATAGACGTAGAATCCTTTGGCGCGATTGATCCAAATTGCCACGGGCGCTTCGATTTGGAAACCGTGTTCGGCCGCGGCACGGGTCATGGCTTGATGACCCAAGCGATACGCCTCGCGTAAATCGATTGCCGGATGAATCAAGGGTTCAGGTAAATCTTCGATATCGGCCCAGGGCTGATGATAGTCGCTGACGGATTGCATTACTTTCTGATAAACCGTATCGCCCAGATTCATGTAGACGCTTGACCAGGCGAACACCAATAAAGCCAACCATACCCACAATCCGCCGGCCCGGTGTAAATCGTAGTTGATTCGAAAAGGAGAACCGCGCCATTTGATCAGCCAGGCGCGACGCCAGCGCTGCCAAAACGGCGAAACGGCCGATTGATTGCGTTGACCGGCAAATACCTTGGCCGGCAAGGTTAAGTAGAAACCGACGAAACAGTCGATAGTCCAGATCAAGGCGGTGATGCCTAAAATCCACATGCCGACATCGTCCAACGCCAGGTTGAAATGCAGCTTGTAGATAAAAGGCATGAGATTGGTCATGCCCTCGGAAATAACGCCCCAACGGCGCCGGCCCAATTCGGCGCCGGTATAAGGATCAAAGATCAGTTGATCGTAATTCAACTCGAACGATCGATCCGTTTGCTCATTTTGACGTGGAGATACCGAAAATTGTACCGCCGCAGAATTCATCCATAACGATTGCACACTCGCCTGCGGCGCGATGAGCCTCTCGGCACTTTCAATGAGCGTATCGAAATCGAGCGGCCTACGGCCATGCGCTTCAACATATAGATGGGGATTGATGGCGCCGTCCAGCTCTTTGTAAAACGCCAGTAAACTGCCGGTCAGTCCTACAACGACTAAGAAAAGGGTCATCCCTAAACCGGTATAGCGATGAACCCGCACCCAAAATGGGCGGATTTTCATAAAAACTCCAAAATCTTCATCTTTTAATAACATAGACAAGTATTAAAAGAAGACGATTTAGTCGCGAAAATACCGCACTAAGCGCTTAGGATTTGGATTTTGTCGATCATGGCTTTCCCCGCTCGTTCCCCCGCCTAGCGCTTATCGTATACCCCTTTGCCAACCTGAGTTACATTCCGAAGAGCACAAACTGCCGTAGGGTACGCTGTGCGTACCATTATTGGAAGGTGAAAAGGTACGCACAGCGTACCCTACAACTGAATCTACAATAAACCTGCCCTGTTACAGCCATTTTCGTCCTTCGCCCCGGAAAACCCGGCGAAGAACGGGCTTCCTCCCTGGCCGGCCTCGTGTTCATGGCCTAGCCGATAATAACGACCCAGTCGGTTACATAGGTCATCTTGATGCCCATGGTTCTTTGCAACACTTTCAGCATATCGTGGGACTCTCTGATGCTGAGGCGACCGTTGATTTTCAGTTGCCGTAATGAAGCATCTTTAAAGAAAACCATTCCCGGACGATACCGATTGATGGCCTCAACCAATGCCTCTAGCGTTTCATTTTCGTACACCAAAAACCCGTTAATCCATGACGTGGAGAGTTTCGAATCCAATTTTCTCGGATGCCCCAATGAGGCCTCGTAAACGGTGACCGCCTCATCCTCGCCTAAAACGACAGGATCTTTCCAAATTTGACTATCGGATACTTCGACACGGCCGGAAAGCACCTTAATCTCGTCACTTTCTTTGCGATGATTGACAAAGAACCGCGTGCCCAATACGCGCGTCGTCGAATGATCCGCGCGAACCAAAAACGGGCGGCTGGGGTCGGGCTTAACATCGAAAAAAACTTCTCCCTTGAATAGCTCGACGGAACGCTTGCCGTCTTTCATATTGACGGCAATGGCACTGTCCGTGTTCAGCATCGCGGTGGACCCATCCTCTAATAGAACGGTTTTACGCTCCCCCATTGCCGACGTATAGTCCGCTCTCAATAGAATCCGCATTCGGCCGGCAAGCGGCACAGCGAGTACCAAACAAGCGGCAATGGCCAATGCTATTTTCGGATTGAGGTAACGCTTTTTAGGCGGTTTGGGAGCAATGCGATGTAATTTTGCATTGATTCTCAGGCTGTTCAACAATGCAGTATCGCCCCACATGGCGCAAACTTCATCAAACGCACGACGGTGATCAGGGGCTTGTTCAAGCCACCGATCGAAAGACTTCCTATCTTCGTTACTTACGTTATCAGCCCGCAAACGGATAAACCACGCCACAGCCTGTTCGTCTATATTGTCATTCAGATCGGATTCCAAAATACTCTACTACTTGACCTAATTTAAAAAACAACGGGTTATTCTATCGAAGTCTGAGTTCGTTAGCTCATGTTATCTTTACCCGGTCCGGTTATTCCGGACTCAACACCAGTCTATGCCGGGACTTGCCGGTCAACAAAGACATGGGCAATCCCTCTACCCAAAAAGCCTGTTGATCCTTGTAATGGCTTGAGAGCGGATGCCCGGATTGTCCGCCCGGCATATGTAAAATGCCTTCCGATAAATGATTCGGGGATACGACCAATCGCTCGCTCGCCCCGAAATCGGCACCTGTTACTCGCACACAAAACCCGCCGCATCCCGCCAGCGGCTGATGAGGCATATCCAAGGCGGGGGAAAGCAAAGGCAGCGCTTTGGAGAAAGGGTGAGCGTGATCGGCGATGTTCTGCTTGCCCCACGTCAGACCAGCCAGGCCGACATCGGGATGACGAGACATCACCGCGGCCGCGCCGGTTTCCAATTGCGCCAAAATAAATTGCTCCCACGTCTTATGATGCGCGGCATCCGGCAACAATAGCGCCGGTTTTTCGTTTAACAAAGTTTGTAAGGGGGTATCGACATAATTCCAGTGATACGCAAAATTTTTGTCGGCTTGCCTGCAGGCATTTAAGAATGGCGTGAAAACCGAATCAATCAGTTGCTTGCGGAATTCCACCAATACCGGCAATCCCAAACTTGCAATATCGGCCCTGCCGTTCCAACTTGTCAAATAATCCCGTAGCGCGGTTAATTCGGGCTTTTGCGCTAAAACGTCCGGTGACAAGGCTTTTAATGCAAGCTGCTGGTAATAGTCATAAAATTCGGTTTGCGTATCTTGCTGAAGAGTGAACAACGACCATTCGCTATGGGTCGCCGCTTGCTTGAGCCGTTGCTTGATTCGGTACGCCCGGTAGCCGTTAGCGTATTGATGGCCAATGACATACGGAAAATCGGCCGCAAATCGCCGATCATTGGCGGATACCAAAAAACCTTCGGCAGGATCGATGGACTGGGGCATTTCATCGGGTTGGATATAGCCTTGCCATCCTGTTTTGCCATCGGCCCACGAACGGCTGATTGCCCCGTCTCCGCCAAAACGCCGGGGAATCTTGCCGGTCAATGTCCAGGCAATATGCCCATGTTCATCCGCCAATAACACGTTTAATTGCGGTCCGCCTGCACGCTTTACAATAGCCAAAGACGCTTCCAGGGTTTTACTCTCTTCCAAATCCATAATGCCGACATTAACCGCATCCGCATCCAAAGCCACCCAATGAATGGCAACCGGCTGCGCCAATAACGGTTGCTCCGCGACCGGCCCCCATTGCGTTTCTCTCACCGTCAATGCCTTGGGCTCCGAGCCTTTGATAGGGATCGTTTCATGCCGTTCGTCGAAATTTTGCCAACGATCGCCGATCCGGTATTGCTGAGCGTTGCCGGGATTGATTTCGAGTTTGACCAAATCCAGAAAGTCGCCGCCGAGGTTGGTTATCCCCCAGGCAATATGCCGGTTACTGCCCGAAATAAGAAAGGGAGTGCCCGGCAAATTCAGGCCGGCTGCCCGCACCTCGGGATATTGAAGTTCAACGCGGTACCAAATGTTGGGGACGCTAATCCCCAAATGCATATCATTCGCCAGTATCGCGCGGCCGTCGCTTGTTTTGCCGCCGCTCACCGCCCAGGCATTGGAGCCGGCCAGGGTTTCCTCCGGAGCCTTGGCCAGGCTTTTCGAATCAGATGTACCGCCTGCCAGCAAGGTTTGCATAGCGGATATAGGGATGCCTTGCGGGGGCCTAAGGGATTGGGTGAACATCATCAAATCGTCGGTAAACCGGTCGCTGTCCGGCGTCAAAAACGCCAGTACTTCGGGCGGCAGGGTCCGCTCCATGATGCTGAGCATCCGCTCGCTGCGCTCAACCCAGGCCGTCAAGTTTTCAAACATCCCCAACACGACCAGCAGGCAATCTTCAGCCAGCCAAGGCTCAGGCCGGTAGCCGAGTACTTTAAACTCAAAGGGTAAAGCAGGATTTTGCCGGAGATAACTGTTGACGCCCTCCGCATAAGCTTCTAAATATTGGCGATGTATTGCCGGCTGCTTGGACAACATTTGCCGCGCTTTGACATTAAAGCCGTAGATTCTTGACTGTATGTCGCTTTTTAGCGCCATTTCGCCGAATATCTCCGCCAATCGCCCGGCGCTCTTGCGCCGCATCAAATCCATTTGAAACAAACGATCGCGGGCCGTCACATAACCCAGTACGCGCGCCGCATCGATGCGGTTATTGGCATTGATGAGCGGAATGCCGTGAGCATCCGTGTCCACGCTGACCGACGAAGACAGACCGGCCAATTTGAATTCACCGTTTAGAATGGGCAGCGATTGCAGCCACCCGCGATAGCCCAATCCGCCTGCGACAACGAGTAATCCAATCGAGCCAAGCCCAATACGTAGCCATTTTTTCGGTTTAACCATTGCCGTCTACCTGCATCACGAGATCGAAGTTTCCGTTTGAGCCGGACGCGGCCGTTCAGCGTTTACCGCGACGTGCCCGGCGTATCCTTGAGGATATTCAATTGCAGCGATATTGCCTTCGTCGAGCTTGATGCATCGATCGGCCAGATAGAAATACTTTTCATCGTGCGTGATCGCCAGAACCGTTTTGCCGCGCGCCTTCAGTGCCGGCAACAACTCGGTATAGAACAAATGTTTAAATTCCGGGTCTTGATCGGCAGCCCATTCGTCAAACACATAGAAGGGCCGGTCCTCTAAATAAGCCACCAATAATGCCAGACGCTTACGTTGCCCTTGGGACAGGCTCACCGAAGAAAACCGGCCATCGATGATTTCTACCTTATGATTGAGATGTAAACGCTGTAAATAATCATCCACGGCGCCTCGATGCTGTTCCGCGTCAACGCCGTACAACTCGTCAAATAGATAAAAGTCGGAGAAAATCACCGAAAAGTTCTGCATATAAGCATCCCGGTTGCCCCCATCGACAGGGCAACCGTTCCATGAAATCCTGCCGCTTGCGGGATGGTACAGGCCGATCGACAGCATGGCCAATGTCGTCTTGCCACTGCCGTTGCCGCCTACCAGAAAAACGAGCTCGCCGGGATGAAACTCAAGATTTATCGGCCCCAATGTGAAATTCCGGTTTTCCTTTTCCCGGTGAAAGCTATGGGTAACGCCGGTAAGCGTCAATGAGGTAAAGCTTTTCTGTAGTACCGCAAATCCGGCCGGACGTTCGTCAAGGCTTCGTTCAACAAGCTTCTCGTCGAGCTGCAAAATCCTATCCAGCGAAACTTTCGCGCGGCTGAAAGCCGGTAAGCTGTTCGTCACGATGGTGAGAGGGGACATCATGAATAAAAACACTAAAACATAACCGCTGATGATTTCTTGATTCAGCGTTTGCCAAAGGGGGAAGGCATACAAAATCGCGCCGATGGTCAGATAATAGAGTAATTGAACCCATTGGTTCAGCCACAAGTAAGCGGCAGCCGCGCGAAAAGAATGCCGCCGATAGGCTTCGGCGCTGTTGGAAAGCGATTGGGAAACAAACGCTTCACTTCTCCGGCGATGAAGTTTCAATTCGCGAACGCCTTCGGTCAACGCAGTAAAACCTCTGCCAAGCACATCATATTCGCCGCGTGCGATTCGGACGGATCTGAGGGGTATCTCTTTGAAAAAATTGAAAGTCGTCACGCCAAACAAAATGATGCCGGCAAGCACGAGAGCCAATTGCCAGGACAGCCAACTCAAATAAGCCATGCAGCCAACCAGAATCGCAAAGTTGATGCAGAGCACCGGAAAAAGCTCGCTGGCGCTTGCTATCGCGGTGACATCTTCAGTCAGATGGCTGAGCAGCGCCGATTTCCCCATCTTTTGCAAATCTGGATACGGCGCACTCAAAATCAGCCGGCTGATACGCAGCCGCAGATCCCGGACCAATTGCGTGCTGAATCGATTCAACAAATAAAGAGATGCCGTTCGACTGACCAATACAGTCAATGCCAATCCGGCAAACCACCCAATGGCGTATGGGATATTCATTTGGCCAACCAGACGGGTATTGATAAATGCAATCAATGCCGCATTACTCAGGCCGCTGATAACACCCGTCAGCAACACCCCCGCAATAGTGATCCATGATGAGCGCCATAAAAATAGCAGCATAGTGACTCCGTCATATAGCTAAACCAGTTGATAAGCAGTAATCGTTGTAGACAAAAACACCGCCCTCATAGCAATGTCGTTAACTTAAGGATTTGGGCGGAAATAACTTCCCGGTTTCAACCGATTCGCATTGCGTCGCTTTTTAGCGCGTACGCGTTCAGTCTCCCGCTTTGAAAAAGACGACTGCATGGGCAGAGATTTGCTCCTCGACAACCGCTCCTTGCGTTGTCCTCGATCGCGTGTTCCCGACGCGATCTACCTCGCCCTTCCTTGGGCTCGTACCTCCTGCATCCATGCAGTCGTGCAATCTCTGCATTCACGCCATCCCTGGCGTTCATGCAGGAGGTACGACCCCACGGATGGGGAAGGTAGATCGCGTCGGGAACAAGCGATCGAGAGTAACGCAGGAAGCAGTTACCGAGGGGTTAGGGGAGATTTTTTAATAAATCCCCCTCTATCCCCCCTTTTCAAAGGGGGAAGCGAACGTTTACTTCAGCTTATCTGGAGCCTACCGATTTCGGGAAATTATTTGGAGCCAAATCCTAAGTATTGTAGGAGCGACGTCCTCGTCGCGATTCGAGTGCCTGCAATCGCGACGAAGGCATCTTCCCACTGATAAGCCGTACATTCCCCCCTTATTCCGCGCCAGGCACCGGCTTAACTTAACGACATTGCTCCTCATAGTGATTGCGCCGAACTACCCAGTATTTTTGCATTATCGAAAACGAACGTTCAGTTTAAAGAGGGAACGGGAGGTTCCGACCACTCTTTATGATTGCGGCACCTAAGGAGACAAACCCGAACATGCATTCATGATTAAGTTTGACATTCATGTCACATAGAAGACGCTTTGAATGCACAATAACCTCAGCATATTCGTTGGCCGCACCCGCGCGTTGAAAGTCTACCTTTTTTAATTCGGCAGAGTACCCGATGCCATCGGAATAACAACGACTTTTATGCAATTCAAACCCAGAAGGGCAAGTCAATCACGACAATTAAACTGTGTCATATGGCGCACTCCGATATGGCATTACACCTGTTCGACATCCAGATCTCTCGCCAATGAGAATACAACTCATTGATATTAAAAAATATTAATAATTGGCTTGGTTTTTGCATTATCAATCATTGATTTAACCTTGATGCAAAGCCTCTGTTTGAACGATACCCGTTTTTACCCCTGTAAAATTATGAAATTTGCATACCACTGGCCACACAATCCAGCCCTATAGCACTTTGCAACCCATGTCAATGCAGCCGACCAAGCCAGCATAACAATCATTAGGAAATTGAGCATGAATTTTGACTCTGTGTACATCAATCATCGATCTGAACTACAACTTCATTTATCACGTATTGTTGATTGCCCGGATACCGCCGCAGAACTCGTGCAAGAATGCTTCATTATATTTTCCAGGGAAGCTCGCAAGCAGATCATCGAACACCCCCGAGGCTTCCTATTTCAAACAGCTAAAAACCTGGCTTATGACCATATCAAACACCGCAAAGTCATTGAGAAACATCTAAATAACGCCGACCCCACTTTGACCGTCTCGGATGAACTGCCTTCGGCCGAGCACCTGGCAATCGTCAATGAAAAACTTTCGATTTTTTCCAATATTGTTGATGGCCTACCTGAACGAGCCAGGGAAGCATTTATTTTGAATCGTGTTTACGGCATGACCTATGCCGAAATTGCCATTGAGATGAATATTACTGACAGCGCTGTTGAAAAGCTTCTCGCTCGGGCGCTATTGCATTGCCGCAAACGATTTAAAATACATCAGGCCGATTTCAGCAACGACTGAGGACAAAGACGGCTCAGGTCGTCTTCCGGATTGAAGACTTTAACTGGCGAAGCAATCCGCTTCGCTTCTTTTGCACCCGCCCCCGGAGAAAAAGATGAGTTGGGATGAGGAAGACACTACGATTTATCAGGTCGTCGTAAATGACGAAGAGCAATATTCCATTTGGCCGGACTATAAGGAAATTCCCGGCGGTTGGCGGGCCGTAGGCCTAAAAGGTCTCAAACAGGAATGCTTGGACTATATCAAAGAAGTCTGGACAGACATGCGCCCGCTGAGCTTACGGCTGCACATGCAGCAGGCCGGATCGAATTAATATTTTCAAGGGAACCGCTAAAAATTCGAGGTAGCGGTAAAGAAATGGACTGAGGCATTGTTCAACGAATTCAACCGCCAATTGGACCTGTCGGGCTTAATCGCCCGTAAAGGTCAACGGTAGTGGTCAGACACAACGGTAGGTGTGATGCGGCCATTTCCCGTTCAAAGGCATTGGGAGGCCGATAGCCCAATGTGGAACAAGCGTTGGCTGTTATAGAAGCCCACGATATGGTCGGTCACATCGTGAATGGCTTCCGAGTGATTGGCATAGTCCTGTCGCCAAACCCGTTCCATTTTGAGATTCAGAAAGAACCGCTCCATCGGCATTATCCCACAATTGCCCTGACGGCTCATGCTGCCGATCAAGCCATGGCGGTCGAGTAAGTTCCTATAGTCCTGGCTGGCATACTGGCTGCCGCGGTCGGAATGGACGATCAGGCCGGGTGGCGGCCGGCGTTGGCAAATGGCCATTTGCAAGGCCGCGCACCCCGGCTCGGCCGGCATGGAAGGCGCCATCGCCCAGCCGACGACCTTGCGCGAGTACAAGTCCAGCACGGCGGCCAAGTAGAGCCAGCCGCTCCCCGTGCGGATATAGGTGATATCCGACACCCACGCTCGATTGGCCGCGGACGGGGTGAACTGGCGATCCAGCACGTTCTCAAACACCGGCAGGTTATGTTGGCTGTCGGTGGTATGCACGAACTTGCGTTTCCATACCGGCTTGAGCTGATAATCCCGCATCAGGCGACGTACCCGATAACGACCCATCCGCATGCCACGATCCCTCAGTGCCCGGCAGAGCCGTCGGCTGCCATAACTCCCCCCGGCGGCGAAGGCGCTTTTTAGATGGACTGCCATCGCGCAAACCGTCACGGGACGTTGGCTCCTTTGCTTGGCGGTATAGTAGCCTGAACGGCTGACGGCTAAAACCCGGCAACTGTGCCGCACAGGGATGGCCTTCTGTTGCAACTGCTGAATCCACGGAGGCTTTTTTTAAGATATCGTTATCCATCCGTAATTGGCGCACTTCGGCTTCCCGTTGACGAATCCGCTGTTGCTCTGCTGTCAGCGGCTTTCCTGGACCGGGCTGTGGCTTGCTCGGATTCGAACTGCTTTACCCTGCGCCGGACCGCGGTTTCACCGCGGTTCATATCCTCACAGACCTGGCTGACGCTCAGCCCCTGGTCTTTGATCATCCGCACCCCTTGCCATTTGCAACCGCTGTCGAATACCCGACGTTTTTTATCATGGTCTTGTTTCCGTGTTTTTGGTTGATAGCGTTTATCAACCTATCGGCGTGTCTGTTTTTATTAGGCCACTACAGAACCGTCAGGCCCGATTTTTTTGTCCTGAAGGTGGGGTTTTTTCACTGCTCAAACGTCTTACTAAGGATAATGAGTTCTCGTGTCGCCGTGCCGACGCAGCTTAGGCTTTAGGAAAAAAGACTTTTCAGGTCACAGCACTTTGTATTTTCAGGTATTTTTTATGAAGACGAAAAGGAGTACAGCCGCAAAAAATTCGCCTCCGCCCGATTCGCCGTTTCCGTCGGCCCGCTATTTTCAGATTCATTTTCAATATCTGCAGGAAATCATCGGCGATTTACGCGTTCAAGTGGAAAAAGCCAATCGGCAAATTGCCGAATTACAGGTCCAGTTACACCTTCAACAATCCGCCTACGAGCCCTCGCAAAACGATTACGGTAAAGAAACGGAAAATTATTTCGAGCGCCGGTAATTGAAGACCGGCAATGAAACAAAGCCAATCCTCCTGTTAATTTTTACCATGATTCTCGAAAAGGAAGTCGCTCGGCGCGAACGCCGTTTACATCGTTTGAAATCCGCCCTTGCCGCGCTCTGCGGCTTGCTGCTGCCGGGCTGCATGACGCCGCCCGAACGCGAACGGCTGGCTTCGCTGCCTCCGCTGCCGGCCCAATGGTCTGCCGAACGGCAGCGGCAGGGCGCCGCTTCGAACCATTGGCTGGAGACATTTGCGGATCCCCGGCTCACGCAAGCGGTGAACGCCGCACTCGCCGGCAACTTCGATCTGCGCGCGGCCGCGGCGCGCATCGAGGCTGCGCGTGCGCAAATGCGCATCGACGGTGCCGGACGCTGGCCGCAACTGGCCTTCCAGACAGGCTACGGGCGTGACGATCCCGGCAGGGGCGTGCCCGAAACCGGCGCGTTCGAGGCGTTTTTCGATCTGTCGTGGGAACTGGACGTCTGGGGCCGCATTCGCGCCGCGCAGCTTGCTTCGGGGCAGGAAGCCGAAGCCGCAGTCTCCGATTGGCAAGCCGCACGCCTGTCGCTGGCCGCGCGCACCGCGCAGAACTTTATCGAACTGACCGAAGCCCACGCGCAAGTCCGTGTCGCCGAACAATCGATGCGCGACCGCCGCACTTTGGTCGAATTGTTACGCGGGCGCTTCCGGCGCGGCCTGACCCACGCCCTGGACCTGCGCCTGGCCCTGACCGATCTGGCGAACGCCGAAGCCCAGCTTGCCGAACAACGCACCCGCGTGCAGAACCTGACCCGCGCGTTGCAAGTCTTATTGGGCCGCTATCCGGACGGACACTTCGCCGTTGGCGAAGCGCTGCCTGCGCTGCCGAAAGCGGTGCCGGCCGGCATGCCTTCGGCTCTCGTCGAACGGCGGCCGGACCTCAATGCCGCCTTTGAACGCCTTTGCGCGGTCGATAAACGCCTGGAAAGCGCCCGCAAGGCTTTACTGCCTCGCTTTGCGCTGACCGCAAGCGGCGGCGCCGGCAGCGCCGCGTTGAGTGAATTGATCGATCCGCGCGCGGCGGCCTGGCATTTGGCGCTCGGCCTCGTGCAGCCGATTTTCACCGGCGGGCGGCTGCGCGGCGAAATTCAGTTGCAGCAAGCGCGCGTCGAGGAATTGCTGAACGGCTACCGGAGCGCCGCATTGAACGCGTTTCGCGAAGTCGAACAGACCCTGGCCGCCGAAGACCGCTTGCGCGAACAGGAACAAGCCCTGGAGGAAGCGGTCCGGCAAACCGACGCCAGCCGCAAGCTCGCCATCTATTCCTATCAGCACGGCCTGATCGAAATTCTGACGCTGCTGGACAGCTACCGCAGCACATTGAATGCGCAAAGCGCGCACCTGACCGCGCGCCGGCAATTGCTGAACAACCGGATCGACCTGTATCTGGCGCTGGGCGGCGGATTTTAAACCGTAATGCTTTATGTTGCACGAACTGCCGGCGCGATCCGATCCGTTCCCGGGCGCAGGCGATCAAAAATCTGCCCTCGGTAGGTTGGGCTGACGTCAGGAAGCCTAACAGCGTGGCCAAAGATCATCGTTGGGCTTCGCTTCGCTCAGCCCAACCTACGATCCTACGATTTCTTAAAAAATGGTGCGCATAACGTACCTGCAAAACTTGAAAACAGGAAAAAACTATGACAAAAAACACCTTTCGCTTTCTGACCCTTGCCCTGGCGGCACCTTTGTACGTCAACGCCGGCACCCTCGCGAACGGCAAATGGTCGCTCGCCGACTGCGGCAACAAGCCCGAAGTGCCGGCGATAAATCAAACCAACGTCGAAGCCTTCAACCAAAGCGTCGCTAAAATCAACGCCTGGCAACAGCAGGCCAAGGTGTATTACGAATGCCTGGTCAAGGAAGCGAACGCGGACAACTCGGTCATCGCCGATACCGCCAACGCGGCGCAAGCCGAATACCGCTCCACGGTCGAAAGCATCGGCCAGCAAGCCGAAGCCGCCAAAAAGAAACTCGAAAAAAAATAAGGATTTCGCCATAAACCACTTCCTTGAAAAAAGGAGGGATCCAAAGCAAGTTTTGAACGCCAGGGCTTGGGTTTTTCTGTGGCACCCAAAAGTCCGAAGCTTGCTTTGGGCAATAAACAAAAGTCATTCTGGCCCCATCCTGAGACCGAAAACCATCGGGCTTCCTTCTCGAATCGGAGGCTGATGTGGCAAATACCGCATTTTTTGCACGCAGAGGTGGGGAATTTTGCGCTCTGAAACGTCTTATTTCGGACAAGCCAAACTCAAAAACAACTTCACACGCTACGGAAAAAATTCTCATGCAACTCTTCAATAGCCGGGATGGCGGACCGTCAACACCGGATTTCGTGTATCCGGGCGGGACGAGTTCCCATCCGTTGTCTTCCTGGCAAGCGCTGCTCGATCGCCTGCGCCGCGAAAAACGTCCCGGCTATCTGTTCGGCGAAATCGTGCTGGCGGTTTTTCTGCTGCACGTGTTGGCGCTGCATTGGCTGTTCGCGCCGGCCGAACCGATCGCCCAGGCCAAACCGTTGATGATGGAAGTCTCGCTGGTCGCCGCGCCGAAACAGGAGCCCCATGCCGCTCCGCCCGCGCCGCCGAAACCGCCGGAGCCGCCTAAACCGAAGCCGAAGAAAAAAACCGTTGCAAAGAAAAAGCCGGTCATGAAGAAACCGTTGCCGAAAGATGCGGTGGCTTTATCCAAGCAGGCGGAAGCCGAAGCCGAGGCAGCCGAAACCCCGCCAGCGCCGCCAGCGCCGCCGGCTCCGCCTGCTCCGCCTGCGCCGACAAAATCCACCGCACCGCCCGCGGAAACCTTTACCGACGCGAATTTCCGCGCCAACTACGGCTTCAACCCGAAACCGGAATATCCGCGCCTGGCCCGCAGCCGCGGCTGGGAAGGCCAAGTCTTGCTGAAGGTGCAGGTATCCGCCGAAGGCCTCAGCGACAGTGTCGACGTTTACCGCAGCAGCGGCCATGACATCCTCGACGAATCGGCGGCCACCGCAGTCAAAAAGTGGAAATTCGTTCCGGCGATGCGCGGCAGCACGCCGGTCGCCAGCTCAGTAATCGTGCCGATCATTTTTACGTTAAACAATTGATAGCAGGAGATTCAATGCCCAATCATATCGCCCCGACCGTCATCGTCGACGGCACCCTTTACACTTTGTTGGCGTTTTCGATCGCCACCTGGTCGCTGATCGTATTCAAAATCTGGCAGTTCGCCCGCCACGGCTATCAGAACCGGCGCTTCACCGACGCGTTCTGGGAAGCATCCGACGTCGAAAGCGCGAAAGCGCTGCCGATCATGACAGCCCGCGGACCGCAGGCACGCATCGCCCAGCGCGGGTTCGGCTGGCTCAACGAAATGCAGGCGACTTCCGGCCGGATGCTCAAATTCCACGGCTCGCCGGAAGAACTGCTCGGCCAGGCCCTGCGCATCCAAACCCAGAAAGAACAACACGCGCTCGAAAGCGGCCTGACGCTGCTCGCCAGCATCGGCAGCACGGCGCCGTTCGTCGGCCTGTTCGGCACCGTACTCGGCATCATGCACGCCTTGCACGAAATCAGCCAAAGCGGCTCGGCGAGCCTGGACGTAGTGGCGGGGCCGATCGGCGACGCGTTGATCGCCACCGCGATCGGCATTGCGGTCGCAGTGCCGGCGGTACTGGCCTATAACTTTTTCGGACGGCGCGCCAAACAGCATCGGCAAGCGCTGGACAATTTCGCCGGCAGCTTTCTGCATCTGGTGTTCAACACCGAAGCCAAACAAGGATAATTCGTCATGGCCTTCAATACGCAATCTTCCGAAGAACAGGACGCGATCAGCGAAATCAACGTCACGCCGCTGGTCGACGTGATGCTGGTGCTGGTGATTATCTTGCTGGTCACCGCCCCCTTGCTGACCCAATCGGTCAAAGTCAATCTGCCGAAAACGGCCGAAACGACGCCGGACGTGAAGGACCAGCCGCTGCAACTCGGCATCGACGCGCTGGGACTGGTCACGCTGAACAAGAAGCCGCTCGCCGACCTCGCCACGCTCGAAGCCGAACTGACCGCCGAACTTCAGCACAACCCGGAGACGGCCGTCCATCTCTACGCCGACCAGGGCGTGATCTACTCGAAAGTCGCGGAAGTGATGGCCGCCGCTCAGCATGCCGGCATTACCAAGTTGGCATTCGTGACGGTAGAACAATAAGGCGGGCTTTCTTCCGCTAAAACGCAACGGGATCGTGGCCGAAACATTACTGATTCAAATGCCCAATCCCGTTTCCACCGATAGGATCGATTCCGGCTCCGGATATTCGAAACAGCCCGCTTGCACATTTCGAAAGGTCAATCTGCAAAAAAGGGCTCGGCCCATGCGGAGCTAAAGCACCACCCGGCCGGATCGGTAAAGCCATCGGCCCTCGTGGCCGGTCAACCTATGGAATCATCGAGGACGTTTTCACTTTAGATCCGTATTCTTTGCGTCAATTTTAATAAACTCGGCGGCCGCATCCTGCAGGTGACCGCCCCAATCATCGACCCCAGCGGCGAACGCCTGGGCAGTGGGGCCGGATGGCTGGATCTGGCCAATGAGCTGGCGCGGCGCGATAAAGAACGGCGGCTCGCCGTCGAAAAAGCACGCCTCCGCGTCGCCCTGGATAACGCAGGTACGGGATTTTCACCCGGAGATAGGACTCATCCGGGACGTTACCTTGAAAGATAGATGCAGTTCACTGATTTGAATCGTCATGTTGATTATGATTAAATTATCACTTGAGTTGCATTTCGGTTGAATCTGCATTTTCGGCCGGGTCGAATGACGCCGGTAGATAGCGTCGAATCCAACCTGCTTTCGAGTTGCGTCACTCTCAAAAATACTTCAGGAAATGAGCATGCCATTACCCTCTTGCCGGGTTTTAGTCCTTATCCTGTTACTGTCGTCGTGCGCATTCAGAAGCTGGAGCGCAGATTCGGACGCCATCGGCTACGTCAAAATCGCGCATGGCAAGGCTTTCGTATCGACCCGGCAAATCGCCGTCGACGCGCAACCCGGAACCCCCATTTACCAAGGCAGCACGCTAACGACCGGAAGCGACGGCAGCCTGGGCATTACCTTGAAAGACAATACGGTCATGTCGTTCGGGCCCGACACCGAAGTCAGCATCGACGACTATCTCTACAAACCGGCGCAGGATCGTTTAAAGCTCGCCGCCCGCATTGCCAAAGGCACTTTGCATTACCTCTCCGGCATCATCGCCAAACTCAAACCGGAAGCGGTATCGATCAACACGCCAACCGGTATTATCGGCGTTAGAGGCACGCGCTTTGCCGTCAAAGTCGAGGACTGAAACAGATGACCACGTACTCAGCGCCCCCGCTCCGTTCGACGCTCCCTCTCGTGCTCAGCCTCTTTCTGGCGGCTTGTTCGCAATCGTACGTCGTACTGCTCGCCGAAGACGACGGCCGCGTCGGCCAAGTTTCGGTAACCACGCCCGCCGGCACGACCTTGCTCGACAAAGCCTCGGAAGGCATCGAAATCAGCGGTCAGCCCGGTAAAACATTCGTCGCCGATCCGCAGCGGATCGAGCGCGATTTCGGCGCCGCCCTGGCTTCGGCGCCCCAAAAACCCGTATCGTTCAATCTGTATTTCAACCAAGGCGGAACCGAACTCACTGCCGCCTCTGCGGCGGAAATTCCGAAATTTTTTACCGAAATCAAGCAACGTCCGGCCCCCGACATTTCGGTCATCGGACATACCGACACCGTAGGCAGCGCCCAAGACAACGAGCGGTTGAGCCTGGGCAGAGCCAAAGCGACCGCCGAGCTGTTGAAAAAAAATCTGCCGCAGGTCATCAACATCACCATCGATTCGCACGGCGAAAAAAACTTATTGGTCCCCACCCCCGACAACACCGCCGAACCGCGCAATCGGCGCGTAGAAATCACGGCCAGATAATTCGACACGCCTTGTTCTATGCCGTCATCGATGCACTCGAACCTTCAACCCAATCGCACCCCCTCTTCCAAACGCCCTGCGGTCCTGCATTGCGCCGAGGCCGGCCGCGCGCTTCGCCTGCAGCAAACACCCTCCATCGCCGCGCTCGCTCTCGACTTCACCGTGCTCGGCCAGCCCGAGCAAATCTTCACGGCCTTATTGGACAAACATTACGACCTGGTCTTGATCGAGGCCGACGGCATGCCGAATGCCGCCGTAGACCTGATCGTCTCGATCAGAGAGCACTTTCCGGCCAGCACCTTGCCGATATTGATCGGACACGGCCCGGCCGCGCGTGCGCAACGCAATGCCGCACTCGCCGCGGGCGCGACCGATTGGTTCTGCACCGCAAGCGACGATGAAGACATCGCGCAGAGAATCCAACACTGCCTGCGCCTGGGCCACATACTGCACACCAACAACCATCTGCAAAATCTTTTGGAAGCGGAAATCCGGAAACGCACTTCGAAACTGGACATGCTGATCGAAAGCGGTTTGATGATGGCGATGGAAAAGAACCGCTCCGAATTATTGCGGCACATTCTGGTCGAAGGCCAACGCTTGCTGAACTGCGACGGCGGCACGATGTATTTGATGACCGAAACCAAAACTTTACGTTTTGCCGAAAGAACCCGCGCCGATTACCTGCCGTTAACCGAAATCGCGCTCTATGACGCCGCGACCGGCCGCCCGAACGACACCTATGCGTCCACTTATGCCGCCCTGTACAATAAAACGGTCGTCATCGACGACGTCTATCGCGAGCGACGCTTCGATTGCAGCGGCACGCGCGATTTCGATGCGCGCAGCGGTTACCACACGACTTCTTTACTGACCGTACCGATGGCGCCGCGCGGCGGCAAAGTGATCGGCATCCTGCAATTTTTCAACGTCAAATCGGCCGCAACCGGCGAATTCGTACCTTTTGCGGCCGATACGGTCGAACTGGTCGAAGCATTGGCAGCGCAAGCCGCCGTCGCACTGGATAATTTGCAGTTGGTAAAAAGCCAGAAAGACGCCACCGAAAACATCATTCGCATCATTGCCAACGCCTTGGACAGCAAAAGCCCGCATACCGGCCATCATTGCGTGCGCGTCCCGAAACTGGCGTTCATGCTCGCCGAAGCCGCCTGTCTCGAAACGGAAGGCCCCCTGGCCGAATTCAATTTTGCTTCCGACGACGAATGGTTCGAGTTCCGGGTCGGCGCATGGCTGCACGATTGCGGCAAGATCACCACGCCGGAATATGTGATCGAAAAAGCCACCAAATTGGACATGCTCTATAACACTAGCAAACTCTAGGAGTTATCATGAACGCTAAGGATCGAAAAAGCCACCAAATTGGACATGCTCTATAACCGCATCCACGAAATCCGCTTACGTTTCGAAGTGTTGCTGCGCGATGCCGAAATCGCAAGCCTGAAGGCATGCCTTCAGGGTGAAGACCCTGAAAGCGCGCAAACTCGCTTCGCGCGACAAAAGGCCGAATTGCTCGACGATTTCGCCTTTCTCGCCGACTGCAACGTCGGCAAAGAAACGATGGACGATGCCCACATCGAACGGATTAACCGGATTGCACAAAAAACATGGCTACGCCATTTCGACGATTGCCTGGGCCTGTCGCGCGAAGAACAACTGCGCCGGCAAGACGAAGCCGCGCTCTCGTTGCCGGTCGAGGAGCGTTTGCTGAGCGACAAACCCCATCATGTCATCCCGAGGCCCTTCCCGAAACAGGACGAAAGCCGGTTCGGCATCAAAATGGACGTCCCCGAACACTTGTATAATTTCGGCGAAATCTATAACCTGAGTATTCGAAAAGGCACCTTGACCCCCGAAGATCGTTACAAAATCAACGAACACAGTATCGAAACGATCAAAATGCTCGGACAAATGCCGTTTCCGGACACGTTGAAACGCGTTCCGGAATATGCGACCACTCATCACGAAACCCTGGACGGATGCGGTTATCCTCGTAAACTCACCGCCGCCGAGCTGTCGATTCCGGCCCGCATCATGGCCATCGCCGACATTTTCGAGGCGCTAACTTCGGCCGACCGTCCCTATAAAAAGCCCTACAAACTGTCTGAAGCCGTGCATATTCTGTACAACATGAAGCAGAAACGGCAGATCGACTCCGACTTGTTCGAATTATTTTTACGCTCCGGCACGTACCGTAAATTTGCCGAACAATTTCTGGCGCCCGAACAAATCGATGAAATCGACATCCCGGTTTTTTTGCGTCCGGCGACCGACTGAGTAAGGAAAATTTTTGGACACCGCGCACGCCCCTTTCCGCATCGACTCCAGCCAAAGCACCGATGCGGCCGCGGTCGAAATCGTGCATTTTTTCCGGTCGATCGACCCTTTGCCGAATAAAGTCGGCTTGGTTCTCCGGACGCTCGTCGACTGTCTCGCCCTCGCGCCCAACAATGTCCACAGGCAAGTCGGTTTGCGCCTCGCCGAAGCCATCGACCGCGACGGCCCGCGCTTCGATCTGCCCTACCATAACAGGCAGCATGTTTGCGAGGTCATGTGGTGCTGCCGTTACCTCGGCCTGGCGCTCGACCTCGCCCCGCAGACCACGATCGAAATCATCCTGGCCGCCCTGTTCCATGACTACCGGCACGACGGCAACAACCGCAGCCCTATTCCCTTCCGGCTCGAACGCCATTCGATTAACCTGGCGCGACCGTATTTACTGGCCGCCGGCCTTGACCCAATGCAATGCCGCCACCATCGTCGGCAAGAACCGCATCCCGAAGCCCCTGCCTATGCGCCGGAACTGGCCGAATTGGACAACATCGACAACGCCACGCCGGCATTGACCCTTTGCCTGGCCGACGTGTTGCCTTCGCTTGGCCTCACGATCGAGCATGCCTTGTATTTACAGGAGAAACTCGCGCAAGAATGGGCAAACCGTTGGGTATCGAAGACAAAGTGCGCTTCATCGAACATACGCAACCCCTTTTTATGCTCCGCGACCGCTTCATCCCCAACGTGATACGTCTCAAAAGCCATTTATCGAGCAGCCGCCATGGCGGGAACGCCCATTAACACGCGCGCCGGCGTTTGGGCGACGCTGCTGACCGTCTCATGCGCAGCGGCTTTGCAAGCGGCCGACCCCGTCCCTGCGCAAATCGTGCGCAACGCCACGTTCGACCAGTTTCAACGCCTCAAACCGCGCGACTACCAAATCTCGCCGGTCAAAATCATCGATATCGACGATGCCAGCCTGACCAGGCTCGGCCAATGGCCTTGGCCGCGCACGCGCATCGCCGAATTGATCGGCCTGTTGAAAGCGGCCAAACCGCAAGCGATCGCCTTCGACATCCTGTTCGCGGAAGCGGACCGTACTTCCCCGCAAGCGATGCTGAAGTTCTGGCCGGTTTCCGAGAGCCTTCGCCAAACCCTCGCGCACTTGCCCGACCATGACCGGGTATTGGCCGATGCCCTCAAAGGCAGCGGCGTCGTGCTCGGCTTTACCGCGGCCGGCCCCAACCCTGCCGACGCGCATCCGCTGCCGATCCGGGCCCGCTTCATCGAACTGGGCAACCCGCTCGCAACCGAACGTTTGTCGTACATCGACGGCATCCTGGCGCCCCTGCCGCCGCTCGCCGCGGCAGCCGCCGGCAACGGCGCCTTGAACTTCACCCCCGACGCCGACGGAGTCATCCGCAAAATTCCGCTGCTCTTGAATAATCGCGGCCAAATCGTACCGACCCTCGTCGCCGAAACGCTGCGCATTGCGCAACGAACGCAAAACATCACGCTCGTTGCCGAAAGCGAAAACAGCGGCGGCATCGGCGCCATCCGGATCGGCAAGCTCGTCCTGCCGACCACGGCGCGGGGAGAAATCTGGCTGCATTACACGCCGCCGGAACCAATGCGCTATCTTCCGGCCTGGAAAGTTTTGACCGGCCGCGCGCCGCCTGCCGACTTGCAAAACGCGATCCTGTTGGTCGGCACGTCCGCGCAAGGCCTGATGGATTTGCGCTTCAGCCCGCTCGGCCATATCCTGCCCGGCATCGACATCCATGCGCAAGCGCTCGAACAAATGTTGAGCGGCCACTATTTGCTGCGGCCGTCCTGGTCCGGCGCATTGGAACTGGTGATCGCAATCGCCTGCAGCCTGGGCATCGGCCTGTTCACCTTGAATACCGGCCCATTGCGCGCGTTCGGCCTGTTTTTGCTCGCCCTCGCCGCGCTGTGGACCGGCGCCTGGCAGGCTTATGCCGCTCACCGCCTGCTGATCGACCCGATGCTGCCCAGCGCGGTTATACTGTGGACATTCATGACCGCCGGCATTTGCCGGCATCTTTACAGCGAGCGCCGGCAGCGCTGGATCAAAGCGGCCTTCGCGCGCTACATTTCACCGAACCGGGTCGAACATCTGCTCGCGCATCCGGAAGCACTCGAACTCGGCGGCCGCCGCCGGACATGCAGCTTCGTGTTCAGCGACCTGGCCGATTTTACGGGCTTGATGGAAAGCATGGACCCCGAAGCGGCGGTAAGTGCGTTGAACCGCTATCTGGACGAGATGATCGCGATCGCGTTTGCTCACCACGGCACCCTGGACCGTATCGTGGGCGACGCGGTCGCGATCATGTTTTCCGCGCCCATAGAGCAACCGGACCACCAACGCCGCGCCCTGCACTGCGCGCTCGCGATGCAGCGCTTCGCCGAACATTACCGGAAAGCGCTCAACGCCCAAAACATAGCGTTCGGCCAAACCCGCTTCGGCGTGCATACGGGCGAAGTGATCGTCGGCAATTTCGGCGGCAGCACGATCTTCGATTACCGCGCGCTCGGCGACCCCGTCAACACCGCCTCCCGGCTCGAAGGCGCCAACAAATACCTGGGCACGACGATCTGCGTATCGGAAGCCACCTGGTCCGGCTGCCGCGACATTCCCGCCCGCCCGATCGGATGCTTGCGCGTGAAAGGAAAATCCATCCCGTTACAGGTTTACGAGCCGTTAACGGACGGACGGCCCCCTCGCGCGCCGCGGCAAGACTACGAAGCCGCTTATCGCCTGTTGAGCTCGGAATGCCCGGATGCGCTTACCGCCTTTCAACGCCTGAGCGCCGCCTATCCGGACGATGCGCTGGTCGCCTTCCATCTGCGGCGTCTACAGGCGAACCGAAGCGGCGATTTGATCGAGTTGAACGAAAAATGACATGGCTTTACTCTGTTAATGATAAAGCCAAGAGGCGCGCGATTTTACCGTTCTATCGCGCGTCCTTCTTGAGCGTCTTGCCGGGGGGCGATGCGAAAACTAAAGCCATGACGCTCGAAATCCAGTGACTCGTAGAAAGCATGCGCGCGATTGCGTTTTAGATTTGACGACAGCACCGCCTTGTAACAACCCTTTTCGGCGGCAAGCCGGATTGCATGGCGCATCATGTTCTTCCCGATGCCTTGCCCCTGAAAAGAAGGGTGGACCGCAACATCTTCGATGATTGCCGATGGAGCGCCGAGGTGTCCCAGGTTGTCCATCATGAGCAGCGCGAATGTGCCCACGATGCGGGTATCTTGGACTGCGACATAAATTTTGTAATCGGGATAGCGCGCCATGCGCTCGAAGATGCGTTCCGCTTCAAATGGGGTAAGCACTTTTCCATCGTCAAGGTCAGGCTGAGCATAGAGCTGCAGCACCTCGGGTAAATCCGGCTTCGAGGCTTCGCGAAAACGGAGTGCGCTATTCATTTTTTGTCTCCTGTAACGTCAGCGGAGGAGCGTTAGCGGAACCCGCTGGAGTGTCGGGTTAGGCCAATACCTTCTGACATTTGCCATAAACGAACTTATTTTCTGATTATATAAATGTCATCCGGCGGAACCACTATCGTGTTCCGCCTTACGGGCTATGTTCCAGTGTATAGCCAACAATTGATGTTGCCTACTGTGCACAGCCGCGTAGGGTACGCGGTGCGTACTCTACGACACTGATCGCGAAACCCGCGAACAAAGGAGTTCCATAAAGGCCGGTCAAAAGCGACGATCGGCTTGACGCGCTGATGGCAAGCTTATAAAACATTCCATATAACCTGACTTCTCGGAGACTTTACCATGATCGACACTCCCCAAATCGTACAAACGGACGAACAGCCCGCCGCAGTGATTCATCTGGTCGTCTCCTGCGCGGAAATCGTCGAGGCGATGGATTCCGCCATCGCCGAAGTGCTGTCCACGCTCGCCGCTCAGGGCCTCTCTCCCGCCGGCCCCTGTTTTTCGTTCCACAGGAGAAGACCGACCGATACGTTCGACTTCGAGGTAGGCTTTCCGGTCGACCGCCCCCTAAATCCGGCCGGCCGCGTCAGGATGGGCAAACTGCCGGCCGCCAAGGTCGCCCGCACGGTGTACCGCGGCGGTTATGAAGGGCTGGGCACCGCCTGGGGCCAGTTCTGCGCGTGGATAGACGCCGAGGGGCTGAACCCGCAGGATTGTTTATGGGAACGTTATGTTTCAGGCCCGGAATCGAATCCCGATCCCGCCACCTGGCGGACCGAGCTTAATCGTCCGCTTGTGCCGTAACATCCTTGCCGTGCAACCTGTGTAGGAGCGGCTTCAGCCGCGATAAGACTTTGATCGCGGCTGAAGCCGCTCCTACAGGGATGAGAGCTGAATTGCCTCGTGGACCGGATTTGAAGGCGAACAAATTCGCCCCTTGCACACGATATGAAAATGCTCCAGTTCGGGCATTTTGAATGACACATAACAACCGCTCATTTGGCTTTGCGCTTTACCGGCAATTTCCTGCCGGTTGTGCTCTGAGACATTTTTTTCTTTGCCGCCGCGTCGTCGGCCATCGCCTGATTAATCATCGCATAACAGGCACTGTCCTTACCCAGTCCCCAATCGATCCAGGGAATGATCGCGGCGACCGGCGTCAGCAATACCCCCAAAACGGCCGAAGCCGCGCCTTTGGCAGCCAGGCGGGTCTTATCCGGCGAGACATCCGGAGATTTAAGCCGCCCTTTCACATAGAGGGGTACGCGAGCACTCAAGACACTGACATCTTTTGGGCTTGCATCCAGCCGCAGGTCGGCGTTCTCTTCGCCCAAGTCGATCCGGCCTGTGATCTTGATATTCGTGTCGACGGTGTCGATCACGAACGGCGCGGTTTTCATCCGACCGTCAGTGACCTTGAAATTGCCGATGATGCAGCGTATCCGGGTGCTTTTATCCTTGGTCAGCAGAAAACCCAGCGATTCGGCCACATCCAGGCCCACCAGCTCGATCAGCAGATTGCTGACGCGCCCCTGATCCATCAGCAGAGTGATGTCGCCGTTGCCGCGTCCGAGCATGTCCGCCACCGAGTTGCCGGTCGTGTCGAGCAGAATCTGCCCGAAGAACATGCCGTCGCTTTCCGGCTCGAACCGCGTCTCGGCCAGAAGCCGTTTCAGGGGCACTTTGCGAATCTTGATGTCCGCTTTCGTGGCGATGAGGTCCTTGCGCGCGTCGAGCCTGATCACGGACGCGATCTGGCCGATATCGATCGTGAAATTCAACGGTTCCAGCGCGATCCGGCCGTGGTCCATTTTCAGATGCGTCTTGAACGCGTCTATCGGCAGATGCGGCGTGATGATATTGTCGCTATAAAAGTTTACGTCCGCATCGGCGGAACGGATCGCTTTCGGGTCGTAGGGATTATCGGGAAAGATGCGTTCCTGTTCTTTTTTTTCCTTTGGATCGACGCCGATGAAACCCGCCAGATCCTTGAAGTCGAGCCGATGCGACTTGATATCGGCTTTCAGAAAAGGCCGCTTTTCGGGTGCGCTGTATTCAACGTCGCCAGCCATATCGCTGCTGCCCATTTTTCCCTTCAGATCATGGATGAGCCAGCGCTCGCCGGCGCGCGTCACCCGGCCGCTGAATCGATAAGGCGGCGTTTCGGCCAGCGGCACACCGATAAAAGGCGTCAATTTGGCGAGACTGCCGCCTTGCAGATCGAGCTGAAGATTGGGCTCCTTCAGTTGCACCGGGTCGGCGAAGGTCCCCTCGATCGTTACCCGAGTCTCGCCGGCCACCATCCTCAGATCGACAGGATAAGGCTTGTGCTTTTCCCACAGTTCCAGCAGCGAGCCGCCTTCCATCTTCAAGCTGAAAGGATCACCCTGGAAGCGCCCCCGGCCTTGCAGGTTCACGCCCTGCTCTTTCGCGGCACCCGCCGCCGAGGCCTTTACTGCCAGCTCCGTCCTGGTGTTCGGATCGCGGTAATCGAGCTGGCAGTCTTCGAGCGTCAGGCGGCCGATTCTGGGAAATTCGGTGCGGTCGGTGGCTTCTTTGTTGTCCGTATCAAATTCCCAATTGCCTTGGCCCTTCGCGTTCTTTTCCAGCAGCACGCGGGGCCTGGATACACTGATCTCCGGCAGTACCACATCGCCTTTCAATAAATCCGGCAGGCTGATGCTGAATTGCAGGCGGTCCACGCTCAGCATCTCCGGCTGACTGCCCCAGTCGGCATTCTCCAGATCGATTTTGTCGACGGTAATGCGCGGCGCCCAGCCCATGTCGACGTCCAGGTCGCCCTGAATGGCAAAGCGCCGGTTCAATGCAGTGCCGATCCTGGACGATATCGGCTCGCGCAGCCAGTTCCAGTCGAGGAAAGCCAGCAGCAGCGCGGCCGCGGCGACGATGACCAGAAAAACAATCCCGACCCATTTCAAGGTACGCTGCATAGAAACACCCTCCCTGATCCCTCGCCGACTATAAAATGCCGCAATGGCGGTAGAAAGATAAAGCCAGGCATGAAGCGAAACCGCATTCCAGATCGAGTCCGCGAGGTAAAGAAACCCAATCCAGGCGATTATTCCGCTCAATGCCATTTCCCCGGCAACGAAAAGCCCGCTATCAACCGGAATAAAACCGTATCAGACGACCTCAAGTGGATAAATCGATTTTGATGCCGTTTATTCGGTAGGACCGAAATCATCGAATTCGTATTCTTCCAGAATCTCTCTTGTGAGTTCCAGCGCGGCCCGGGTCTCCTTCTCGATTTCTTCCGCCAGCGCGGCGATGGCCTTCGGGTCTTTAATGCCTTCCGCATCGGATATGCGTGTGGAAATTTTACGGCTGAGCTCGATAATGCCGTTGTGGCGTTTAAACACTTCTGACTTTCTGCTCATGATCCCCTCATCCGGTAAGTTCCCATGACTGGCTGATGTGCCGGATTAGAGTCGTCATCGGCCGGCAATTCTCCCGAAAACCGCGACGAAGGAAGAAAATAGCCATCAATAGGCCGTTTCTCGCCGACAATCGTCCGGTTTCGACCCATATCCGTTATCTCGTAAGGCGGCGTTATCTTGTCCGGCATGCGTATCGGTTTGCTTCTGCTGTGGGCCTATACGGCAACCACCGTATTGGCCGGGCTGCCGATTACATCGTTTGAGGTTTGGCTACAGCGAAAATACCGGGTCGATACCCGAATGACCATAGACGGCAGAACTCCATCACTATTTGATGGCGCAATCATCCTATCTACACAACGCTACACGCGTTGCGCGTCGGGTAATCCCTCGCTGTAGGGTACGCTGTGCGTGCCATGAGGGTTGAAAAGGTACGCACAGAGTACCCTACAGCTGAAAAACAGTTACGGAGCTTGCGGTTTACCATTAAATTCTCCATTGCGAGAGGATGGGGGACCGGAATGGCCCGGGTTCGCAATGTTGACGGGTCTAGAGTCATTTCCTTCAACTTGTAGAATGGATTCTCCGAAGGCAATCCGCCACCGCTCTGCGGCCCCCTCAAGGTACCGATCGCGAACGATGGGCTGCCTGAGTCAGCCCATTCTAACGCTGCAGCCACACCCATCACGGGCCGACGCGGGTTTGCCGCAGATCCAACGCCCGGCAGACCGAATCCGGTACTTTGTCCGGATTATCCAGTGCAAACACGCCGGTAATACGCAGTTTTTCCAGTCCGTCATCGCGCAGAAAAATACGCCCGCTGCGGTAACGGCCCAATTTTTCGAGCAATTCGGACAACAGCCGGTCGTTGACCCACAGAAGGTGCCGCTGCCAGGCCGTAGCCTGGTCGAGTGGAGCCGGGTCGGGATTCGGCAGGAGGCTACCCGACCGGTAACGCAGTTTTTTGACCTTGCTTCACTTCCATTTCGGAAGGCGGCTGCCGGATAGAGGCCCGCGGACGGCCGCAGGCTCCTGCACGGTAACGCCGTAACCCATCGGCTGGCTTCTTCATGGAGCCTGGCGGGACGTTTCGGCTCCGAATCGCCTCTGTCTCTACCCATAAGCCGTAAGGGCAATAGCCGGGATCATAGGGTTTCAGAAAGCTGCTTCCGTACCTTGAACCGAGGAGGTTCACAGCCGGCCTTTCGGAGTCGAGAAGTGTTTTACAACCGCGAGATTCATTCCGCCAACGGTGACAGGTTTTCTATGAATGATGAATTGCCGCTAAAGGCGGCGTAATCGTGCGTCCGGAAAAATGCCGATACGTCAGTCCTTGAATGGATAGGGATGTTAACCATTTTCTACGTTTTTATTATCATTTATCCGACATTTACAGCGTCTATCTCATAAATGTAGACTTTTAGCTTTTAATGCAGCATCTCGCCATACCCTTTGGACAAGGGATCCGTAACTGTCAACATTAAGAAGAGAACCTGAAAATGAGATTAGTAGCAGTCGTACAACCGACGTATAAAGGCTTGACCAAACGTTTTTCGGCTTATTGTCCGGATATTCCCGGCTGCATAGCCCATGAAGCAACGGCGGAAAAAGCCCTGGAGGCTCTGAGAGCCACGGTCACTCATCAGATACACGCACGGGAAGAACTGGGACTGAAATCCATCAAAAATTATTGCAAAGTGGAAGTCCTGGAGATTGAACCCCAAAGAAAACCGCAAAACGACGGCTTATTCAGATCTTTAAAACTCGTACAGTAGAAGCGGGTACATTCGCTCATTCTACGGCTGTCGTTGTAGGGCGGATTCGCCGCCAAGCAATCCGCCATCACTACTTTGAAGCCTGTTGGCGTTTTGCTATCGCGAAAACGCCCTACAACGCTGCTTTTCATAACGCTTGACACGGATAACCCTATCTACGCGCATTATGGCGATTGAGTTTTTGCCCTATTCTTTAACCCGTCTTGCGGTTATATGCAAACAGCCAAATTCCGCCCAGAACGCCCCGGGCAGGTTGGGTTACGGCTTACGCTAATTCCGCTTGACTTTGTTTTTGATAGGGTTGTGTCGGGTTTCCGCTGTCGCTCCAACCCAAGCGCCCGAGATATGTATAACGATACCTTATGACGGCATGACGGCATGGCGGCATGGCGAGCACCCGAACCGGAAATGCCTAAGGCGGCGGGCGGAGGCCGTCGATTTTATAAACGGACAGAAAACCGCCCCAATGGCTCTGGTAAACCAGGCTGACGCCCTCGGGCAGTTGTTTCAGCGAATCGACGAAAGGAAGCAGCCGGACCAGCAGCGTATTTCTGACTTTCGGATCGGGCGTAGACCAGACGCGGTAATAAGTGCCCTCTTTCTGCGCCAGGTAATTGCCGTCTCCGGTTTCGCCGGCCCAACGCTTGACCCGGGCAATGTCTCCATGCAGGTCGTCGCCGACGGGAATGTTTTGCGCTTCGAACTTCAACGGCGCGCCGCCGTAAGCGCCGAATTCGGTCAGATGCAGCAGCAGATCATTGTCGACCAGCAGATAAACGGGCCGCGACGGGCCGAAATGCGCGGCGATCTCGGCAATCGCCTTGTCGCTGTCCATAGTCAGCCAGCGCGCCATCTGCGCCAAGTGCCTGCTTTCTTCGTCCGAGGCCAAAGGCAGAGTGTCTTTTAGCGCCTTCCAGACCGGGTTCGTAAAAGTCTTCATGCCGGGCTTCCGCAGCCAGGCCTCCTTGCCGGCCAGAAAGTGGAGACGCTGGCCGTCGTCCCACCAGCTCAGAAATAAGGCGTCATCCGGCGCCTTGCGGGCGATCACCTCGGCCGCAGCCTGCCACAGTTCGTAACGCATACCGGTCGGAGTGGAAGCCAGGGCCTGCGCCTCCTTGGGAAACAGGACGGCGCTCTGTCGAGCGCCGTCGCGGTCCGCGTACCGGACGGCCAGCAGGTCGAACAGCGCCTTGCCGTCCTGGCTGAAGGCATGACGCTCCACCGATTGCGCCGAAAAATGTCCCTGCACCGCGTTAGCGGATTCCTGGGCGCGCCGGACGGAGAGCGGCGTTTCGCTTTGGCCGCTCTCCGCCTTGAGCTCGACAGGTCCGATCCATTGCCGGGAAAGCAGCGTGCCGCCCGTTGCCAGCAACGCGACGCTCAATGCCGACAGAAATCCCTTCCGGAGTGTTCGCCGCATCACTTCGCTTCTTCGCTCGCTTCGTCGGCTTCGGATTTTTTGCCGAAAGGACCGAAGATTTTATACGCTACGCCCAGGCCCAACGCGATCAGCAGCAGCCCCGTCAGGCCCAGCCCGCTGCCGCCCGATTCGCTCGCAGGCACAGTGGCGGTGCTGTTCACATTGGCTTTCGCAATTTTCGCTTGAGCGGCAGATTCGCGCAGACGGGTATTTTCGTCCATGATCTCGCTATAGTCCTTCATCAGATTCGACCAGCCTTCGGTGTAAGTGAAGCCGCCCGGATTGGCGTGGAAGATGCCTTTGTAGTGCTTGATCACGTCATGCTCCCACATATCGGCATGGATGCGTTCAATGTGGCTCGGATTGTTGCCCTTCGCCCAGAACAGTTGGAAGAATCCGGCCGGAGCGTCTTTTTCAGGCAGAGGCGGCGCAGGCCGGTTGGTTTTCTGGCCGACCAGAAGGCCGTCCTCGTAGAGCTGGGTGACCACTTTTTTGGCTTCCTGCTCGACTTGCAGACCTTGAATCGTCCCCTTGTCGGCCGCATCCAGATACGCCTTCGCGAAGCTGGCCGAATGGCACAGGCTGCAGGTATCGACCCAGGCTGTCTTGCGGTCTTCGAACCAGGAATGGCCCAGGTTGTCGGCAATCGCCGGGGTCGGGTTGAAAGCCCAGCGCACTTTGCGCACCAGATTATGCGAATAGTCGCCCTGGTATTCGAAATGGCAGAGTTGGCAGGTCGGCGCGGTATAGCCACCCTTGGCGATCGCGTCTTTCAAGGGCACTTCGAAATTCCACTTGGCTTTGCCCAACGTTTGGTACTGAGTACCGTGCTTGGACATCATGAAATTTTCGAACTCGTTGTGGTCCACTCCGTTGTGGCAGGTGGAGCAGGCTTCCGGCTGCCGGGCTTCGGCGGCGGAAAAGGAATGCCGGGTATGGCAGCCGTCGCACTTGTTTTGCTGGTAATGGCACATGTCGCAGCCTTGCGCGACCTCGCGCTGAGGCATGGCTGCCCAAACCGTGTTCTCGACGTTCGCCTCCCAGTCGACCGCATGGGAAGGATGACCCTTGCCCCACTGCTTCTGCGGCCATTCCTGGTTTTTTTCGGATTCCGCTTCGGCAAACTCGCCCACATGGCAGGTGCCGCAGGCGGCACGGTCCGGCATCACCAGATTCTCTGCATGATTGACGGTTTCCTTGCCGACGCCGCCGTGGCAATCGATACAGCCGACCTGGTCGAGCCGCTGGCCTTGCTTTAAAAGGCCCTGCTTGGCAAGGTTGGCCTCTACCTCGGCCAGCTTTTGCTTCTTGTAGGCGCGCACATCGCTGTCGGGCAGGTTCCGGATCGCGGCCAGATCGCCGTGCACGCTATTTTTCCAGGCATGGAACGCGCCCGGCGTAGCCGCTTCATGGCAGCTAATGCAGTCGTTGCGGCCGAATTCGCCCTGCACGGTTTTGGGCGGTTTATAGAAGTCCTTGGGATTCCAGTATTTCTGGATCGGGATCGGCGCCCAATAGGCGCCGTGCGATCCCTTGCCCGGATGTGAATCATAGTAATTCTTCTTGAGTTGTTCAAAATCGGGGTTGTCCGTGCCGGCAACCCCGATGCCGCTGAACCCGATCAGGGTAAATAGCAGCCCTACCCTCAGCAAATCAAGCATCTTGTATCTCATAACGCCCCCTCTCTGGCCGGTTTTAGATCTTATGATAGCGATTCGAAACTAAAGTCTAGCGTAATAGACTCGATAATAAAACAAAATTTTAAGAGGGGATAGAAAAGATGGGATTCGCCGGCCCTGTTTTTCCCGATAGGAATGATTCTGCAGGACGGCTCATCGCCGCCCATCCGGCGTTGTGCCCGACGCAGCTGAACGAAAGCCAAAAGCGGAATTTTGATCTTCGACGACGATCCGGTCGAGGTCGGTCCGGGCCATTCTCGGGCAAATTCGGCTTTTTGCTTCTCGCTGGAAGAAGATTACCTGTCAGGCGAATTATTCAACCGGAAAATCGAAATAGGTCGCGGGAAAAGGCTCGTTCGCGAGGGTAAAGTGCCACCATTCTTTCGGGTAGGGTTTAAATCCGTGCTGGCGCATCACCACGGACAACAGCAAACGATGCGCCCGTTGTTCCGATGCCAGGGCGGCGGCAGCCGGCCAGGAAACCGGATCGAAAAGATCGAAGGCGGACCCCATGTCCAGTTCTTTGCCCGTTCCGAGGTCGACAAGGGTGAGGTCCACCGTGCTGCCGCGCGAATGGCTGGATTGCCTCGCGAGATATTCCAGCGCGAACAGCTCGCTTTTGGGCACGTTGGGATAGTAGCTCGGTTGGGTATCGGTCGCGGTCTCGTCCGTACTCCAGCGGATGAAATGGTCCACGCTGCGCTGGGGGCGGTAGGCGTCGTAAATCTTGACCCCGAGCCCGAACGCATTCAGTTCTTTTTGCACTTCGGCCAGCGCCTCGATCGCCGGCAAAGTCAGAATCGCGCGGTTGGCGCGATAGCCGTCGATGGGCCGGCCGACGAAATTGGCGCTCGAAAAATATTTCAGTTCGGTCATCAACCGCGGAATATGCTTGTCGGCATAATCGAATCCAGCCGGCAAATCGGCCGGGTTAACGAGCGGGCTCATCGGCAAGAGGACCAATAGCCCCATCAAGAACGGTATTAAGCGATGTGTTTGAGTCATGGGTTTCTTCCGGTCAGCGGCGATCCAGCCTGAGTATAAAACATAGGAATACGGATGGGCAGCCGTTAAAATACAATTTTGAGACTCGGGTGTTGATATGGCGGAATCCGACAAACCTGCGCCATCTGCGGAAACCCAATCCGGGGCATCGCGGCTGCGCGGCCGCGACAAGAAAGTCGTGCTGGATTACCGGCTGCCTACCCGCCTCGAAGAAATCGAAAAACTCGCGGAGGCGGTCAACCGGGCGCTGCCCGACCGCGACCTGGCTTTCGCCGCCAACCTGTGCCTGGAAGAACTGATAACGAACACCATTCTGCACGGAATCAAGGGCGCCGCCGATCGTTTCATCGATGTCCGGATCAGCCGGTCGGACGAGTGGCTGGAAATTCTCCTCAAAGACGACGCTCCCCGCTTCGATCCATTCGTACAGGCGCCTCGGCCCGACATCGGCCTCGATATCGACGAACGCCCGATCGGCGGTCTCGGCGTGCACATGGTCAAGCAGCTGATGGACGAAACCCATGCGTACTACGAAGGCGCCGGCAATCGGATCGTGTTGCGCAAGCGCTTGCGCGGCCGGGCTTCGCCATAAGGCTCGATTCTATTCAACCGAGCGCCGCCAGCGCTTCGGCCACCGAATTTTCCATTTTGAACAGGGCGGTAAAACCGCACATATCGAACACCGAGCGGACGTTTCCCTGTACGTCCGCAAAGCACACCCGGCCGCCTTTCGCGTTCAGCAGCTTGGACATCAGCAGGAGGCCGCGCAGGCCGGCGCTGCTGATATAGTCGAGCGGCCCGAAGTCCAGCACGATGAAATGATTTCCGCCTTCGATAAGTTCCCGGACGGCTTTTTCGAACTCCGGCGCCGTCACCGCGTCCAGCCGGCCGCTCAGCGTGACGACGATCGCATTGTTTTCTTTTCGGGTTTGCAAATCCATGGCGCTTAGCTTCATAAGGTTATTTTTTGAGCGCGAATTGTAACCTGTTTTTGCCGCCCTGCCATTGGTAGTCCATCGATTCGGTCAAATTGCGGATGATCGCCAGGCTGAAATCGTCGTCGGCCAGGCGCTCTCCGGCAAGCGGATTGATTTTTTCACCGGCGCTTTCGGAAACCACCTCCAGGCGTCCGCTCTTTTCCGAATAGGCGATGCTCAAATCCAGGGTTATTCCGGACAGATACGGGGTGTAGAGTTGCAGTAATTCTTCGATCAGCAACAGCAAACTGTCCCGGGTTTTCTTCGGCAAAATCTGTTTTTCGCAGAACGCCTCGATTTCCGCATTCATCGCATACAGGTCGTAATCGGGCGAGGCGATCCGGCAGCTGTAACTGCGTATCCGATGAATGAAGGCCCGGGTCTTTTCCCGCTGCGGATTCTCGAAAATCTGCTCCGGCGGGCCTTCTTCGTAGATGATCCCTTCGTCCATATACAAGACCCGATTCGATACGTCGCGGGCAAAATCCATTTCGTGGGTCACGATCGCCATCGTCATGCCTTCGCGGGCGAGGCGGCGTATCACCGACAGCACTTCGCTGACCATGGTCGGGTCCAGCGCCGAAGTCGGCTCGTCGAACAGAATGATCTGCGGCTCCATCGCCAGGCAACGGGCGATCGCCACCCGCTGTTTCTGGCCGCCGGAAAGCTCGTCCGGAAAGTTGCCGGCTTTCTCGGCCAGCCCGACCAGCCGCAACAGGTCCATCGCCTTTTGCCGCGCCGCCGCTTTGTTCGTCCCTTTCAGCCTGACCGGCCCGATGGTCAGGTTGTCGAGCACGGACAGGTGAGAAAAGAGATTGAAGGACTGGAACACCATGTTCATTTTCTGGCGTATCCGCGCCACGTCGGTCTTTTTATCCAGAATATCCACACCGTCGATAAGGATCGACCCGCCACTCGGCGTTTCGAGCAGATTGAGGCAGCGCAGAAAAGTGCTTTTGCCGGTGCCGGAAGGGCCGATGATCGAGACGACCTCCCCGGTTTTGATTTCGGTGGTCACGTCTTTCAATACCGCGACACCGTCGAACTGTTTCGACAAATGCTCGACCTTGATCATGCCTTGCCCTCCGGACGGCGCCGCCTGTATTTCGGGTCGGTGATCCGCTCGAGATAATCCAACGACTGCATCAGAATCCACGCGATCGTGAAATACAGGATCGCGACCATGATCAGCGGAAAGAACGCATCGAAGGTGCGGCTGCGGATGATGTCGCTGGCTTTCGTCAGATCCTGCACCGCGATGTAGCCCACGATCGAAGTCATCTTGACCAGAGAAAGAAATTCGCCCTTGTACACCGGCAAAATACGCTGCACGGTCTGCGGCAGCACGATGAACAGAAAGGTCTCCAGTTTGGTGAAGCCCATCGCGATTCCGGCCTCGGCCTGGCCTTTATCGACGCCTTCGATGCCGGTTCTGAAAATCTCGGACACGTAAGCCGCAAAATTCATCCCGAACGCGATGATCGCGACCAGCAGCGGGCTGATGTCGACCGAAGCGAATACGACATAGAAAATCAGCATCAACAGCACCAGCACCGGCGTGCCGCGCAGCAGCGTGATGTACAACTTCGCGGGCAGGCGAAGCAGAGGGCGCCTCGACATGCGCATGAAGCAGATCAGCGCGCCCAGCAGCGTACCGAACAAAGTCGAAAAAATTGAAATGATCACGGTCGTTTTCAATCCGTCCCAAATCAAAAGGTAACGGTTTTCCTGGAGGATGTTGCTGTAAAAACTGTCCGCTGCCCGGCTCAGGAAGGACGTCGGCCGGGTTTCGGCCTCCGGCGGGGCGCCGGAAGCCGCGATATTTTTTTTCAGGGCGAAGACTCGAGTGCCCATCTCGAAATAGGGCTCGGAAAAATCGATCTGTTTTTTCCTTTCTTCGGTCACATAAATGGCGCTGGCAATCATATCGACCTTGCCGGTAGAGGCAGCCGCAATCAGGCTGCCGAATTCCATGTTGGCGAACCGGGCGTTTTTGCCGAGATAAGCGGCAAATCTCTCGGCAAGTTCAATATCGAAACCGACCAGACGGTTATCCTGGACCGCGGTAAACGGCAGGCCGGCATCGCTGACCCCGACCGCCATCGTACCGTTCGCTCCGGCGTTTGCAATGACCGGCATCCGGGTATCGCCCTGCTCCATCCAGCGCCGGATCATGTCGGCATAGACGCCGTTTTTCCGGATCTCGGCCAGGAATGGGGTGAACCGGTTCTTTAGGGCCTGATTGTTTTTGTCGAAACCGGCGCCGACCGAAAACGAAAACAAAGGATCGCCGAGCAGGCCGAAACTGCCGTCCCGGCGCAGGATCTCGCGCAAAGGTTCGGCGTCGAACAGCGCGGCATCGACCTTGCCCGTCTTTACGGCCAGGGCGACATCGGCCGGCGACTTGTACTGAAAAATCGCGGCATCCGGATAATTTTTCGTCGCGTAAGTGTCGTGAGCCGACCCCATCAGCACGCCGATGCGTTTATTCTTTAAATCGGCCACGGAGACAAGCCAGCCGCCCGTTTGACGCCCGCCGGGCGAAACGCGCCTGACCAGCGCCGAAATGTCGTTTTCGACATACGGCAAGGAAAAATCGATCAGTTGTTTGCGCTCGTCGGTGACATTGAAATTGGACAGCGCGAAATCGATCTTGCCCGCCTGCAGCGCCGGAATCAGGGCTTCGAAGTTCATATCGACAATCTCGATTTTCTTACCGAGGCGCGCGCCGATCAACCGGCCGAGTTCGATGTCCAGGCCGGTCGGCTTGCCGTTCGCCAAAAACGAAAAAGGCTCGATCGTCGCACAGGTCCCCATGCGCAGAACGCCTTTGTCGGACGGGCTATCGGTTGGCGCGATCGGCGGCGCGACCTGATATTTCGAATCGATCCACTTGGCTCTGAGCCGCTGCAGCGTGCCTTCCCGCTTCAGCTCGGACAACGCGCTGTCGATATCGGCCAGCAAGGTGCCCTTGCCTTTTTTGAGCGCGGCAGCCACTTCCAGTTTGTCGACCGGCTGCTCCAGAATGACCAGCTCCGGATTTCTTTCGACCAAATTCAGCAGCACGCTCTTGTCGTACACAAACGCATCCGTCTTGCGGCTCTTCACCGCCAGGGCGGCATCGGCCGACGCGGTAAAGACCTGAAAGGCCGCGTTCGGAAAGTGTTTGCGCGCGGCCAGATCGCCGGCGGAACCGCCGAGGACGCCGATGCGTCTGCCGTCGAGATGCGCCAGCGCCGAAGTTTCGTCAGAGTTGCCGTCTACAGTCGCCGCGGCCGGTGCCGGAGCGGCATCGGCGCTTTTCCTGACCAGCATCACCTGGGCATTCGCATAATAGGATTGCGTGAAATCGACGAATTTTTTGCGTTCTTCGGTCGCGGTCATCCCGGTCACGATCAGATCTACCTTGCCCGATTGCAGCGCCGGAATCAGCGCCATGAACTTCATGTTGAAAAATTCGACCGGCCGCTGGAGTTTGACGGCGATCATCCGCGCCAGCTCCCCGTCATGGCCGGTGACCCGGCCGTTCCGGTCCACGAAACTGAACGGCTCGCGCGTGGCGCTGACGCCTATTTTCAGCGGCGCTCCTTCCTTCGGAAGGGTAAGATTCAATTCTTCGTAAGGGGTCAGCTCCGGCTTGAACCAGCGTTGCTTCATCGCCGCGAGGGTTCCATCGCCTTTCAGCCCGGCGATGATCCGGTTCACGGCCTCCCGTAATTCCCGATTGCCTTTTCTGACCGCAATCGCGGTGTCCTCGTACGCCAACGTCTCCGGCAACAGGTCCAATTCCCGGTTTTTTTTGGAGACCTGCAGCGCCGCCGGAAAAGCGGTGACGATCGCATCCAGTTGCCCCGATTTCATGGCGGCGACCGCGTCCATGATGTCGTCGAAACTTTTGACCTGTGCCTCCGGAAAGCGGGCAAGCGTGATCGCTTCGCCGGTCGAGCCGGTCATCACGCCGATTTTTGCGCGCCGGGCATCCTCGAGACTGTGGATAAGCGTTTCGCTTTTTTTGCAGCCGGCCAGCAAAACGGCGGCGGTCAATAAGATCAGCGAAAACGGAATCAGCTTTTTCATAACTCTCTCATTGCTCAGGCTGGGCGGGTTTCTTCTTTGCCATTTTTACCGCCAGCATGGTGATATCGTCCGATTGCGAAGCGCCGTGGACATGGCCGGCGACGTCGGCGCTAATGTAACGGATCATGTCCGCCACCGGCTGCCGGGGCGCCGACTGCAACGCTTTCAGCAGCCGCTCTTCGCCGTACAGCCTCTCTTCGGAACTCTTTGCCTCGGTCACGCCGTCGGTGTACAGAAAAAGAATGCCGTCCTGATCCAGAGTGAGCCGCTCGGTCACAAACACGGTATCGGCCAGCGCGCCCAGCATCAGTCCCGGTTTCGGCGCGAGATAGCGTACTCCCCGCGCATCGGCGATCAGCGGAGGATTATGGCCGGCATTGGCGAAACGCACCTCGCCGGTCGTAATGTCCAGGATCGCGCAGAACACCGTGGTAAACATGCAGTTTTCGTTATCCGCGGCAAGGATATTGTTGACCGAAAAAAGAATTTTATCGGGCTCGCCCAGCCGCTGGCCTTCGGTCTTCAGCAGAGTCTTGGCGACCATCATGTACAGCGCGGCCGGCACCCCCTTGTCGGAAACGTCCGCAATCAGGAAGCAGAGATTCTTTTCGTCGACGAAAAAGAAGTCGTAGAAGTCTCCGCCCACTTCTTTGGCCGGCACCATCGACGCGTAAATGTCGAATTCTGAATGATCCGGAAAAGGCGGAAACAGGCGCGGCAATAGGCTCGCCTGAATCTGGGTCGCCACCTTCAGCTCGCTTTGGATGCGCTCCTTGGCGGCGGTCGTTTCGGTCAGATTCTTGATGTAAGCCTTCAGCGATGTCTGCATGGCCTGGAAATCGCGCGTGAGCTGGCCGACTTCGTCATGCGAGTTTACCTTCGGCAGCAGCGCATCGAAGTTGCCGGAAGCGATCCGGCCGGTCGCCTCGGTCAAGGACTGCAGCGGGCCGATGATGGCCCGGGCGATCAGGACCACGGCCAGCATCAACAGCACGATCCCGACCAGCCCGATGGCGGCCATCGTCATGCTCAGCTTGCCGATGTTCTCCAGCAGCTCGGCCTCCGGAAAGACGACCGCGAGCGTCCATCCCGCCGAAGGAATCGGCGCGTAATACATCCAGCTCGTAATGCCGACCAGACTCGTATAATGCACGAAGCCGCTTTCGCCCCTGATCATTTTCTGGCCGAGCGACCTGAGGGCCGGATCGTTGCGCGCCTCCGCGATGCTGAAAAACGTTTCGTTCATGATCGCATCCTTCAGCGGATGGGCCAGTATCATCCCATTTCGGGACAGCACCGCGGTGTAGCCGGTTTTGAGGATTTTGACCGAAGCGATCAGGTCGGTCAGCGCGTCGAGAGCGATATCCGCGCTCACGATTCCCCGGAGCCGTTGGCTGCCATTGGCTTCCCGGTAGAAAGGCGCCGAATAGGTCGTCATCAGCACATTTCCCGCACCTTCGTCATAGTAAGGCTCGCTCCATTCGGGACTGCCCAGCTCGCGCGGAATCTGATACCAGTCCCAAAACAGGTAGGGCACCTGCTGGTACGATCTTTCCAGACGGTCGTACGCGATTTTCCCGTTTTTCCGATAATAATAAGGCGCGTACAGCCGCGTTTTCGGGCTGAAGGCAAAAGGCTCGAAAGAGATGCTGGCGCCGTAAACTTCGGGATTGTTTTCGACCGTGGTTCTGAGCAAGGCATGCAGCGCCTCTTCGCTATAATTCCCTGTCTCCAGGGCGCGGGCCACGCCTTCCGCGACTTTGGAGACGGCCTTCAGTTGGATCTCGACCCGGTTGACCAGCGACAACGCCAGGCTGCGCGCATTGCTTTCCAGTTCCTGTTGCAGCATCGCGCGCGATCGTTCGTAATTGTAACCGAGCGCCGCCGCAAAGATCACCACGCTGAAAAACACGATCACCGACACGAGCCGGGTAACGATGCTATTTTTTCGCGGCATCGGCGCTCCAGGTAAAAGCGGCGTAATCGGGATAATCCTTGATCGAACCGTCCTTTTGCATCGCCCGCGCCACCGCTGCGTAGTCCTGTTCCCGTAATTGCCCGAGCACGGTCTTGGCGCCTTCCGGCAACATCAGATCGCGCATCCGGTCGAGCATCCATTTCTGGTGCATCCTGTTGGCCGGCAATTGCGCCTCGCGCATCGAGCGAATGACGATGTCCAGCGCTTCGTCCGGATGATCGAAGGCATAGCGCCAACCTTCCAGCGACGCGGCAACGAACGCCCCGGCCAGCGCCGGATCGCGGCGGAGCGTCTCCTCGAAGGCGTAGATACCGTCTTCGAGAAAATTCACCCCCTCGTCGCTGAGGAAAACGGTATTCAGCTCTGCCGGGTCGATCCCGGCATTCAGGATCGTATGGTACTCGTTGAACCACATCGCGGACGACACATCGATCCCGCCGCGCAAAAAAAGATTGACCGTATGCGACTGGCGCACTTCCCTCACCGTGATCCGGTGTTTGGCGAAGAGGGTGCGCAGCGGTATCGAAACGTCGCCTTCCCACAGCCCGACTTTTCTGCCGTTCATGTCTTCGATCGTATGAATGCCGGCCGTTTTTTTGGAAATCAGCATCAGCGACGAGCGCTGGTTCATTTGCGCCAGATTGACGAGTTTTTTGCCGTCCGCCCGATGCAGTAGCGCGGTCGAAAGCCAAAGGACCGCAAAATCGGCCTTTCCTTCTGCCAACGCCTGAACCGGCGAGCAACCCGGCCCGGATTTCAGGATTTTGAGGTCGATTCCGTGCTGGGCATAAAGGCCTTTTTCGAGGGCGACATAATAGCCGGCAAACTGGGCCTGGGGACTCCATAGCGGCATCAACGCCGCGCGTTTCAGCGGCATATCGGCGGCGCGGGCCTGAAGGGGCAGATTTCCCATCAAGAGCAGGAAAAGAATCCAGGCAGCGTGTAAAGGCGTCTTACGGCGCCGGCCATGCTCATGCCGTATCTCAAGGCAACGCATTAAAGCGCCTCATAAGCGACCAGTTCAGAGAGTTCAAATGATTTTTTGTGCAAACGGCGTGTAATTGAAACCGGCATTCTGATTTTGGCCCATGACGCCAAAGACCTTCAACCGAGAACCACAGTCTAAACGACTTCGATCAGTATAATCTGAAGCCGGCTTCGCAGCCAGAGACAGGACAGGCGAAACCGCCGCCGGCTTCGGCCCGCGGCGAAGCCGGCCACGCCATTGGTTCGGAATTTGCCGTTAGGCAGGCGCCGAGCACAGTCCAGTCTGGCTCCTGTGCCCTTTAGGTAAGGATATCGGACTATCGACGCCGCAAAGCTGGTTTTGTCAATGACGCAGCTGACTGGCAAAGCGAGCTTTGTCACGCCGGTAAAAAGCTTATTCGGAATTCCCTCAACGGCATTGCCGCCGACACGTCATCCGCGCGCGGTTCCACCCCGCCGCAAACCCTCAAAACAATCCGGCATTGCCAAACCTTGGCAGTCCGTGTAGATTTGACGGTTTTAACTCATACTTTTCAGCAAATTCAGTCCCTGGTTTATTTTTGCCTATACTATATATCTGTAAAATCCGCGGTGCCTGACGACGCAGTCAGCAAAGAGAATACCCTAACCGATTTCTTCATTTTCAAGCCGTATTGATTCAGCCGCGCCTTCGCCGGTCGAAGCTGCGCCAATACTGCACAATTTAGGAAAAAACCATTGGCCGAAATTTATAGTATCAAAACCGGTTATCCTTACCCGGCCGGGGCGACGGCGAACCCGAACGGCGTCAACTTTTCGATTTTCAGCCGCCATGCGACCGCGGTCGAGCTGCTGCTGTTCGAAACCGCCGAAAGTCCGGAGCCGTTCCAGACCATTCAGTTGCAGTCGCAGGTAAACCGGACTTTTTACGCCTGGCATGCGTTCGTCGAGAACCTGCCGGCCGGCACCTGGTACACTTGGCGCATGGACGGCCCGAACAATACCCCCGAATCGGGCCAGATGTTCGATAAGGACAAACACCTGCTCGATCCGTGCGCACGCGCGGTCAGCACGAGGCTTTGGGACAGAAAACAGGCATGCCTGCCCGGCGACAACGTCCGCCATTCGATGCGCAGCATGGTGGTCGAGGACCATTACGACTGGGAAGGCGATGTACCGCTCGCGATCCGCAGCGAGAATGCGATCATTTACGAATTGAACGTAGGCGGCTATACCCGCCATCCCAGTTCCGGCGTGCGCCATCCCGGCACGTTTTCCGGCCTGATCGAGAAAATTTCTTATCTCCGGGAACTCGGCATCACGCATGTCGAACTGCTGCCGGTGATGGCGTTCGACGAGCAGGACGTCCCGTCCGGCACCGCCGACCTGGGCCTGCAAAACTACTGGGGCTACAGCACGCACAGTTTCTTCAGCCCGCATCCCGGCTATTGCGTGACCCCGGAACAGGGCACGCACATACAGGAATTCCAGGATCTGATCAAGGCCCTGCACAAGGCCGGCATCGGCGTGATTCTGGACGTAGTGTTCAATCACACCTCGGAAGGCGGCGCGGGCGGGCCGATCATCAATTTTAAAGGCATCGACAGCGAAATTTATTATCACATCGATGCGCTCAACAAAACCGTGTTCCGCGACTATACCGGCTGCGGCAATACGGTCAATGCCAATCATCCCTTCGTATCCAATTTCATCGTCGACTGCCTCGAATACTGGGTCGAACACATGCATGTCGACGGCTTCCGCTTCGATCTCGCCAGCGCGATGGCGCGCGGCGAAGGCGGGATGCCGCTGCGCGATCCGCCGGTGCTGTGGGCGATCGAACTGTCCGAAAAACTGGCTCGAACGAAACTGATCGCCGAGGCCTGGGATGCGGCCGGCCTGTACCAGGTCGGTTGTTTTCCCGGCTACCGCTGGGCCGAATGGAACGGCATCTATCGGGATGCGGTGCGCCGCTTCCTGCGCGGCGAAAAAGGCCTGATAGGCGATCTGGCGACGCGCCTGTGCGGCAGCAGCGATCTCTACCATCCGGAGGGCCGCCTGCCGATCAACAGCATCAACTTCATCACCTGCCACGACGGTTTTACGCTGATCGACCTGTTCAGCTACAACGAAAAGCACAACCTGGCCAACGGCGAAAGCAATCGCGACGGCTGCAACCACAATTTGAGCTGGAACTGCGGCGTCGAAGGTCCGACCGACAATCCGGCGGTTCAGGCTTTCCGGATCAAGCAGGTCAAAAATGCGTTCGCGATCTTACTGTTGAGCCAGGGCGTGCCGATGTTTCTGGCCGGGGACGAAATCTTGAAAACCCAGCACGGCAATAACAACACCTGGTGCCAAAACAACGAACTGACCTGGTTCGACTGGAACTTCAGCGAAGACAAGCGCGAGATTTTGCGCTTCGTAAAGTCCATGATCGCGTTGCGCAAGCGCAACCCGTCGCTGATGCGCCGCCGCTTCCTGAGCGGCCAGAAGCACGACGACACCCACCTGCCCGACATTTCCTGGCACGGCGCGCAGATCGACCAGCCGAACTGGAACGACCCGGAAGCCCGGGTTTTGGCGTTCACCCTGGCGGCGGCCACCGAAGGCGGCACGCATTTGCATGTGATGCTGAACATGTCGGACAGCAAGGTCGAAATGGAACTGCCGCCGCTAAAAAACTTGAGCTGGCATACCGCAGTCGATACCTCGAAACCGTCTCCCTACGATGCGGTCTGCCCCGCAGAGCAGAGACGGCATAAACGCAAGTTTTACACGGTCGAACCGAAATCGGTCGTCGTGATGGAAAGTTCCGAATCCAAATGGTGGAATTTATAATCTCCTCCGAAACGGTTCAAAAAGGCGCCTCAGGCGCCTTTTTCATGCGCTCAGACTTCCTCGTTCAGACCAATTCCGTTTAGTTAACCGCATTCCCGGCCAGTGCCGTTTTCCGAAATTTCCAGCACCTGCCGCCGAATACCTTTCCGCTTGCCGCATCTCTCAAAAATTTTACATACATCGATGTAAAAACAATTACATATTGTTATAATTTAAACGAAATTATCGTTTTTTTGAGCGGCGGCCATGAGACATTTCGCTAAATCATTCTTTTTGCTGGCGTTACAACTTTTCTCAAGCGTGGCTTTTGCGGCACAAGTGAGCGTCAACTCGCTCCACTTTTGGAGTTCGGCCAAACAAAGCCGGATGATGATCGACGTGTCCGCCATTCCGTCCCATTCCATTTCGCTGACCGAACACCCCGGCCGCCTGGTGATCGACATTCAAAACGCCCGCTTGAAGGGAGAACTGTCTCAGCCGCCTGCCTCGCATCCCTTTTTTTCCCGTATCCGCACGGACCAGAAGCAGAAGACGTTGAGAATCGTCGCCGACCTGAAAAGGCAGATCGATTATGAAAGCTTCACACTGAACCCGAACAAGATGTACGGCCATCGCCTGGTCGTCGATCTGACGGACAAGGGACCGCTTTCGGACAGCCCTAACGCGTCCGAAAAATTTTCGGCCCAGGCCGCCAAGCCCAAAGCGAAAGCACAAGCGCCGCAGAAACTTGCCAAGCGGGCCGCCGGCAACGACAATCCGGCCAAATCGGCCAAGGGAGCGGCAACCTCCGCCGGACCAATCGGCAGAAACATCGTGGTGGCAATCGATGCGGGACACGGCGGCGAAGATCCGGGCGCCCACGGTCCGGCCGGCACAGAAGAAAAGCGTGTGGTGCTGGCCATCGCAAAAAAACTGGCCGCACTGATCAACCGACAGCGCGGAATGCGGGCGGTATTGGTTCGTAAGGGCGATTATTATGTCGATCTCAGAAAACGCATGGAAATCGCCCGCGCCGCGAACGCCGACCTTTTCGTCTCGGTGCATGCGGACGCCTACCAGAAATCCGATGTGAAAGGCGCGTCGGTATTCACACTATCGAACCGCGGCGCTTCGAGCGAAGCGGCGCGCTGGCTCGCCGACAGCGAAAACGCGGCCGATCTGGTCGGCGGGGTTCGTCTCGACGACAAGGAAGAAGTACTGGCTTCGGTGCTGCTGGATTTATCGCAAACCGCGACCCTGGAGGCCAGCAACAATGTCGCCGGCCAGGTGCTAAAAAGTTTTCAGAACATCGGAGAACTGCATTTTTCGTCCGTGCAGAAAGCCGGTTTTCTGGTCCTGAAGTCGCCGGACATTCCGTCGATCCTGGTCGAAACGGCCTTTATCTCGAATCCCGGCGAAGAACGCAAATTGAACAATACCGAACATCAATCGAAAATCGCACTGGCGATTTTCAACGGTATCCGCAATTATTTCAAACAATATACGCCGAACGATACCCGCGTAGCCGAGCTTTAGATATCCTCTAACCCAGTTGAGGGCTTACTTTTTTCTTTTCTTTTTCGAGGCATTATCCGCCTTGGCTCTGCTGCGCTTCCTGGATCTGGCAGCGGCGGCAGCCCGTTTGCCGATCAGCTCGAAGTCGATCTTCTTCTCGTCCAGATCGACGCGCACCACCTGAACCCTGACGCTGTCGCCCAGCCGGAAGACGGTATTGGTGCGTTCGCCGCGCAGTTGGCGGCTGACCGGATCGAAATGGAAATAGTCCTGGCCCAGATTGCTGATATGCACCAGCCCTTCGACATAAATCTCGTCGAGCTCGACGAAAAAACCGAAGGAAGTAACCGCCGAAATCAGCCCGGCAAACTCCTCGCCAATCTTGTCCATCATGTACTCGCATTTGAGCCAGAGCACCACATCGCGGGTCGCATCGTCGGCACGCCTTTCGTTCGCGGAGCAATGCTCGCCGAGCAGCACCATGTCGGAATGGCTGTAGACAAAGCTTTCCGGCTTCTTGCCCTGCAGCGTATGGCGGATACCCCGATGCACGAGCAGGTCGGGATAGCGGCGGATGGGCGAGGTGAAATGCGCGTATTCATCGAGCGCCAGACCGAAATGTCCCTTCAGGTCCGGACTGTAAACGGCCTGCGACATCGAGCGCAGCAGCACGGTCTGGATCAGATGCGCGTCGGGCCTTCCCTTGATCGACTGCATCAGGTGCATGTAATCGAGCGGCGTCGGCTTGAACCCACCTCCCAGTTTCAGGCCCAGTTCGCCGAGAAACGACTGCAGCCCCAGCAGTTTGTCCGCGCTGGGGCCTTCGTGGATGCGCAGCAGTTTGGGAATTTTCTTCTTGTTCAAAAAGCGCGCGGCCGCCATGTTCGCCGCGATCATGAATTCTTCGATCAGTTTATGCGCATCGTTGCGGACCAACGGCACGATCCGGTCGATTTTGCGGTCCTTGCCGAAAATGATCCGGGTTTCCTGCGTATCGAAATCCATCGCGCCGCGCTGTTCGCGGCTGAGCCGCATCACCCGGTACAGCGCATACAATTCTTCCAGATGCGGCAGCAAATCCTTGTGCTTTTTGGCAAGCGTTTTGTCATGGTCGACCAGCATCTTCGCGACTTCGGTATAAGTCAGCCGCGCGTGCGAACGCATCACGCCTTCGAAAAAACTCGAACGTACGATCTGCCCCTGGGAATCGATCAGCATCTCGCAGACCATACATAAGCGATCGACATGCGGATTGAGCGAGCACAGGCCGTTGGACAGGATCTCCGGCAGCATCGGAATGACCTTTTCCGGAAAATAGACCGAAGTACTGCGGTTTTTCGCTTCCTGATCGAGTGCGGTATTCACTTGAACGTAATGCGAGACGTCCGCGATCGCGACCAGGAGCTTCCAGCCTTTGGTCGTCTTTTTACAGTACACCGCATCGTCGAAGTCGCGCGCGTCCTCCCCGTCGATCGTAACCAGCGGGGTAGCGCGCAAATCGACGCGATTCGCCTTCGCCTCTTCCGGCACTTCCTCGCTGAACGATTTGATTTCTTCGAGCAACATCTCCGGCCATTGGAAAGGCAACTCATACGAACGGATCGCCATCTCGATTTCCATGCCGGGCGCGAGATGATCGCCGAGCACCTCGACTACGCGCCCGATCGGCTGCCGCAGTTTGGTCGGCTGCTCGACGATCTCGACGACCACGATCTGGCCCTGCTTCGCCTTGCCCGTTTCGCCCGGCGCAATCAGCACGTTTTGCGCGATATTTTTATTGTCGGGCACCACGTAATTAAAACTGTCCTTCATGAAGCGCCCGACGACCTGATGCGTGTTCCGCTCCAGAATCTCGACGACCGCACCTTCCCTGCGTCCCTTCTTGTCGATACTGGAAACGCGCACCATCGCGCGGTCGTTGTGCAAGAGCGCGTTCATTTCGCGCGGCGACAAGTAGAGGTCGTCCGAACCGTCGTCCGGGCGCAGAAAGCCATAGCCGTCGGGATGGCCGAGAATCCGGCCGACAATCAAATCCTTGTTATTGACCAAGCAGTATTTCTGCTCGCGGTTGAACAATAACTGCCCGTCTCGTTCCATAGCCCGAAGGCGCCGCCGCAGAGCCTCCAATTGTTCCTCGTCCTCCAACGCGAAGGCTTCGGCAATTTCCGTACGCTTGAGCGGCTTACCGACATGTTCGATGTATTCAAGAATGAGCTCGCGGCTGGGAATCGGGCGCGTATATTTCTCGGCTTCGCGCGCGGCGTAAGGGTCTGCGGATAAATTGAAGTCAACGACTTTTTTTGACTTGGGCGGCATTGAGGATGGCTAGATAGATGGGAACGATATTTAGATGTTTATCCGCAGGATTCTACTGCATCGCAGAATCCCGGGTTTAATACGATTATAATACACGTTTCCAGGCGCGGAATTTGAAAATGTCAATCATCGGGAATAAAAACTCTCTCCGGGCCATTGGCATCCGAAAACCCATTCGGCAATGGACGGTAAAAAATTCGCAAAATGTTTGACAAGGCCAAAATCGATCCTTATAATACGCCGAATCAACTGAGATGAAACATCGCCTAGCCGAGGTGGTGAAATTGGTAGACACGCTAGCTTCAGGTGCTAGTGGGGGAAACTCCGTGGAGGTTCAAGTCCTCTCCTCGGCACCATACATATCCTACTGTAAATCTTACTCTTCTTAAGAGTCAAGAGAGCAAAATTTATCTGCGTAACACAATCTGCTACACAGCAAAGTTACCTTACGCTCCGCCACAAGACCTATTACCATAGGCGTCATATCCTAACTTACTCAAGCCTCTGTTCCAGCAGAAAGAATTTTTATCCCACTTAAAACCAGAAATTTAAGTGATGCAAAAAACAGGGCTGAACAGTATGATTATTACTTTAATAATCTACTTGCCAAGGAAATCATAAAATCAATGCGGTTACCGCCATTACGAAGTGGACACTATCTTCTCCTCTTTCGATCAGCCGTGACCAGACGCTGTTAAAAGAACGCTTGCATTTGTTTTCCGCTGGTTCCCTGCTATCGACAGGGTGTATCAAGAGCATGAGCGAACGTCCGGAAACGTCAGCTGCAGTGTCTGCCTAAGTCTATCTTCCTTTACGGTTGATCCAGCAATGCCGCGCAATGGGTCTGAGCCGCGTTTAATCAATAACCTATAGCTTAAGTTGGCGCATAGGGGATGGTATGGCAGGTATGGAATGCCCGCGCCAATTCTGCCTTCTGATAGCTTTGATAGATGGTGTGCGCCCTACCTGCCATACCTTCTGAGTAAAAAAAGTTGCATCAAAACCATAGTTTCAAGGCAAATGTGGAGTGAATATTATAGAACCAGCAACCGGGGCGCCGCCCCCCATTTAAACCTAGGTGCCGTCTATGCCATCAGAACTTAATCCCCATCTCAGCCGGATGCTGTTTATCCCTCATGGCGGCGGCCCCTTACCGTTGCTTGGCGATGAAGGTCATTCGAACCTAATCGCTTTTCTCAAAACTGTCGCCCCTTCCTTGGGCAAGCCGTCCGCGCTCTGCCTGATCAGCGCGCATTGGGAAGAAGCCGTGGCTACCCTTACCAGTGGTGAATCGCCTGCCCTGATCTATGACTATTATGGCTTTCCCGACGAGGCTTACCGTATTCACTATCCGGCCAAAGGTTCGCCTAAACTTGCGGCAAGGATAGAGGAACTATTGAAGCGTAGCGGGATCGAGGTCCATCAGGATGCCCAGAGAGGGTTTGACCATGGGTTATTCGTGCCTTTGAAAATCCTCTATCCTGATGCGCATCTGCCTTGCGTGCAGTTGTCGCTGCTCCATAGCCTGGACGCCGGCAGGCATATCCAGCTCGGCAAAGCCCTGGCGGCGTTGCGCCAAGAGAATGTGCTGATTATCGGCTCCGGCTTTTCATTTCATAATTTGAGCGCCTTTTTTACAGCCGATGACAACCAATCCGATGCTAAAAACCAGGCCTTCCAGGATTGGCTCATCGATACCTGTACGAATGAACATCTCTCGGCCAATGAGCGGGAAACTCGATTAACCCACTGGAAAGAAGCCCCGTATGCCCTCTATTGCCATCCGAGAGCGGAACATTTATTGCCCTTGCAAGTGTGTTTTGGAGCATCGAACGGTGCGGCGGCTCGGCTAGTTTTTGCCGGCGAAGTGCTCGGGAAAAAGACCTGTGCTTTTCTCTGGTAAAGTTGGAAGAACCAATCGACCTGATCAATGTCTCTCCCATATTAAAGTTTTACATTTGAATCATTGAGAAATGGTTAGCGCGTGATGTTTTACCCGCAGCCTCTGGCCTTTGTGGATATGGAAACCACCGGCGCTTCAGCCACCCGAGATCGGCATCGTCCTGGTCGACGAACACGGCCTGTGCGAATGGAGCCAATGGGTTCATCCTCAAGCGCGTATTCCGGGATTTATCGAACAGATGACCGACATTACCAATGCCAGGGTTGCCGACGCGCTGCCGTTTGCCGCAATCGCAGCCGAAGTCGAGAGATTTTTAGGGCCGTTTGTTTATCGCGCACAATACCTGCTTCGATTACGGCTTTCTGAAAAACGGATTCAAACACATCGGGCTCCCCTTTCAGCCTTCCGTACTGTGTACGGTCAAACGTTGCGTACGCAATATTTTCAATAAAAATAAGGAGAATTACGCCATGCCCAGCTACAAAGTCAAACTGAAATGCAAACGAGAAATCGCAGAGGAAACGATGGCGTTCCATTTTGAAAAGCCTGAAGGTTTTATCTACAAAGCCGGGCAATTCGCTGACTGTACCCTGATCAACCCTGATGAAACAGACACCGAGGGGAACACACGAGCATTTTCATTGGCAAGCGCTCCTTACGAAGACGATCTTATGGTGGCGACACGAATGCGTGACACTGCGTTCAAACGGGTATTAAAAACCATGGAACTGGGTATGGAAATGACACTGAATGCGCCGTATGGCTCGTTCACGCTGCACAACAATGAGAGCGTTCCTGCCGTTTTTCTCACCGGCGGCATTGGCATTACGCCGGTGAGAAGCATTGTTCTTCAAGCGATTCACGATAGGGTTTCCCATCGAATCTTGGTCTTTTATTCAAACCGAAAGCCGGAAGATGCGGCGTTTCTGGATGATTTGAAAGAATCTCGCACTGCAAATCCAAACTATACCTTTGTCGGTACGATGACGCAGATGGAAAAGTCCAGCCGCGAGTGGCATGGGGAAACCGGCGTTATCAGCAAGGCCATGCTTCTGAAATTCATCGATGATTTGACGTTTCCCATCTACTACATCGACGGCCCGCCCGCTATGGTAAAGGCGATACGGCAAATACTGAGCGAAGCGGGGGTTGACGACGACAACATCCGCACAGAAGAGTTTTCAGGCTACTGATGACGACTTAGGCACTTACTCAAGGAGAACACCATGCGTGTTGCCGCACAACCCTTGACTACAGAGGACGCCGCACTGTCTCCCTGGTGGTTACGCACCGTATTGATCGTGATGGTGCTGGGCTTTGCAGGCCTGATCGTTATCACTTCGCTGGCCTACCGCAACGTTCCGCCGATCCCCGCGCAGGTGCTTGATGCGCAAGGTGTTCGCCTGTTTACCGGTGATGACATCAGCTCAGGCCAAGCTATCTTTCTCAAATACGGATTGATGAACAACGGCAGTATCTGGGGACATGGCGCCTACCTGGGGCCCGATTACTCGGCCGAGGCATTGCACCGTATCGGCGAGGATACCGCCACGGTCATTGCGCGGCAGCAATACCAACAGCCGCTGGTGGCGCTGACGCCTGGCCAACGGGCGGCCGTGTATGCGCAAACGGCGGTCGAGTTAAAAACCAATCGTTACGACGCTGCCAGCGCAACCTTGCACCTGACCCTGCCGGAAACTGCCGCTTACCACCGGCAGATGACTTACTGGACGGATTACTTCCTCGATCCCGCCCGTAATGGCGGGCTCAAGCGGGGACTGATCGGAGACCCGACTGAATTGCGGCAGTTTTCCGCATTCGTCACCTGGGCGGCGTGGGCATCCGTGGCCAACCGTCCCGGCGAGAATTATTCCTATACCAACAACTTTCCGTACGATCCCCACGTGGGCAATACGCCGATACCCGACGCACTGCTGTGGAGTGCATTGAGTCTTATCGTGCTGCTGGCCGGTATCGCCAGCGTGCTGTTGATGTTCGGCAAGTTCGATTATCTTGGCTGGATCAGCGCTGGGCACCATGTACACCCTCATCTGTTGCCGGGCCAAGCCAGCGCCGGCCAGCGGGCACTGGTGAAATTCTTCGTGGTAATGGCGCTGCTGTTTCTTGCGCAGACTTTGGTGGGTGGCGCGGTGGCGCATTATCGAGCCGATCCCGACAGTTTTTACGGCTTTCAGCTAGAACGGCTATTTCCCAGCAATTTGATGCGCACTTGGCATCTGCAGACCGCGGTTTTCTGGATCGCTACCGCTTATGTTGCCGCGGCCTTGTTTCTCGGCCGTTCGCTGCGCAATGATGAACCACGCGGGTTCGCTATCTGGATTCATCTGCTGTTCGGCGCCTTCGTCGTGGTCATCGGCAGCAGCCTGTTGGGTGAATGGGCGGGTATCTCGCAAATGTTGGGTCAATGGTGGTTCTGGCTTGGTAATCAGGGCTGGGAATACCTGGAGATCGGCCGCCTATGGCAATACCTGCTGATCGCCGGTCTGCTGGCATGGTTTGCGATCTTATTAAAGCTGGCGCAACCGGAGACTTTGAGCGAACCGGCCGCGAAACCTTTGGTCAGACTGTTCCTGCTGGCTTCCCTGGCGATCCCGCTGTTCTACACGCCAGCCCTTTTCTTTGGCGCCAAGACCCATTTCACCGTGGTCGATACTTGGCGCTTCTGGATCATTCATCTATGGGTCGAAGGTTTCTTCGAGTTCTTCGTAACCACGATGGTGGCGCTGCTGTTTTATCAACTGGGCCTTACTCGGCGCAACGTGGCGCTGCGAGTGATTTACCTCGACGCCATCCTGTATTTCGCCGGTGGTTTGATCGGCACCGGCCATCACTGGTATTTTACCGGCCAGAGCAGCTTCAACATGGCGCTGTCGGCAATGGTTTCGGTACTGGAAGTGGTGCCGTTGACGCTGCTGACCCTGGATGCGTGGGATTTCGTGCGCACCACGCGCGCCGACTGCGATGTCTGCGGCAAATCGGTGGCCGTACCGCATAAATGGACGTTCTACTTCTTGATGTCCGTGGGCTTCTGGAACTTCGTCGGCGCCGGCATCTTCGGCTTCCTAATCAACCTGCCGATCGTCAGCTACTATGAAGTCGGCACCCAACTGACGCCCAACCATGGCCATGCCGCGATGATGGGCGTATTCGGCATGCTGGCGATTGCGCTAATGGTCTTCGTGTTGCGCCAAACCAGCAGCGATGCGCACTGGACCCGCATCGAAAAATACGTTAAGGTCGGATTTTGGGGTACCAATGTCGGCCTGATGCTGATGTTAACGATGAGCTTGTTTCCCAGCGGCGTGTTACAGGTCTGGGATGTAGTCCAGCATGGGTACTGGCACGCGCGCAGCCTTGATTACATCGGTAGCGAGCGATCGCGACTGATCGAATGGCTACGGCTGCCGGGTGACTTGGTATTTATCCTATTCGGTGCCATACCGTTGGTGATCGCATCAATCAAAGGCTGGCTGGGGGTCCACCGACAGTCGACGGATTGACAATCCTTCCATGAAACGCCATACGGCAGTGTGCGGATGGTTTTATCGGGGTTGTAAGCCGGAACCCCAGAAAATTTTATTCCTTGATGCTGATTCCGAGTAAAACGGCCAGGCCTTCCGATACAGCCCAGCCAGATTTTGAACGCTGGAGATCGGCCATTTTTTGCCGATTAAAGAGAGGACAATAAACGACCGGTTAATCTGCTTCAACGCATGATTTCCTAAACGTGCTAATCACCGCACCCTGCTTCTTCCACAGCAGGATCGTCGTAATAGAGGGAAGACATAAAGCTCTCCTTACGAAAAATTTTGAATATCCGAATATAGCCTGCAACCCACATTTTCATCCTCTGATCTCATTGACGGCTTAGGGTCAAATTGGGAAAAATCGGGCGGAGCCGCACCGTACCCCAACGACTATCAGTGATCCGGTGGAGTCCCGGCCTCACACTTCTTGCACGGAAGCTTATAGCCCATCATTGACGCACGGCCTTCCGGCGTGATGACCCAAGGGCGGTTCACCCAAGGCGGATCGTGGCGGGTATGCTGGAAGTGTCCGCACTCCAGCTCAGCCACCCAGTGCTGTTCGGCGTCCTGATGGAAGCCGACGATACTACGTTCCATCATACGTTATTCTCGAAGATAAACGGGTAACTGATGTGTCAACACCTCATCACCTATCACTTTACCCCGTTCCATAAAAGGCGGGCAAAGGGATGCCGTTTTGCAGGCAGCGCTTCAGTCGGCGCAGACCGCGGATGAACCAGGAGACCAGGCTGCGGCGGAGTTTCCTGAAGCTCCAATGGTCGGGGTCATTTTGTTCCCCGGTTTTTTTTCGAGCGGCGTCGGACGCGCCAGGGCGTCGTCCTGGCCGACGCGGACGCACCAGTACATCGCCAGCGCCATGATCAGGACCAGTCGCTCCAGGCGGTCCGCGTGCCAAAGCTGTGAGCTCCCCAGGTCGAAGCCCCGGCCCTTGAAGTCGGAGAACATCGGCTCGATGGCCCAGCGCGCGGCATAGTCCAGCACCGCCGCCCGCGACGGCGGGCAGTCCATCGCGATGATCCAAGGGTCTGGATGCCCGGCTTCGTGGAGGATGCCCAGGTTCGTCATGCGCCCCTGCGTGAACAGCCTCACCCTCGACAAATAACGTTCCGCCACGCCTTGCGCCAACTGACCGGTGGTAGTCTCGTCGCCCTGCCCGGTGTCTGCCAGCACGTTGCCTTTCAGCCGCACCCGGTAGCCCCAACCGTGGGTCTGGATCCAGCCAAATAGCGCGGCTGAGGGGTAGAACCGGTCCGCCGAGAGCAGCACCTGCGCCCCCGCAGGCAGCCAGGCCCGCACCTGCTCCAGCAGCCTTTGCTGACTCTCGAAGCCGATGTTGGCCGGCCCCGCCTCCGCCCGCCAAACTAAGGGCAGCGCCCGGTCGCCGACCCTCAGGGCCACCACCAGCAACGCCATCCGGTCGCCCAAGTCAGTCTGGTCCATAGCCAGCAGCACGGTCTGGCCGTTCCGCGCGGCCTTAGCCAGCGCCTCCCGTGTGAACGGCTCCATCACCCTCGGGGCGAGCAGCAAGGGATTCTTCAGCAAGCGCCTCAGCCATTGTTCGCGCATGTCCTGCCGCTCGGTCTCCAAAGGCAGCAGATTGGCCAGTTCCACGGTGTTCGGCGTCTGGCCTTCGATCATCGCACCCACGGCCAGCGCCAATTTCCCTACCACCGTCTTGCGCAGCCTCGGAAGTGCCCCCGCAAGCCCGTGCTCCACTTCATTCGCCAGTTTTCTTACAGTTCCCAAGCTTACCTTGAATCAAAAGTTGCAGAGGGGGATAGTTTATCTGAAACTGATAGGTGATGAGGTGTCAACACCTTACCGGACACACGGTTAAGCAGCTTTTTGCTGCAATTCGTAGTCTACGGGCGACAAATAGCCGTTGGCGGAATGGAGTCGCTCGCGGTTATAAAACACTTCGATATATTCAAACACAGCCTGCCTAGCGTCATCCCGATTACGAAAAGTCTGATGATGAATCAGCTCAGTTTTCAAGGTATGAAAGAAGCTTTCCGAGACGGGTCGAGTCAGCCGAAGGGAACCTCCCCCTTCAGCTGCTCAAGGAACCGTACGTGAACCTCTCGATTCATACGGCTCTTGTTATTCAGCCACTCAACGCCAAACGCGCCAATATGCAAATAACGGTAATGGGTCAGACCTGCGATTTCGTATGAATATCGAGGCCGAACTCGAGCTTGTTGATGAGCAACCCGATCACCGTGTCGTGCATCAATTCCAGCTTGGAGAAGCAAATCGTCCGCCGCGCCAGGCGTTTGATCCATGTCCTGAAGTTGAGGTTCTTGCGCTCTATTTTCTGGGTGTTGCGCTTGCCCACGTCATGACTGCTTGGGGCGAGGTGGCGGCCGTAAGCCCCCAGTCGTCCGTGAAATACCTGGCGATGTTGAGCGGGGCCAGCAGCGCCTTCAGTTCCTTGAAGACCTCGTCCGTGCGCCTGCCGAACACGTAGGCCAGCACCTTGTGGGTCGCGTGGTCGACGGCGTACCACAGCCAGCGCGGGTTGGCTTTGCTCCCCACAAACGACCATTGCTCGTCCCATTCGGCCGCCCCCAGACGGACCTCCAGCGGCTCGTTAGTGGCCTTGGCGTACCGCGGATTCACTTGCACGAGGGTGGACGCTTTTTTTTAGCGTACTGATCACGGTGCCCTTGCTGATCCTGAGCACCCGCTCCGTGTCCCGAACACCGCTGCTGTTGATGGCCATCTCGACAATCTGCTCCTTGACTCCGGGTTCATAAGCCTTGTATTGGTAGTGGAGCATGAAGGTCTTGGCCGGGCAGTCAGGATTCTGGCAGCGGTACCGCTGGGTGCCGCAGGCACTCAAGCCTGATTTGGTGAGATGAGTGCCGCCGCACTGGGGACAGGTGATTTCTTGGTAACAGGCCATGGGACATAAAGGTTGTAAATTAATTTAGCCTATTATGGAACATTTTTAATATGGAGTGACACGTTTGACCCACTACCCTATTTATCAAAGCAAGTTTGGTGCGCTACTAGTAGATCGTTCCATCAATAAATTTACAGATTGGTCTAAAACACCCCTGATACTTATCCCCCTAATTGCCGGAGGAGAGGATGGCGGGAAAGACGAAACGTGCAGCACTGATATTGACGGAAAACCAAAAGGCAATGCTCAATGAGCTCTGCCGATCACGAACGGCGCCGATGAGGGAGGTTGAGCGGGCCAAGGTTTTGATAGGTTATGCCGATGGCATCACGATTACCGAACTCAATCGGCAGCTTGGCGTCAGTCGGCCCATGATCTACAAATGCATCGATAAAGCCTTGGCTGCGGGCGCACCGATGAGGTTAAAGGACAGGTATCCCCGTCCGCACGAACCGGAAATTAGTGATGAAGCTCGTGCTTAGGTGGCAAGCATCGCTTGCACAAAGCCTACGGAACATAACTTGGCAGCAGAATTGTGGACTCTCTCCGGTCTGGCAAAATTTGTATCCCAAAGCGCCGAAACGGTGGGATTTTCCCGTCTAGCGCACGCGGGTAAAAGTACTATATGGCGTATCCTCAACGAAAACGACATCAAGCCTCATAAGATACGATACGACTTGGAGAAAAGGGATCCGGAATTTGATCGTAACATGCAGGAAGTGCTGCTGGTTTATCAGGAGGTGTCGATTTACACCGACGGAGCCGCTCATCATGGACAACCCCATGCTATCTATACGGTTAGCATTGATGAAAAACCGGGGTTCAGGCCATTGGCCTCACGGCGCCCGATTGACCGCCAGTTCCGGGCAAGCGGCCTACTATTGGGCGAGACTATGAATATAGTCGGCTCGGCACCGTGTCAATGCTGGCTGGAATCGATCTACACTCGGGGCATATCATGGCTAATGTAGAGGATCGGCATCGTAGTTGGGAGTTTATTGCGTTACTCAAGCGATTCGATGAGTACTATCCGCCAGAGGCTGTTATCCGGGTAGTTCTGGACAATCACTCGGCCCACATTTCAAAAGAGACCCTGGCCTATCTTGCAAGCCGACCAGGGCGCTTTGAGTATGTGCATACGCCAAAACACGGCTCTTGGCTCAACCTGACCGAGTGTGCATTCTCTAAAATGGCTAGAACGTTCTTGCGGCACATGAGAGTGAAATCGGTCGACGAACTGAAGGCGCGAATCCTAAAAGGGATCGACGAATTTAATGCTTCACCTGTCGTATTCCGCTGGAATAAATTCGACCTTGGGGTGGCTTAATTTGTAATTGTTTTACTGGAACTCACTACTAGTTAGGGTCAACAACAAAAATCTCCGGTTTCTTATCGTACCATTGCAAGATGGCTTCAAAGGGGGGGCTTCCGCTCTACGGCCTTAGTTTAGCAGGTAGTGGTAGATGGGTCTTTAGCGCGTCCACATTGTCATAGTGGAAACGTTGGGGCGTGTTGGCCTTGACTTTTGTTCATCGCCTCGACCCTGCCGTTCGTCCACGGGTGCTTGACCAGGGTGGTGCGGTGTTCGATCTGTTGGGCCTTGCACAGCGCAACGAACGGATGTTCCTTGTCCTTGGGCTTCTTGGCGTCGGGCAAGGGGTTATAGCTGAACTCGATGCCGTTGTCGGTGAGCAGCTTTTCGACCTTGAACGGATATTGTGCCAAGGCGTTTTCCAGAAAGGCGGTAGCGGTCTCCATGCGCTTGTTATCGTGCAGTTCCAGATAGACGTAGCGGGTAGCACGGTCGATGGCGACGAACAGGTACCTCTTGTCTTTGCCCAAGTTGATTACCGTGGCGTTGCAGGCAACGGTGCAGGTTGGAGCGGGTCAGCGCCGGTATCTGTGGCCGTAACAGATCGTACAGGTCATCCAAGGGCAACAAGGTCTTAGCCGGGTTTCGACGATGACGGCTTCGTTCACCGCGGTCAGCACGCTGCCTTGGCCGGGCTTGCTGCTGCACTTGAGGTCTTCGACCGACGCCCGCTTCCGCCACTTCTGGACAGTTTTGGGGTTGATCCCGTAGCGCTTGGCGAGTTTGACGAGGCTCTCTTGAGCGTCTTGAATTTTTTCTCGGATCGCGTGCGTGGTCGTGGCTGTTCCGTGGAGTACTTGTCCCATCGCTTTTCCTCTTTCAGTTGGGAATAGGTTACACCATTTATGTATGGGACTAAACAGCTAATTAGCCATCCTATGATGCCGCAACTCATAACCGCTTCAATGAGGCCCCGGCACGAGGCCAGGGAAAACCTGCAATCGGACCCGGCCGTCTACACCGATCATTTTGCTTCAATGAGGCCCCGGCACGAGGCCAGGGAAAACTGAGGCATCAGTTCCTATAAACGGGAGCAACTGCTTGCTTCAATGAGGCCCCGGCACGAGGCCAGGGAAAACGATCAGGCGAGCGTCGGTATCGCGGCGCGGGGCAAGCTTCAATGAGGCCCCGGCACGAGGCCAGGGAAAACCTTGCGTGGCATTCAAGTCTACCAAGTACTCTTCGACGCTTCAATGAGGCCCCGGCACGAGGCCAGGGAAAACCTGTTGAAAGTAAACGCGGTAGCCCGGCCCGTAATGCTTCAATGAGGCCCCGGCACGAGGCCAGGGAAAACATCGAGCCGTCCTGTAATGTATACGGCTGCATATCCGCTTCAATGAGGCCCCGGCACGAGGCCAGGGAAAACACTGCCCATGATAGCAGGTTCGATTTTTCATCGCGGGCTTCAATGAGGCCCCGGCACGAGGCCAGGGAAAACAGAAGACGTCGCCGAGGAAATCGAGGAGTCGAAATAGCTTCAATGAGGCCCCGGCACGAGGCCAGGGAAAACCAAGACCGAATGGATCAAATTGACCAGCTTATGGCTGCTTCAATGAGGCCCCGGCACGAGGCCGGGGAAAACAGCTTACCATCACGGCAATTTCCACTTCACCGGCTGCTTCAATGAGGCCCCGGCACGAGGCCAGGGAAAACGTAGATATTGGCTAAGCTGAAGGTCAACCATCATTTGCTTCAATGAGGCCCCGGCACGAGGCCAGGGAAAACTTTTTCAAGGAAGGAAGAAAAAAAAGAATGTCCAGAATGCTTCAATGAGGCCCCGGCACGAGGCCAGGGAAAACGTCGAACGTACATTTGATCGAATCCGTGTCAGTCAGCGCTTCAATGAGGCCCCGGCACGAGGCCAGGGAAAACCTAGACTTAAAGCAATGATGAAAATTACCCACCTATAGCTTCAATGAGGCCCCGGCACGAGGCCAGGGAAAACTGGCGTTGAGCGATAACGTAGGCAATTTGGCGCATCGCTTCAATGAGGCCCCGGCACGAGGCCAGGGAAAACGGCAGGCCGACATTTCGCCGGTATTCGTCATCGACTCGCTTCAATGAGGCCCCGGCACGAGGCCAGGGAAAACCGTGCTGGGCCAGTGTAAAGGCACTAAAATCATCGTGCTTCAATGAGGCCCCGGCACGAGGCCAGGGAAAACAACGGAACGCGATCTTTTTCCGGTAGTTTCTTGTTGTGCTTCAATGAGGCCCCGGCACGAGGCCAGGGAAAACCGTTTCTTCCGCCACTCGAAGCTGGCTGCTGCCGAGCTTCAATGAGGCCCCGGCACGAGGCCAGGGAAAACTTTCGTTATCGCATTAAGTCTAGCCCTGAGTGTGTGGCTTCAATGAGGCCCCGGCACGAGGCCAGGGAAAACCCAAATTATTCGCATTGTCGGCAACGGTTGAAGATGCTTCAATGAGGCCCCGGCACGAGGCCAGGGAAAACATTCTCGAATAAAAATCTAAACATAAATCTACCCCTAGCTTCAATGAGGCCCCGGCACGAGGCCAGGGAAAACGTATCTGGAACTGGTCAATGACTACTCCACCCTGGAGCTTCAATGAGGCCCCGGCACGAGGCCAGGGAAAACCTCGGGAGCGTCAAACTCGACGACCACCACGCCCGGCTTCAATGAGGCCCCGGCACGAGGCCAGGGAAAACTGCCGAGTCCAGGTAGCAATCTGATTCGCGTCACAAGCTTCAATGAGGCCCCGGCACGAGGCCAGGGAAAACGTAATCTGAGTGCTAGGCATAGGTCAGCCTCACATGAGGCTTCAATGAGGCCCCGGCACGAGGCCAGGGAAAACCTTGATCCTCAAACAGGCAGGCCGCTTAGTTATATGCGCTTCAATGAGGCCCCGGCACGAGGCCAGGGAAAACTGCCGTACAGCCAGGGAGGGTTATGCAAGGCCTTATGCTTCAATGAGGCCCCGGCACGAGGCCAGGGAAAACGGTTAAATCGGCACTGAAATTTATCACCGGTTTTGTGCTTCAATGAGGCCCCGGCACGAGGCCAGGGAAAACCGGCGGGATATTGATGCTTGGCTCAAACGCGAACTCGCTTCAATGAGGCCCCGGCACGAGGCCAGGGAAAACGGGCAAGCGGCAGATGATGATGACCGAGGCCGAGTTGCTTCAATGAGGCCCCGGCACGAGGCCAGGGAAAACGACGATGAGCGACTTCGCCGCGGCCTTGGCCGGCATGCTTCAATGAGGCCCCGGCACGAGGCCAGGGAAAACGAGAAAGGGCTGGTATTTACCAGCGACGCGGCGCACGCTTCAATGAGGCCCCGGCACGAGGCCAGGGAAAACGACGCCGTGCAAGCGTTGGCTGGCAGCATTAATCCTTGCTTCAATGAGGCCCGGCACGAGGCCAGGGAAAACGATAATCATCAATGCAGCAGATTACTGCTGCAGGCGAGCTTCAATGAGGCCCCGGCACGAGGCCAGGGAAAACTCAGTTTCTGAAAATGCCCAGTTAATTCGGGCTGGACGCTTCAATGAGGCCCCGGCACGAGGCCAGGGAAAACATAGTCAGCGATCATAACGCCCGCCTCATAGCCTTGGCTTCAATGAGGCCCCGGCACGAGGCCAGGGAAAACGCAAAATGCGAAGACGGCATCCGGCTGCCCTTGCGCTTCAATGAGGCCCCGGCACGAGGCCAGGGAAAACGATTTTTTCCACGTATTTTTTTACGGCGGCGAAACTGCTTCAATGAGGCCCCGGCACGAGGCCAGGGAAAACACTATTTATGACGCCAGAAAAATGTGGGGAATTTGATGCGCTTCAATGAGGCCCCGGCACGAGGCCAGGGAAAACGGATGCACCGACGAAAATTATCCAATGGTTTACATTGCTTCAATGAGGCCCCGGCACGAGGCCAGGGAAAACACGAACTGCGCGGCAATCATACCGCGCAAATCGCCTGCTTCAATGAGGCCCCGGCACGAGGCCAGGGAAAACTCCACGAAAACGCCGTTGATCTCTCTAACTATCGGGCTTCAATGAGGCCCCGGCACGAGGCCAGGGAAAACGGCGGAAAATGCCTGCTAACTGATACCGATTCGATAGCTTCAATGAGGCCCCGGCACGAGGCCAGGGAAAACCCAGCAATAGCACTCGAATTCGCCGACGGCCCATGTGCTTCAATGAGGCCCCGGCACGAGGCCAGGGAAAACAAGATAAATGGTAAAAATTAGCCAAAAAAAGCACCTAGCTTCAATGAGGCCCCGGCACGAGGCCAGGGAAAACCGGCAATCAATCGGATTCCGTATCCATCCAGCCATACGGCTTCAATGAGGCCCCGGCACGAGGCCAGGGAAAACGCGGGCCGGGATGCTGCCATTCGGGCATCCAATAAGGCTTCAATGAGGCCCCGGCACGAGGCCAGGGAAAACGCTTGGTTTGATCGTAAGCGTCCATCCGAGCCACCTATAAAATAGTTTTCGTCTGCGGCATCCTGTGATTTTTTTGATCAGGAGTTTTAGCATGGCCATCACAGCGAAATGGCGTCAGCATATCGAAGCGTGGCAACGCAGTGGTTTGTCGCAAGCCGCGTATTGCGCAGCACAGCAACTCAATGTCCGTACGTTCACAGCACGGCTGAGCGATTATCGCAAATTACCCAAGCAGGATTCGACGGCCTTGATACCGGTGCAGATTCAACCGGCTGTCACTGAGGTCATTGTCTTTACCCATGCTCAGGGCCATCGCCTGGAACTGCCGGCTTCGATGCCGGCGAGTTGGCTCGCGGAGCTGTTGCGATGCCTGGCCTGATCGCGAGCCCGGCACAGATTTGGCTGGCGGTGGCGCCGGTCGACATGCGGCGCGGCCTGGATGGCTTAACCACGATCGTGCAGCAGAGCCTGGGTCATTCGCCGTGTGCTGGGTCGGCCTTCATCTTCCGCAACCGTGCCGGCAACCGCTTGCGCCTGTTGCTGTGGGACGGCAATGGCGTGTGGCTCTGTCAGCGGCGCTTGCATCGAGGCAGTTTTGTCTGGCCCCAGGCCTCTGATCCGGTGTTTGCGATCAGTCCGGCCCAGTGGCAGTGGTTGGCCGCCGGTGTCGATTGGCAACGGTTATCGGCTCAACCCTCGGCGGAATGGCGAGTCTGATGTTAACGATAAAATCCTCTTGAACATCAGTCATATCAAGGCTTTCAGGGGATGAGTGCGGTATAATATCCCCCATGAATTTGCTCGCTGAACTCGATCAACTCAACCTGGAACCGGCCGCTAAAGCCCAAGTCGCGGCAATGCTTCAGACGCTTGTCGAGCAAGCGGCGCAGGATGCTCAAACCATTGCGAATCAGCAGCAACTCCTGCAAACGAAGGACGCCAGCCTGCAAGCCAAAGAGGTCAAAATCGCCGCGCTGACGCACGAGTTGGCCTATTACAAGCGCATCCGTTTCAGTACCAAGAGCGAAGCCTTGGCTCCGCTGCAGCGGGATGTCTTCGAGGAAACCTGGAACACGGATATTTCGGCGATTGAAGCCGAAGTCGAGCAACTGCAGGATGACAGCCCTTGTGCAACGGTGGCTCGTCCGAAACGCCTGCGTGCCGGTCGTCAGCTGTTGCCCGCTCACTTGCCCCGCGTCGAGCACCGGCATGAACCCGAGTCCTGCACCTGCGGGCACTGCGGCCGGGACTTGGTCAAGATCGGCGAGGATGTGACCGAGCAACTGGACGTCGAGCCGGCCAAGTTCTTCGTGCATCGGCACATCCGCCCGCAATATGCCTGCCGGCGCTGTGAAACCGTGACCGCGGCGCCGATTCCGCCGGCGGTGATCGATGGCGGCATGGCGGCGGTCGGTTTGTTGAGTTGGGTGATGATCAGTAAATTTCTGGATCACCTGCCGCTGTACCGGTTGGAACAGATCGCTGCCCGCGACGGCGTAACCTTGTCCCGCTCCACCCTGGCCGACTGGGTCGGACGCCTCGGCGTCGCCTTAGAGCCTTTGGCAGACCGTCTGGCCTGGCACCTCTTGCAACGCGATTGCCTGCATGCGGATGAGACGCCGGTGCCGCAATTGGATCCCGGCAACGGCAAAACGAAAAAGGCCTATTTGTGGGCGTATCGCAGCAACGACTTGCAGCCGGGACCGAAGATCCTCGTCTTCGACTATCAAGCCGGCCGCAGCGGCCGGCATGCGCAGCAGTTTCTGCAAGACTGGCAAGGCCACCTCGTCGTCGACGACTATGCCGGCTACAAAGCCCTGTTTGCGGCCGCCCGCGCGCATCCCGAGGATCAACGCCTGCTTGAACCGTGCATCGAGCTCGCCTGTTGGGCGCATGCACGGCGGAAATTCTTCGACTTGTTCCAGGCCAGCCAGAGCCCGATCGCGCACGAAGCCTTGAACCGCATCGCGGTGCTGTATGCGATTGAAGCCGAAGGGAGTGACCTAACGCCCGATGGGCGCCAAGCCCTGCGTGTCGAAAAAACGCTGCCGACCTTGGCAGCCTTCCACGACTGGCTTCAGCAAACCCGTTTGCGCACCGCGCCCGGCAGTGCCACCGCCAAAGCGATCGACTACAGTTTGAAGCGATGGGCTGCGCTCACGCGCTACGCCGAGACTGGTGATCTGCCGATCGACAATAACCCGATCGAAAACAGCATTCGTCCGATTGCATTGGGCAAAAAAAACTGGTTGTTCGTAGGCTCCGAACGCGCCGGCCAGCGTGCCGCCATCATTCAAACCTTGCTCGGCACCGCCAAGCTCAACGGGTTCGATCCAGCGGTATGGCTAAAAGAAACCCTGGAAAAGCTCCCAACTTGGCCCAACAGTCGCATCGACGAGCTTCTGCCTCTTCGCTTCGCGGATTAAATCATAACGTTTTAGTCCTGGCTATGTGGTTCCGCTGGCCGCTTACGTTTGATCAGGGTATTTACGATTTGCTTACCGCTTCAATGAGGCCCCGGCACGAGGCCAGGGAAAACCAGTTGATGTTATCCATAGTCTTCATCGCTTGACTAGCTTCAATGAGGCCCCGGCACGAGGCCAGGGAAAACGGTAATAGAGGCGCTGGAATCGCCCAGGACAACGCCAGCTTCAATGAGGCCCCGGCACGAGGCCAGGGAAAACACCATAACAATCGAAGAAAGAAAATTATTGCCACATAGCTTCAATGAGGCCCCGGCACGAGGCCAGGGAAAACAATCTATAATTCCAACTTTAAGAGGAAATGAAAATGCTGCTTCAATGAGGCCCCGGCACGAGGCCAGGGAAAACGTAGTGGGACGCGGTCTCCGGTATATTCAACAATACTGCTTCAATGAGGCCCCGGCACGAGGCCAGGGAAAACCATGGATTGTTTCAACCAGCCTTATTGGAGTTACTATGCTTCAATGAGGCCCCGGCACGAGGCCAGGGAAAACTCGGACGAGTTAAAATTTAGCTGCCCATTCCCGCCAGCTTCAATGAGGCCCCGGCACGAGGCCAGGGAAAACATGAGCTGTACCTTTATCGCCTCTGGCGTGAACATTGCTTCAATGAGGCCCCGGCACGAGGCCAGGGAAAACGCCGCGACCGAGGTCGGTTATGCGCGTGTCCAAGCGGCTTCAATGAGGCCCCGGCACGAGGCCAGGGAAAACGCAAAACCTGAAGGTGGCACCTACGAAGAACGCAACGCTTCAATGAGGCCCCGGCACGAGGCCAGGGAAAACCGGAAGTGAACCTTTATCTTCTTGATTTACAAGCTGCGCTTCAATGAGGCCCCGGCACGAGGCCAGGGAAAACATAAGATAGAAGAAAGGTAGTATGATTACCCTAGACGCTTCAATGAGGCCCCGGCACGAGGCCAGGGAAAACTGCGAACTTGCGGTATTACAGCATTCAGAACTCATAGCTTCAATGAGGCCCCGGCACGAGGCCAGGGAAAACCGATGAATACCGCATCGAGCTGAACGAGAAAGCCATAGCTTCAATGAGGCCCCAGCACGAGGCCAGGGAAAACCTTAATGATATGTCAATTCTTTATTCGGTACAGCCTGCTTCAATGAGGCCCCGGCACGAGGCCAGGGAAAACTCATTAGTTTGTCAATAGCTTCCCAAAGAGTATCTCGCTTCAATGAGGCCCCGGCACGAGGCCAGGGAAAACGGGGACCGTATTGCCACTGGCTGCGGCAGCGGCAAAGCTTCAATGAGGCCCCGGCACGAGGCCAGGGAAAACTGCCACTTTACAGCGGCGCTCTTGCGCATTACGCATTGCTTCAATGAGGCCCCGGCACGAGGCCAGGGAAAACTTTGCAAATTTTAGTTGGTTTTGTGAAATCAAGTTCGCTTCAATGAGGCCCCGGCACGAGGCCAGGGAAAACCAAAGATTACTTGGAATTGACTGAGGAAAAGCTCAAGCTTCAATGAGGCCCCGGCACGAGGCCAGGGAAAACCCATTACCCTTTCCAAACGTATAATCCCCGTCTTTATGCTTCAATGAGGCCCCGGCACGAGGCCAGGGAAAACGACTCTGGGCAAAATCCAGGTCGTAGAAGGGTACGATGCTTCAATGAGGCCCCGGCACGAGGCCAGGGAAAACCTCCAGGATTTTGCCGTTTTCGACCGCGAAATCGTTGCTTCAATGAGGCCCGGCACGAGGCCAGGGAAAACTCTTTGAAAACTGGACTAACGTTGAGTTGTTTTGTGTGCTTCAATGAGGCCCCGGCACGAGGCCAGGGAAAACAAGGCGCGTCGTCGAACCTGAAACAACGTCGTTCATCGCTTCAATGAGGCCCCGGCACGAGGCCAGGGAAAACTATCTTCCTGATCCTTCTCCCGGTCCAAGTGCTGTTTGCTTCAATGAGGCCCCGGCACGAGGCCAGGGAAAACGATGTAAAGGAACTACTAACCGTAGATGGTGCGAACGAGCTTCAATGAGGCCCCGGCACGAGGCCAGGGAAAACGCGTTTCTTTTATTGATAATCTCTATAAGGCATTACTGCTTCAATGAGGCCCCGGCACGAGGCCAGGGAAAACCGATAAAGCACTCTCTATCGATCCCCTGCGTTTGCAGGCTTCAATGAGGCCCCGGCACGAGGCCAGGGAAAACTCAATTGAGTGAGGTGGATTTCGATTTCACTCTCTGGCTTCAATGAGGCCCCGGCACGAGGCCAGGGAAAACTGACGCCGGTGAGTTTTGATACCGCGGAAAGGCCGGGCTTCAATGAGGCCCCGGCACGAGGCCAGGGAAAACAAAAATACGGGCAACGTTGCGTCTACTTTAGTCATTGCTTCAATGAGGCCCCGGCACGAGGCCAGGGAAAACCTACTTCCATGCCAATTAATGCTGTACTTACTCAGATGCTTCAATGAGGCCCCGGCACGAGGCCAGGGAAAACGTTGTATCTCTGACACCGGCCGAAATCCTGTCGATCGCTTCAATGAGGCCCCGGCACGAGGCCAGGGAAAACATTGAATAATAATGCCATTAAGGACCGCATCAACCTGGCTTCAATGAGGCCCCGGCACGAGGCCAGGGAAAACCTCGCGCTGATGGTAGGCCATCAGGCACTTGTAGCGGTGCTTCAATGAGGCCCCGGCACGAGGCCAGGGAAAACACAGCGCCAAGGCCGACAAACCGCCGACCAGAGCGCGGCTTCAATGAGGCCCCGGCACGAGGCCAGGGAAAACATAGAAAACCAGGCTAAACAGCAACAGGCTCAATGGGCTTCAATGAGGCCCCGGCACGAGGCCAGGGAAAACGCTTCCTGCGGCCCGACGTTGTGCGCCGATTTGCTGCGCTTCAATGAGGCCCCGGCACGAGGCCAGGGAAAACTCCAGAGAACATTTTCAAAACGAATGGGTAAAAGCTGCTTCAATGAGGCCCCGGCACGAGGCCAGGGAAAACGCGGGCTACACCTTCGATGTGTTGCGGCGACAGCTCAAGCTTCAATGAGGCCCCGGCACGAGGCCAGGGAAAACTTAGGGCTGACCTCACAGGGACGTGTTCCCGCATAGAGCTTCAATGAGGCCCCGGCACGAGGCCAGGGAAAACCCCGTGAAGAGGATGCTTGACCGATTCGTAGACGCTTAGCTTCAATGAGGCCCCGGCACGAGGCCAGGGAAAACTCATGCGTCAGTCTCGGTGGGTAGAAAGCGGCTAAGAGCTTCAATGAGGCCCCGGCACGAGGCCAGGGAAAACTTGTGGCCCGCGGTGCGCTATAGCTGATAAACAATTTGCTTCAATGAGGCCCCGGCACGAGGCCAGGGAAAACTTGACAATCAAAATCAAACCCTGATTGGGCTGCATTCGCTTCAATGAGGCCCCGGCACGAGGCCAGGGAAAACCGCGACTCGGCCTTGAGGCAGCACAGCCGGTAATACAGCTTCAATGAGGCCCCGGCACGAGGCCAGGGAAAACCTCCGATGCGGATAAGGTCTCGCGCTTGAACGCAGCGTTGCTTCAATGAGGCCCCGGCACGAGGCCAGGGAAAACAAAGGTTACCACGTGGTACAACCTGGCGACGTCATGGCTTCAATGAGGCCCCGGCACGAGGCCAGGGAAAACCTCAATCATTGAAGTTGGATACGTTACTGAGCTGTTGCTTCAATGAGGCCCCGGCACGAGGCCAGGGAAAACGCTTTTGAACGATGCGGCCAAACTTGGTTGTTGATTGCTTCAATGAGGCCCCGGCACGAGGCCAGGGAAAACACGGTCTCGCGATGCTGCTCGGCCTTCGACAGCATCGTGCTTCAATGAGGCCCCGGCACGAGGCCAGGGAAAACACTACGGCAAGCGGGTCTCCGCTATCCACAGCCGCCTTCGCTTCAATGAGGCCCCGGCACGAGGCCAGGGAAAACACGTATGGATTTATAAGCGAAGCAACTCAACTGAAACGAGCTTCAATGAGGCCCCGGCACGAGGCCAGGGAAAACGTTATCGGTTTCGATGTTGAAGTTACCGCTGACACTGCTTCAATGAGGCCCCGGCACGAGGCCAGGGAAAACAGTCCCCCGAGCAGGAGACTCTCCCCATACTGCCCGGGCTTCAATGAGGCCCCGGCACGAGGCCAGGGAAAACACATCACCTGGACGGCGACCTACAAAGGCCAGACGATTGCTTCAATGAGGCCCCGGCACGAGGCCAGGGAAAACACTCTGCTGAAAGTCGAAAGATTTCCTTATCTACCTTTCGCTTCAATGAGGCCCCGGCACGAGGCCAGGGAAAACACGCAAGGAAAAATTAGGAGGCTAAGCCATGTTTGTAGCTTCAATGAGGCCCCGGCACGAGGCCAGGGAAAACACGTTCGCAGGGTTCAACGCAACGCGCTTCGGCGGCTGGCTTCAATGAGGCCCCGGCACGAGGCCAGGGAAAACCCATGTCGCACGAATAAGCCTCGTACCCTGCCAACCTGCTTCAATGAGGCCCCGGCACGAGGCCAGGGAAAACACCCCATAAACATCCGTTATTTCTGGCTTAGTAGGATGCGCTTCAATGAGGCCCCGGCACGAGGCCAGGGAAAACACTCTGAAACTAATACACCATCTTTAAAATATAGTTTGCTTCAATGAGGCCCCGGCACGAGGCCAGGGAAAACACGGGCTTATCGTCTGTTAGAAGTCGGAGCTTGTGACGCTTCAATGAGGCCCCGGCACGAGGCCAGGGAAAACACACCGGCTCAATTTTGAGCCCGTTGAATACACTGACGCTGCTTCAATGAGGCCCCGGCACGAGGCCAGGGAAAACACATTGAAGCGCTTAACGCATTTGTCAAAAAAGAATATGCTTCAATGAGGCCCCGGCACGAGGCCAGGGAAAACCCCAATCGGTTCGCATGAAACATGCTTACATGATGAGCTTCAATGAGGCCCCGGCACGAGGCCAGGGAAAACACGGCGGGGGTTGTTGAGCGTTAACCCTGCGGAAATTGCTTCAATGAGGCCCCGGCACGAGGCCAGGGAAAACACGCATACGGTCCCGACCGACAGCGCCGGCAATAACGGGCTTCAATGAGGCCCCGGCACGAGGCCAGGGAAAACACAAGCTGATCGGCGACATCATCGCGAACTGGAAGGCGCTTCAATGAGGCCCCGGCACGAGGCCAGGGAAAACACGACGAGACTATTTTTGATAATGTTTGAGAAATCCTTGCTTCAATGAGGCCCCGGCACGAGGCCAGGGAAAACACAGCCCGCGCGCCAAGCCTTGAAAACCAAGGCTTGGCGCGGTCAAATGCGAGCGCTGGCCTAACCTGCGCCTCGGCAATTATACACAACCCGTACTCCAAATCCATACCCATTTGTAATAACCTGATTTTTAAAGAACAATCCTTCGCGAGCGCTGCCGCTGACTTTTGCGCCACTGCAGCGCTCGCCCGGAGGCGGCAAAAAAATAGCGTCACACAATCACCGGCTGACGTTCCAGCACTTCAAATTCTTTGCCCAAACTGACCACTTGCGGCTTGACCGATTCGGCGGGACCCACGTTGATAATCAGAACATGATCCTCGGTATGATGAATGATGCCGTCCAGCAGAGCGATCAACTCGGCATGGCGCTTGCGGCTCAGACGGCATTGAAAAACCGACAGTTGCAGCCAGTCGCCGTAGCCTTTCATCAGCTTGAACACGCGCCGCCAGCGCTTCGGATCGCTGATATCGTAAGTGACCAGATACAGATATTCGTAAGCCGCCATCAGCGTGTCGTAAAGTTGGGATACTCGGCCAGCTCGCCGAGCAGATAGCGGCCGAACAGCCGCGCCTGAATTTCGAACAAGCGCCGGTATTCGGTCTTATACCCGAACAACGGATGCGTAACCTCCTGCGCCAGACGGCGTTCGAAAGCCGCGATGAAGCGTTTGCGCCCTGCTTCGTTCAACGCCACGCTGCCGGCCGCGCTGATAAAATCGCTCGGACGCACTTCGCCGTTGTTGATCACCTGCAACACGGTCGAATCGGCGATCAGGGGGCGGAACGGCTCCATCAAATCGAGCGCCAGGGCCGGACGGCCATAGCGCGGCTGGTGGTAGAATCCCCGGTACGCATCCAGTCCGACCGCACTCGCATTCATCGTCCAGGTCCTGACCAGCATCGAATAAGCGAAAGACAGCAGGGCATTGACCGGATCGGTCGGCGGTCTGCGGTTGCGGGTTGCAAAATCGAAACTCATCTGCCGGGGATCGTCCGATTTTTTGATCAGTTTGTCGAAAGCGCCGAAATACTCGGCCGCGGCCGCCCCTTCTATGCCGAGCAATTGCTGCAGATCGGTCGCGCGCAAGGATTTTTCGCCCAGCGCCTTCAACCGGTCGAGCAATGCGTCGGGCTTGTCATCGCCGCGCCAGTTGCGCCTGAGCAGCGTCCGGCAATTTTGAATCTTCGCGCGCACCAGCCCGCGCGCAATCGTCAGGCAGATATGCTCTTCGAAGCTGGCGCGGTATTGCGCGGTACGCAGTTCGACGTTCTTGTGCCCGGTGCCGACGGTATGGCCGATAAACCAGCCGCCGTAGCTATGCCAGCTGACCGGAATATTGCGCTTCATCAGATCCTGCAAACAAGGCGTGGTGATATAGACGTTGCCCATCGCCACGACCTGGGAAACATCGATCAGCCGCGCGCTCTGCACCACCGCATCGTCGACGCTGATTTCCAGCGCCTCCGCATTCTTGGCGATCTTGCCTTTGTACGCCTGCACATACACCGGTAGCGCCTCGTCGCGCATCACCGCCAACGGCCGGGGCTCGATGGCGCCGCCCTGCAGAAAGTTGACCTCGTCGGGCAGACAGATGCCGACCAGCGAACAGCGCGGGCATTTCGGACTGTCGACCAGCGGCTGAGGAATATGACCGCCCGCCGCGATCAGGCGCAGGCCGTTGACCGCGTTCAGCGTCAAATCCTGCAGATCCTGATCGAACGCCACTCGCACCCGTTCGCGGCTTTCGGCAAAATACAGCTCGCCTTCCTCGCAGACATAACCGTGCTCCTTCAGCACCAGCCCCTGCACGCACAACTGCACGCGTTCCGGGTCGTAAGCGTTTTTGGCGATATGCGGGCGCTTGCCGCGCTTGTAGTCCACCGGCGTGACCCTGCCGTCTTCGGCTTCGAGCAAATCCAGCTTGGCGATCAGCCCCAGCCGGTTCGATGATAAGGTAATCGAACGGCCGTGCAGCACCTCATGCGGCTCGATGTCGCCCGCTTCGGGGAAATTTCGCGTCGGCTTATCCACGCGCCGGTGCGTATGATCGCCTTCCACCGTATCCGCCGACGCCGCCCATTCGCCCTGCACCCATTCCAGATACGCCAGCCGCGGACAATACTGATACTCGTTCACCATCCGCGCCGGCAACAGCGGCATATCGCCGCCGAGTTCCGGGAAAGGCATCGGGAGTTCAAGCTGGATGGGTGTGTCGTTTTCCGGCATCGTGGAGATTTGATTAAAACATTACCGAATGAACCTGTAAGTTAAAGAATAGCTTAGAATCCAAGGTTTTTCCCGTAGGAATAATAAACTCATTAATATTTTGCTTTGCCAAACTTGTTCAGAACCGTCATGCCCGTCTGGAAGCGCGTATCCAGGGCCAAGAATAACAAGTTTCACAGCAGTAAAACACGGTTTCTTTCCTTCATTTATTTTGAGACATCCATAAATAGCCCTGCAGCCAAAGCGTACCTTCCATGTCGGCGCCCACTACCGGCGCCTCATCGCCTTGCCAGGCGCGGCGCGTGATGACGATATCAAGATTAACGTCTTCGGTTTCGTAATCGGATAAACGCAATACGGTCACCCGCACCAGCCAACCGTCCTGCCCCAAAAAATCCGCAAACGGTTTGACGCTTTTGACCAAACCACGAAAGCTGTAGTCATCGTTATCCCAATCCGCTATCGGCAGCAAAGACGCCATGTCTTCCAAGCAAAAAACCGTTGGCGGCTCGGCAGGCTCGCCATCGTCGTGATCGCCGGTGAGTAGCGTGCTCCAAGCGAGAACGTCGGGATTCGGCGAATAAGGCAGTTTCATCAATCGCGCGGATCGAGCCGAATAGGCCAAGCCGGTCAGAATAAAGTCGTAATGTCCACCCTGCCGGTACCACAGCCGATTGGTAAGAAAATGCGCATCGAAGAAGGTAATTTCCGCTTTTCCCAAGCCTGCCGTAATTTGAGCTTCGACACCGCTCTCCCAAACATTGACATGATTCAACGTCAGCGTGTGCTGAATGCCCTCCGACCAGAAAGGGTAAAGACTGGCCATTTCCGTGGTTTTGTTATCGGCATTGATGCGGCAAGTCAAAATAACTCCCCGCCGTTGCATGGACCAAACCAGATGAAATCCCTAAATGCACCATTACCGTGCTGAAAGTGGCAAGATAACGCGCGCCCGGACCGCGTTGCCGAGATTCGTAAAACGCCACATGCTCCAAATGTTCGGTTCGCGCCTGCGGGTGAAAATAGTCATTCACTTCAGCAAGGACCGGGCTTCCCGATCGACTTCATCGGCGGGTACGCGTACGGTTTCCCCTTGATCGAGTTCATCGGCACGACGCGCAGCCTCTTGAAACCCAAGCTGTTCAACCTCGGTTTGTCCACACATAATTACTCCAATGGCTCAAACAAACCCAAACCAAAATGATTTCCAAATCCCAATGCCAAAACGCCGGATACCGGTTTGCTGAATCTCAGTTGCCATAATGACCCATGCGTATCGGGCTGAACCAGTCCACGCTTGCGTCGAAAACGATGGAAGTCGATCGGGCGCAAGCAGCGGCCTTCCAAAGAGACCTCATCGATCGATTGCAGCCAATCCAATTCAGGCAATCCCCTTTCCCGGCATTCCCTGCGAATTTGTGCTTCGATACCAAAGCTTTTCTTACGATGCCAAGGATGCAGATAGGGCGTAACCGATTGCCAAACGGCAGCGTCCTTAAGTAACGGCACTTGTTCGCCGAAGATAGACCTTTCACCGATATGCTCCAGCAACAGCCGCCATTCCTGTCCATCGCGGTTTTTTATTTTGGTCAGATTTTCCAATATACGGCGAGTGTCCGCATCAAAACTACCGGGAATATGAACAATAGCGTGAGCGATTTGCCCTTCTCGATTCGGATCAGGGATAAAAAAAGCATGTTGGTGGCAATTGCCCGCCGATAGGCCGTGACCGGACAACAAGGCGGGAATCGAATTCTCGCCCAGCAGATGCTTGGCTTGGCCCATTGCCGCACGGCGCAGCCATTCACCGAATCGGACCGCGTCTTCGATTCGCGGCAAAGGCTTGCCATAGACAGCATAGCGCACCGTATCGGCAAACAAAATCTGACGCGCACGCGGTCGGCTTGCGGCATTCGGGCGTAATGACTCGATTGGACGCTGATATAATAATTTTTGCGCGGCGGGTGGCGCGCTCCAACCGGCAGCTTGCAGGTCAGCCGTATCAAGTCCCAACGCGTCCAGCCAATTTTCCGGCAAGGTACTTTCGATCGGCTTGCGCTCCTTGGCTTTGAGGGTTCGCGCCGCAAGCCCTTGCAAAAAGTGCGCACGAAAGGCCGCATAGCCGTCTTGAGACAGGGGACAATAGAGCAATACCGGCTCGCCCAAAATTTCCCCGGTTTCGGTATCGACGGACGATTCACCCGGACGGCAATTCAGCTCTCCGTTCCAATCAGCAAGACGCTTGGCTTCGACCCAAGATTCCGCTCGCCCCAAATAACCCAACGCTTCGAGCAGGGAATCGAGCAATTCGGTTTGCTCATCATCCAGTTCCAGATTCGGCCAGCGAACGATCACTTCCTGATCGGCGTCGATTCTTGCGAAAGCATCGAAAATCAACGTGCTTTTTTGCCGGACCGGCATATAGTGCCGGGTATGGGCATGGACCGCTGCGGTCAGACGGTAATGCGGCGCTTCGCTGGCAAGTGCCGATAGAAGTCGTTCCAGAAGCTCTTTTGGATAACGTTGCGGATCGATTTTTCGATGCCAGACCGCGAGCAGCGCCCGGCAAATCCGCCAGCCATCGGGGGGCCAGGCGACATCGGCTTCGTTGACGTGCCGCCCCCAGGGCGTAGCATGATAACGCCCGCCGGGAAAAGATAGCGATAGGGTCAGCATGGGTTATTCCTCGGCTTCCGCGCTGTCTTCGGCTTTTTTCTTTTTCTCGGCGCCCTTCTCCCAGCGCACCACAGTGACGCGCGGTTCGGCGAAACGATTCTCTTGCGCGACTTTTTCTATCAGGCTTGGCAAAACGGTTTCCAATTCCGCACGCTCGGGGAATCGCCAGGACTGCGGCCGGGTCAGCGTCAATTGACGCACTTCCAGATCGCAAGCGGTCCGGAGCCGTAAGCCTTCGTCGAGAAAACGGCGGATTTTGTAGAGCGCAAGACCGGTCAGCAGTTGTTCGACGCTCTGTCCCAATCCAAAACCGCGAATCTGTGCCAAGTCGATATTGAAATAAGCGGTAATCTTGGGCGCGGTATAATCATCGCGGGAATAAGGAACATTGCCAAATCCTTTGGCGGTATCGCCGGATGGATTGACATGATCGTTTTTTACGCCGCCGCTTTGCGCCAAATTGACGTCTTCGGCTTCGATAAATGCCGACAACACGCGCGGCAAACGCAATCGTCCGCCGGCCAACTGGCTTTTTGCCAAAAAGATGCCGTGCAGCAGGGCATTGCTGTCATACTTCAACACGACCGCCGCGAGTTTGCGAATATCAACCGGACCTTCGTCCATATCGGCCAGCTCTTTTTTCAGCATGTCGAATACCGAAGTATCTTTGCCTTCCAGAATGTAGGGCGAATTGAGCCGATGCGCTTCCAGGACGGTATTGGTCAGCGGCTTGCCCTGCTTATCGACGACTTTGACCAGCGGCAGGTTTTTCAACGGATCGATCCAGTCGTCCGCAACGCTATTCCAGCATACGGTTTCGAGTCGGTTCGCCATGCTTTGCGCGGATTCGACCAAGAGTAAGCGCTTGCCGTTGGGTCCGTCATAAACGGCCGCGCCCAAATCCGGGAATCCCGTCGGTTGAAAACGCGCGCCTTGCAGCGGTTGTAAATCGGCTTCGATCAGTAAACGTGGGGCGGTTTGTAAGGCGGAAAAATCGATGCTCATTTTTTACATTCCTCTTGTTGATAAATTTAATTGTCTTTAAACGTAGGGTGGATAAGCGAAGCGCATCCACCATGATGGCTTGTTGTGGTGGATGCGCTTCGCTTATCCACCCTACAAAATCTTTATTTTCTGGCAATGCTTCGAAACAGGTGGTCAAGTTCGCCGAAAGCGACAGGCATTGCCAACGCAGCCAATAGCCGTTCGCCGTCAATGCCGATCGGCATCGGTGGTTTATTGGGGAAACCCGGCAGCGAAATACCGGATTGCCGCAGTTTGTTCCAGCCCAACGCAACGGCGCGTCCGGTATGTCCGGCGGCAAGCCAAGCAAGCAATTCAGGCGGCTGCGGCAATTTGATATTTTTATCGTTCGGTAGGAATTCGAGTTTGCGCAGCACTTCGTCTTCGACAAAAAATGGTTTTAAAACCGCATAGGCGGCAGGTAGTATGGATTGTTCCCGATAACCCGCTCTATCGCCCAAATGACGAGGAAAGTCGTCGACCTTGATCAAAGCCAAGCCTTGCGCCAGATCGCCGATACGTCCATCGTCGGTGCTTTGCGCAAGAAACGCGGCAATATCGCCGCTGCCTGCCCCGAAACGAAAAGCGAACGGTTTGTCCTGGCTTTGCATGCGTTCCGCCGCCAATAATCGGGACCGTAGCAAAACCACCATGTTACGTTCGAAAGGGCCTTCTCCCCACACGGCTAACCGAGATTCGGTATCCCAAACCCATTTGCCGCCTTTTTCCATGCCGGTCTTCGAGAAGTGCAGACGCATCGGCAGGTTTTTCGCGTAGATGTTCGCGAGTGCACAAGCCAGCCGAAACTCCGCCGAGCCGTCATCGGCTTTCAACACCCAATCGGATTTGAGCGCGGAAAGCGGTGTTTTAACCGCCTCCCTGCCTTTTGCACTCAGACTCAATGCGCGCTGGAGTTGCCCCAGCAGGATTAAAACATCCTGGACGGCTCTCGGGGCGCTATGTTGAACAAGCTCGAACAAATCGCTTTCCAATTGCCGCGTCAATGAAACGAGGCGTCCGGGCGCTTCGGTTTTTCTGGCTAAAGCGCGCAGATTTTCGAGGAAGCGGTTTTTATCGAGGTCATGAATTAAGTCGGCGGCAGGGTTGCGTTGTGTTTTGAGGCGACCGAACGGCGTTGCAAGGTAAGCTTTGCCTGAGCGCATTACAAAGCCGTAGCGCTGAAACTCGCCGATGCCGCGATCGACGCCCAAACCGGCGACTGCACGGGCAAACTCCAGGCCGTCTCTGGCCGGACGACGACCCAGCGTAGCGCGGCCCTCCTGGAACAAAATTTTCAATTCTGCCAGCGTTGCGGCATTGCGCCAGAGCGGAAGCCAGATTTCGGCGCGGGCATTCGCTTCATCGGTTTGACTGCTGGCTCCGGAGCCGCCGCCGGTATTGTGCACCGTAAACGGATAGCTCAAGGCGCCGCTCCGATCCTGCTGCAGTCTGCGCGTTATAGTGGCAGCAAACAGCAATGCGCCTTCCACCATCAAGATAAAATCCCAGGTGTTAAACAAGGAACCGGATTCGAAACCTGCCGTACCATTGGGTCCACCAGCACCGCCCGGAAAGAATTGACCGATTGCTGCGTTTGTCGTCAACGACGCGGTTGCTTCCGCAAACAGCGCTCCGTCAAGCCATTGTCCAGCACCTGCGTCGGCTTTTCCGCTTTCGAGATCAAACAATTGCCGAAGGCGCTGCATGAAGTTATTGGTAAAGTCGAGATTGCCGTCGTTACCGCCTGTTCCCAGCAGCGGCGGAAAAAATGTTTTATCCTGACCGATTAATAACGCCGCATCCATCCAGGTGAGAAAGTCATCCGGAAACGCGTTTCGAATGATTTGCAGCAAGCGATTTTTATCCTCGTTTTTTGGCGCTTCCTGAAATTCGCAGTATTCCAGCGCCTGCCTGCACAGCTTTATCATTTGGCGGTGAACCGAGAAACGTTGCGCTTTACCGTTCAGCATCGCATCGATCGTACGAGTCGCTTCGGTTGGCTGATTGCGAACGCCTGTTTTTAATTTTTTACCGGTTGCCGGGTCTTTTTCTTTGGTTTTGCCTTCCTGATAGAAAAAACCGCTGCCGCCGTTCCAAGGCGCAACGATTGGCGTCGGCCGATATTCTTCAAGAAAAAACCCGAGCAACTCGTCCTTGTTTAGCTTGGTTCTCAACACAAAACACTCGTTGTGCCAATAGCCCGCTGCATCCGGGTCTTTTTGCTCCGAAACCAGACGCAGAACGCCCAGCGCTTTCAGATAATGCGCCAGCGGGACCGGCGTGCAGCCGTTCAAATAAATCTCATTGGCCATTGTGCTCGTTCCCCCCATTTTGTTCTTGCTCCGAAGCGTGCCAGTCGGCGATGCGCACAAGCGTTTCGTACCAAGCCAATAAAAACGGTCCGTGCTCCTGCAACAACTTTTGCGTGCGGTGCGTCCAGGACGGCCCCATCTCGCCGATGCCCAATTCCATCACGTCAAGCCTCAGCGCCGTTTGAGGCAGCATCTTGCCGCCAATGCGCACCGGCGGTAAAACGTCGCCTTCGTAAATACCGCGCGCATAGCGTTTGCCGCTCGGCGCTTCCGGCTCGTCCGGCATGGCGCGCAGGCTCATGCGCACCTTGCCGTGATGAGCGGCGATCAAATAGGCGATCAGGTTATGCATGGGCGATTTTTCGCCGTGAACCATCCAAGCCAACATGGAAGCCAGTTCGTGGCGAAAATAGCGGCGCTTGTGCCGAGCAGTCGCAGCCGATTTGGCCCAAAGCCGCAGTTGTTGCGGATCGTCTTCATTCCAAATGCTTTTCAGCGTTTCCTGAAAAATGGGATGCGCCTTGCCAGCGTCGTGCCAAAACGCGGCGGTCACGATCGCTTCGGCCTTGTCCTGCGGCAATTGCAGCACCGCAAACAACTGTTTGACGGCCGCCGCGACATGACAAAGATGATCTTCCAATAAAATAGGAATCGTTTTGATGCTGTCCGGATCTTTTTGATAGACCTGATTGCTGGCTTCCCGATGCGGCAGTACTTCTACTACCGGTTTATGAGCGGCGACGAAACCGAGTTCATTGTCGTAGCCACCGTCCTGCGCGCGCAACAGTAGGGTTTGCCCAGGAAAGACATTGTTCGGGCCGACGCGTTTCCACGATCCTTCCACCGTATCCCAAGCGAACGCGGCGATGTCTTTGTTTTTTAGATGGCTTTTGATTTGGCTGATCGATACCGGACAAAGCTCGGCGCGGTCCGGCTGCGACTGTTCGGGGCGCATGCCGTCGAAATCCCGCCAATAGACAAACAGCGGCGGCGTGCCGCTATCGCGGATATAGCCGGAAATGTCGGTATCAAAACCGGTCAAGTCGGCATCGGTATTGAACAGGTCGAGAAAGTCCTTGCGCCGCAAGACATCCGTTGCCGGCTGCTTTCCGGTCGTTTTCGGCAATGCCTCCAATCGAGCATTGGTCAGATTTTGCAGCGTTCCGCGCGCCGCCTTCATGTCTGGATAGTCGTAAGGCGGAGCGGATGCTTCGTCGTCGATATTCAGCCAGTAGATATTCGCTTCAGCATATTCGCCGTAGCGGTTGCAACGCCCGAACCGCTGTACCAGAGAAGACCATGACGCCAATTCGGTAAACAGGTTTTTTGCGGAAATGTCGACGCCCGCTTCAATCGCCTGGGTCGCCACGATAATGCGGCCAAACGGCGGAGGCGTATGCTGGATCGCCTGATTCAGCGCTTTGCGTTCATTGGCACGAAAGCGGGCATGCACCAGTAACAACTCCGCATCCGGTTTGCGTTTTTTCAGCAGCCTTAATAACTCCTGCGTACGTTCGACGCGGTTGAGAATCACCAGCGTGTTGGTACCCGGCTCATGCACGGACAAGATTTGCGCCGCCAAATCAGACAGGTATTTTTCACCATTGCCTTTTTTACTTTCCGCATTCAGCAGGGCATTTCCGGCTTGCAGCGTTTTTGAAGCCGAAAGGCGTCTTCCGGCCAAACGCAGATCGTCTTCGTCAAGCCGAAGCGCGGTGGCGTTTTCGAGATGCGGCGCAAAATCGACGGTTTTGAACCAGTCGGTGTTCAACGTGGCGGACAACCACAGACTGCGGGCACCGCCGTGGACGTTGAATTCGCGGCGGAACGCTTCCAATTGCGCGGAGGTGCGAAGGCCGGCACCCATCAATTGCACTTCGTCGAAAACCCATAGCGCATCGTTATGCAACAGCGCAAAATGCACCGGCCATTGGTATCGGCTCATGCCATAGCCACGCATCAATGCGCGAGATAACAGCATGTCCTGGGTGCCGATCAAAACGGCGTTCCGGTCGGGTTGCAAGGTCCAGGATTGCAAGTCCTCCTCGCCTCCCATCAACAGATGAACCGGGATTTCCGCGGCTTCTCCGCCCAGTCTATGCAGCCAATGATGAATGTTGGCTTCGGTTTGTTCCGCCAAAACCCGCATCGGTAAACAATAAACCAAACGCCGGGGCGTTTCCGGGTCATGCGTTATGATTCGTTTATAAAGCCAGGCGAGCACGACTGCCGCCGTTTTGCCCAGGCCGGTCGGAATTTCGAGAAATTCCGGCCAAGTCTGGCTTGCCAAGCGTCGCTGGTAAGGATACGCTGCTTCGAGTTCTGTCGCTTTTTTGAAAAAATCACTATAGTCCATCATTATTGCCCAAAGTCTCTTTGTCTTTCGTCAATTTTGCCGCTTTCTTGTAGCTTTCTTGTAGGGTGGATAAGCGTAGCGCATCCACCATCGGATGCCTCAAATGGTGGATGCGCTGCGCTTATCCACCCTACGCATACCGTCCTAACTATGGGTTTTATTTTTTATCACACCTAGTGTCTCAATCCATGAGCGTTTGGCTGTATCTAAACAAAAAATTTGATGAAGAGGCCGTGGCATTGGTAAATGCCACGGAAATTTGCATTAAGGCATTGTAATAAAAACTATTATGCCAATTCTTCAATGAGGCCAACGGGCATAGGGCTTAATAACCATTGGAATTTTGCCAATCATATAAAAAGTGTCTATTTACAGATTTTTATCCGTGCACAATGGGGACAATGAAACTCTGATTCATTTTTGCCTTGTAACATGATTTTTGGCGGATACGTGCAGAGGCAAAGGGGATAACCCACTTCTTGGGCTTTTTTAGCTGTTTCCAAGGCGTTGTATCCTCCTATTATTTGCCTCCATAGCGTCAAACAGCCAGAAACTAAACGAAACTCACGAAAAATGTCACTTAGATTGTTTATCACTTGCTTGTCTCATTTGCATAAGCCGAGATAAGTCTATACGGCTATACGGCTATACGGCTATACGGCTATACGGCTATACGGCTATACGGCTATACGGCTATACGGCTATACGGCTATACGGCTATACGGCTATACGGCTATACGGCTATCGTGCAATTTTATTTTAAAACTATTATACCAATAAAGTTTTAAGTTCTCGGATATATTTCCCGCATCTTCTCCACCTGTCTCATCACCGCTTCAACCAGAAAATCCGGTTCCTTCACCTCCACATCCGCCCCATATTTCCGGGTCAAAAGATGCTGGCAGATCAACAGGCCGTGCAGTTCGTCGGCGCTGAACCACAGTCCGGGCAGTTCGTAGGGATGCTCGCCGTCGCGGCGGTTATAAAAATAACCGTTGCGTTTTTTGTCGTATTCGACCGGCGCGCCGAGATAGTCTTCCATTTCTTCCAGCGCCCTTGCCACCGTGGCGCGGGAGCATTGCAGTTCCTGCTTCAACGCTTTCATCGAAATCGGCGTGCGGCGGCTCGCGAAAAGATTGTGCAATTTGAAGATCCGGTCGAAGCGATCCATATTTTTACCCTTTGAACTCGATGGTCATGGCGCGTTCTTCATGGCGAAAGTAAGAAAACCCGCAACGGCATCGTGCGCCGCGGCAGCTTGAGACTTTGAAGCAAAGACAGTTTACTAGAATCGGTCCTCTGCGTATATTAACTGCGGAAGATGAAACAAGCTAGAGCGCAAACAAGTAGTTCAGGGATTCCGGAGGTTGGGCAATGCCGTAAAGGATTGGGTCGATATTAACTTGCTGGTATGGGTGGTAGACCTGCCAGGTTTTAAAAACCTGGCAGGTCTTGGACCAATACCGTTAAGTTAAGGCCACAACGTCATTCCGGCAGTGATTGCCGGACGACTGCAGGGATGCAGGAGGCACGAGCCCAAGGAAGGGCGAGGTAGATCGCGTCAGGAACACGCGATCGAGGGCAACGCAGGGAGCAGTTGCCGAATCCAGAAGCCAAGGATGGCAGCTCTAAAATACATCCCTATATTCTGGATCTCGGCAATCCCTGCCGAGATGACGGCTTAACTTAACGGCATGGGGTCTTGGACCAGGAAGTTATTTGGAACCAAATCCTAAGTTTAAGAGATAAAGTAAGAGATAAAGATAGCTGTAGGCTTCAGGCCTTCAAACGATAGCGCGATTGCCTTGGTTTGATGCCTAGATAGTGTCGTCATAAGATAGCTGTCCACAGGGCGATGCACCGGATCTGCACAGCGGCCAGGAACGATGCGGTGTTCTTGGCATAGCGTGTGGCAATACCTCGCCAGCGCTTGAGGTGCAAGAACGCGTTTTCTACTAAATGCCGCAGTTTGTACAGGTCGCGATCGTAGTCGCGGGGTTGTTTTCGATTGCGGCGTGGCGGAATGACCACCGTCATCTGATTTGCTTCGGCTTGGGCTACGATAGCATCGCTATCGTAGCCTTTGTCCGCCAATAAGTACTGAGCATCCACGCCTTCGATCAAGGCTGAAGCCTGCGAACAATCTGCTGTGGTACCTGCTGTAATAAGGATTCTGACCGGCATACCATGCGCATCCACGGCCAGATGTATCTTACTGTTGAGCCCCCTTTTGTGACCGCCATGCCCTGATTGCCGCCTTGCGCGCCGGTCGCATGCGGATGGACTTTGATGTGGCTGGCATCAATCATCAACCATTCATAGTCGGGTTCGGTGACCAACTGTTCCAACAGGGCTTCCCAGACGCCGTGATCTCGCCAACGGCAAAACCGGCGATGGGTGTTCTTCCAATCGCCATAGTCAGGTGGCAGGTCGCGCCATGGCGCACCGGTACGCAAAATCCAGAAGACCGCATTGATAAACAAGCGGTTGTCTCGCGCTTTTCCGCCCCAGGCCCCGGCACGGCCGGGCAGATGGGGTTCCAGTAAGCTCCAAACCGTATCGGAAATGTCATGGCGGCGGTGGGCAGGTTGGGACATGGCTCTTTAATCTCATCAGCAACGACAATCTCCGTATTATACCTGACAAAGACTTATCTTGTGACGACACTATCTAGGGCCTGGGCCGCCTTGCTTCTCATTTTTTCTCCGCCGCGCAGCCGTAAAGAAATAAGCGGACGGCCTGTTGCGCCCAGGCTTCGATTTCCGCTTCCGTCGGCGTGTTTTCCAGTCCAAGCTGCAGTTTCTGGAAACGTTCGCTACGCAGGCAACTCAGGAATTGGTCCGCCAAAACATGGGGATCGACGGGAATAATCCGTCCCGCGGCCCGCTGCCGGGCAAAATATTGCGCCAAATGTTCGAGCGTGCGCTTTGGCCCCTGCTCGTAAAACTGCGTGGCAAGATCCGGAAAACGCGGCGATTCGCCGATCAGGATCGAGCGCATGCGCACGACATCGGGCCGGGTGATACGGAACAGAAATTCTTTGGCAAAAGCGGCAAGCGCGATTTCCGGCTGTCCCTGCAGGGACAGCGTGCCGACGAACTGGTCGCTGCAACGCCTGATCAGCGCGCCGAACAGGCCGGCTTTGCTGCCGAACTGGCTGTAGATCGTCCGCAAAGACACCCGCGCGTCTTTGGCGATCGCTTCCATGCTGAGATTTCCGTAGCCGTGTTCCAGAAATAGCGTCAACGCCGTATCCAGCACCCGGTCGCGGCTTAAAAGTTCGCTGCCTTTGGCAGGACGTCCGCATTTGATCATGAAGTGTCGCCCATAAAATCATCTTTGACGAGAGATTATAAAGAAATAATCGTAATTCGAAATAAATGGTAATATATATTACCGTTTTTAAATCCATTTCATCACGGGCAAAAAAGGATGATAAAGAATACTCGCAGGCCAATCGTTATCCAGCGCAACAGCCTTTCCTGGGAATTGTCCACTGTCCTACCCGAAGGCACTCTTTTCTTGGACCGCTTTCGCATCCGTCTGGGGCATCTGGCCGGATTGGCCGCAATGGCCGCCCTCGTTGCGGCCGGCGGCTGCAAAGATGCCGAGGCGCCCGGCGCCCAGCCGCCCCAAGGCCCTCCGCCCAACGTAAAAATCGCCCAACCCGTGAGCCGCGCCGTGACCGAATGGGACGAATACACCGGCCGGCTCGAAGCGGTGGAAGCGGTCGAAGTACGCGCCCGGGTCAGCGGCTATCTGGACAAGGTCAACTTCAAGGACGGCGAGAAAGTCCGGAAAGGCGACCTGCTGTTCGTGATCGATCCCCGTCCCTTCAAGGCCCAGCTCGACTATGCGAAAGCGGAACTGGAGCGGGTCAAGTCCCGGAAGGAGCTGGCGCAAAACGATCTGGACCGGGCCGAACGGCTGTTCAAGGTCAAGGCGATCTCCAAGGAAGAATACGACGCCCGCCAGAAAGGCTTGCGCGAGGCATCGGCAGTGGTCGCCTCCGCCGCCGCCAATGTCGAAACCGCGCGCCTGAATCTCGAATACACCCAGATCCGCGCACCGATCGACGGCCGCATCAGCAGAGAACTGATCACGGTCGGCAACCTGGTCAAGACGGATGACACGCTGCTGACCACGATCGTATCGACCAACCCGGTCTATGTCTATGTCGATGCGGACGAACGCGCGGTACTGAAATACCGCCGGCAAAAAAACGGAGGTACGGCGGCCGCCATCGACGGCACCCCGGTGGAATTGGCGCTGGCCGATGAAAACGACTTTCCGCACCGGGGCGTGCTCGATTACATCGCGCCCCGCGAAGATACGGCCACCGGCACGATTACGCTGCGCGGCGTCTTTCCCAACGATGACGACTTTCTGAGACCCGGCTTTTTCGCAAGGTTGCGGGTGCGCCTCGGCGAACCCTATCCCGCCCTGCTGATTCCGGATCAGGCGATCGGTACCGACCAGGCCAACCGTTTCGTCTGGGCCGTCAAGCCCAATAACGAGGTGGAATACCGCACGGTCGAGCTGGGCGCGCATATCGGGCAGTCGTATGTGATCCGGAAAGGACTGAAACCGGACGAGTGGATCGTGATCGAAGGATTGCAAAAAATCCGCCCCGGCATCACGGTCAACCCCGAACGCATTAACCTCGCCGAAACCCAACCCGGACAATAGACCATGGGCCGATTCACCGATTTTTTCATTGGCCGGCCGATCTTCGCCTCGGTTTTATCAATTCTGATCGTGCTGGTCGGCGGCATCTCCCTGATCCAGCTGCCGATCGCGCAATATCCCGAAATCGCGCCTCCCACCATCCAGATCAGCACGGTCTATCCCGGCGCGAACGCGCAGGTCGTCGCCGAAACGGTCGCCACCCCGCTCGAACAGGAAGTCAACGGGGTCGAGGATATGCTGTACTTGTCCTCGCAATCGACCAACAGCGGCAACATGGCGCTGACGGTCACCTTCAAGCCGGGCACCAATATGGACAAGGCGCAGGTGCTGGTACAGAACCGGGTCGCACTGGCCGAGCCGAAGCTGCCCGAAGAAGTGCGCCGTCAGGGCATCAGCGTGAAAAAACGCAGTCCGGACCTGAGCCTGGTGGTCAATCTGATTTCGCCGGACAAGCGCTACGACAGCGTTTATCTGAGCAATTACGCACTGCTGCAGTTGAAAGACACGCTGGCGCGGCTGCCGGGCGTCGGCGATCTCGCGATCTTCGGCGCGCGCGACTACAGCATGCGCCTGTGGCTGAATCCGGAAAAGATCGCCGCGCGCGATCTGACCGCGAGCGACGTGGTGAACGCGATCCGCGAACAGAACATCCAGGTGGCGGCCGGCGTGGTCGGCCAGCCGCCTGCCACCGAAAAAACCGACTTCCAGTATACGATCAGCACGCTCGGCCGGCTGAGCGAGCCCGAGCAATTCGCCGACATCGTGATCAAGCAGGGTCCCGAAGGCCAAATCACGCGGCTGAAAGACGTCGCCCGCATCGAGTTGGGCGCGAAGGACTACAATTCCGGCCTGTTCCTGGACGGCGAACCTTCGGTCGGCCTCGCAATTTTCCAACTGCCCGGCTCCAACGCGCTCGAAACCAAGGAAGCGGTCATGGATGCGATGGCCAAGTTGAAGAAAAACTTCCCCAAAGGCATGGACTACGTGCTGGTCTACGATACGGTCGTGTTCGTCCAGAAGTCGATCGAAGCGGTGGTGAAGACCTTGTTCGAAGCCATCCTGCTGGTCGTGCTGGTGGTCGTGATCTTTTTGCAGAACTGGCGCGCGACCGTCATTCCGCTGCTCGCGGTGCCGGTGTCGCTGATCGGCACGTTCGCGGTGATGGCCGCCCTCGGCCTGTCGCTGAATACGCTGTCGCTGTTCGGGCTGGTGCTCGCGATCGGGATCGTCGTCGATGACGCGATCGTCGTGGTCGAAAACGTCGAGCGCCACATCGCGCTGGGTCTGAGAGCCCGGGAAGCGGCGCGCAAGGCGATGTCCGAAGTCGTCGGCCCGATCATCGCGACCGCGCTGGTGCTGGTCGCGGTGTTCGTGCCGACCGCGTTCATCACCGGCGTGTCGGGTGCATTCTACAAACAGTTCGCGTTGACCATCGCGGTGTCGACCCTGATCTCCGCGTTCAACTCGCTGACCCTGAGCCCGGCGCTCTGCGCGCTATTGCTGGACCGCGCGCACGGCGACAAGGACTGGTTTACGCGCCTGTTCGACCGCCTATTCGGCCGTTTCTTCCATGTTTTCAACCGGTTTTTCGACCGCTTCAGCGAAGGCTACTCGCGCCTGGTCGGCCGGCTGATCCGGATGACCGCGGTCGTGCTGGTCCTTTACGTCGGACTCAACGGCCTGAACATCCTGGCGTTCGAAAAAGTACCGACCAGCTTCATCCCGCAACAGGACCAGGGCTATCTGATACTGTATGCGCAGTTGCCTGATGCGGCTTCGCTGAGCCGTACGCAGGCCGTGGTACAGCAGACGACGAAAATCGTACTGGATACGCCGGGCGTGAACCATGTGATCGCTTACGCGGGCTGGTCGGTGATCTCGGGCGCCAACCAGTCCAACGTCGCCACCCTGTTCGCGCGCCTGAAGCCTTTCGAAGAACGCGCCGGACGGCCCGATCTGTACGCCGACTCGGTGATCAAAAAACTCAACCAAAGCCTTGCGGCCGTGCAGGATGCGCATATTGCGGTGTTTCCGCCGCCCCCGGTCCGCGGCATCAGTACGATCGGCGGCTTCAAGCTGCAAATCCAGGACCGCACCAATGCGGGAATCGCCGAACTGCAGCGGGTGAATGCGGAAATGATCGCCCAAGGTAACCGGCAGCCCGGCTTGACCGGTCTGTTCACGACCTTTCGCGCCGACGTGCCGCAGTTGTTCGTGGATGTGGACCGTACCCGCGTCAAGGCGATGAACGTGCCGCTGCAGGAGGTCTTCGATACCTTGCAGATTTATCTGGGCTCTGCGTACGTGAACGATTTCAACGCCTTCGGACGGACCTATCAGGTAATCGCCCAGGCCGATTCCGAATTTCGCCTGCGCCCCGAGGATATCGCCGAACTGAAGACCCGGAACGTGAAAGGCGGCATGGTGCCGCTGCGCTCTCTGGTCGAGGTCGAGGACATCAAAGGGCCGGACAAGATCACCCGCTACAACATGTATCCCGCCGCCGAGATCAACGGCAGCACCCTGCCCGGCGTCAGCTCGGGCCAGGCGATCGAGCTGATGGACAAGGTTCTGAACGCGGAACTGCCGCGGGGATTCGGCTACGAATGGACCGAGCTCAGCCTGCAGCAGATACTGGCCGGCAACGTCGCGCTGCTGGTGTTTCCGCTCAGCGTGGTCTTCGTGTTCCTGGCGCTCGCCGCCCAGTACGAAAGCTGGTCGCTGCCGTTCGCGGTGATCCTGATCGTGCCGATGTGCATCCTGTCCTCGATGGCGGGCGTCTGGATGAGCGGGATGGACAACAACATCTTCACCCAGGTCGGCTTCATCGTACTGGTCGGCCTGGCCAGCAAAAACGCGATCCTGATCGTCGAGTTCGCCAAGCGCCGGCACGAAGAGGGCCTCGATCACTTCACAGCCGCCGTCGAAGCCTCCCGAATCCGGCTGCGTCCGATCCTGATGACTTCGTTCGCGTTCATCATGGGCGTATTTCCGCTGGTGGTCGCCGAAGGCGCCGGGGCCGAATCGCGCCGGCTGCTGGGCACGGCGGTGTTCAGCGGGATGACCGGCGTCACCTTGTTCGGCCTGCTGCTGACGCCGGTCTTTTATGTCACGGCGCAGGGCCTGGCGCAACGTATGGCCGCGTCAAAATCTAAAACCGGCCAGGCGGCCGATCAACTTTCCTCCGGATCGAAATCATGAGTGCGTCGACCGTTACCCCGTACATGAGAGTGTTTTTCGGGAGAAGATTTTTCCCGTTCGCGTTATCGGGCGCCGCCTTACTGGCCGGCTGCGCCGTCGGACCCGACTACGAAACACCGGCCGCACCGGCGCCGGCCGCTTTTTCGAATGCCGAGCTTGAGAGTTATTCGGATCAAGAAACGCAAAAAGATTGGTGGAAACTGTTCGGGGACGCCGAACTGAACGCCCTGGTCGACCGGGCCCTGCAGCATAATTACGATCTGCAAGGCGCGCTCGCCAATCTTCGGGAAGCCCGGGCGCTGTACCTGGAGTCCGGACTGAATCTGGCGCCGATCGTCACTTCGCATGCGAACTACACCGACCAGAAGCGCAGCGTCGGCTCGTTGAACAACCGGAATTTCGTTCCGCGCGGCCTGAAGCTCTACAGCGCCGGCTTCGACGCGTTCTGGGAGGTCGATTTCTTCGGCCGCGTGCGCCGCGACATCGAAGCCAGCCGCGGCGAGGTCGAGGCGCAGGAAGCCAGTCTGCGTGATCTGCAAGTCAGCGTGATCGCCGAAGTCGCCCGGAACTATTCCGAATTGCGCGGGCTGCAGAATCAGCTCGCCGTCGCCCGAAAAAACGCCGCGAACCAGGCCGAGACGCTGGAGATCACCCAAGCCCGCCTCGAAATCGGCCGCGGCACCGAGCTAGATACCTCCCGCGCCTCGGCCCAGCTCGATTCGACCCTCGCCACCGTTCCGCCGCTGGAAGCCGCGGTCAAACAGGCCATCCATCGGCTCGGCGTGCTGACCGGCCAGGCGCCCGGCGCACTCGACGCGAAACTGGCGCCGCCTGCGCCGATCCCGAAACTGCCCGGGAACATCGCGATCGGCAGCCCGTCCGATCTGCTGCGCCGCCGGCCCGACATCCGGATCGCGGAACGGACGCTGGCGGCATCGACCGCCCGAATCGGCGTCGCGACCGCCGACCTGTTTCCGCGCGTGACTTTCGTCGGCACCCTGTCGCTGGAAGCGAGCACCTTGTCGGGGCTGGGCGCGGTCGGCTCCGAAACTTACTCCGCGGGGCCGCGCATCAGTTGGCCCGCGCTGGACCTGGGCCGCGTCTATGCCCGGATCAAGGCTGCCGATGCGAACGCCGACGCCAATCTGGCCCAATACCGGCAAACCGTGCTGAATGCGCTGGAGGAAACCGAAAACACGCTGGTCACCTATGACCGGGAGCGCAGCCGGCGAACACACCTGCTGGCGGCGGCGGAAGCCAGCGAAAAAGCGCACCAACTGGCCCACTTGCGCTTCGAAGAAGGCATCGCCGATTTTCTGACCGTGCTGGACAGCGAGTCGCGGCTACTGCAGGACCAAAGCCAGCTGGCCCAAAGCGAAACCGCCGTGGCAACCGCCCTGGTCGCGATTTATAAGGCCCTGGGCGGCGGTTGGGAAACGCTGCCGGTAAAAAAATGACCCGGCCTCATGGAGGCGGCCGATTTAAAGCCTGAGTCGGCCGATGCCTTATCGATAAGCTCGACGCATCGCATCCGGCTCGCTTTACAGCGGCCCGTACGGCCTCCCCGGACTTCCCCGGTGCGCCGCGCTTGCAGGTTTTTGTTTGCTCGCGAGAATTCATTGTGTATGATAAAAGCCAGTAATTCAGCCTTGTTCGCGGTTTACTTCCCGGATTCCGGCCCCATAGCCGGGATAAAAAACGGCTTTCCGAAGGACTAAAATCCGTCGTTCGAATCGCGAACCGCTAATTTGTTTCGCCCGTACCAAGACGGTGGCTTTGCGTGGACGTCCTTGGAAAATTCCGGCTTTCCTCCGCACGCCGCCTACGCTACGGCTGTCGAACAGGCAGGAAGAGGCATAAGAATTATGATAATCGCCCTCCCTTTCCATCTCGGAAATTTCCTACCAGAATACGCGTTCCGCTTGTCTTTTTGACCGGCGAAATCTTGACCGGCTTTTCAACTACCGTAGGGATCTGATCTATGGAAACCAATGCAACACCCCAACCCCATGACCATCCACTCAAGGGACTCAACCTGGTCAGTTTTTCGACTTCGATAAAGCTGTTGTTCAGCGGCTACCTGACGACCGTCGGGGTCGGCTATCTGATCGCGCTGACCCAGATCCTGTTTACGCACGGGATGGCCGACGGCAAGTTCGGCCTCTCGTTCGACGACATCGTGTACAGCTATTACGGCGACCGCACCAGTTCTTCTCTGGAAGGCAAGCTGAACGGATCGATGCACGACAAAGCGCCCGACGAAGACCGTTTCCGGATCATCCAATGGGTTCGGGACGGAGCGGACGAGAAGGAATATACCATCTACATCAAGCCGATCATCGACGATCACTGCGTAATGTGCCATAACGCGAACGCCGGATCCCTGCCCGACTTCAGCAATTACGCAAACCTGGCAAAATACGCCAGCACCAACACCGGCGCGACCTTCGAAGCGCTGGTCCGGGTTTCGCACATCCACATCTTCGGGATCAGCTTCATCTTCATGTTCGTCGGCCTGATCTTCAGCTTCAGCACCGGCGTGCCGAAACAATACAAATACGCCGCGATCAGCATGCCGTATGTGTTTCTATTGGTCGACATCGCATCCTGGTGGCTGACCAAACTTTCGCCGCACTTCGCGATCTTCATCGTACTGGCCGGCACGGGCATGGCGATGTCGTTCGCCTATATGTGGTGCGTATCGATGTACCAGATGTGGATTGTGGGACCGGTTCTGCATCAGGAAGACGCACGGAACGCCTTATTGCGCGACGATTAGCCGCATGCAGGCGCCGCGGAGCCTGCGGAAAAGCGCGGGCTCACGCGGACAAAACGTCCGGCGATAAGGCAGCCGTCCCGCCTGAATCAGGCTCGTCGTCGATGTCTTCGTAGGCTTCATTCGTGAAACGGGGACTGCATACGGCGAGAAAGATCAGATCGCCTGCCCCGGTGTTGGCAATCCGCTGAGGGCAGGACGGCGGAATCAATACCACATCGCCGGGGCCGACCTCCTGCGGCGGCAGACTGCCGATTTCCACCCGTCCCCTGCCTTCAAGAATCACATAGCGTTCCGCCGTCTCCCTGACCCGATGCCGGCGCGTCGTCACGCCGGGCGCCACGCGCGCCCGCGCGATCGATACGGCCGGATCATCCGGCGTATTCGACAATTCGGCGATAAAGCATCTTTCCTTCGTATAAAACTCCAACTCGGGATCGAAGCACTTGACGGTCTCTTTCATGACGGTATTCCTTAAGCCGGCCGACGGCCTGAACGGTAAAATAAAACGGCAAAGCCAATCCGGATGCAAGTTTAACGCGAATCCGGACCGATTCATCTCCTTGCTCATTTGTTCAATAAGCTGGGCGGAATTTTTCTTGGGAAATTTTTCGAATCGCCGTCAAGAATCCCCATTAGGGGTCATCCGGATTTATAATGTAGGCTCACCGACAAGCTGACGAGAGTTCTTATGGGCACTCCAGGAAGACGTACGCGACTGCTGATCATGGGCGCGGCCGGACGCGATTTCCACAACTTCAACCGCGTTTACCGCGACGATCCGACCAGCGAAGTCGTCGCGTTCACCGCCGCGCAAATTCCGGATATTGCCGGCCGCCGCTATCCGGCCGCGCTGGCCGGCCCCCTGTATCCCGAAGGCATTCCGATCGTCGATGAAGCCGAGCTCGAAGCTCTCTGCAAAGCGTATAGGATCGATCGGGTTGTCTTCTCATACAGCGATGTGCCCCATACCGACGTGATGCATGCGGCCTCGATCGCGCTCGCGCAAGGCGCCGATTTTCTGCTGCTGGGACCGAACCGGACGATGCTGGAAGCCTCGGTGCCGGTGATCGCCTGCTGCGCGGTACGCACCGGCTGCGGCAAATCGCAAACGACGCGCTGGCTGTCCGGACGGCTGCAGGCGCAAGGCTTGAAAACCGCAGTGATCCGCCATCCGATGCCTTACGGGGATCTGAAAAAACAGGCGGTGCAGCGGTTCGCCAGCCGCGCCGACCTCGATGCGGCCGATTGCACGGTCGAGGAACGCGAGGAATACGAGCCGCATCTGGCCCTGGGCAATACGGTGTTCGCGGGGATCGATTACGCCGAGATCGTTCCGCGCGCCGAACGGGAAGCCGACATCATCCTGTGGGACGGCGGCAATAACGATTTTCCGTTCGTGCGTCCGGATCTGCTGATCGTGCTGGCCGATCCCCTGCGGCCCGGACACGAAACCGCCTATCATCCCGGAGAAGCGGTATTGCGGATGGCCGACATCGTGCTGATCGGAAAGACCAATTCGGCGGCGGAGGCGGACGTGCGGCGGGTCGCCGATTCGGCGCGGCGATTGAACCCTCGCGCGCCGATCCTGCGCGGCGCATCGGTCGTGCAGCTGGATCAACCGGAAAAGGTGGCCGGCAAACGGGTGCTCGTGGTCGAAGACGGTCCCACCCTCACGCACGGCGGCATGGCCTACGGCGCGGGATACGTCGCGGCCATGGAAGCCGGGGCCGGAGAGATCGTCGACCCGCGCGCTTTCGCGGCCGAAGAGATCGCCGGCCTCTACCGCCGTTATCCGCACATAGGAAAGGTGCTGCCGGCCGTAGGCTACCATCCGCGGCAGCTCAAAGCCCTGCGGGAGACCATCAATGCCGCGCCGGCCGACGCGGTGATCACCGCCACCCCGTGCGATCTGGCGGCGCTGATCGCGATCGATAAGCCGGTGTTCCGCGCCGGCTATGAATTCGCGGAAATGGGCAAGCCCTCGCTAAGCGGATTGATAGACCGGTTTTTGAGAGACAAAAACCTGATTTCGGCGTGAAAGCAAGCATGGGGCGAATACCGAAGGCGATCCGCCAATCCGAAGCCGACATATAGAGCGCAGCTTGCGCGCACCGCTTCAAAGCCACAGAAACCGGTCGGCGTCATAGCCGTTCAGAATGGCGGAACCCGGTAAACCGGTTCCGCCTTACGCGGTTCCCCCCGCCCCGCGAAGACGTTCGATTCGCCGCATCGAGGACGGGGCCATATTGTCTTTTTCCGTTTCTGAAAAATCCATTTACGAGCCCGGCTATCTCCGGATACTTCATATTTAACATTAAGTTATTGTTTTCATTTAATTAACCCCATCATTGCCAGAACGATTAAAAAATTGACATTCCTAGGAATTAAGCGCTTACTGTCCCCTAATCCACGCAGGAAATTGAAAGAGGAATTATTCACTCTCAATTGCTTGTCGCCCCCGCCCTGACATCTATCTGCCCAAGGACGTAAGAGAGATTTATGAATATCAACCAGAGAATCAGAGCCGACATTGTGTCGCCTTTCGAAGACATCGATGTACTGGGCGTGGTCGTTCATCGGTTAGCCAGGATCCATGACCAGATAAGACTGCCCGGTTATCTGTATAAGCGCGGCGATTACTTCGTTTCCGACGGTTCCGGAACCTGTATTTACCGCCCGGAAGATGACGACTTTGACAGAGTCTGGGCAGGCGGCGAGTGGGCCAATTAGCATTAGGTTGCCTGGAAGGCTAGACCGCGTACCAAAGCACCGCAAAATAGTGGCACGAAGTCCCCGCAATGACACACAAATGCCAGATCAAATGCCCGTACTTCAGGTAAGAGTCGGTGACCAGAAAAGCCACGCCCACCGTATAAGCCACACCTCCGGCAATCAAGAGGCGCACGCCGGACTCAGGCACTACGGCAAATAAGGGATCGAAGGCAATCACGATGAGCCAGCCCATCAGCAGATAAAGGCTCGTAGGAATCATCAGATGGAGCATTTTATTAAAGATCACCATCGCCGCTCCGATCGTGGCAAGTCCCCAAATCAGGCCGAGCAGGGTCCAGCCCCAAGCCCCATGAAGCACCCCTAATGTGAAAGGCGTGTAGGTACTCGCGATGAAGATAAAAATCGCCGCTTGTTCGCTGGCCCGAAACAGATGCTTGGCTTTTCCTGTAGGTAAAGCATGGTAAAGCGTGGAAAGAAAATACAGCAGCACCATCGAAGCCGAGAAGAGGCTCGCCCCGATGATAAGCTTCGAGTTTCCATGCCGTGCCGCCTGCAGGATCAGCAACGGCGTTCCCAACAGGGCCCCGACCAGACCTAGCCCATGACTTATACTGTTGGCGATTTCTTCCAGCCGCGACTGTTCACGCGTCGGCGCTGAAAATAATTTACGCATACCCGTTGCCCTTGCTGTCTATTGGTAAAATTCTTGTTGTGCTGGATGGCCTTACTGTAAATTTATTGAGTTTGGAAAATTGGATGTGGCCGCTTTCGCTGGAGTTCAAACGCTCTCTAAAAAGGATCTAGGGTTTCGGCTTGTTTCTTGATTCGATAGCCTTTAATTCAACGAGGAGACGGTGAAACCTAAGAGGCTGTGGAAGGTAAGAAATTTCCGGAGTGATCGTATGTTGAGTTTAATCGAGAGAATCGAAAGGGGTGTGGTCTTCATCCTGGTTATTCTGCTGCTCCTCTCCGTCATCCTGGGTACTGTTGAGTTAGGAAGGGTGCTTATCACCAAAATTATCACAGCGCCTCGGTTTCTAGTCGATGTGAACACCCTCTTTGAATCCTTTGCTCTTTTTCTGGTCATCGTGGTCGGGCTGGAGCTTTTGAAATCCATAAAAAGCTATTTGGTGCAAGGCTCGATAAATCCGTCCTTCGTGATTGAAGTCGCCATCATCGCTCTGGGCAACAAACTGATCACGCTGGATTTTAAGGAGGCTCACACAGAGCTGCTCTTGGGAATGGCGGTAATATTGTTCGGACTGGCCGCGATCTATTTCGTTTTAAAAAAATTTAATAACCGGGACTAAAGACTTCGGCTTCGAAATGTGCGATTACGCAAGCTCATCGCGCCTACATGTTGAATGACAGCTTATTTGCCATTTCATATCCTGCGAATGAAATCCTAACCCGAAAATTCAAGGCTTTATTGCCGCGAAATTTCAATCCCACTCGCCGATACCTTCGATCTCCAAGGAAATGCGCGTGCCGGCGGTGCCGGCCAGAATCGCGGCCGCATCCTGCAACCTCCCGATAAAGGCCGTGCCGCCGGTTTCCGCAAATTCGCAGGCCGCCGCGATCTTCGGCGCCATCGAACCGGGCGCGAACGCCATCTGGCGGACCGCATCGGGCGAGACGGCGCGCAGCGCCCGCGCCTTAGGCTTTCCCCAATCCCGGTATACCGCATCGACGTCGGTCAGCATCATCAGCGCGTCGGCGCCAAGCTCGCGGGCGAGCAGCGCGCTGGCCCGGTCCTTATCGATTACCGCTTCGATGCCTTCCAACCGACCCTGCCCGCCGCGCACGACCGGAATGCCTCCGCCGCCGGCGCAGATCACGACGACGCCGCGGCCGAGCAGCAGCCTGATCACGTCGATCTGCAGAATTTTCCGCGGCAAGGGCGAGGCCACGACGCGCCGGTAATGCGTGCCGTCCGGCGCAATGCGCCAGCCTCGCTCCTGCGCGAGCCGTTCGGCCGCGGCCTCCGTGTAAACCGGGCCGATCGGCTTGGAAGGCGCCTGAAAGGCCGGGTCGTCCGGATCGACCTCGATCTGGGTCAGCAGCGTGGCGCAAAGGCGGCCCGTCGGCAATACGTTGATCAATTCCTGCTCGATCAGATAGCCGATCATGCCTTCCGTCTCGGCATCGAGAATATCCAACGGGTAGCTTTCATCCGGCGCATAGGCGGCGCTTTGCAGCGCCAGCAGGCCGACCTGCGGGCCGTTGCCGTGCGTGACCACCAGCTCATGCCCATGCGCCAGCGGCGCCAGCGCCTCCGCCGCCATTTTAATGTTGCGGCGCTGGTTTTCGGGTGTTAGTCTTTCGTGGCGGCGCAAAAGCGCATTGCCGCCCAATGCGATGATCAATCTCATAGTTTATTTGGATGCGGAAACTCACCGTATTTTCCAAAACAAAGGCAACGGAATACCAACGAGGAAGCCTGCCGGAGCTTCCGTACCCATTGTAGCGGCTCCCTCTGCCGCAGAACAACTGAACCGGAGCGTCAACGGACAAATCGAACAATTCCGAAGGGCCGTGATCTATATTTAAATAAGCTTCTGAAATGCGGCGGCCCCGCGCCCGAGTCTTTGCTCGACGAACAGGGAATAAGGCGGTAAAAATCGAGAAGAGGATCCACTATTGACGACCTGTCCCACCATGACCTCATGCCGGCGACGGCCGGCATCCAGAGCAGGAGGAATACCCGATGGCTGAATATACGAATCAGGATTCAGAAAAGTCGCTCATGGAGGAAATAGGCATTACCGACCGGGAAATCGCCAATCGCCGGGCATTCCTGGAATTAGGCGAGGCAGACGAAAAAGAACTGCTGAGCATCGACCCGGCTGCCCAGGCGTATGCGGACCCGGTCATCGAAGATTTTTACAAGCATCTCCTCGCTTTCGAGGAAACCCGGGTCTTCTTTCAAGACCCGCAAGTGCTGGAACGGGTCAAGCGCGCTCAGAAGCGGTATTTCGCAAGGCTCACACAGGGGGGTTACGACAAGGACTATATCGAAGACCGCCTCAAAATCGGCGCGGTGCACGAACGCATCGGCCTGCCCATGAAAGCGTATCTGGGCATGTACAGCTTTTACTTGAGGAATGTCGCGCACCGCCTTTTCGAAGCTCATGAAGACGAGCAGGGAAAAGCGCTTCGTGCCTTTCTCTCGCTGTTGAAGGTGGTTTTCCTGGATATGGGACTGGCGATCGATACCTACATCAACCGCCGCGAACAACTGATCGGCAAACAGCAGGAAGCGATGCGCGAGCTGCCGACGCCGGTGCTGCGGGTCCGCGAACGGCTGCTGATACTGCCGGTCGTCGGGGTGCTCGAATCGTATCGCGCCCACCAGTTGACCGAGCAATTGCTCGAAAGCATCGGCGCGACCCGCGCCAAGGTCGCGATCGTCGATATTACCGGCGTGCCGCTCGTGGATTCCAGGGTCGCCAACCATCTCCTGCAGACGGTCAGCGCGGCCCGGCTGATGGGAGCGGCCGTGATCCTGACCGGCCTGTCTCCGCAAATCGCGCAGGCGCTGGTCGCGATCGGGGTGGACCTGAGCCAGGTCAAAACCACGGTTGACCTGCAGAGCGGCCTGGAAGAGGCCGAACGTTTGCTGGGTTACCGGCTGGTTCCCGCAAGCGATAAGCCCCGTTCCGATCAAGCGCATCCATGAGTACGCCGATCCTGAAGCAAGGCCATTACCTGATCGCCTCCCTGCAGCCCGAACAGTCCGATACGGACTTGCTGCAGTTGCAGGACATCCTGGTGGAACAGGTGGGCCGGTTCCGCTCGCGCGGCTTGATTCTGGACGTCACCCTGCTCGACGTGATGGATTCCTTCGCCACGCGCACCCTGCGCAACATCGCCCAGGCCGTCAGCCTGCGCGGCGCCGAAACGGTCATCGTCGGCATTCGGCCCGAAATCGCGTTTGCGATGGTGCAGCTGGGACTGGACGCGCGCCTGTCCGGCGTGCGAACCGCCCTGGATCTGGAAGAAGCGCTCGCTATCCTGAACCGCCGCTGCCAGGAAGGGATGTGCCGTGACTGACGTAATCCGGATCGCAATCCGCTGCGATGCCGATATCGTGCTGGTACGCCAGCAGGCGCGCCTGCTGGCCAGGGAGCTGGGATTTTCGGGCTCGGACCTGACCTTGATCGCGACCGCGCTGTCCGAACTCGCGCGCAACATCGTCGAATATGCCCGGCAGGGAGAAATCGTGTTGAGCCAGATCCGGCAAGGCAGACAACTTGGCATTACGATCGTCGCCCGCGACCATGGGCCCGGCATCGCCGACATCGAACGGGCGATGCAAGACGGCTACTCGACCGGAAAAGGACTGGGGTTGGGACTGCCGGGAGCCAAACGCCTGATGGACGAGTTCGAGATCACCTCCGCCGAAGGGCAAGGCACAACTATAAAGGCGACCAAATGGGTACGTTGATCGAACACGGCATTGCCGCACGGACTCTGCCGGGAGAACGCGTATCCGGCGATCAGGCGTTGGTCAAGCCTTTTGCGGACGGCGTACTGGCCGCCGCGATCGACGGCCTGGGCCACGGCGAAGCCGCGCAGGCCGCCGCAGGGCTTGCGGCGGACACCCTGGAACGGCATGCCGGGGAAGAGCCGGTTGCGCTGGTAGGGCGCTGCCACGCGGCCCTCAAGGGCACGCGAGGCGCGGCGATGAGCCTGGCATCGATCAGGGCGCACGGGGTGATGACCTGGCTGGGCGTGGGCAATGTCGACGCTCGGCTGCTGCGCATTTTCGGCACGCCGCCCAGCCGGGAAACGCTGTCGACCCGCGGCGGCGTGGTCGGTTATCAACTGCCGCCGCTGCGCGCCTATCAGCTTTCCTTGACTGCCGGCGATCTGCTGATTTTCACGACGGACGGCATCAACAGCGGCTACGGGAAGTATTTTCCCGCCGCCGACCCGCTGTTGCGCCACCAGCCGGTGCAAGACATCGCCGATCGCATCCTGACCCGTTTCGGTAAAACGACCGACGATGCGGTGGTCCTCGTCATTCGATACCGGGACTCAATGCCATGATAGACAGGGTTAACGAAATCATCCAAATTTACACGGAAGAATTGCGTGCCTATCTGGCCGAAGGCGGCGAGGCCCGCCTCGAGCGCGCCTATGAGATCGGCCGCCGGGCCGTCGAATCCGACCTGGGCGTGCTGGACATGGAAACGATTTTTCGTGAAGCGCTCGAATCGGTCCTGCAGCGCCTGTCGAGCCCTGCCAAGATCCTGCGCACGGTCGAAATGGCGGCGGAATTCTGGGCGGAAAGCCTCGCGCCGTTCGAGATGACGCATCGCGGCTACCGGGAAGCCAACAACGAACTGCGCCAGCTCAACCAACGGCTGGAAACCGAAATCGACGAACGCAAGCGCGCCGAAACGGCGCTGCAGAAAGCGCATGACGAACTGGAACAACGGGTTCAACAGCGCACCGCCGAACTGGCCGAGGCCAACAGCAACCTGCAGGCCGAAATCGACGAGCGCAAACGCTATGAAGAGCGGCTGCTGCTGCGCGACCGCGCGATCGAGGCCTCCAGCGCGGGAATCATCATTACCGACGCGAAGCGTAAAGGTCATCCGATCATCTACGCCAATCCCGCGTTCTCGCAGATGACCGGTTACAGTCAGCAAGAACTGATCGGGCAGAATCCGCGGATTTTACAAGGCCCGGAGACCGCTCCGGAAGCGATCGAGACGATACGCGAGGCGCTGCGGGAAGGCAAGCCCTGCCTGACCACCTTGAAAAACTACCGCAAGAACGGCACGTGCTTCTGGAACGAACTGTTCATCTCGCCGGTATACGACAGCCGGGGCAACCTGACGCATTGGATCGGCGTGCAGACCGACGTAACGCAATTGCGGCGGGCAGAGGAAGAACGCCATGAACTGGAACTCGCCAAACAGATTCAGCTCTCGCTGTTGCCCGACGCGCCGCTGCACGTCGAAGGGGTGGTCATCGCGGGCTACTGCCTGCCGGCGACGCATGTAGGCGGGGACTATTTCGACTATTTCTACGGCCAGGACGCGATCGACATCGTGATCGCGGACGTCTCGGGACATTCGATGGGCGCCGCGCTGATCATGGCCGAAACGCGCAGCACCTTAAAAGCGGAAGCCCTGCGTACCCTGCATGTGCATCCCGAATCGGGGATGCTCGAAAAAGACGCCGGAACCGGCGACATCCTGCGCATCCTGAACGCGCTTCTTTACGAAGATCTCAGCAAGGCCGAGCTTTTCATCACGATGTTCTACATGAAATACAATCCGGCCACCCGGAAGCTGAGCTACGCGAACGCCGGCCATAACCGGCCGCTGCTGTTGCCGGCCGGCAAAACGGTCTGTTGCGAGCTGGATGCCGAAGGAATCATCTTCGGAGTCACCAAGGAAATCCAGTTCGAAGAAAAAAGCATCCTATTGAATCCGGGCGATCTGGTGCTGCTCTATACCGACGGCATTACCGAAGCGCAGAATCCGCGGGGGGAGTTTTTCGGCACCGAACGCCTGACCCGGATTTTCTCGACTCAGGGAGCCAAAAAGCCGCAGGAGATCATCAATACGATCGCAAAAGAGTTGCAAACCTTTGCCGAGAGCAGTTCCTTTGCTGACGATGTTTCGATGGTCGTTCTCAAGGTTCTGTAGGCATTTGATGCGCTTCACTTCGTTCAACACATCCTACGCTGCTTCGGTAGCGACGCAGCACACACGGCATAAACGCGGCACGGGCAAACTGCCGGATAAAAGGCCGCAGCCTGCTAGACCAGCACCTGCTCCTGCAACAGCTTGAGCTCGTCCCGGATTTTCGCCGCCTGTTCGAACTCCAGATCCTTCGCATGCTGGTACATCGCTTCCTCAAGCTGTTTGATCTTCTTCGCCAGCTGTTTTTGGGTCAGCGGTTTATAAGGCGCGGCCGGTTCGGCAACACGTTTCTGATTGCCGGGGATCGCAAGCCCCGCACCGGGAATCGCGGTCTGCAGAATATCGGTGACCGACTTGTACACGGTCGCCGGTGTAATGTTGTGCACCTCGTTGAAGCGGTGCTGCTTTTCGCGCCGGCGCTCGGTTTCCTCCATCGCCTGCTGCATCGATTTGGTGATCCGGTCGGCATACAGAATCGCCCTGCCGTGCACATTGCGGGCGACGCGGCCGATCGTCTGCACCAGCGATACGGTCGAACGCAGAAAACCTTCCTTGTCCGCGTCGAGAATCGCGACCAGCGACACTTCCGGAATATCCAGCCCTTCGCGCAGCAGGTTGATGCCGACCAGCACGTCGAACTGGCCGAGGCGTAAGTCGCGGATGATTTCGACGCGCTCAACCGTTTCGACATCGGAGTGCAGATAACGCACGCGGATGCCATGGTCGGTCAGGTATTCGGTCAGGTCTTCCGCCATCCGTTTCGTCAAGGTGGTGACCAGCACTCGTTCCTGGAGATCGATCCGCTTGTTGATTTCGGACAACAGGTCGTCCACCTGCGTCGTCGCCGGCCGTACCTCGACCTCGGGATCGAGCAGGCCGGTCGGCCGGACCACCTGATCGACGAATACGCCCGAATGCGCCTTTTCGTATGGGCCCGGCGTCGCCGAGACATAAATACGCTGCGGCGATTTCTGCTCGAACTCGTCGAAGGTCAGCGGCCGGTTGTCGAGCGCGGACGGTAGCCGGAAGCCGTATTCGACCAGCGTTTCCTTACGCGAGCGGTCGCCCTTGTACATCGCACCGATCTGCGGAATCGTCACGTGGCTTTCGTCGATCACGATGATCCCGTTTGCGGGCAGGTAATCGAACATTGTCGGCGGCGGTTCGCCGGGGCCGCGGCCGGACAGATGGCGGGAATAGTTTTCGATCCCGGAGCAATAGCCCATCTCCATGATCATCTCGATATCGAACAGCGTGCGCTGCTCCAGACGCTGCGCCTCGACCAGCTTGTTCAGCGCGCGCAGTTGTTCCAGACGCTGTTTCAATTCGACCTTGATTTTCTCGACCGCCTCCAGCAACTGTTCGCGCGGGGTCACGTAGTGATTCTTCGGATACACCGTATAACGCGCGACCTGGCGCAGAATTTCGCCGGTCAACGGATCGAACAGCGACAGGCGCTCGACTTCGTCGTCGAACAGTTCGACCCGGAGCGCTTCCGAGTCCGATTCGGCCGGATAGATGTCGATCACGTCGCCGCGCACCCGGTAGGTTGCGCGCCGGAGGTCGACATCGTTGCGGGTGTACTGCATCTCGGTCAAGCGGCGGATGAGCGCGCGCTGGTCGATCATGTCGCCCTTGACCAGGTGCAATACCATCTTGAAATACGACTCCGGCTCGCCCAACCCGTAGATCGCCGACACGGTCGCAACGACGATCGTATCCTCGCGCTCGATTAAAGCTTTCGTCGCGGACAGCCGCATCTGTTCGATGTGCTCGTTCAGCGAAGCATCCTTGTCGATATAGGTATCGGACGCCGGCACATAGGCTTCCGGCTGGTAATAGTCGTAATACGAAACGAAATATTCGACGCTGTTTTCCGGGAAGAACTCCTTGAACTCGCCGTAGAGCTGTGCGGCCAGCGTTTTGTTCGGCGCCATCACCATGGCCGGGCGCTGGGCTTGCTGGATTACATTCGCGATCGTGAAGGTCTTCCCCGAACCGGTCACGCCGAGCAGGGTCTGATGCAGTTCGCCGTCGTTCAAACCTTCGGTCAGTTGCGTGATCGCGCTCGGCTGGTCGCCGGCCGGCTGGAAGCGACTGTGGATTTTAAATTCTTTTTTCACTTGATTATTTCCCGATCCAAGCCTTTCTTCTCTCGGCGAGTATCCGGTTGCGGTAAGGCAAAAAATCCGCCTGTTCGAAAAGATGCTTGCGGATCAAATCGGCGTAACAAGTGTTGCTTCCGAAGAGCCGTTTGCCATGCCGGAGAATCTGCCCCAACAAAGGTTCGCCCACCATCCGAAGGTCGATCAGGTCGACAGGCCGACCGATGGCCGCGGACAGATCCCCGATCAGCTGCATTTTTGTTTCCGCATCCAAGGGACGCCCCGCGTCCAGCGCCAAATCGAGATCGCTGTCCGCGCGCGCCTTACCGGATGCCAGCGAACCGAATAAAATGACCAACTGCATCTCTTTTCGACCGGTCAGAACGGAGAGAACGGCCGACTCGAGGTTCGAATCGGGCGCGTGGGAGAACGGCTCAGTATTCATGGGATTTCGACGAGACTATCGCGTTTGCAATCGGTATCTGCATTTTACCAGACCAATAGAGTATAATTTGCGGCAATTATTGACATTGATTTTACACGGCGGAACATGAGCATCAAACTATCCCATAGAGTGCAGGCAGTCAAACCTTCCCCCACCCTGGCGATTACCGCCCGGGCCGCGCAAATGCGTGCAGCCGGCAAGGACATCGTCGGCCTCGGCGCGGGCGAACCCGATTTCGATACGCCCGAACACATCAAGGCGGCCGCGGTAGAAGCCCTGGCGAAAGGTTTCACCAAATACACCGCTGTGGACGGCATCGCGAGTTTGAAGAAAGCGATCATCGAAAAGTTCAAAAAGGACAACGGGCTCGACTATCAGCCGAAGCAGGTTCTGGTGTCCTGCGGCGGCAAACAGAGTTCGTTCAACCTGACGCAGGCGCTGTTGAACCCGGGCGACGAAGTGATCATCCCTGCCCCGTTCTGGGTGTCGTATCCGGACATGGTGCTGCTCGCGGACGGCGTGCCGGTGATCATCGAAACGACCCAGGCGCAGCGCTTCAAGATTACTCCCGAACAATTGCGCAAGGCGATTACCCCGAAAACCCGGTTGATCTTCATCAACAGCCCGTCGAATCCGTCCGGGATCGCCTATACGCTCGACGAACTGAAAGCGCTCGGCGACGTGCTGAAAGACTATCCGAACATCATCATCGCAACCGACGACATGTACGAACATATCCTCTGGAAGCAAGGCACGTTCGTGAACATCCTGAACGCGCATCCGGATCTGTACGACCGTACCGTGGTGATGAACGGCGTCTCGAAGGCCTACTCGATGACCGGCTGGCGCATCGGCTATGCGGCGGGCCCCGCCGACCTGATCGAGGCAATGACCACTGTGCAGTCGCAAAGCACCTCGAACCCGACCTCGATTTCGCAGGTCGCCGCCGAAGCGGCGCTGACCGGCGACCAAAGCTTCATCAACGACATGTGCGTCGAATTCAAGAAACGCCACGATTATGTGGTGGCCGAATTCAACAAGATCGACGGCATCGACTGCATCGAAACCGACGGGACTTTCTACGTGTTTCCGAACATCGAGAAACTGTTGGCTCGCCTGGACGGCATCGACGACGACTTGGCGTTTTCGGAATACCTGATCGAGAAGGCCGGCGTCGCGCTGGTGCCGGGTTCCGCCTTCGGCACGCCTGGCCACATCCGGATTTCGATCGCGACCAGCATGGCGAATCTGGAAAAAGCGATGGAGCGGATCCGCAACGCGGTTTGATCGCTCCTCCACCCACTAGAGCATTTTCGTTTTGGGTGTACGGTCATAAGCCATGCCGCAAAGTGAGGGGGAAACTCGTCATTCCGGCAGGGATTACCGGACGACTGCATGGATGCAGGAGATAGAGCAACGCAGGGAGCGGTTGCCGAATCCAGAAGCCAGGGATGGCAAGCTTTAATGCATCCCTGCAGTCTGGATCTCGGCACAAATCTGTCTGGAACAGATTTGCATTGACCCGAAGGGGGCCAGGCAGGAAAGCCTGGCATGAATCCCTGCCGAGATGACGGCTTGACTTAACGGTAGTGCGCCCTTATACGCGATATGAAAATGCTCTAGAAATCGTTCCCATACTCCGGCCTGGGAATGTAATAGCTGTAGGGCGGATTAGACGCGCCATTCGGTAAACTCTCCGGTATGTGGAGAGCTCTACGCGCGTCGTAATCCGCCATGTCCAAGCGCGATTTCATACGGCGGATTACGACGCGCGGTAAAAGCCTTCAGAGCTGAGAGTCCGAATAAAATGCGCGTCTAATCCGCTCTACAACAAACAACTCCTAAACCTTCCCCCAAATCCTCAGATTCAGGTTCAGGTCGTCCACGATCCCCGCGACCAGCGCTAGATAGCGGAAATATTCCCGCAAATACCCCGACTGCGCGCCGCTCGAAAAAATCTTCGGCTCGAACAGGTTTTTATTGATCGACAGCGCCAGGAACAATTTCGAATGGATGAAGGCAATATGGACCCGAGTGCCGGCCTTGTTCCTGAAGTTGACCAGCCGTTCCATCAGCGACGGCGACAGAATGTAGCGGGCCTCGACCTGATCGGTGCCGTACACGGTAAACAGCTTTTCGAATTCCGGATTTTCCAGTGCGACGAGCTCGCCGTGCCCGAAACTCCATTTTTCGAAGAGTCTGCCGATCCCTAAAATGTTTTCTCTGGCATCGGGCACCACATAAGTTTTGCCCAGAAAGTGCTTGTTGAAATCGGCAATGAAGAAAATGCCTTTAAAAACGGTCTCCCAGCGCGTCTGCCGCCGTCCTTTCGAATCGGTCGTTTCATGTTTTTCCTGATGCCAAAGTTCGGAGAAACGCAGGCGGGTCGCGCCGAGCCCCCCTTCGACCAGATCGTCTCCTTCGAAACGATCGATCCGGCTTCTGAAAATATCGGATTCCCGGTAATCGTCTTCGCCGATATGGCGGTGCGGATAATAATCGAGATGCGGGTCGATCAATGCAACCAGTTCGCGAATCACGCCATTCTTGAATTCGGCCGTATAGTCTTTTTTCTTTTCGCTGAAACGATAAAACTGATAAAGCGCGGCAACCGCAAACGGCGCCGCCGCCACTAAATAAACGGGTTGGCCGGTCCTGAACAGCAACACGAAGCCGGGCGCACTCGCCAGCAAAAACACGACGCCGGTCCAGAACAGCGCCAGCAGCGCTTTACGTCCCGGCTCCAGATCGCGCAATACCGGCGCCAGGTTATCGCGGTAACGCTTGATAAAATCTTCGGCCGAATTCATAGGCATCGGGCATTTTTACGGGAAAGGCGGATCGGGCTCAGCTTGCGAACAATTCCCTGGCGTCGATATTTTGCCTTTCTTCGGGAATCTCGATATAGGCCTTCAGGGAATCATTCATCATGCCGGCCGGAAGATTCGTCGGAAACTGTTCGCAGGCATTGTTATAGCTCATCACCGAGGCGTTGTATGTTCGGCGCGCCGCAGAAACCTGTTCCTCGTGTTCCTCGGTTTCATTCCAGGCGGCCTGCAGTTGGATGAAGTTCTGATTGGCTTTGAAATATCGCGATCATGGGAAGATAATTCAACAGGGAAAAAGGGTACAGGAAGGGCATCGCATCAGAAGGAGGAATCATGCAATCATCAAGGTTTGAGGCTACAAAGGAAAAAGTTCGATCGCAGGCTTCGGACGCCCGAAGTAATGGCCTTGCGCATACGCCGCGCCGCTGCGTTTCAGGACTTCGGCCTGATGGACGTTCTCCACGCCCTCGCCCAGGATCAAGGCACCCAGTCGTTTGACGGCATGAATGGTTCTCTGCATCCCGCTATCCACTTCGGCGCTGCAGCCGATGCGGCTGACCACCGTGATGCAGAGCTTCACGATTTCCGGGCGCATCGTCTCGACCGTAGTCAAATCGAAGAAACCGCAGCCGGTATCGTCGAGCGAGAGGCGCAGACCCGAGGGCAGCAAGCCGCTGACCGCATCATGAAGCCCCGCCACCGAAGCGACCGGCACATGCTCGGTGAGCTCGAACACCACGCGCGGCAGCAAAGGCGCGATCTTGGGGTCGCGGACGAACTGGCCGAATTCAGGCGATATCAGCAGCGCCGGTCCCAGGTTTACCGAGATCCATAACGGTTCGGGGATCGCCTTCAGCCACTCTATCGCCCGTCGCAGGCAGGCCAGCTCCAGCACGTCGGTCAACCGGTGATACCGGGCCGCGCCGAACAAGCCGTCGGCCAGATGCACGGCCGAATCGACCGGCCCGCGCGTGAGCGCCTCGTAGCCGACCGTGGTTCCGTTCTGCAGTTCGACGATCGGCTGGAAATAACTCAGCAGTCCGCCGCCGTTGACCAGTTGCCGTAAATAATCTTCGGAGACGTCGGCCCGCATCAGGCTGGCGCCGGTTTCCTCGCTCAATGCCTGATTCACGGCGCTTTCGATCGATTCGGGATCCACCGCATCGGTCTCGGCAATGACCAGATTGAATCCCTGGCGGCTGCCGGTGGCCTGGCCGAAACAGCCGATCAGCAGTTCGTGCATCATCACCGCGCCGATTTCCCGCAATACCGGCCGCTGCTCCTCCATGTCCGTCCGCATCAGCGACGCTTTCTCGGCGAATAGACAGTACCAGCGGCCGAACTCGGGAGAGGCAACCTCGCCGCAGCGCCGATAACGGCTCAACAACCGTCCGCAGAATTCCTCGACGCCGCGAGTCAAATCGGCATGCGCGACTTCTACGACCGCCGCCCCGAACACCGCGAGAAAGTGAGCCGGATCGTTCAATTGCACAGCGAGCACATAACAGCGTGAGTCGGTCATCGGGCGTCCTGTCGTACAAAATTCCGGTTTTATAACACGACCGGCGCGCAAGTCAACGCCGGCGGAACCCCACTTACCGGTTCGGCAACTCGGATCGGCGATTGCCGGCCGTAGCTGACGCGCCGAAGTCGCAAAATTCCGCCAAAACCGATATAGTTAAGCTTCCCTCATATGGCTTTTGGAGGCAAACATGACTCATAACGGATTCGATAAAGACGAAGTCGTCACGGTGCTGAACAAGATTCTGGAAACCGAACTGGCCGGCGTGGTACGCTATACCCACTATGCATTGATGGTGGTCGGCTTCGGGCGCATACCGATCGTCGGCTGGATGCGGGATCAGGCGGCCGAATCGCTGCGGCATGCAAACGAAGCGGGCGAACTGATCACCCTGCTGGACGCGCACCCCTCGCTCGGCATCGGACCGCTGCTCGAAACCCACAGGCATGACGTCGGCGACATCCTGCGCGAGTCGCTCGACCATGAGATGCTGGCGCTGTCGGCCTACAATACCTTGCTCGACCTGGTCGCAGGCCACCATGTCCTGCTTGAGGAATATGCCCGCAGGCTGATCGCGCAGGAAGAAATGCATCTGGGCGAAGTCAGGAAAATGCTGAAGAAGCCCGGCGGATAAAAGAAAAGGCGTTCAATGAAAACGCCTTTCCGGTTGCCGGAGCGGGCAAACGGCATCAACGTCCGTTTGCCGGCTCCGGCTGCGGTTAAAGCCGCATGGCGTTAAACGCCGATCCCCATCTCCGCTTCCCAGGCTTGCCGGACCGACGGCGGCACCGCGACGGCAAGTTCACTGAATCGGCGTTTCGGATCCGCCATCTCTTCGGTCAGAATGCGCGCAGGCAAAAGATCGATACCGGCCCGGCGCGCGGCCAGCGCTTTTTTATGGCCTTTAGCGATATAGATCAGGCCATCGTGGACGAATACCGAAATCGGCCGGCTGAAGTCGAAATCCGGATTCGCCTGCCCAGCCGCCTCCGGTGCCGGGGCATGCGTCGGCGACAGTCTGCGCGGATCGAGCCAGAGCGCCGGAAAATTTCCCCCTTGATTCCGCTGCTCGAAGCATGCATAGATCTTTCGAGCAATCGTTTCCGGCGCGGTATAAGACGTATCGACGACCAGGTCGTAATTCCGGTAAAGCCTGAAATGCACGTTGTACAGCTTGTAGAAGCGCTGGTCTTCGTAGCTTTGGCGCTTCAGGTTGTTCTGCAACGTCGCCTCCAGCGACGGATTGTGCTCGTCGCTGCGCCCCGCGCCGAACACCCGTTCCGCGCCTATCAAGGGATCGACTGACAAATACACCTTGAACGCCGCCGGAATGAAATGCCAGGCCAGCCGCGAGTCGATGATCAAACGGTCCTGGGTCTTGCCGGTTTCGATCACGTAGTTGTCGATCTCGTCGTCGACGCTGCGGTCGGTTTCCGAAATCTTGTTCAGTTCGAGCGTGGTCAGGCCGCGCCGTTCCGCAATCGCGCGCTGAATTTTGCCGGTGCCGATGATATCGAATTCGGTCAGTTTTTGCAGTTCTGCCGCGACCGAAGACTTGCCGCTGCCGATGTCGCCGGACAGGGTAATAATGTGTTTCATGGATAAAAAAATAGCGGTTAAAAAGGTTTGACCACGGCCAGAATCACGATGCCGAACAGGAACAACACCGGCACTTCGTTCATCCAGCGGAAATAGACGTGGCTATGAGAGTTACGACCGTGTTTGAAGTCGGCGAGCCATTTGCCGCATAAACCGTGATAGCCGACCAACAGCGTCAGCAAGGCCAGTTTCGCATGCAGCCAGCCGCTGCTCCGGTAAAGCGCCCAGGCGTAATCGGCCAGCATCCAGACGCCGAATAGCAGGGTCAACAGCATACCCGGCGTCATGATGCCGTAATACAGCTTGCGTTCCATGATCTTGAAGCGCTCGCGGCTGACGCTGTCCGAACTCAGCGCATGGTAAACGAACAGGCGCGGCAGATAAAACAGCCCGGCGAACCAGGTGACCATGAATATCAAATGAAAGGCTTTCAACCAAAGCATGGCTCATCCTTTGTTCAACATGGCGGCAATTCGGCTTTGCCACGCGGAATAGTCGAAAACGCCGACCGATTTTTCGGCGATCTTGCCCTCGGGACTGATCAGAAAAGTCGTCGGGGTGAATTGCACATTGCCGAACGCCAACGCATGCGCCGAGTTAAGATCCAGCGCCACATCATAGGGCAGTTGCCTATCCCGTGTCATTGCGACGACATGGCTGGGCGGATCGTAAGCCATCGCCACCGCCATGATTTCCAGCCCCTGAGGATGGAACCGCCGGTACAGATCGATCAAATGCGGAATCTCGAGCATGCAGGAAGGACAATCGGTCGCCCAGAAGGTCACGATCGCCGGCTTGCCGCGCCACGCATGCGAAGCGGCCTGCTTGCCGGTAATCGTGGTGAACACCACGTCCGGCGCCGTGCCGCCCATCCTGGACAGCGCCAACCCGATAAGCCATGCGGCGAGAACCAGCACCGGCAAACCGAACAACCCTCTCGCCCTGAACAATCGCAAACCCCTTTCCCGCCTGCCTTTCGAAATTTCCGATTATACCAAATCCCGCCCGAAGCCGGGCGAATAGTCGCCCAAGCAATACGGAAGGCGTGCGCCCGCTGCATACCGGCGACGCAATTTTCGCCCCTGTTTCCTCATCACCTATCAGTTTCAGATAAACTATCCCCCTCTGCAACTTTTGATTCAAGGTAAGCTTGGGAACTGTAAGAAAACTGGCGAATGAAGTGGAGCACGGGCTTGCGGGGGCACTTCCGAGGCTGCGCAAGACGGTGGTAGGGAAATTGGCGCTGGCCGTGGGTGCGATGATCGAAGGCCAGACGCCGAACACCGTGGAACTGGCCAATCTGCTGCCTTTGGAGACCGAGCGGCAGGACATGCGCGAACAATGGCTGAGGCGCTTGCTGAAGAATCCCTTGCTGCTCGCCCCGAGGGTGATGGAGCCGTTCACACGGGAGGCGCTGGCTAAGGCCGCGCGGAACGGCCAGACCGTGCTGCTGGCTATGGACCAGACTGACTTGGGCGACCGGATGGCGTTGCTGGTGGTGGCCCTGAGGGTCGGCGACCGGGCGCTGCCCTTAGTTTGGCGGGCGGAGGCGGGGCCGGCCAACATCGGCTTCGAGAGTCAGCAAAGGCTGCTGGAGCAGGTGCGGGCCTGGCTGCCTGCGGGGGCGCAGGTGCTGCTCTCGGCGGACCGGTTCTACCCCTCAGCCGCTCTGTTCGGCTGGGTCCAGACCCACGGTTGGGGTTACCGGCTGCGGCTGAAAGGCAACGTGCTGGCGGACACCGGACATGGCGACGAGACCATCACCGGTCAGTTGGCACAAGGCGTGGCGGAACGTTATCTGTCGGGGGTGAGGCTGTTCACACAGGGGCTCATGACGAACCTGGGCATCCTCCACGAAGCCGGGCATCCAGACCCTTGGATCATCGCGATGGACTGCCCTCCGTCGCGGGCGTCGGTGCTGGACTATGCCGCGCGCTGGGCCATCGAGCCGATGTTCTCCGACTTCAAGGGCCGGGGCTTCGACCTGGGGAGCTCACAGCTTTGGCACGCGGACCGCCTGGAGCGACTGGTCCTGATCATGGCGCTGGCGATGTACTGGTGCGTCCGCGTCGGCCAGGACGACGCCCTGGCGCGTCCGACGCCGCTCGAAAAAAAACCGGGGAACAAAGTGACCCCGACCATTGGAGCTTCAGGAAACTCCGCCGCAGCCTGGTCTCCTGGTTCATCCGCGGTCTGCGCCGACTGAAGCGCTGCCTGCAAAACGGCATCCCTTTGCCCGCCTTTTATGGAACGGGGTAAAGTGATAGGTGATGAGCCCCTGTTTCAAAGCCCATACCGGGAGCCGGGCAAATCTGCTAGAATGGCGCCTTTTAAGTACGTATCCCTGCGGCCATCATCGACATGAAAAGAATCCTCATCTCCGACAAATTATCCGAAGCCGGCATCAATTACCTGACCGAACAATCCGGCATCCAGGTTCACATCGAAACCGGTCTCGACGAAGACGGCTTGTGCAACATTATCGGAGATTTCGACGCGCTGTTGATCCGCAGCGATACCAAGGTCACCCCAAAAGTTCTGCAGGCCGCCAAGCGTCTGAAACTGATCGGCCGCGCCGGCATCGGCGTCGACAACGTCGACATTCCGGCCGCGACCGAAATGGGCGTGATCGTGATGAATACGCCCGATGCGAACGCGACCACGACCGCCGAACTGGCGATCGCGCACATGATGTCGCTGAGCCGCAAGCTGCCCACCGCCGACAGCTCGGTACGGGCCGGCAAATGGGAACGCTCCAAGCTGATGGGCGCGGAAGTCGCGCACAAAACGCTGGCGATCCTCGGCTTCGGCACGATCGGCCGGATCGTCGCCCAGCGCGGCCACGGGCTCCGCATGAAAGTGATCGCGTACGATCCGTTCGTCGCGCCCGAAATCTTCGCCGATCTCGGCGTTGAACCGGTCGGCCTGGACGAGCTGGTCAGCCGCGCCGATTACCTGACCCTGCACTGTCCGCTGATCGAAAAGACCAAGAGCATCATCGGCGCCCAGCAGCTCGGTATGATGAAAAGGAGCGCCCGGATCATCAACTGCGCGCGCGGCGGCCTGATCGACGAAGGTGCGCTGTACGAGGCGCTGAAGAACGGCCGAATCGCCGGCGCCGCGCTCGACGTGTTCGAAAACGAACCGCCGGCCGGATCTCCCCTGCTCGAACTCGACAATATCGTCTTCACGCCGCATCTGGGCGCTTCCACCTCCGAAGCGCAGGTCGCGGTCAGCGTCGAAATCGCGCGTCAGGCGGTCACCTTCCTGCAGACCGGCGAAGCGATCAATGCGATCAACCTGCCGCGGCTGTCCGCCGAAGAACTGCAAAAATCCCAGGACTACATGAACCTTGCTACCAAACTGGGCAAGGTCGTGGTCGGGCTTGCCACTCAACCGATCGAAAAACTCGAAGTTGCCCTTTTCGGCCGCGCGGCCGAAGTCGAAACGCGCCCGATCTCGGTCGCGGCCCTGGTCGGCGTGCTGGCCGATCAGTTCTCGACGCCGGTCAACCGGGTCAACGCCGAAAACATCGCCAAACGCCAGGGCATTTCGCTGATCGAATCGAAAACTACCGAAACCGAAGACTACGTGTCGCTGATCCGGGTCACCGGGCACAGCACGAACCAGGACATCAGCGCGGCGGGCGTGTTGCTCGGCGGCCATCATCCCCGGCTGATCGGCATCAATCATTTCGACATCGAAGTGGTACCGGAAGGCACGCTGCTGATCACCCGGCATGACGACCGGCCGGGCGTGATTTCCGCGATCAGCGCGGTGCTCGGCAATGCGAACATCAACATCACCCGAATGCAGGTCGGCACCGCCGACAGCCAGCAGCAGGCGATGGCGGTGATCAGCGTCAGCGAACCGGTTCCCGAGTCCCTGCTGAAACAACTGCACGACGTGCCGCCGGTGCAGCAGGTCACCCAGATCAACTTATGAGTTTCGGCATCGTCTGTTTCGACTGCGACAGTACGTTAAGCCGGATCGAAGGCATCGACGAGCTGGCCGGACGCGCCGGCATCGGCGAAGCGATGGCCCGGCTGACCGACGCGGCGATGAACGGCGAAGTGCCGCTCGAAGCGGTCTACGAAAAGCGGCTGTCGCTGATCCGGCCGGATGCGGACAGCATCGACTGGCTGGCCGGGCTGTACATCGCCGAAATAGTCGAAGGCGTGGCGGACGTTTTTTCGGCGCTCGCCGCGCACGGCAAGGAAGTCCATATCGTCAGCGGCGGCCTGCGCCAGGCGATCCTGCCGCTGGCAGGGTTTCTCGGCGTGCCGGAAAACCATGTACATGCGGTCGACATCTATTTCAACGCCGACGGCGGCTACCGCGATTTCGACCAAACCTCGCCTTTGGCCCGGACCGGCGGCAAGGCGCAAATCTGCCGGGACCTCAAACGTCCGGAAACGCCGCTGGTGCTGATCGGCGACGGCAAGACCGACATGGAGGCCAAGCAGGACGGCGTCAGCGTGATCGGTTTCGGCGGTGTTGCCGCGCGGCCCGTCGTCCGCGAACTGGCCGACCATTTCGTGAACGGACCGAGTTTGGCGGCGGTGTTGAGACATATTCTGTAGTTAAAAATGTCTATAAATGAGCAAAGCCGGCAAAACCCTCGACAAGATGCGAGCCAATCCCCGCGACTGGCGGATTGAAGATCTGGAGTCCGTGGCGAAACAGCATCAACTGATAATACGCAAACCGGGCGGCAGCCACGTGATTTTTCAAAAACAAGGGATTGACTTTGCAGTTAGCGTTCCTGCGCATAAGCCCATTAAACCGATTTATGTGCGGCGTTTGATCGAATTAATCGATGCAGGAGATGAACAATGAATATTCCCGATTTCGACGATTATCCTTTTGAAGTCCGCCCTTTATCTCCGGAAGATGGCGGCGGATTTTTGATCACGTTTCCGGATTTGCCGGGCTGCATGGCGGATGGAGAAACCCCGGAAGAGGCGATTCTGGAAGGAAGAGATGCATTCCGGTGTTGGATGTTGGCACACGCCGAAGGCGGCCGGCCTGTTCCGCTGCCGAACAGCGGCGGCGAGTCCGGAAAATTCGTGCAGCGATTGCCGAAGTCACTGCATGCGAAATTATCCGCCCGCGCAAAGCAGGAAGGCGTTAGCCTGAATACGCTGGTACTTACTTTCATTGCGGAAGGTTTGGGACAACGTAATTCGCACGCCTAATGCACAATGAGATTTTATCAAGATACCCACCGCGTACCTTAAATCACTCTCCCCGCGACGGAAAACACCCAAAATGGTATGCGGTATGTACCCTACAGTTTTTGTTAGTTTTAAAGATTAATGATTAGAGAAAACAATGGCAGGACACAGTAAATGGGCTAACATCCGGCACCGCAAGGCCGGACAGGACGCCAAACGCGGTAAGATCTTCACCAAGCTGCTGCGCGAAATCACCGTCGCGGTCAAATCCGGCGGTCCCGACGCCGGCAGCAATCCGACCTTGCGCACCGCAATCGACAAGGCGCTCGGCTCGAACATGCGCCGCGACACGATCGATAATGCGATCAAAAAGGCATCAGGCGCACAGGAAGGCGTGAATTACGAGGAAGTGCGCTACGAAGGCTACGGCCCCGGCGGCACCGCGGTGATGGTCGAGTGCCTGACCGACAACCGCAACCGCACCGTCAGCGATGTCCGCCATGCATTCACGAAGGCGGGCGGCAACCTCGGCACCGACGGCTCGGTCGCCTATCTGTTCACCAAGACCGGCATGCTGAGTTATGCGGAAGACGCCGATGAAGACGCGCTAATGGAAGCCGCGCTGGAAGCCGGCGCAAATGACGTGGTCACCAACGACGACGGCTCGATCGACGTGATGACCTCGCCCGAAGACTATCTGGCCGTCAAGGAGACGCTGATCGCGGCCGGCTTCACCCCCGACAACGCGGAAGTCACCATGCAGGCCTCGACCCAGACCGAACTGGGTCCCGAAGACGCGGAAAAAATGCTGCGCCTGATCGACCGCCTGGAAGATCTCGACGACGTGCAGAACGTCTATTCGAACGCGGACATCAGCGAAGAAATCATGGCCCAGTTCGCAGGCTGACCCCTCTTGAATTCCAATGACACAGAGAGCCAGACCGTCCGGATTCTCGGCATCGACCCCGGCTCGCGCATCACCGGCTACGGCATCATCGAACAGGGACTGAACGACTGCCGCTACATAGCCAGCGGCTGCATCCGGGTTCAGGCCGATTATTTTCCGGACCGGTTGAAACAGATTTTCGATTCGGTACTCGAAATCATTGAAGTTTACCGGCCCGAACAAATGGCCATTGAACAGGTATTCATGCACAAAAACGCCGATTCGGCGCTGAAGCTCGGCCAGGCGCGCGGGGCGGCGATTTGCGCGGTGCAGACCGCCGATCTGCCGGTCTTCGAATATGCGGCCCGCCAGGTCAAGCAGGCGCTGGTCGGCAAGGGCAACGCGGAGAAAACGCAGGTGCAGCATATGGTCAAAATTCTGCTCGGCATCCAGGGCGAACTGCAAATCGACGCCAGCGACGCACTGGGACTGTGCCTGTGCCATTCGCACCACCGTCAGACCGCGTTGCGGATTCGCCGGAGCACGACGCGATGATCGGCTTCTTGCGCGGCATTCTGGCTCACAAGGCCCCTCCCCTGCTGCTGCTCGACGTACACGGCGTCGGCTACGAAATCGAAGCACCGATGACCACGTTTTACAATCTGCCGGCGGTCGGCAGCGAAGTCAAACTGCATACGCATCTGGTCGTGCGCGAAGACGCGCATAGCTTATTCGGCTTTTCCAGCGAAGCCGATCGGACCTTGTTCCGAAGCTTGATCAAGATCAGCGGCGTCGGCCCGAAGCTGGCGTTGACGCTGTTGTCCGGGCTGACCGCGGATCAGTTCCAGCGCGCAGTTCACGAAAATGATACGCAGGCTTTAGTCCGCCTGCCCGGCGTCGGCAAAAAAACCGCCGAACGCCTGATCATCGAAATGCGCGACCGGCTGCCCGAATTTGGCGGGGGCGCCCCGCTCGATATCGGCATCCAGGTCGGTCCGTCCGGTAACTCGCCCAAACAGGAAGCGATCAGCGCCCTGTGCGCATTGGGCTACAAGCCGCAGGATGCGGCCAAAATGGTGCAGAACGTCGCGACTGACGACAAACGCTGCGAAGACATCATCCGGCTGGCCTTGCAGGGTGCGGCGCGATGATCGAAAAAGACCGCCTGATCACGCCGCACAGCAGGCTCGACGAAGAGCGGCAGGACCGCGCGATCCGCCCGAAAAAGCTGGCCGACTACATCGGCCAGGAAGAACTGCGCACTCAGATGGAAATCTTCATCAAGGCCGCCACCGCGCGCCAGGAAGCGCTCGACCACGTATTAATTTTCGGCCCGCCCGGGCTCGGCAAAACCACGCTCGCGAACATCATCGCGGCCGAAATGTCGGTCAATATCCGCCAGACCTCGGGACCGGTGCTCGAAAAGGCCGGCGATCTGGCCGCCCTGCTGACCAATCTCGAAGCGCACGACGTGCTGTTCATCGACGAAATCCACCGGCTCAGCCCGGCGGTCGAAGAAATTCTCTATCCGGCGATGGAAGACTACCAGCTCGATATCATGATCGGCGAAGGCCCGGCCGCCCGCTCGATCAAACTGGATCTGCCGCCGTTCACCCTGGTCGGCGCGACGACCCGGGCGGGCCTTCTGACCTCGCCGCTGCGCGACCGCTTCGGGATCGTGCAGCGGCTCGAATTCTACACGATCGACGAACTCGCCAAGATCATCACCCGCTCGGCCGCTCTCCTGAACATCGCCATCGAACCGAACGGCGCGCTGGAAATCGCCAAACGCGCGCGCGGCACGCCGCGGATCGCCAACCGGCTGCTGCGCCGGGTGCGCGATTTCGCCGAGGTCAAAGGCTCGGGCGTCGTCTCCGAACAAATTGCCGTTCAGGCGCTGGACATGTTGAAAGTGGATCATAACGGCTTCGACGCGCTGGACCGGAAATTGCTTTTGACGATGATAGAGAACTTCGGCGGCGGACCGGTCGGGCTGGATACGCTGTCCGCCGCGATCAGCGAGGAACGCGGCACGATCGAAGACGTGCTGGAGCCGTACCTGCTGCAGCAGGGCTTCATCATGCGCACGCCGAGAGGGCGGATCGTCACCCAGAACGCCTATCTGCATTTCGGCTTGAAGCCACCCAATCGGCTCGGGACTTCGCTGGATTTGTTCGAATAATTCTACCGTTCCGGAATCCGGGCCTCTCGGTTCCGTTCAGCTGCCTCGAAACGGCCGTACCGTTCGTTGAATAAATTGCGCTTGAATCAAAAAAATTTAACCTTATCATGATACAAGGCGATAAACCTATAAAAAAATTCAATTGGCCGATTCGCGTCTATTACGAAGACACCGACGCCGGCGGCGTCGTGTTTCATTCGAATTATCTGAATTTTTTCGAGCGCGCCCGAACCGAAATGTTGCGCGCGTTCGGCCATGAGCAGGACGCGCTGAGGGCCGATTACGGCATCATTTTCGTCGTGCGTTCGTTGCAGGTCGATTATCTGAAACCGGCCCGCTTCAACGACCTGCTGCTCGTCGGCGCCCGGCTTACTGAAGCCAAAAAAGCCAGCCTGGTCTTCGAGCAGAAGATCACGCGCGGCGACGATATTTTATGTAAGGGCATCTTCCGCATCGCCTGCCTCGATGCGAATGCGATGACTCCGAAAGCGATTCCTCAACATTTGTTTAAAACCATTGAAGAATGAACACTGACTTATCGATCCTCCACCTCATCAAGGAAGCCAGCGTTGTCGTCCAATTCGTGATGGCGCTGCTGGTTTCGGCCTCTCTCGCCTCCTGGACGTTCATCTTTTCCAAACGGAAGGAACTCAAACGCGCGATCACGATCACAGACGAATTCGAGGCCGAATTCTGGTCGGGTGTCGCCCTCGCCGAACTTTACCGCAAACTGACCGCCAAAGGCTTCGAACCCGAAGGGATCGAAAAAATCTTTCTGGCCGGATACAAGGAATTCTCCCGTATGCGGCAGGCAGGCAACGTCGAACCGATCGTTCAGGTCGAAAGCGCGCAACGCGCCATGCGCATCGAATTGTCCCGCGAACTCGACCGGCTCGACGAACATCTGCCTTTTCTGGCCACGGTCGGGTCGACCAGCCCTTATGTCGGCCTGTTCGGCACGGTCTGGGGGATCATGAATTCATTCCGCTCATTGAGCAACGTCAAGCAGGCGACGCTGGCGCAGGTCGCGCCCGGCATCGCGGAAGCGCTGATCGCGACCGCGATCGGCCTGTTCGCGGCAATTCCCGCCGTGATCGCCTATAACCGCTTTTCGACCAATCTGGACCGCCTGATCGGGCGCTACGAATTGTTCGTCGAAGAGTTCGTCGTATTACTGCAAAGACAGGCGCACCAGAAATGAACAGAAAAAACGGCCGGCGCAGAAAGCCGATGAGCGAAATCAACGTCGTCCCTTATATCGACGTCACCCTCGTCTTACTGATTATTTTCATGATTACCACGCCGCTGCTGCTGCAGACCGGCGTCAAGGTCGATCTTCCTGAAGCCGAATCGGCGGTGGTCGAACCGAAGAACGATCCGCCGTTAGTGCTCACGATCCACAAAGAGCCGGCCGGGGATTACAAATATTTCATTATGTGCTGCGACAAAGAGCAGGAACCTATCGAACCCGAAGAAGTCGACGGTAGAGTATCGGCGGTCCTCGCCGAAAAACCCGAAACGCAAGTGCTGATCGAAGCCGACAGAGACGTCGATTACGGTACGGTCGTCACGATGATGGCCGGCATGAAGAATAGCGGTGTACCGAATGTCGGCCTGCTGACCCGGCCCGAAGAAAACTGAGCGGGATGAACACGAGAAAATACTCCTGGCCGTTCGTACTGGCCCTGATGCTGCATATCTCGATCATGCTGCTGTTCATCCTCAGTACGCTGTTCAAGCTGTCGGATAACTCGGAGCCGCCGCAACCGGAAATCATCCAGGCGACGATCGTCGAACAACCGCCCGAGCCGGCGTCTGCCAAGGCAAAACCCGAACCCGCGCCGGAGCAACAGCCGGCTCCGGCGCCCGAGGTCGATCAGGCCGCCGAAATGCAGAAAAAAGCCGCCGCAATAGCGGAGGCTCAGGCGGCGAAGGCCAGAGAAGCGGCTGAAAAAGCCGTCGAGGAAAGAAAAGCGCAGGAAAAAGCGGCCGCGCTGAAAGCACAGAAACTGGCCGAGGAAAAAGCCGAGGCGGCGGCCAGGGCCGAAGCGGAAAAAGCCGCCAAAGCGAAAGCCGAGGCCGAAAAGACCGCTGCCGAAAAAGCGAAAAGACTGGCCGCCGAAAAAGCCGAGGCGGAAAAGGCGGCCGAAGCGAAAGCGCAGAAACTTGCAGCCGAAAAAACGGAGGCCGAGGCCAAAGCGAGAAAACTCGCAGCGGAAAAAGCGGAAGCCACCGCCAAGGCGGAGGCGGAAAAGGCCGCCGCCGAAAAAGCACAAAAACTGGCTGCCGAAAAGGCCGCCGCTGCGAAGGCCAAAACGGAAGCCGAAGCGAAAGCCAAGATGGAAGCCGAAAGACTGGCCGACCTGAAAGCGCAAAGGCTCGCAGCCGAGAAAGCCGAACAGGAAAAAGCCGCCAAAGCCAAGGCCGAAGCGGAGAAAGCCAGAAAGCTCGCCGCCGAAAAAGCGGTCGAGGAAAAAGCTAAAAAGCTGGCCGCGGAAAAAGCCGCCGAGGAAAAAGCTAAAAAGCTGGCCACGGAAAAAGCTGCCGAGGAAAAAGCCAAAAAACTGGCTGCGGAAAAAGCCGCCGAGGAAAAAGCCAAAAAACTGGCTGCGGAAAAAGCCGAGACGGCGGCAAAGGCCAAAGCCGAGGCGGAAAAAGCCGCCAAAGCGAAAGCCGAGGCCGAGAAGGCGGCGGCCGAAAAAGTAAAAAAACTGGCCGCCGAGAAAGCGGCCAAGGCAAAAGCGGAAGCCGCAGCCAAGGCAAAAGCCGAAGCGGAAGCGAAAGCCAAAGCTGAAGCCGAGAAAGCGAAAAAATTAGCGGCTGAAAAAGCGGCAGCCGAAAAAGCCGCCGCCGCGAAGGCCAAAGTGGAAGCCGAAGCGAAAGCCAAGGCCAAAGCGGAGGCCGAGGCCAAAGCAAAGGTGGAAGCCGAACGTGCTGCAGCCGAGGCCAAAGCGAAAGCCGAAGCCCAAGCCAAGGCCGAAGCGGAAAGGGCCGCCGCCGAGAAAGCCGCTCAGGAAGCGAAAGCTAAAGCTGCCGCCTCGCAGGAGGCGATCACCAAGGCGATCCAGGCCATTCGGCTGAAGGTCAACCGCAGTTGGATCCGGCCGATGTCGATGAAGCCGGGCCTGAAATGCAAAATCCGGGTCAGATTGATGTCCGACGGCTCCGTGATCGAAGCCGAAGTCATCGCCTCCAGCGGCGACGAGATTTTCGACCGCTCGGCCGAGAATGCGGTCAACAAGGCGTCTCCGTTGCCGGTACCTCAGGATAAGGACGTGTTCGCGAAAAGTTTCCGGTCGTTTACGTTCACTTTCGATCCCGACCGGGGCGCTTATTAATATAACACTGCTCTGCGTAGGTTGGGTTAGGCGTTAGCCGTAACCCAACGAAATCGCAGACGGCAATGTTGGGTTACGCTATCGCTAACCCAACCTACAAATGCGTTCCCACGCCGAAGCGTGGAAACGATGAAAAGCTCACAGGTAGGGTACGCTGTGCGTACCTTTTTGGAGCCCAATCGAGTTCGAAAGTCGATGCAGGGTACGCAGAGCGTACCCTGCACATGATAATATTTTGAAAGTGTTTTGAGAGGTCTGCGCGTGAAGAGAATAAAGAAAATCGTCATCATCGGCTTGTTAGGTCTGTTCGCGCCGCTGCTGCGCGCGGAAATGGACATCGAAATCACCGAAGGCATCGAAAGCGCGCTGCCGATCGCCATCGTACCGTTCGCGCAGCAAGGCCCCGCGCCGATCAGCATCAGCAGCGTCGTCAGCAACGACCTGGGGCACAGCGGCTATTTCAAGCCGATGAGCGAACAATACATGCCGGCGCGTCCGACGTCACCCGAAGCCATCCAGTTCGAACAATGGAAATCGGTCGGCCAGAACTACATCGTGATCGGCCAGGCGATCCCGGCCGGAAACCAATACAATGTGCAGTTCCAGTTGTTCGACGTGAATAACGGCAGCCAGCTGCTCGGCTACCGGATGACTTCTTCCGCCCAGGATTTGCGCCGGACCGCGCATCACATCAGCGACCTGATCTTCGAAAAACTGATCGGCAAAAAAGGCGTGTTCAGCGGCCGTATCGCCTATATCACCAGCAGCGGCCAGGGCGCATCCGCGACGCACCGGCTGCAGGTCGCCGACGCGGACGGCTTCAATCCGCAAACGATCGCGGCTTCATCCGAACCCTTGATGTCGCCGTCCTGGTCGCCGGACGGCCGCAAAATGGCTTACGTCTCGTTCGAAAGAAAAACCGCGGCAATTTATGTCCAAACGCTCGCGACCGGGCAGCGGGTGAAAGTCGCCGAATTCCCCGGCATCAACGGGGCGCCTTCCTGGTCGCCGGACGGCGGCAAGCTCGCGCTGACCTTGTCGAAGGACGGCAGCCCGGACATTTACGTGCTGAATCTGATCAACAATTCGTTGACCAAAATCACCAACAGCACCGCCATCGATACCGAGCCGGCGTGGTCGCCCGACGGCAGCACCATCGTCTTCACCTCGGACCGCGGCGGCAAACCGCAGCTTTACCGGGTTTCGAGTCAAGGCGGTTCCGAAAAACGGATCACCTTCTCCGGCAGTTACAATGCGCGCGCCAGTTTCTCGCCGGATGGAAAAAACATCGCGATGGTACACGGTAACGGCAACGACTACCGGATTGCGGTGCTGGATGTCGCGAGCGGCACGATCAACGTGCTGACCGGCGGCCCGACCGACGAATCGCCCAGCTTCGCGCCGAACGGAGACTTGATTTTATACGCTTCGCAACGCGGCAGCGGCGGCTATCTGGCAGCCGTATCGCTCGACGGCAAGATGCAGCAAAAACTCGTCTTCGACAGCAACGCGGTCAGAGAGCCGGCCTGGTCCCCGTAGATTTTGCCGCCGTTCCCACGCTCCGGCGTGGGAACTTAGCCTGCCTTAAAGGGTATAAAGGTCATTTCATTACGATCCGGAAGAATGCCCGGACAAGGTGATTTTTCCGATGATAAATGTGAGCCCCTCCATCCGCCCGGTACATGGTCCGGCCGAATTGACCAATTGGCGCCCCCTCCTTTTTCTTGTACAATTATTGCCTTATTTTTCGGGACCTTAACGATGAGATTAAATAAAACACTCTTAGCTTTAGCAATAAGCGCCCTGTTTTTGAGCGCGTGCAGCGATGATGAAGCCGATCAAGCCCTGACCGACGGCTCACAAATGGGCGCCAGCGGCATTAACGATGCGTCGACCGGCGGCCTTAACAGCGGAGCCGGTCTTGGCGGCTCGCAATTCGGTTCGGGAACGGCAAGCGCCGGAGGCTACGGCAACAGCCGCTTGGGCCCCGAATTTTCCGACCCGAACAATCCGCTGTCCAAATCGACGATTTATTTCATGCTGGATAGCAGCCAGATCCAGCCGGATTTCGAGCCGGTCATCGCGGCGCACGCCCGCTACCTGGTCAACCATCCGAACCAGCGGCTGGCTCTGGAAGGCCATGCCGACGAGCGCGGATCGCGCGAATATAACATCGCTTTGGGCGAAAACCGCTCCAAATCGGTCGCAAACCTGATGCGGGCGCAAGGCGTCTCCGACGGCCAGCTCGATTTGATCAGCTATGGCGAAGAAAAACCGGCCGCGTTCGGCAGCGACGAATCGGCCTGGGAACTCAACCGCCGCGTCGAACTGGTTTACAAATAAATGAACATGCGTCCTCTGCTGTTAGCGACTCTTATCGGCGGCATATCGATGAATGCTTGCGCGTTGGCTCCTGTGGTCAACGATCCAAGCGTTCCGCCGCCAATACCGCAAACCGTCCCCCAGGCGGCTGCATCGAGCAAGACTCTGTACGAACTGATGAGCCGCATCGATCAACTGCAAAATGAAGTACGCGAACTGACCGGCAAGGTCGAGGAACAGTCTTATCAGAACGCCGAGCTGAAAAAACGGCTGAGCACGATGTATTCGGATTTTGACGAAAGAATGCAAAATCTCGAAAGCAAGGCGTCGGGCGGCACGCCGGCCACGAGCAACGCGCCGGCCGGCGAAAACGCCGGCGATGCAGAGCAGCCTGCCGACCTGGACGCCATGCCGCCTTCCGGCGAAGCGCAGCCGGCAGAACCCGGCCAAGCGCCTGCCGGGGCCGCTCAGACCCCACCGGCCGTTCCTCCCGCTCCGACCGAATCCGCTGCCGCCGCATCGGGAGACCTGGAATACAAGCAGGCCTACGACGACCTCAGAAACGGCCGTACCGCGCAGTCGATCGAGGAATTCAAGACCTACCTGGGCAAAAATCCTGCCGGACCGTTGTCCGGCAACGCGCAGTACTGGCTCGGCGAAGCCTACCGGGTCAATCAGGATTTCAGTTCGTCCCGCGCCGCCTTGCTGAAGGTACTGGAAAGCTATCCCGACAATCCGAAGGTGCCTGACGCGCTGTTGAAGCTCGGCTACATCGAAATCGACCTGAACGACAAGCCGAAAGCCGGCGAATATTTGAACCGGGTCGTAAACGAGTTCCCAAACACGAAAGCCGCGCGCCTGGCGACTGAAAAACTGCAATCGATCTCCGGCCAGTGAGTTCTCTCCGCATTACCGAAATCTTCTATTCGCTGCAAGGCGAGTCGAATACGGTCGGACTGCCGACCGTATTCATCCGGCTGACCGGCTGCCCGCTCCGTTGCGTTTACTGCGATACCGAATACGCCTTCAGCGGCGGAAAAAAGATTCCGATCGACGACATCCTCGCTCAGGTCGAAGCTTACGACACGCCGTATGTCACCGTTACCGGCGGCGAGCCGCTGGCGCAGCCGGGCTGCCTCGACCTGATGACGCGCCTGCTCGACAAAGGCTACACCGTTTCGCTCGAAACCAGCGGCGCGCTCGATATTTCGAAGGTCGATCCGCGCGTGGTCAAGGTGATGGATCTCAAAACACCCAGCTCGGGCGAACTGGATCGAAACCTTTATCAAAACCTCCAGTTTCTGGACCGCAAAGACCAGATCAAATTCGTGATCGGCAACGAAGAAGATTACGCCTGGTCGAAGGCCGCTCTAAACGAATACCAACTGCCGGAACGCTGCCAGATTCTGTTTTCGCCGGTAATGGGCCGGCAAGACCCGACCGACCTGGCCGAAAAAATCCTTGCCGACCGGCTGCCCGTCCGCTTCCAGATTCAACTGCACAAACTGCTGTGGGCCGACGCCCGCGGCAAATAATCCCCTATGCCAAAAAAAGCGATTATCCTGCTCTCCGGCGGGCTCGATTCGATTACCGTTCTGGCGTTGGCCCAAAGCCAGGGCTACCTTTGCCACGCGCTCAGCTTCGACTACGGGCAGCGGCATAATGCGGAACTGGAGGCAGCCAGGCGCATCGCCGAATATTATCGGGTCGCCGAACATAAAATCATTCCGCTGGGGCTCGGCGCGATCGGCGGTTCGGCGTTGACCGACGACCACATCCCGGTGCCGACCACGCCGCAAGCCGGCATTCCGGCCACCTATGTGCCGGCCCGCAACACGATTTTTCTGGCGTTCGCGCTGGGCTGGGCGGAAGTGCTCAACGCCCGCGATATTTTCATCGGCGTGAATGCGGTCGATTATTCCGGCTACCCGGATTGCCGGCCCGAGTTCATTGCGGCATTCCAGAAACTGGCCGATCTGGCGACCAAGGCCGGCGTCGAAGGCGATCATTTTACGATCCACACGCCGCTGATTTCATTGAGCAAGGCCGACATCATCAAAACCGGCCTGGCTTTAGATGTTGATTACAGCCAAACCGTATCCTGTTATGCCGCCGCCCCGGACGGGCGCGCCTGCGGCCTGTGCGATGCCTGCCGCTTGCGCAAAAACGGCTTTGACGCCGCCGGCATCGAAGATCCCACTCGTTACCGGCCACCCCTTTAGCCCGGTCGATGCAATTCTCTCCGGCTTTCGGTTCAGCCGCGTAGGTTGGGCTGACGCCAGGAAGCCCAACAGATCGGGGTCTACAAGACCGATCCTGATGCCCCCCTCTTCTCGGGCCAATGCAAATCGGCCATCCTGGCAATGACCCCGGCGAGTCCTGCCGAAATGTCGAACGCCCTCGCTCAAAGCTCCACGAGAACTTCCCGGAATCTGTCCGGTTTGAACCCGCCCGCAAAGACCGTTGTCGTAAAATCACTTCCATAAAAGCTCCCCACTGGCTTCCGCCCTAACGGACTCGACACGCCAAAGGCTCCACATGAAAATCATCACCGCCCGCAACATGCAAAAACTGATCGCCGCGATCGGCATCGAAAGCTTTTTCGACCGGCTGATCGCCGCGCTCGAACAGGATTTTCGGCGCTGGCATGACTTTCGAAAATCGTCCCGCCATGCCACCCGCTATGACCAGGGCGTGATCGAACTGATGCCGTGCGCGGACGACCGTTACTACGCGTTCAAATACGTGAACGGCCACCCCGGCAATACCGCGCTCGGCAAACTCAGCGTGATCGCCATCGGTCAGTTCAGCGACGCCCTCACCGGCTATCCCCTGCTGCTTGCCGACATGACGCTGCTGACCGCATTCAGGACCGCCGCCGCCAGCGCGCTAGCGGCAAAGTACCTGGCCCGCTCCGATGCCGAAACGCTCGCGATCATCGGCACCGGGGCACAGGCCGAATTTCAGGTTCTGGGCTTCAAACGGCTGTTCCCGCTCAAGGAAATCCGGTATTACGACAAAGCCCCTCAGGCTATGGCCAAATTCGCGCGCAATCTTGAAAACTCGGGTTTCCTCCTGACTCCCGCCGACTCGGTCCGGGCGGCGATCCGGCAGGCCGATATCGTGATCACCGCCACCGCCGCGCACGGCCGGCAGCGGTTATTCGGCTTGCAGGATCTCGCACCGGGCACCCATCTGAACGCAATCGGCGGCGATTGCCCCGGCAAGACCGAACTGCCTGCGGAACTGCTCGAAGCCGTGAAGATCGTGGTCGAATACCTGCCGCAATCGCTTGCCGAAGGCGAAGTGCAGCAATGCGCGGCGGATCGCGTCCATGCCGAGCTGTGGGAACTCGCGGCCGGCATCAAGCCGGGCCGCGAGTCCCGCGAAGAGATTACCCTTTTCGATTCGGTCGGTTTCGCGCTGGAAGATTATTCGGCCCTGCGTCTGGTTTACGAACTGGCTTCCGAATATTCTGCAGGCGAGGAGCTGGAAATACTGCCGGAACCAGCCGATCCGAAAGATTTGTTCGGGCTGTTCAACCCCAGTCCCGCCGGCTAGAGCATTTTCATACCGCGTGTAGGGAATGCCTCACCTTCTGAAGGGTGCCCTGCCGTTGCCCCGTAGGGTACGCTGCGCGTACCTTTCGACATGGATGGTACGCACAGCGTACCCTACGGGCTAAACCCGTAAGATACCGGTGCCGAACAGGATATTTATCCCCTCCGTAACGTTTAGCATCGCGCGAACATAGAAGATGATTTTATGCTGGCGGTAGGTCTTCAAATGAGGGGAACGGGGTCATCAACCTCGTCCCGCTCAGGGGGATTGCCGAGATCCAGATGAGAGGGAAGTATGAGAGCTACCCCTCCTGGATTTCCGGATTTCGGCAATCCCTGACCGGGGCAGGCTCTGCCGGAATAACGTGTTTTCCTTACGAAGGCCATATTCCCAAAGCGAGAATGCGCTAAGGACGCCATTATTGCAAGAACAGCAGCGGCAACCAACCTCCGCAGGATGCGGGACATTACCGACCGCAAGCCATCCCATCCATAAGACGCGAACGACCTGTCAACATTCGATCAGATTCACCGCCAGCCCGCCGCGTGAAGTTTCCTTGTATTTGGTTTTCATGTCGGCGCCGGTTTCGCGCATCGTCTTGATCACCTTGTCCAGCGAGACGAAATGGCTGCCGTCACCGCGCAAAGCGATCCGCGCCGCATTGATCGCCTTGACCGCGCCCATCGCATTGCGCTCGATGCAAGGCACCTGCACCAGACCGCCGACCGGATCGCAGGTCAGGCCCAGATTATGCTCCATCCCGATTTCGGCCGCGTTTTCGACCTGTTCCGGGGTGCCGCCCAAGACTTCCGCCAACGCGCCGGCCGCCATCGAACAGGCCACGCCGACTTCGCCCTGGCAGCCGACTTCGGCCCCGGACAGCGACGCATTTTCCTTGTACAGAATCGCGATCGCGGCCGCGGTCAGGAGAAAGCGGATTACGCCTTCCTCGCCGGCGCCCTCGCAGAACCGCCAGTAATAATGCAGAACGGCCGGAATGATGCCGGCGGCGCCGTTGGTCGGCGCGGTCACCACCCGGCCCCCGGCCGCGTTTTCCTCGCTGACCGAAAGCGCGAACAGGTTCACCCACTCCAGCGTTCCGACCGGCAGGCCGGGCGTCTGCCTCGGAATCTCGCCAATCAACTGCTTGTAAAGATTCGCCGCGCGTCGCTTTACTTTCATCCCGCCCGGCAGGATGCCTTCTTCGCGCATGCCCCGTTCGACACAGGCCTGCATCACCCGCCAGATGTTCAGCAATTGTTGCCGAACCTGATTTTCGCCCTGCCAGGCTTGTTCGTTATGCATCATCAATGCGCTGATCGGCTTGTGACTCGCCGCGCACAGCTTCAGCAAGTCGGCACCGGTTTTAAACGGATACGGCAGACGTTCGTCGTGACGGGTCAGCTTGTCGGCCGCCGCTTCCCTGCCGGTTACCACGAAACCGCCGCCGATCGAGTAATAATCGGCCTGCAAAAGCTCTGCGCCCTTTTCGTCGAAAACGGCAAATCGCATCCCGTTCGAATGAAAAGGCAGGCTCTTGCGGTGAAACAGCAAGTCGGCCTGCTGATCAAAACGCACCGGATAGCGCTTTAACAAGCGGATGGCGCCGGCTTCGCGAATTGCTGCCAGCCGTCCCGGAATCACCGACGGATCGATCAGATCCGGCGCCTCGCCTTCCAGCCCGAGCAGCACCGCCTTGTCGGTGCCGTGCCCCTTGCCCGTCGCGCCCAGCGAGCCGAACAGCTCGACCTGAAGCCTAGCGATTCTCGCCGCCAGGCCCTGCGCTTCCAACTTGTTCGCAAACGCCATCGCCGCCCGCATCGGTCCGACCGTATGCGAACTGGAGGGGCCGATGCCGATCTTGAAAATGTCGAAAACGCTGATTGCCATGATTGCCTGCGAAAAATGTCGAAGAAAAGATTCAGTAAAGGGAAGTTATGCCTTTACGAAGACAGAAGCAATGACTATGCCAATAGAAGGAATATCTAATATATTAGACCGGGCTGCGTCCGTTCCCGTTCTCGGCTCGAAAGCCTCTGGATCAAAGTGTCGGAGGCGTTATCGCCCAAAGAATACGTTTGAAGACCAGCCAGAATTTCCTGGTCGTTTCCACAGCCGCCATTATGCCCCGCCCTGCAAAACACAAGCCTCGGAGTTCAAAGTAACCGAAAAATGATTATCGACCCGATCCTTAACGATGCGGACCCGGCAGCGCTTCCTTCCGGTCGGACAGCATCGCCACGAAACTGCTGGCTTCGGCGATCGTCTGCTCCATCGCCTGGATCAACTGGGCGATGTCGACCCCGATCACGACGAATTCGTTTTGCAGCGCGGCGATCGCCTGCGCGTTCAGATTATGCTTCAGGTACAGGACTTGATCCTTGAACGCGGACAGGACCGGATGGATCTTCGCTTCGGCCGTGCGCAGGGACTTGAGCAGGCGGGCGTAATTCTGCCGGGCCAGCCGGAGTTGTTGCTTGCTGTGGTTCCTGAGAGTGCGGCTATTGTATTCGTCGAGTTCCTTTTCCCACTCGGCGAACAGCGCCTCGCTGACTTCTTCGATCGCCCGGATCCGCGTGCTGACCGCCTCGGATTTCGCTCGGCAGAACTGGTATTTCCGGTTCAGCTGATGATAACGGTGTTCGAGCAGCGCATCGTTCACGTTCACCAGCATCTTGAAGCGCTGCAGGGCGTCCTCGAATTCGTTGCGGGTTTCCCTGAGGCTTACGCACGCCTGCTCGACCTGATGCACCACGATCGCGCGCTTGTGGTCGCCGCCGATCGTTTCCCGGGCGTTGTAATAGACCGATTTGATTTGTTTCAGGAATAAGCGCCGGATGAACGACACGGCATAAGCCATTAAGTCGCCGTCCGTCGGTTTATTGGATGCAGCCATTCAACGTACTTTGATTGATGAGAGTTATTTTAAAACGCGCGTCTTGGGCATACGCGCAAAACGCCTTATCGACAATCTGCCGCTCGGCCAGTTCCGCAAGGCTTGTGCCGGCGTCGATCGCAACGGATTTTACCAGGATCAATTCCCCGGCCGAGAGCCGTCCCGCCAGCCAGGCCGCGAGGCTGTCGGAAGTGATGTTCCAATTGGCGGGAATGCCCGCCCGATCGAGCTCGTCCGGATCCGGGGACCAGATCGACATGCCCGTGAAGCGGTCAAAATCGGCGACTTGCGAAATGATCCGCCAATCCGGTTTCAAGCCGTTGAACAGCAGCGCCATCTGCTGCATGGCCAAAATCGCCATCCGGTGCGCGGCCGGATCACCGAACCGCCAGCGTTGCTGCGCATCCCTGACCCGGTCCGCGAACAGGCCCCCGCCCGGCACCACCACCGCCCCGTCTGCGAATTTTCGCTCGATGGCCGCGAGGCAATCGGCCAGCGTACCGGCCGCTTCGAGACTGCCGCCGAGCTTGATCACGATCATGGCTTATCCGCAAACTGCCTGAGCAGATCGAGCAAGGCCGCCGCCTTATCGAAGCATTCCTGGTATTCCTCTTCGGCGACCGAATCGTTCACGATCCCGCCCCCGGCCCAGAAGCGGATCTCGCCGTGCGAATGCACCAGCGTGCGGATTGCGATATTGCTGTCCATGTTGCCGTCGAAGCCGATGTAGCCGATCGAGCCGCAATAGACGCCGCGCCGGTTCGGTTCGAGTTCTTCGATGATTTCCATCGCGCGGATTTTCGGCGCGCCGGTGATCGAACCGCCCGGGAAACAATGTTTCAACAAATCGAGCGCATGCTTGCCGTCGGCCAGCACGCCGGTGACCGTGCTGACCAGATGGTGCACGGTCGCATAGGTTTCGATCGCGAAGATTTTCGGCACCCTGACCGTGCCCGGCTTGCAGGTCTTGCCGATGTCGTTGCGGAGCAGGTCGACGATCATCAAATTCTCGGCGCGGTCTTTCGGGCTGTGCCGCAAAATCCGCATCTGTCGGCGGTCCTGGCGCTCGTCCGCTCTGCGGGGGCGAGTGCCCTTGATCGGCTTGGTTTCGACCACGCCGTCGGTCAGCTTCAGAAAACACTCGGGCGAGGAGCTCAGGATTTGTACTTCGGGAAAGTTCAGGTAGGCGCTGAACGGCGCCGCATTCAACTCGCGCAGCTTCCGGTAGGCGGTCCACGGATCGCCTTCGCAATCGGCCGAAAAACGCTGCGACAAATTGACTTGGTAACAGTCGCCCTCGGTCAGATAATGCTTGATCCGGTCGAAAGCCCGGAAATAGCCGGCCTTGTCCATGTTGGTCCTGATCTCGCCGCGCACCCGGAACGGCGCTGCCGGATGTGCTTCGGGCAGGCAGCCGAAGCGTTCGATCAGGCGCTGCCAGCGGGCCGGATCGCGCGCGATGCCGGCCAGATAGCTTTTCTTCTCGTGGTGGTCGACCACGACCGCCCATTCGTAGATCCCGACCGCCATTTCCGGAATATGCTCCCGATCGGCCGCGAGCGCCTGCAGATGCTCCAGCCGCCGGGCCAGATCGTAGGCAAAATAACCGATCGCGCCGCCCTTGAAAGGCAAATCGCCATCCTGCCGCGCGACGCTGCCGAGTTCCCGTTTGACCAGATCGAACGGATCGCCGCCCGATTCCTCGCAGCGCCCGTCCCGCTCGACCCGGGTCTTCTCGCCGTGCGTGACCAGGGTGCAGACCGGCTCGGCGGCGATGATGTCGTAGCGTCCGCGCGTATTGCCAGGATAGCCGCTGTCCAGGAAAACCGCCCAGGGTTCGCCCGCCATCGATGAAAACAACGCGGCGGTATTTTCAAAATAAGGCAGCGAATCCTTGCGCAAGTCAGAAAAAAGCATCGAGGCGACGGACGCGGTTAAAGCCAAGGCGAAAGGCAGCCGGCAGCGGGCGCATGATACGGCATGGCGCCCGGCCTGAAAATAATGAGGTCTGATTTGAAGTCATCGATAGTTCAGCGCTTCCTGCAACGCTGCCGCAAGTCGTAAAAGAGAAAAATCGGCGGCAATGAGGCTTGAATGACGGAAAAGTGCAACCGTTACGGATGAATGCGGACGATGGCGTATTGAGAAGGCCGCTATTGTAACATTGTTTGCCTTAATGCTCGACGCCGTTCCCACATTTCATCGATCCCGGCGCTCCGCTTTCGGAACGTTCAGCCGGCGGTGCGCCGAATCTTGCCGGAACCGCCATCCCGGCTCTCATTCGGCGCATTGCGCCTGCCTCCGTCCAGCTTCGCATTGAAAACGGGTCAGCGATTTTTCCAGGTCGGCAAGATGGGCCTCCATCGGTTTACCGACCCATAATTGCGGCCGGGAGGCTTCCAGTTTTTCCCACCGCTCGCGCTCCGCAATCGAGGCCGCGGCCGCCTTGAATGCCGGGATCAACGAAAACCGGCTCTGCAATTGTTGCTTGAACACCGCCTCGCCAAAATAGGTGAAATCCGATTCCGAACCGCAGCCGAAAGAGGTCCGATCGTGCGCCGCGGCCGTCGCCACCAGGGTATGCGGACCTTTCAACGCATCGACGAACGTGCCCGAATAACAGGCGGAAACCACCACCACCCGCCACTTGATGCCGGCCTGATCGAGCATCGCCTTCAGCTGTTCAGGAGAGAGGTCGTTCAACGGCAGCGGCCAAAACTCGACCGCCAGTTTGTGATCGCTGCCGCCGTGGCTGGTCAGGTACAGGAACAGCACGTCTTCGTCGGGGTTCATAATCCGGCCGATGCGTTTCAAGGCCTGGGCGAGATTGGTCGCGGTCGCAAGCGGCGTGTCTTCGAGCGTGTCGAGATGATTGACCAGGTTCAGCGAATGGCCGACCGTACCGAACCGTTCGTCGAACAGCCGTTTGATATAGTCCGCCTCGATCGAAAACACGTCTTCGGTCGCATAGCTGGCGAAACCGAGATAGAACAGATCGACGCGGCCTTTACGCTCCGGGCGCAGCCGGCTCAACGTTTCTTCGAGCAGAACCGGCTGCCGGTACATCAGCCTTTCGGCATCCAGCGCCTTGTACCTTGCATACGGATCGCCGTCCTGTACTTCCTGTTCTTCGGGCGAATACCAGAAATCGCGGTAATCCGCGAACCACTCGCCGGCAGGACCGGCCGACAACAGCACCAGCGCCATGCCGGCGGTCGTGGAACGCCAGCGCCCGCAAACCAGAAACAGGGCACGCCCGAGCAGAATCAACAGATACACCGCCGCCAGCCGCTCGAACCACGGGCCGAGATCGGGCCAGCTTTCGAACTCCCGTCCGTTCAGATAACGCGACACCGTCTGCAGCAAAATCAACGCAGGCGACAAGCTGTAAACCACAACCCCGATCTGTAGCGCCGCGTTTTCGCGCCGGACAAACTTCGAAGTCAACCAAGCCGCCATCAGGAAACAGGCCAGCTCGAAGGTATAAACCGGCAGCGCGTAAAGCTGGAACTCCGGATCGGGCCAATACAGTAGATAACCGGAGCCGGTTTCCAGCAGCAGATCGACAAGCAGAAGCAGCAAAAACGGGTCGAGACCGACAACGAAGTTTTCCGGACCGCGCTTGCGGAAAAACGCCAGGCGCAAGCCGTTGTGCAGATTCGTCGATAAATTGGATATTGGATTCATTCGGAGGCGAAACAGGCGCTGAAAAAATGGGAAGTATCCGATATTTTACCCGTTCGAGCCCTTGCCGGCCGCTTTTTGATCGCTACAAAACGGCCGGCAGTATATCGGACTCTAGCCACTAGCCGGACGGGATATTTATCCCGCCGCACTTAACTAAAACCCGTTGAGGGTGATATTTTTCATCAGGATTTCCATATAAGCCGGCGTATTCATAAACAATACATGTCGCTCTTCCCAATGCTGGCGATCATATCCCATTGCCTCGACCAGTTGATAAGGGGTCGGTGTAACGATAAAACTCTCCAGCCGAATATGCTTATCGGATAGGCGCTGTTCGATTTCCTTAATAGTTTTATGGAAACGCACCTTGTCATGCTCCGGCCCTTCATGGGTAATGCCATGCGGTTCGATAAAGGCGATGACCTGTTGTTCGCCCTTAACCGACCATAAGATAAAATCGGGATAGAAATTGCCCGCCTCGAAAAAACCTATGCCACTGCCGCGCGATTTATTGCGCAACAGAAAAATGGATGTTTTGTTTTCGAGCAGTCTGGATTCATTGGCTCCCAGCCACCCCATCAAATCCACGACGAAATTCTTCTCGCTGTCGTTTAGCGAAACCGGGGCAATCGAAATCGGACAGCCTTTCTCGGCATACAATAACGGCTGATATAAATGATTAGCCAATAAGCAGGCTTTTAATTGTCCAGCTTCGATCAGTTTGGGCTTTTTCGAGTGTACGGCCTGTTCGATTTCTGTTTTTAATTTTTCGATGTCGCCTATCAACTGTTTTTCGCTGGCATCGACGATCAATTGATAGGACTCATCCGGCTTTGGCAAATTGCCGTCACTTGCATCCAACTCCCGAACTTCAAGCCGGGGCCGAATAAACTCGTCCATGGAATACAAGTAATACCGTTTACAGTATTTTTTCAGCAACTCCAAGGCAATTTGATTCCAGACGCGCACATGGGCATAGTTATTCATCGCCATCAGATTTTTCGGCACGTAAAGTACATACCAATCATGACGTTTCAACAGGCTATGGATGGCTTGCGGCACAATGATCAGGCTGTACAGATTTTCCCTGGCCTTGTACTGCTCCAAGTCGAAATAAAGCTTGTTGATGTCGAGAAAGGCAATATGCTCTTCGCTGAAAACGGCTTCATTCGCATTGACGGCAGCGGTACCCGATTTTACACCTTGCGCAACGATTGCCTGAATCTTGGGATACCAGTCCGCTTCGATGCGGTTTTTGCGCATCGCCTCCGGCACCCCGCCGAGTAAGGGCATCGCTCCGTCGCGGGTAAAACTGTATTCGCGGCCGTCGCTTTTTTTCAGCTTGGGCCGGATCACTTTCAATTTATGGCCAAAATCGTAAGTGACGTTCATCGGAATCTGGAACACTTCCTTGCGGTCATTGGCCGGCAAGCCTTCTTCTTTCAAAAAGTCGCGGAATTTCTCCATAAAATCGGCCTGCACCCCGAATACATTCAAGGTTTCCAGATAATGAATATATTCCGGTTGTTTAACGGGAGTCACCGCCCACGAACGTTTCAACGACCACTCATAGCCTTTCAAACGCACGCCCCGGCCAAAAAGCTGAATGATTTGCGAACCCTCGCTGCGGCCGACACGCATCAAACCCAAGGTAGAAACCCGCCAGCAATCCCAGCCTTCCACAAACTTTTTCGCGCCGATCAGCAGATTGATCGGCGAGGACGATTCCTTGATGCCGGCGAATTGCGCGGCTACAAAATCGCTGTCATCCAACACAATATTCGGGCAGGACTCTTGTACGTGTTTAGCCAGTCCCAACGCATCGCCGACATTGATCAAGCCGAAATGCTTATCCCCATGACCGGCTTTCAAAACCAACTCGCCGCTATCCCCTTTCAAACGCAGAACATGCAATTGACCGCCGGCGCGGTTGTTGAATAACGCGCCGAGGATGTCGGCGTGCATCTCGGCAGCCTTCTCGCCTTTTTGCAGTTGCTTGCGCAAAAACAAAAAAGCGCCGTGGAAAATATCGTGGCCGTTCCTATCGACCAAACCGGTCGATGTGCCGTTGTCATGCAACAAGGTTTCGATCGTTTTGACGGCTTGCTGCGGCTCGGCCAGAAATCGGTTAATGAAACGCAACACCTGCACAATATCGGAGACTGTGTCATCAACGACCGTCTCGCCTTTCTTATTTTTTTCGGTTGCTTTGGAAACGCTCGAACCCACAAACACCCAGAGCGGCTTCTCGATGTTATAAGCCGCATACTGAGGCTTGCGTTCGCGGTACAAGCGCAACTGCTGGTAAAAACTCAGCAAACAGGCCGATAGGTATAAAAACTCGTGATCGGTTTGCGCTTTGGGAATATTGAAGATGCGATAGTCCTTGCCGTAACCGTCTTCATAAAAATAACGGTAGGAATAATCGAACAATACCGCTTTGGCATAACTCTCTTCGATTTTGGCATTGCCCGCGGCTTTGACCGCCTCTTTGAACGTCGCCGAATATTCGAACGCAAAGCCTTTTTCTACCAGCCGTTCGCGCTGCTTCATCCAGCCTTCCTCTTCCGCCTTGCCCATGCCGCGATGGCCTTCGTCAACCAAAATCAGGTTCTGATCGCCGAGGTTGCGGGTAGCGATGGTATTCGGGCCGTCCTTATCGCCCAGCTTGGTGATCTCGATAAAATCGATCCGGCTCAAATGGCCGTAACCGCTGGCAAAGATATTGGCGGTGCTACCGATGTCATTGTTATCCAACACCAATCTCGATACTTCTATACCGCTCTGTTTCAACTCCTGTTCATGCTGGTTGCTCAAGCCTTCGTTCGGAGTAATCAACAAGGTGCGTGTCACGGCGTCATGCTTGCCTGCTTCCTTGGCGTAATGCGCGAACTGGCGATAGTTGATGTGCATCAGCAGGGTCTTGCCGGAGCCGGTCGCATTTTGCAGACACAGTTTGTTTAATTCGTCCGCGCTGTATTCGCTGATACCGGTGCTGTACTGCTTGGCTTGCCAATGGTCATTAAAGCGCCGCACATAATCGTTCAATTGCTCCAAGAGTTTATCGCGGTCGGCAAAGTAGTGGTGCAGATAAATTTCCGCAAACAACAACGACAGCCATTGGTAATATTTCCATTCGATCGGCCGGTCCCGGCCTTCGTTGAGCCATAGCGTATGGTCGACGATGTTTTGCTCGTAGTTGAGCAGTGCCGCCGGGCTCAAGGTGGCGCCCGGTTGCCAGTGGTTTTTCAATTGCTGATAAAAATAATGCAGGTTATCGCTATCCAATCCTTCCCGGCAATCGCGCAGTTGTTTCGCCAGCAACTGCATGGGACGCACCCGGCGGTTGCCGTCTTGATGTTCGGCAAAAGTATCGATGCCCAGCAAAGACATGATCCATTGGTTCAGTATCAGCTTGTCGGCAAACGGTAATGTTTGTCCGGTCTTCTTGCCGCCGGTTTTAACGGCTTTGGGTTTTACTGCCATTTGAATCGTCTCGATGTAGGGTGGATAAGCGAAGCGCATCCACCAAATTTGCCTTCCATGGTGGATGCGCTTCGCTTATCCACCCTACCTTAATCACTCGCAATCGATGTTTTTTATGTTATCCGGCAATCCGCCGGCACCCCAGCCAACGTCATACCAACCGGCTGAAACAAATTTTCTAAATGATGAATAAGGCCATTCACCAGGAGAGCTGACCAAGCCATGTTTAACAGGATTGAAATGAATATAATCCACATGCCGCCGCCAGTCGTTCTCATCGCGAATAGCATGCTCCCAAAACCGTCGCTGCCAAACATCGCGTTCGCCCGATCGTCTTCCCGAATCACCGATACGTTTGGAAACATATTTTTTGATTTCCCGCCAACGCCCTGAAAAATCCGCGTCTCCGCTGGGTAAGCGCCAAAGGCAATGCAGATGGTCGGGTAAGATCACGATCGCCTCGATCTCCAAAGGCCGTACTGCCATCACCTGTTTAAATGCGGCCCGCAAAATATCGACATGGGTCGGTTCGGAAAACACCGGCCGGCGTTGATAGGTAACCACAGTAAAAAAGTAGTGGCCTCCGCGGACAAATAAGCGGCGGTATTCGCTCATCGATTCTGCCCAATGGTGGATGCGCTAGCGTTTATCCGCCCTACCTGAAGCTGCGGCCTGTAGGGTGGATAAGCCGTCAGGCGTATCCACCGCATGCTCTGACAGGCTTTTTGTGCCGCGCCGGCGTAACGCGATCTCGACCTGCGGGCATCTTCGTCTTTGGTTTGCAGTCATGCCTTATTCCCCGGACCACATCGCGGTATGAAATGCTTCCTCGATCAGACGCACTTTGATTTGTTCGCCTTCGATCACCGGATTGGGCAAGGTATGGCTGCCGTTGATGTAAATCGCGCCATAGGTGTGTTCGCGCGGGGAGATTTGCAGCTTATCCAGCAGGTATTTTTGCAACACCGCATTGTCTTTTTCCGGGTTATCGGTCAGCTTGCGCCAGACGATCAAGGTCGGGATTTTCGACGAATTGTCGCCCGGCACTTTCAACGTATAGCCTTCGATCAGGCGAAACCAATAACGCGGTTCATCGTGGTCGTGATGCTTGGTGGATGCGGCTCGCGCCTTATCCACCCTACCATTGTCATCCATCGTGGACGTAGGGTGGATAAGGCGCGAGCCGCATCCACCGGATTCTCCGGCATCCAAGGCCACCGGCTTCAGCCGCGTACAGCGCAAGCGGGTGTTTTGATCTTGCGGCAAGTCGGGATCGGTTTCTCGCGCGAATTCCGCCGAAAACGTTTGCGGCGCGGCCATGTGCCGCACCCACAAGCCGATCAGCCAGTTAAAGGTTTCGACCAGATCAATGGTTTGCAAGTTTTGCTCGCCGCTGCCCGGCTTCTTGATCCGCATTCGGTAAGCGGTCGGGTCGCGAAAATCGGCGATGTTCAACAGGCTTTGGCTGCCTTGAGTTTCCACGTCCAAGAAATAATTGAGCAAATAATCGCGGCGCAACTCGGGATTGTTCGCCAAGGCCGTATCGCGGGCGGCATCCTCTTTGAAAACCAGGTTGTTCAACACGTCTTCGTAGCTTTCCAGGCGCAGGTACTTGAAGCAGTGGCTGATGCCTTGTCGGGAAACAGGTTTGCCGTCTTTCCAGTCTTTTGAGTAGACTACTTTTTGGATGCGGGGGTTGAGTACAGTGTCGAAATGATCGCCTTGCTCAACAAGAAGGTATTTGCGATTACCGTTATCTTCACGGTTGAGATTAATTATTGCGTGGGCAGTTGTCCCGGAACCAGCAAAAAAGTCAAAGACACTAGCCGTCTTCGAAGTCGTAATATGCAGTAATTTTTGAATGAGTCGGGTCGGTTTTTGCGTAGAAAACGTGCCTTCTCTGGAAAAAAGATCGCTACCTTCCTTTAAGCCTTCTTGCGAATGCCCAGAGGAATGATGATCCCACCATGTCCATGGGACCATGCCTTCCATTTCATTCAAAAACCGTTTTACTGCAGGACGGCCGGAACCGTCTTTTCCGAAAATAATACGTTTATCTTCTTTTAACTTTTCGTAGTTTTCTTGCGTAACCATCCAGCAACGTCCCGGCGGCGGTGTAAGCTTTCGACCATCTGGCGTTTCTATTTCATACATTTGGTTAGGACGGAAACCAGGCGCCGTAAAATTATCTGCCTTCCAAGATCCACGAGAATCATTATCCGGATTAGAAAACTGTTTGATTTGGTCATTTCCTAAGGGCAATAGATTACGCTTTGCCTTGAATTCAAAAGGATCAGTTGCGTAAACCAATATATATTCATGTGCATCGCTAATTGCTTTGCGAATATCTGGAGAATATCGCTTTTGCCATATCAGGTCGGCTATTTTGCAAGCATCTCCATATAACGACGATAATAACAGGGATAAATTAACCACTTCGTTATCGTCAATAGAAACGGAAATGCTGCTATCATCGGCTTGCAAGGATTTTGCTAAAGCTAATCGGTTATGGATATTCGATAACCAACTCGAATGCTGGTAACTATCTTTATAGGCAAATCCATCTCCGCCCGTGTTATACGGTGGATCGATATAAATGCACTTCACCTGCTTCCGATATTTCTCCTGCATCAACCCCAACGCCTGAAAATTCTCGGAATGGATCAGCGCGCCGTCGCATTGCGCGTCCAAATCGGGAATTTTGGCCAGCAACCGCTGTTTGAAACCTTCGTCGAATAACGCGGTATCGACCAGCAGAAATGGATTGGCTTTGAGAAGCTCCAGTGTGAGCGGATTGCTGTAGCCGGGGCGCGCCGGATCCGCGGCAATTTCGTCGATAGCAAACAACTTTACCCATTCCTCGCGCTGCCGGCCGTTGGCGGCAATTTCGGCATAAAAGCTTTCCGGTATGCGGTCCAGGGTGATGCAATAATGGCTTTCGGTGACGAATTTTTTTTTCAACCAAAGCTTCTTTTGGAATTCTTCGAGTTGCGCCAGGAACGCAATCAGTTGCTGGGCAATCCGGCGCAACACGCGTATTTTGGCCAGGTAGTGTTCGACTTGCGGCGCGTCGGCGTTCTCGATGTCGTCGAGGCGCATGATTTCATTCTTGATGTAAAAATCCAGCTCGCGGCACAGAAAGCCGCCGAGATCTTTATGAATGAAGTAATCCATGGTGTTGCGCGCAGCGTATTTTTGTAGGTATTTGCCCAACAGGGTGCGTTTGCCCTTGCTATCGGTCGGCGCGGGCAACGTCAGTCCTTTGAGAAAATCCGCCGCTGCCGGTTGGTTTTGCAATGCCTTGACGATGGCGGCTTCCGCTTCTCGCAGCCGGGTTTCCTGCCATTTATTGTCCTGGCCGGTTTTTTCGGCGTCGGGACGGTATTCGAAGTTGATTTGTAGGGTGGATAAGCCGTTAGGCGCATCCGCCATGGGCGCGTCGGTATCGATGGATGCGCTACACTGGTCCACCCTACGTTCGCCGTCGATGAATTCAACCGGCCTCGCGGCGTGGATCAAGAAAAAGCGTTTCTGCTCGCTGGCGGCTTTGATGTTGCCGTGCTCGCCTTCGCTCGCCTCGACGATGCGGAAGTGGACCTTCAGCGGTAGCTGACCGCCGTGGTCGGCAAAGGCTTCCAAGCCCTGGCCTTTGGCTTTTTGCGCTTCCTGGCGGATCGCTTCGTTAAGGTCGAAACTGTAGTTGGTCAGGTATTCGCTGCTCTTGATGTAATACTGGTCCTTGTTCGCCCAGTGCAGGTAAACCTCGCGCCCGTCATAAGGCACAGCATAAGGCGCGGCGCGGCTGTCGCTTTCGCGGGCGTAATAACGGCGCGACATGAAGTCACCGTTGTCGTAATAGCGCTCGAAAAAACGGTAGAGATGGTCGTAGACTTCGCTTTCGGCATTGCCGCCGTCCTTGGCCTGTTCATAAAGCGCTTTGGCTTCTTTGACGCCGTCTGTTTCTTCCGGGTTAGGCGCGCCGAATCTGTTGGCTTGTTCAGGCGCCGCTTCATAGTTTGCCCTGGCTTCCGCAATCCGGTTTTCATCGGCTTCGCCGAAAGCATCCTGAATGACTTTGAGCAAGTCGTTTTCCAGAAAGTGCGTAACCTGCACGCTCTTGGCGTGCATGATTTTGTAAAAGCCAAAATCCAGTTCCGGCTGGTCGAGTTGGAACAACTCTTTCAGCAGATTGATCAGGCGGATACGGTATTTTTCGGTGTTGCTCATTAGAATTTTTTAGAAAATTGAAGTTTTAGCCCTATTCAAGCCTGTCTTGAGCTTTCCGCTCAATCGACAAGCTTACTTTGCTGCGTTGTTAGTTTGTTTTATTAATGCCATCCTTAGAAGCTGTCCTGCAAAACATCACAAGCATTTTGCAAGGGTTAATTCGATCATGGCAATCCGTACCCCGTTTTCAGCGGTGGCGATGAGGACTTCAAAATTCTTGGCTAAGGATTTGGCCGATATTAACTTCCTGGTATGGGTGGTAGACCTGCCAGGTTTTAAAAACCTGGCAGGTCTTTGGCCGGGAAGTGATTTGGAGCTAAATCCTAAGCACCGAAACAGTCCAAGCCAGGCAAAAGTCCGCTCCACCACCCAACGTTTAGGCAACACGGCAAAGCCATCTTTGATTTTCACGGAAATGCAGCGTCATCTGTAGATGAACATGTAACAGATTACCCAGGGTATCGACCACGATATGGCGTTTGCGTCCCTTCACCTTTTTGCCGCCGTCGATGCCGTGTTCCTCGCTGTCATACTGGGTTTTCGCGCTTTGAGAGTCGATAATCCCGTAACTGGGGCCGGGTTGACGCTGTTTTTTTCGATGCATCCTGTTCAATTGATCCAGCGCTGCTTCCCAAACACCGCTTTTACTCCACTGCAAGCAATACGCCTTTGGACAACGGCGATTTTAAGGCGAACAAAGCGGCTTCAATCTGATGCGGATTCAGATCAACGCTGGCATCGAATAGGGATTGTGATAGCCGGCCTATCCCGTTGGGCGCATGCTGCCGTGTAAGCTCATGCGCGAAATATTTCGCATGGAATGCTGTGATCACTTGCAAGAATTAACTATCTCGGAACATTTCATCGCAACCCTTTCAGGAAATATGCTTTGAACACGCACAGCGGCAAAACTCGCCGTTTGATAGTGTCTAAATGTTTCAGGAAAATTTTACGATGGCGGAGTAACGAATCCCGTAGGCAAAGGCGAAACAATAGGCTGAAAGGCAATGTATTCTAATTGCTTGCCGGTACGGTCTAAAAAACGCTACTCAGCCAGGCTTTCTTTGATCCTCCTGACGCGCATCGGTAACCTGACTGTCTCTTTAACCCGCTAGGCGCGAAGATAAACGGTTTTTCCTGCAGCGCCCGGCCTAACGAAAATTTGAAGCGAACAATAGGCAATTCATATTGAGAAGTCAACTTTTTGCAAACGGCAACAGGGCAATCGCGCCATGTTGAAACTTCCGCCGGACCGAGCGGGATGGGATTTATCGCCCCGTTCGTCTGTTTGAAAATTCTCCGCAAACACCAAATCATCTTTCCTGTCCATCCCGCTTTAAACGTTACGGACGGGATATAGCCCGTCCGGCCCGGTCCGGCGTTTGGACCGCTGCGCCACAACGCGAATCTTCGGAAAATAAGACATAGCGCGATTGCCCTGCAAACAGCAACAGTTGCGTTTACCGGCAATTCCGATACACTCACTCCATTTACCACTCTTTCCCGAACGTTTGATTATGCGCGATTCCAATCCCAGAACCGTTTACCTCAAAGACTACACCGTACCGGAATATCTGATTCATAACGTCGATCTGAGCTTCACGCTGGACGAGAAAAACACCCGCGTCGTATCGAGGCTGACGATGTGCCGGAATCCGGCCAGCCGGTCGAGCGATACCTCGCTGACTCTGACCGGCGAAAATCTGAAATTGGTCCGGGTGGTGTTGAACGAAGACAGCGAACTGGGCGACAAGGACTATCTGCAAACGCCGGATTCGCTGATCATCCACGAAGTGCCGCAGCAGCGCAGTTTCGTGCTGACGATCGAAAACACGATCGACCCGAAAGCCAATACCGCGCTCGAAGGCCTGTATCTGTCCAACGGAATGCTGTGCACGCAGTGCGAGGCGGAAGGGTTCCGCAAAATCACCTATTTTCTGGACCGCCCGGATGTGATGGCCACGTTCACGACCACGATCGTCGGCGACAAGGACCGCTTTCCGGTGCTGCTGTCGAACGGCAACAGGGTCGGCGGTGGCGACCTGCCGGACAACCGGCACTGGGTTTCCTGGAAGGACCCGTTCAAGAAGCCCTGCTACCTGTTCGCGCTGGTCGCGGGCCGGCTCGAATGCGTCGAGGACCGTTTCACGACGATGTCCGGCCGCGACATCGCGCTGCAGATCTTCGTCGAGAAACACGACCTGGACAAATGCGATCATGCGATGCAGTCGCTGAAGCATGCGATGGCCTGGGACGAGCAGGTCTATGGCCGCGAATACGATCTGGACCTGTACATGATCGTCGCGGTCGGCCATTTCAACATGGGCGCGATGGAAAACAAGGGGCTGAACATTTTCAATACCAAGTTCGTGCTGGCCCGCCCCGATACCGCGACCGACGCGGACTATGAAAATATCGAAGGGGTAATCGGGCATGAATATTTCCATAACTGGACCGGCAACCGGATCACCTGCCGCGACTGGTTCCAGCTCAGCCTGAAGGAAGGCTTCACGGTGTTCCGCGACCAGGAATTCACCGGCGACCGCACATCCCGAGCGGTCAAACGCATCGAGGACGTGAACATGCTGCGCACCCGTCAGTTCGCCGAAGACGCGGGTCCCCTGGCGCATCCGATCCGGCCCGACGCCTACATCGAGATCAACAACTTTTACACGCTGACCGTCTATGAAAAAGGCGCCGAAGTCGTGCGGATGCTGCACACGCTGCTCGGCGCGGCAGGCTTCCGGAAAGGCAGCGACCTGTATTTCGAACGCCACGACGGCCAGGCGGTCACCTGCGACGATTTCGTCAGCGCGATGGAAACCGCGAACGGGGTCGATCTCAGCCAGTTCCGCCGCTGGTATGCGCAGGCGGGCACGCCGGTGGTCGGCGTCGCGCAGCATTTCGATGCCGCGCAAAAGACGCTTTCGCTGACGCTTTCCCAGCATTGCCCGCCGACGCCGGGGCAAACCGCCAAGGAACCGCTGCATATTCCGGTCGTCACCGGACTGATCAACCGAGACGGCTCCCCGGCGCTTTGCCGTCTCGGAGAAAACGAGGCAGCAGCCGAGCAGGTCGTCCTGGAATTGACCCAGGCGAAGCAGGCCTTCGTATTTTCAGGGCTGGAGGAAGAACCGGTCGTTTCGCTGCTGCGCGGTTTTTCCGCGCCGGTCAAACCGGCTTTGAACCGGCCGCCCGAGGAACTGGCGTTCCTGCTGAGCCACGACCCGGACACCTTCAACCGCTGGGATGCCGGCCAGCAGTTGGCGGTGCAGGTGATGTCGGGATTGATCGCCGATTATCGGAACGGCGCGAAATTGGCCGTTAATCCGCTGTTGATCGACGCCTACCGCAAAGTGCTGGAACAATCGTGGGACGATTTGTCCTATTTTTCGCTGCTGATGACGCTGCCTTCGGAGCTGTACCTGACCGAGCAGATGCGCGTGGTCGACGTCGAGGCGATTCATCATGCCCGGGAGGCGGTCGCCAGGGCGCTGGCGGAACAGCTGCGCGAACCGCTCGAAACGCTCTATCTGCGCTACCACCGCGACGAGTCCGGCCGCTTCGATGCCGGCGCGATCGGCCGCCGCCGCATCAAGAATACCTGCCTCAGCTATCTCGCGCAGCTCGACGCGGACTGGGCTCGGCACTGGTCACTGCAGCAGTTCAACACCGCCAAGAACATGACCGACCAGCTCGCCGCACTGACCGTGATCGTGAATCATCCGCATCCGGCCCGGCAGCAATGCCTGGACGGCTTTTACCGTCAATGGCGGCACGAAGCGCTGGTCATCGACAAATGGTTTGCGGCCCAGGCGATGAGCCCGATGCCGGGCACTTACGAAAGGGTGCTCGGCCTGCTCGGCCATCCGGCCTTCGACATCAGGAATCCGAATCGGGTCCGCTCATTGATCGGAGCGTTTTCGCAGTCGAATCCGCTGCATTTCCATGCCGCCGACGGCCAGGGTTACCGCTTTCTGGCCGACCGGATTATCGAATTGAACGGCTTGAATCCGCAAGTCGCCTCAAGGATGGTCGGCGCCCTGACTTCATGGCGGCGCTATGACGAAAACCGCCAGAACCGGATGAAAGCGGAGCTGGAACGAATCGTCTCGACTGAGGTGATTTCGAAAGATGTTTATGAATTGGCGGCAAAGAGTCTGGCCTGACCGCCCTCCTCCCGAAACCGGTCAAGAAAAGGCGGGAGCTCCCCGCCTTTTCTATCGCGCCAGCCATATCCTGCATCCACGGCGGGAGATACGCGTTTTTCGATAAGAAACCCCGCAGTTATCCTTTGAAAATCAATTACCTCACTCCGGACGATAGATATTCAAGCTATCCATTGAGTACCCTTTTATTACCCTTTTTGAGTCGTTTACAAGATTCTGCCAGCCCAATAAACTAACCCCGCTGGCGAAAATTAAAGGAAAATTCTGCGTTGATGACTTCGAGCAAGCAAGCTCATATACCAATAAGGAAGAAGTTCGGAAAACGTAACGCGACGGAGCGATATATCCCTCCCCCCGGCGCCGCAAGACCGATTATTCTGACCGAGACGGATCTCAGGCAAAAAAGCAGTCCAGAATATAGGATCATCTGACAGGGTGACCAAGTCATGGTGGAAACCCTCAGCGCACGGCGGTATCCGAAAAAAGGGGTAGATCGCGGCGGACATAGGACTACAGGCTGCCAATAACGCGACCGCCAGCTTATTTTTTTGCGGCTGAAACCGGACGGACCTGGTTTCGGCTTTCGCACAAAATGCTGATGCTCCCGAAAATCAACGTAACTAAGGAAGTTTTCGATGAAATATGTAGCCATCATAGAACCCACCAATAAAGGCTTTTCAGCTTATAGCCCGGATATCCCCGGATACATCGCAAAAGGCGTCACGGAAGAAAGCGCCAAAGACGCTCTGAAAGAAGCCATCTCCTACCATATCGAGAAACTGAGGGAAGTAGGCCTCGATATTCCCAGAAGCTATTGCAGGGCGGAAACCATTGATATTGCCACCTGACCCTTTTTGCCGGCCACGACAAACTCCCCGGCAACTTTCCGGAAATCGGCAAGGAAGAGGCGTAGCGATTCGCACTGCGGCATAGAGTCAAACGGTGGCTGACGCTTAAAGCCATTGCCGCCCTGGTTCGAAAGTTCGTCTCACAAGGCAAGCAAACGATGAAAGGAGTTACAGGGGCGTGCCGCTGACTTACCGATGCGAATTGTTTTTTACTCTCCCCAGAGCGATCCGCAACGGTATTCAGTCACTCCTACAGGCAATTGGCCAGTAAGATGGCACGTTTCGGGGCCGGCAAACCTTCTACCGTCAATTCGGGCGCGTTCGGATCGAGAAAGTCCGGCAGCGAGTGAAACGGCATCCATTCGGTGCTGCGCTGTTCTTCAACGCCGGTAGGCGTCACGTCAACCGTGCGGATATTGCCGAAGCGGCAGCGCCTGAGCCAACTCTCCAGCGTCGCAAGGCTGGGGATGAACCAGACGTTGCGCATGTTCGCATAACGGTCTTCCGGCATCAGCGTCTCTCCCAGCCGGCCGTCGATAATCAACGTTTCGAGCACCAGCTCGCCTCCGGGCCTCAAGCAATCCCGCAGTTCGAGCAAATGATCGATCGGTGACCGCCGATGATACAGCACACCCATCGAAAATACCGTATCGAAGGCTTTCAGCCCCGCCGGCAACGCTTCGAGCCCGAAAGGCAGCACATCCACCGGCGCAGGCCCGTAGAGCGATTTGACCAGCCGGAACTGGATCACATTCAGCAGCAGAGGATCGATTCCGACGACCGCTTTTGCGCCTGCCCCGAGCATCCGCCAGCAGTGATAGCCGCTGCCGCAGCCGACATCCAGCACCAGCCGGTGCGCGAGGGGGGCAATATGGTCCTTGAGCCGGTTCCATTTCCAGTCCGACCGCCATTCGGTATCGATCCGGATGCCGTAAAGCTCGTAAGGCCCTTTGCGCCAGGGGATCAGTTCGCGCAGTATTCCCAACAGTAGCTCCCTATCCGTTTCGGCGATATCTTCGGCGCAGCCGATCCGCACGGTATCTTCGGTCAGGCAGCGCTGCGAAGGCGGCAACACGGGCAAACGGTCCAGCAGCGCCAGCCAATGCGGCAGTGAGCCGTGCCGGGCAGGATCCAACGCGGCAGCGATTTGCGCAGGCAGGCTGTCCGCCCACTCCCCCGCCCCGGCTTCCCTGAGCGCGGCGTATAAATCCTGATGGCCGTTCATTTCAAAGCGAGGATCGAAGCGAAATTGAAATATTGGAACCAGACTTCCGCGCTGGCGAATCCGGCTTCGAGCAGACGGCTTTGATGCGTCTTGAACGTCTCCGGAATCAGCACGTTCTCCAGCGCGCTGCGTTTCTGGCTGATCTCGAGTTCGCTGTAACCCTGCGCCCGTTTGAAAGCATGATGCATTTCGGTCTGGAGCTCCTGCTGCCGTGGATCGTCGAAGCACAGTTTTTCGGAAAGAATCAACAATCCGCCCGGCAGAAGTCCCTCCTGGATTTTTCGAAGGAAAGGCCGGCGGTCTTCGGGCGGAATGAATTGCAGCGTAAAATTCAGCACCACGACCGACGCGTTTTCGATCGCGATGTCGCGAATGTCCGCGCAGCGGATTTCGACATTCGCATGGGGCACCTCTTTTTGTAGGCGTTCGCGAAAACGCGAAACCATCGCTGCCGAATTATCGACCGCCACGATCCGGCAATGAGGCGCTTCGATCTGTTGCAGCATGCTGAAAGTCGCGGCCCCCAGCGAACAGCCCAGATCGTAACAAACGCTGTCCGGGCGGGCGAAACGGCCGGCCAGCAGCCCGATCGCCGCGATGATCGCCTGATAGCCCGGCACGGAGCGCCCTATCATGTCGAGGAAAACCTCGGCGACTTTGTCGTCGAATTTAAACGCTTCGATCGCCCCTATAGGACGGGCATAAATAGAATCTTTGGACTGAGTCACTGGAAAAAAGAGTCAATGCGGGCCGCCGATAGAGGCAATGTCTTCGGCAGCAAGGGATCGACCGATCCGGAATCACATCAATGTCGTGTCGAGATGGCCGAATTTGACGGCAAGACGGGTCAACTCCACGTCGTTTTTGATCTTGAGCTTTTCATAAACCCGGTAGCGGTAGGTATTTACCGTCTTGCTGCTGATCGACAGCATTTCGGCCATTTCCTGTATCGTTTTGCCCTGCAGGATCAGCGTCACGATTTCGGCCTCTCGCTGGGACAATTTGCCGAACGGCGACTGGTGGTTGTCGAGCAGATTTTGAAAAGCCAGATTATTCGCCACATCGCTGCACAGATAGCGCTTGCCCTCGATCGCCTTACGGATTGCGCAGATCATCTCTTCCGCCGAAGAAGATTTGGAAATGAAGCCCAATACGCCCAGCTTCAATAACTGTTGCGGGATCGGGCCGTCGTTATATGCCGACAGGCCGATGATTTTGATGGCCGGATTCTGCCGCAGAATGCGCCGGCTCGCTTCCACGCCGCCGATGCCCGGCATGCTGACGTCCATCAGTATCACGTCGGGAGCCATTTCGCCTACCATGGCCACAGCCTGCTCGCCGGAGTCGGCAACCGCCACGACTTGAATTTCATTATCCGAATTCAGCAGTGCCTGAATGCCTGTTCTTACCAATTGATGATCATCAACGAGGAGCACACTAATCATAATCAATTATTTTTAATCTTATAATCAGTCAATCAGCATTGTCGTGGACCGGTAAAGCCGGCAATACATTCCATGAGGCCGCCATTATAACGGCTACGGCCATGTTTGTCTGTATCTTAAGGAATGGCTAAATAACCCTAAGACAATCAAAATGATTTTACCGGCGGCACAGCGGCCGATTTTTACAGTGCTTGTATATCGAAGCCCGCTCATTCATCATAGCCTTCATTGAGGTAGATTTTCGAGTCGGAATACCCCATCCCTCTCGAACTTTTCATTTAACCGTGTTACTAAACTAAAAAGGAGAAAATGATGACAACCGAAATCGCATCCAGAATAGCGGCGTCCCTGATTCCGGCCTTTTTGCTGATCGGAGCGGGCGGGCCGGCGTTGGCGAAAGAAAATGCGGATATCCAGAGAACGGTTTTATTGCAGCAACAGGTGACATTGCCCAGCCCCAACGTGAACGGGAGAGTGATTCGGGTCAATTTTCCGGTAGGGTTCAAAACGCCGCGCCACACGCACGAGGGACAGGGACCGCGATACGTGGTCAAAGGCACGCTGCAAGTAGTGGAAGGCGACAAAACAGGCATTTATTCGGCCGGTGAAGTCTTCTGGGAAACCGGCCAATCGATGACCGTGGAAAACATCGGCGGCGAACCGGCCGAATTGATCATTTTCGAAATGGGAAAAGGTCATTGAGATGGGCCGCCGGCTGAGCCTGCTGCTGTTATTGTTGTATTGGGCCCAGGCTTCGGCAAAGCCGCCGACGCCCCTGCTCTGGGAGGTCAGCGACGAAGACAATAGCATTTATTTGCTCGGCTCGTTCCACATGCTGAAGGCGGAAGATTATCCGCTGGCCGATCCGGTCAATAAAGCATTCGACGAAGCCGGCAAGGTCTACTTCGAAGTGTCCCCGGACGAACTAAACGACGTTGCACGGGTTCAATCGCTGATGAAGACCGGCATGATCGCCGGGGACGGAACGCTCGAACAGAGCCTGCATCCTGAAACCTGGCAACGGCTGCAAAGCTACTGCGAAGCGAACGGTTTGCCGCTCGACACGTTCCGGACGATGAAGCCCTGGCTGGCCGCCTTGACGATAGCAAGCCTGGAAACCGTGAAAGCCGGCTATCTGCCCGATCTTGGATTGGACAGGCATTACATGGAAATGGCCGCGATCGCCCACAAGGAAACGGCCGGACTGGAAAGCCTGAGCCAGCAATTCAGTGTTTTCGATCGTATGGAAGCCAAGGAACAGGAATTGTTCTTGAACCAGACGCTAAAAGATATGCGGGACCCGCGGCAATTGCACGAACTGCATCGGCACTGGCGCAACGGGGATGCGGACGGCCTGCTGCAGTTGCTGCGCCAGGATACGGTGAATGAAATCCCCGAATTTTACCGCCGCCTGAACAGCGAAAGAAACCGCGCCTGGCTGCCGCAAATTGCCGCCTTCCTGAAGGAGAACCGGGAAGGCAGCGCTTTGGTCGTGGTCGGCAGCCTGCATTTACTGGGCGCCGAGGGGCTGATCGAATTGTTGAGGCGGCAGGGATTCCGCACGGTCCAGGTGCAGTAAAAGAGGATCAATGCTGCGTGCCGGTATCGGCGCGATAAATCGATAACTTGTCGGCCAGCAATTTTTGCACGTCGATCCGGTCGAAATGGTATTGTTTGTTGCAGAATTCACAGCCGACTTCGACCGCGCCTTTCTCTGCGAGGAGATGCGCAAGTTCCTGCTGCCCGAGCGTACGTAGCGCGTATTCGATTTTTTGCTTCGAACAGGTGCATTCGAACCGTACCGGTTCCGCATCGAAGAGCCGGACTTTTTCTTCATGAAACAGGCGGCGCAGCAGAGATTCGCAGTCGAGACTCAGCATCTCCGGAGCAGTCAGCGTATCGGCCAGCATCACGATACGCTCCCAATCGGTTTTGAAATCCTTGTGTTCGGGCAATTCCTGTAGCAGCAAGCCCGCCGCGACCTGTTCGTTCGCGAACAGCCAGAGCCGGGTGTCGAGCTGTTCGGACTGAACGAAATAAGTCTGCAAGGCAGCAGCCAGATTGGCGCCTTTCAGCGGCACGATGCCCTGATAAGGGTCGGCGTTGTCCGGCCGGATCGTCAACACCAGCCGGCCCTCCCCGAACATCGATTCGAGGTGCCCACTTTGCACTTCGCCGGCATGCCGGACCAGTCCTCTGATCTTGCGATCGTGCGTCGCTTGCGCAACCAAGGTCCTGAACGCGCCGTCGCCCTGCGCCTGCATGATCACGGAGCCTTCGAACTTGATCGTGGCCGACAGCAGCACCGCCGCCGCCAGCGCCTGACCCAGCGTTTCCTGCACGACCGCATTGCCGTGCTGATTGAGTTTTGCGTTTTGCCAGCTGTCCGATAATCGGACCCATTCGCCGCGCACTCCGCACTCTTCGAAAATGAATCGGCGTAAAATGTCTTCTTCCATTGGTCTTTCCGGATAAGTGAACGCCCTAATTATAACCGGCAACCGATAGCATCCGACTTTCCAATCGTTACCGGAGGTACCGATCATGCTTTTCTCCTCGAAAAAATTGACTATTCCAGCCCCTTCCGAGGCGCTGCCCGGCAATCCCGAACCGATGCGCGTGACCAATCGGCACTTCGTGAACGGCCATCCGATTCTGCCGCCGTTTCCGGATCGTCTCAAGCTGGCGTTATTCGGTCTCGGCTGTTTTTGGGGAGCCGAACGCCGTTTCTGGACCCTTCCGCCTATTTTCAGCACGGCAGTCGGCTATAGCGGCGGTTATACGGTAAACCCGACCTACGAGCAGGTCTGCACCGGCATGACCGGACACAGTGAGGTGGTTCGTGTGGTTTACGATCCGGAATTGACGCCTTACCGCGAACTATTAAAGGTGTTCTGGGAATCACACAATCCGACACAAGGAATGCGCCAGGGCAATGATCTCGGCACGCAGTACCGGTCGGGGATCTATACCTACGATCAGGCACAATTTGAAGAAGCCGTTGCATCCCGAGAGGCTTTTCAGAAACGATTGACCGGATCGGGATTCGGAAAAATCACCACCGAGATTCTGCCGGCCGGTGAATTTTACTATGCGGAGGATTACCACCAGCAGTATCTTGCCAAAAATCCGGGCGGCTATTGCGGACTCGGCGGCTTGGGGGTGTGTTACGAAAGCGGATGAGCGGGCAAAAAAAAGGCGGTTTGGAAACCGCCTCAAAACTATTTAGGAAGATTTTAACGCAACTTTCAGCTCAAGGGCTCTGAGGAGCCTGAAAAGTTAGATTGATGATAGCAACAGCTTGGGCAAATAAAAATGTGGCAAATTGTCGCAGGGCAACAAAGAGTGCAAAAAAGAGACAATCTGTTGCATTTCCTGTTCGCTTTTGCGGATAGGACCCGCAGCGGGGTAAAAAAAAGGCGGTATTTCAACCGCCTCAAGACTATTAGGAAGATTTCAACGCAACTTTCAGCTCAAGAACTCGGAAGAGCCTCAAAAGTTAGGTTAATCATAGCAATAGAAAAAACAATTTAAAATGTGGCAAATTGTCACACCATCACAACGATTACCAAAAAAGCGACAAAAACAGACCCTGCCTCCTTTCTGTCTTACCATAAGGCTGCATAAAATGCAAAAAGATTCAACAGGGTCTTTCATTGAAAAGATTCGGTAAAAATTTGGAACCTTTTTGCTCAAAATGAGCTTCGGAATCGGGTTCGATCATCATAGCAACAGAATGAAAAAGCGCCTCGTGCGACATATTGCCGCAGTGCGTGATGCCCGGTAAATTAGCGACAATAACTCCGCAAGCCGGATAGTTCTTTTTTTCGATTATTAAAAATGCTTACTCACGTTACGCCCAAATCGGAATTCAACGCCAGACAAAACCTGAAATGGCTGTTCATTCTCAGAAACATGCTGATCGTCGCCGCATCGCTGCTGCTGATCATCTCGGTCTACGGCTTGAACATCAAGCTGCCCGAGGGACAACTCTGGATGGTAATCGTGTCGATCATCTCGGTCAACGTATACACCTCGATGCGCCTGCAGACCGACGATCCGGTGTCGGAACTCGAAATCTTCTCGCAGTTGGCGATCGACGTGCTCGCGATCGCGGCATTCATGTACCTGACCGGGGGCGCCTCGAATCCGATCATCTGGGTGTTCCTGTTGCCGTTGATCGTGACCGCGATCATGCTGCCCCAGTCCTATGCCTGGTACATGGTCGCGCTAACCACCACGATGTACACGATTCTGATCGCACACAATATTCCCCTGCCCTCGATCGAACCGCACATGCCGGACCCCGCGCGGCTGCAACCGGACGACATGGCGCATTATTCGATGCTGCTGAACGCGTACGCGGCCAGCGACAGGTATTATTACGACCTGCACATGTTCGGGATGTGGTTCGGATTCGTATTCAGCGCGGGACTGGTCGCGTTTTTCGTAGTCGAGCTCGCGAAAACCTTGAAGACTCAAGAACGCAGTCTGGCGATCGCGCGCGAAAACGCGCTGCGGGACGAACGCGTGATCGCCCTCGGCACGCTGGCGGCCAGCGCGGCGCACGATATGGGCACCCCATTGGGCACGATCGCGATCGTCGCGCATGAACTTAGGCAGGAATATCCTCTGCACCGTTTTCCCGATCTGCATGAAAAGATCGATATCGTGCAGCAGCAGGTGGACCGCTGTAAAAAGGCACTGTCGGTGATGTCCGCATCGGCCGGCGAGATCCGCGCCGAATCGGGCAGCGTGATGCGGGTCACCGCCTACCTCGATAGCGTGATCAATCTTTGGCGTACCCAGAAGTCGACCGCGAAACTGAATCTTTTCATCGATCCGGACAATGTGGACGAAGCCGAGATCATCGCGGAACGAACGCTCACCCATGCCCTGATCAACATCCTGAACAACGCAGCCGAAGCTTCCGGAGACAATCGCAAAGGCATCGAATTCCATGCGGCCTGGGACCTCGGACTGATGCATATCAAGATTCGCGATTATGGCCCCGGCTTCCCGCCGGAAATGGTCGGGACCGCAGGCAGACAACCGCTGATCAGTAAAAAGCACGGATTGGGAGTCGGGCTGTTCCTGACCTATTCGGCCATCCACCGGCTCGGCGGCACCATCCATCTTTATAACACGCAGCCACACGGCGCCTGCGTCGACATCGCGCTGCCGCTCCTGCATGCCGAACCCAACGAAGAGAAGGCTACCGACAATGGATAAACCGAGATTATTGCTGGTTGACGACGATGAAACCTACTGCCGGGTTTTGAAGTCCGCGCTCGAAAAAAGGAACTATGAAGTGCTGGTCGCCAACGACGTGCAGAGCGGCATGGCGCTCGCGGAACAAAACCTGCCCGAATACGCGGTGATCGATTTACGGATCGGCCATGAATCCGGCCTGGAACTGGTCAAAAAACTGATTTCGCTCGATGCCAATACCGCCTGCGTGATGCTGACCGGTTTTGCGAGCATCGCCACCGCGGTCGAAGCAATCAAACTCGGCGCGGTCCATTATCTGACCAAACCCGCCAACGCCGACGAAATTCTGGCCGCCCTGCACAAGAACGAAGGCGACACAACCGTTTCGATCAGCGAAAACCCTTTGTCGGTCAAGCGCCTGGAATGGGAACATCTGCAAAAAATTCTGATGCAGCATGAGGGCAATATCTCCGCTGCGGCCAGAGCCTTGAACATGCATCGGCGTACGTTGCAACGCAAGCTGGAAAAGCGGCCGGTCAGGGAGTGAGCGCACATCGGCAAAAATTTATTTCCGCCTGACTGGAATTTTTAAATGAGAATTGTTATCATTAATTATCGTTTCCAGACAGGAGATCGTTTCATGTACGTATGTGTCTGCAAGGCAGTCACCGATACGCAAATCCAGAAAGCCATCGATAGCGGCCTGTGTACGCGCCGGCAGCTTTTCGACTGCCTCGGCGTCGGCGGCGAGTGCGGAAAATGCAGTAAACAGGTCAAGGAATTGCTTGACGCAAACAAGCAAAATCAATTTATAATGCACCCGGTATCGAATCAACCTGTTTATAATGCCTGTTGAAGGCCGGGAGCATCTATGAAGGGCGATAAAAAGGTCATTGAATTGCTGAATAAAGCATTGACGAACGAGCTGACTGCGATCAATCAATACTTTTTGCACGCCCGGATGTTCAAAAACTGGGGCTTCCATAAGCTGAACGAAAAAGAATACCGCGAATCGATCGACGAGATGAAGCATGCCGATGCGCTGATCGAGCGGATTCTGTTTCTGGAAGGCCTGCCCAATCTGCAGAACCTGGACAAACTGCTGATCGGCGAAAACCCGAAAGAAATGCTCGAATGCGATCTAAAGCTCGAACAGGCTGCGATTCCGCTCCTGAGAGAAGCGATCGCCTATTGCGAATCGACTCAGGATTATGTTTCGCGCGACCTTTTCGAAGATATTCTCGAAAGCGAGGAAGAACATCTCGACTGGCTCGAAACCCAACTTGAGCTGATCGGGAAAATCGGCATTCAGAATTATCTGCAATCTCAAATCTGATTTTCCAGCCTTCTCTCCGCCCCTTTCTTTCTGCGGATCAACCGCTTATTCCCCGCTTCGAAAATGACAGCCTAGCCCGAACGGTCGCTGCCGGGCTATAATGATTCGTTTTTGTCCCGGATTTACGATCCGGCTTACAGCGAGGAAAAAATGTCTCAAATCGTGGTTTGCGCCCTGTACAAATTCGTGGCGCTGGAAAACTATCGCCAGCTCAGGCAGCCTTTGCTCCGGATCATGGAAGAGCATGGCGTCAGGGGAACCCTGCTTCTGGCTTCGGAAGGGATCAACGGCACGATCGCCGGATCGCGCGAAGGGATCGACAAGGTGCTGGCCTGGCTCCGCACCGATCCCAGACTCGCGAATATCGAGTACAAGGAGTCCCATGCCGATCGCCCGCCTTTCAATCGAACCAAAATCAAACTGAAAAAAGAAATCGTCACGATGGGCGTCGAAGGCATCGACCCCCGGCGCGTCGTCGGCACTTACGTGAAACCCGCCGATTGGAACCGGCTGATCTCTGATCCGGAAGTGATCCTGATCGACACCCGCAACGACTACGAATACCGGGTCGGCACGTTCAAAAACGCGGTCAACCCGAAAACCGAAAGCTTCCGCGAGTTTCCGCAATTCGTCAAGGACCATCTCGACCCCGCTAGGCATAAAAAAGTCGCGATGTTCTGCACCGGCGGGATCCGCTGCGAAAAATCGACCGCTTATTTGAAAGAGCAAGGCTTCGAAGAAGTCTACCATCTGCAGGGCGGCATCCTGAAATATCTGGAAGCAGTGCCAGCCGAAAACACACTCTGGCAGGGCGAATGTTTCGTTTTCGACGAGCGGATTACGGTCGATCATGCCTTGCAGAAAGGGCAATACGATCAATGCCACGGCTGCCGATTGCCGATCACTGAATCGGACAAGGCCGATCCCCGCTATCGGGCTGGCGTTAGCTGCCCGCATTGCTACGATAAACTGACCGAGGAGCAGAAAAAACGCTTCAGCGAACGCGAAAAACAGATCCGGCTCGCCAAGCAACGCGGCGAAGCCCATATCGGCTCTGACGCCGCCAAAAGCTTGGCCGCAAAGCGAACAGCAAAACAACAGCGCCGCCAGCGGCAAGGCGGCCCGAAACCCATCGAGGTTCACGATGACCGATAATTTTGCGATGATCGGCAAAAAAGCGCCGTTATTGGCCGTTTCGGAGTGGATACAGGGTGAGCCCGTCAATTTCGACCAACTCCGGGACCGCGTGGTGCTGGTCGAAGTATTCCAGGTCAATTGCCCCGGCTGTTTTTTGTACGCCTTGCCGGAAGCGGTCGAACTGCACCGGAAATACGCCGGTAACGGCTTGACCGTGCTCGGCATCGCGACCGCGTTCGAGGATTTCGATAAAAATACGCTGGAAAACCTGCGCGCATTAGCCGAGCGCAACGAGGTCATCGGCGAAACGTTTAAAGCATTGAGCCGGCATGGCGCGCTTGACCAAGGCCGCTTGCCCTACCGCATTCCCTTCCCGCTGGCGATGGACCGGCTGACCGAACGTCAGGGCGAAATTTCCGAAACCGAGATTCTGGATTTCATTCACGGCCGGCTGCCCGATTTCGACCGCCAGCCGGATCACTACCGGCAGCAGGTTGTCGACCAGGTACGAAGCTATCTGGAACCGCAGCACTACCGCGCGGAGACTTTCGAACGTTTTCGATTGAAAGGCACTCCGTCGCAGATACTGGTCGACAGGCAAGGCATACTGCGCGCCTGCGAATTCGGGGCCTTCCCCGATTTGGAAAACCGCCTGCTCGAACTGCTGCGGGAATAAATTGTCGGACCGGCACAGCTCGTTCCATTACCGCCGTATGACAGGACGAATCCCCTCCATCCGGTAAAAAATTGCCTTTCTATTTAATGGGTAGATTGATGGGCAGACGCACCCAGAACAGTGCGCCTTCCAGGCACTCTCCAAGCTCGATCTCCGCCCCGTAAGTTTTCAACAGGGAAGCCACGATCTTCAGGCCCAAACCGGTGCCGCCGGCATTTCGGCGTGTCGTGAAAAAAGGCGTGAAAATCTTGCCGCGGTTCTCCCGTGAAATGCCCGTGTCGTTGTCCTGCAAGCCGATTCGCAACGCCTCCGCCCGCCGTTCCGAACGAATCCGAAGCTGCATAGCGCCGTGCTGCAGGCTGTTTTCGAACAGATTCACGAACACCGCCTCGAGCACTTCCGGCGCAACGGCCAGGGATTGCGCCGGAGCCGTATCCAGCTCGATTTGCAGGCCGCGTTCGGCATAGAGCGGTGCTTGAGCGGCTCGATTACTTCCAGCAAACCGCACGCCTGCCGGCTCGACCGCATCGCATCCGCATGGGCAAGTTCGAGCAGGCGATTCACCAGTTGCCTGAGCCGATGCGTATCGGCCAGAAGATTCGCGATAAAGCGCTGCCTGCGCTCTTCGGGCATCGTGTCGGCATGGTCCTGCAGCAGTTCCAGCGCGCCCTGAATCGAAGTCAGGTGTGTTTTGAACTCGTGCGAGACATAGGTCGCGAAGCGGCGGATATAGTCGGTCCTTTCCGAAAGTGCGCGGGACATGCCCGCAAAACTCTCGGAGAGCCTGGCGATTTCGATCGTGGCCGGATTCTGCAAGGGATCGATGACTTTTTGTTCTCCGCTTTTGACTTTTTCGGTCTGCAGAATCAACTCCCGAATCGGCCGCGCGATCGCCGAGGAAGCCAGCGTTACGTCATGACCACGATCGCCAGCAGACCGGTACCCGCCTGCCGATTGCCGTCGAGAATTTTTTCCCGGGTATGAGAGATCAGCGTATAAGGCAGCGCCAGCACAGGCCCCGCCAGCGCCTGCGCGCCGGGCCAGCTTTGCCCGATGCTGTCGTAGGCCTTTTGCCGACAGCCCTGCCGCTCGTAGACGATGCCGCCGATATAGGCGCGCGGAATCAGCAACAATATAATCAAGCCGAAAATAGCGCCCAGTTTCAGATAAAAATGGTTTTTCATAGCCTATCGCTCCCGTAGTTGATCGTACCGAAAACTTTATCGGGATGCATTGCAAATTGCGTGAAAGGAATTCGCATTTTCGGCAACTTTTTGTGCAGGTTTTGTGCAGAACCGTAAAAACGGGCAAGTTCGAAGCGAATCGGCGCCGCTTTCGTATATAATGGCAGGTTTATCTACCGACTTATTTTTGCCCACTTTATCCGATGTCCAAAAAGAAAAGTCCTACGCTGTTCGAAGATTCTCTCGCCGAGCTCGAAGCGTTGGTCAACCAGCTCGAACAGGGCGATATTTCGCTGGAAGAGTCGCTGAAGTCGTTTGAACGCGGCGTTTTTCTAACCCGCACCTGTCAGCAGGCTCTGCAGGAAGCCGAACGGAAGGTTCAGATTTTATTGGAAAAGAACGGCACGCAAACCCTGGAGCCTTTTACTGATGAGTAATGCGTTAAAAGAATACCTTAGCTTATGCCAAAACCGCGTCGAACGGGCGCTCGAAGCACGCCTGCCGGGCGAAAACATCCTGCCGCAGAAGCTGCACCAGGCAATGCGTTATTGCGTATTGGACGGCGGCAAACGGATGCGCCCGCTGCTGGCCTATTGTACCGGCAAAACGCTGGGAATCGCCCCTGAAGTGCTCGACGGCCCGGCTTGCGCAGTCGAATTCATCCATGTATATTCGCTGATCCACGACGACTTGCCGGCGATGGACGACGACGACTTGCGGCGCGGCAAACCGACCTGTCATGTCGCTTTCGACGAAGCGACCGCGATTCTGACCGGCGACGCGCTGCAGGCGCTCGCGTTTGAAGTTCTGGCGCACGACCCGGCGATCCAGGCCAGCCCCGAAAACCGGATCAAAATGATCACCACATTGGCTCGGGCCAGCGGCTCGCTGGGAATGGTCGGCGGCCAGGCGATCGATCTCGCCTCGGTCGGCACCCGGCTGAATCTGCCCGAACTCGAAAACATGCACATCCACAAGACCGGCGCGCTGATCCGGGCGAGCGTGAATCTGGCAACGCTGGCCAAACCCGATATCGATCCTTCCGTCGCCGCCAAGCTCGATCAGTACGCTAAATGCATCGGCCTCTCGTTCCAGGTCAAGGACGACATCCTCGACGAAGAGAGCGATACCGCCACGCTCGGCAAGACCCAGGGCAAGGACAAGGACAACGGCAAACCGACCTATCCGGCCTTGCTGGGACTGGCCGGCGCCAAACAAAAAGCCCGGGAACTGCACGAAAAAGCGCTCGACAATCTGAGCATTTTCGGCAGCGAAGCCGATTTACTCCGCGATTTATCCCTTTATATCATTGAGCGGAATCACTGATTCCCAACTTGATCGCTAAGAAATTAAATCGGATAATCGCAAGGCCATCTTCGTGTTCCTTCCGGGAACACGCGGATCAGCGCGCTGCCATAAGGCCCGCGCTTTGACCCCGCAAGGAATCGAGTTAAAGATGAATTATTCAGGCCACTACCCCATTTTAGACACCATTGATCTTCCCGCCGATCTGCGTAAACTGAAAAAAAGTCAGCTCAAGCCGCTCGCCAAGGAACTGCGCGACTACCTGACCCACACGGTCAGCGTCTCCGGCGGCCACTTCGCGGCCGGGCTCGGCACGGTCGAGCTGACCGTGGCGCTGCACTACGTGTTCAACACCCCCGAGGACCAACTGGTCTGGGACGTCGGCCACCAGGCCTACCCGCACAAGATCCTGACCGGCCGCAAAGGCCGCATGACCACGATCCGCACCTTCGGCGGCATCGCCGCGTTCCCGTCCCGCAGCGAGAGCGAGTACGACGCCTTCGGGGTCGGCCATTCCAGCACCTCGATCAGCGCCGCCCTGGGCATGGCGATCGCGGCCGCCCTGAAAGGCGAGCACAAGCAGATGGTGGCGATCATCGGCGACGGCAGCATCACCGGCGGGATGGCCTACGAGGCGATGAACCATGCCGGGGCCCTGGATGCGAATGTGTTGGTGATTCTGAACGACAACGAGATGTCGATCTCGCCGAACGTCGGCGCGATGAGCAATTACCTGAGCAAAATGCTGTCGAGCCGCCTGTATGCCTCCGTTCGTGAGGAAAGCAAGAAGGTGCTCAGCAATATTCCCAGCGCCTGGGAGTTGGCACGGAGAACCGAAGAACATCTCAAAGGCATGGTGGTGCCGGGGACGCTGTTCGAGGAACTCGGCTTCAACTACATCGGCCCGATCGACGGCCATGACCTGGACGTGCTGGTCCCGACCCTGGAAAACCTGAAGGCGATGCCCGGCCCCCGCCTCTTGCACATCGTCACCAAGAAGGGCAAGGGCTATGCCCCGGCCGAGAAGGATCCGCTGGCCTACCACGGCGTGCCCGCCTTCGATCCCCGCCAGGACTCGTTGCCGAAGTCGGCCCCCTCCCCGCACCCCACCTACACCGAAGTGTTCGGCCGCTGGCTCTGCGACATGGCCGAACAGGACGAGCGCCTCTTGGGCATCACCCCGGCCATGCGCGAGGGCTCGGGCCTGGTCAAGTTCTCCGAACGCTTCCCGGACCGTTATTTCGATGTCGCCATCGCCGAGCAGCATGCGGTGACCCTGGCCGCGGGCCAGGCCTGCCAGGGCGCCAAGCCGGTGGTGGCGATCTATTCGACCTTCCTGCAGCGGGCCTACGACCAACTGATTCATGATGTCGCGATCCAGAACCTGGATGTGCTGTTTGCGCTGGACCGGGCCGGGCTGGTCGGCCCCGACGGCCCGACCCATGCCGGCAGCTTCGATTTCAGTTACCTGAGCTGCGTGCCGAACCTGGTGGTGATGGCCCCGGCCGACGAGAACGAGTGCCGGCAGATGCTCTATACCGGCTTTCGCCATGACGGCCCGGCGGCGGTCCGCTACCCGCGCGGCAAAGGGCCGGGAGTGGCGGTCGAGCAGACGATGACCGCCCTGCCGATCGGCCAGGGCGAGATCCGCCGCCAGGGCAGCAAGATCGCGATCCTGGCCTGGGGCAGTCTGGTCGCCCCGGCGCTGCAGGCGGCCGAACGCTTCGGCGCCACGGTCGCCAACATGCGCTTCGTGAAGCCGCTCGATGCCGCCTTGATCCGCGAGCTCGCCGACAGCCATGAAATCCTGGTCACGGTCGAGGAGAATGTGCTCGCGGGCGGGGCCGGCAGTGCGGTGAACCAGTGCCTGCAGGCCCAGCGCATCCTGATGCCGGTCTTGAACCTGGGCCTCCCCGATGCTTTCGTCGAGCAGGGTACCCGCGAAGAACTGCTTGCCCTCTGCGGCCTCGATGCCCAGGGCATCGCCGACCGCATCGAAGCGTTCTGCCCCGAATTGTTCCGAAAAGAACTTGACGTTGCGGTCTAAAAGCACTCCTATAGATGAAGGTTGCCGTCTCGGCAACCCGACTTTTTCTTTAACCTCTGCAGTTTCCCGACCCATGAACCGTTTGATTAACAAAATCCGAGATATTCCCGATTTTCCGAAACCCGGCATCCTGTTCAAGGATATCACGCCGCTGGTTAAAGACCCGGCAACCTTGAAACTGGCGGTCCACCAGCTGATGGAACCTTTTCTGGGCAGCCGGATCACCGCGATTGCAGGCATGGAGGCAAGAGGTTTTATTTTCGGCTCCCTGGTGGCCTGGGAAATGGGATTGCCCTTCATTCCACTCAGAAAACCCGGCAAACTGCCTTATGACGTACAAAGCGTCTCGTACGATCTGGAGTACGGATCGGCGGCGCTTGAAGCGCATATCGACGCATTCGAAGCGGACGACAAGGTGCTGTTGATCGACGATTTATTGGCGACCGGCGGGACCGCCAGAGCCAGTTGCGAACTGATCGAGAAGCTCGGCGCCGAAATCGTCGCGTGCGCTTTCGTGGTGGAGCTGGATTTTTTAAACGGCAGGGAAAAACTTGAAAACTATCGGGTCCATAGCCTGCTGCATTTCTGAATCGTTCCGTAGGGGACGATGCTCAATCCTCCATTGGATTAAGCAAAAGGTATACGATTACTTCGATTTAAGCGCTTTCCGCGATTTTTTCTTCGCTACTTCGGCTTTTGCCAATTGATACTCGAGGCGGGCCTGCTCGTATTTGCTTTTCGCATCGAGATAGGCGGCACCCTGTTCGCCGGCAGCCCGATTTACCGAGACGGAAGCCGCCGCGACGGGTGAAGAAACCGTTGCCGCAGCTGACGGCGCAGCGGCTCTGCTTTCCTCAGGTTTAAAAGGCTCTTGAGCCACCGCCGGTTCGGCATCTGCGGCATTCGCCTGCGGCTGTTCGCCATCGGCAGGTTTTGCCGCATCATCAAGCAAATCGTCTTCGAAATCCGCCAGATCGTTCTTTATTTCGGATTTGCCGTCGGTCGCCAGATTCTGCCGCCATTGCAGGAACGACTCACGGGTGAACACGTAAGGATCGAGCGCGGCTTCATCGATGAATTTCAATGCGCCTTCCGCATTCGCTCGTGCGTTCAGCATCTGTACCAGTTGTACAGGCATGCCGACATAAGTAGCCGGGTTCGCGGCGGTATCGAATACCGAGCCCGGAATACCGCGCGCGGTCGACGGTCCGAGAAAAGGGATCACCAGATAGGAACCTTGAGGCACGCCCCAAACAGCCAGAGTTTGCTCGAAATCCTCATCGTTTTGCTCGAGCCCCGCATATTGGGCAACATCAAGCAGACCGCCGACGCCGGCGGTCGTATTGATCAGGAATCGCCCCGTATCTTCCGCGCTTTGTTGAAACTTGGCCTGCATCAGGTCATTCAACACCACATTGATGTTTTTCAGGTTGGTGAAAAAATTCGACACTCCGGTCTGCATGAATTGTGGAGTCGCCCATTTGTAAGCATTTGCAATCGGTCCGGCCACATAATTATCCACCTTGTCGTTAAAGGCGAAAACCTTGCGGTTGAGATTCTCGTAAGGGTCGACAGGATTGGAAGGCGTAGCACTGGCTGTGGGCGGAGTCTTTTCGCCGGTCGAAGCGCAGCCGGTCAACGCCAGCGCGACACCCAAAACACACAATGCGGAAAAAACAGGTAAAAGTCTGCGGGAGTAAAAGCCGCCAATTACTTTATCGATGACCATGGAATTACAATTTTGAATAATTATCTATCTTTTCGTTGATTTTCGCGATTAAAGCGTCGAAACCTTCACGCTGCAAGATCGTAGTGTATTCCGATCTTCTCAATGCCAGATCACTAACGCCATCGGCAATGATATTGATGATGCGCCAGCTATCGCCTTTTTCTTTCAGCCAGTAGTCGAATTTATGCGACTTTTCGCCCGGCACCTTGAAGAGGTAATGCACAACAACGCCGCCGCGCGCCGTTTGCTCTTCGGATTCGAAAGCGAACGACTCGCCGCCATACTCCTTGAAATTATGCGCATAAGATGCGATGCTCAATCTGCTGAACACATCGACCAGCTTGTCCTGCTGCTCGGTGGTCAGCTTTTCCCATTCCTTGCCAACCACGACGCGGGCAATCTTGACCAGATCATGGCTTTCGGATACCGGTTCGGCCAGTTTATCATATCGCCCTGCATAGCCGAGCGTTTTGCCGTTTTTCATTACATCGATCAACTCGGCCTGAAACTTTTCCACGACCGCTCTGGCACTCATTCCACCTGCCGCTCCGGCAAATGCGCCAATCGGCGCCACCAGCAAGAGCACGAGCACAGCCATCCATTTTGATTGTTTCGCTGTCATCATTTTAAAATCCCGATTTAAACAAATTAAAACTGTAACAACGGCCAACGGGCGGGGCAAAACTGCACCGCCCGTTGGCCGTCGAACGATCGATTGAAGGAGCAAGCCTTTTATATTTAATTCGATGAAGCCTTTTACCCTCTTCGGCAGCCGAACTGTATCGGACAGGCTTGCCGCTATTCCACTCTGATCGGAATACCGGAAAAAGTCGCCTGCGGTTTGACTTCCGCATAGACCGGAGCCGGCTCCGGCACCATTTCCCCGCTGGTTTTAGGACCTTTGATTGCGGTCAAAATTCCCTTTAACGGATTCTGCAGCATATCTTCCACCGCGGTCGCCTCATAACCGCAATGGGCCATGCAATTGGCGCATTTCGGGTTATTTACCGTACCGTATTTCTCCCATGGCGTGGTTTCGATCAACTCCTTGAAACTGGAGGTGTAGCCTTCATCCGCCAACAGGTAGCAAGGCTTCTGCCAGCCGAACACGTTGCGGGTCGGATTGCCCCAAGGCGTGCAGTTATAGCGTTGGTTACCGGCCAGATAATCCAGGTACAATGCCGAATGATTCAATTTCCATTTGCGTTTCTTTTCTTTGCCGATCCGGAAAATACCCCGGAACAATTCCTTGACGTCCCTGCCCTTGATGAAAACATCCTGTCTCGGCGCGCGCTCGTAGCTGAAACCCGGCGCAATCGTAACGCCTTCGACACCTAACTCCGTCACATAATCGAGAAACTCGGCCACCTCGTGATCTTTCTCGCCCTGAAACAGCGTGCAGTTCACGGTAACCCGGAACCCCTTGCCGAGCGCCAGCTTGATCGCCTCGACCGCCCGGTCGAATACCCCTTCCTGGCATACCGACGCATCATGGCGCTCGCGCAGGCCATCCAAATGCACCGAGAAAGTCAAATAAGGGGACGGCTTGTAATCGTCGATCCGCTTCTTCAGCAGCAGCGCGTTCGTACACAGATACACATATTTCTTGCGCGCGATGATGCCTTCGACGATCCTCGGCATTTCCTTGTGAATCAAAGGCTCGCCACCCGGAATCGACACCATCGGCGCATTGCATTCGTCGACCGCCTGCATGCACTCTTCATAAGAGAGGCGCTTATCGAGAATTTCGTTGGAATAATCGATCTTGCCGCACCCCGCGCAAGCCAAATTACAGCGGAACAGCGGTTCCAGCATCAACACCAGGGGATATTTCTTCACGCCTTTGATTTTTTGCTTGAGCAGATAAGTGCCTACTGTTAACTGTTGACGTATTGGAACTCCCACGCGAAAACCCTCCAAAAGAAATTCAAAAAAATTGCGGACTCCGTTTTCGGACCCGCGATTCCTAAACCGATACGGACGTCGCCGCCTGTTGCATATCAACAACAATCCTGCCATTTTACTGCCAATACGGCCGTTTTCGAGTAAAATGGCCTCAAAAGCAAACGCTTTGAACGAGCGTCTGTTTCATTTTGGTGACTAGAATACTCTTTTTTTTCACACGACTCCAGTTTTAACAACAAAATATCTGAATTACACGACGAACTCGCCTTTACCCTTTCCTCTCTCCCTAACTTAAATAGTCCTTGTATCTTTTTGTTTTTTCTTTGTTTTCTATATACACTCCAATACTGCAGCAATCATATTGGCAACAAAACAACATTACTTTGCAAATTGCCAACAAACAAGCTATCATTGCGGTCAATGAAAAAGAACCACTCCTTCAATAGACCGAAGGACTCTCGCTTATGAATGAAGATCGAAATTTTTTGAACGACCCTAAATCACTGAGCAAACTTCCTGACGATGCCTTTCAGACGGAACTGCTGAAAGGCGTGTCCAGAACCTTTGCATTGACCATTCCTCAGTTGCCCCAGCCGCTGTACGGACCGGTCGCCAATGCCTATCTGCTCTGCCGGATCGTCGATACGATCGAAGACGAAGTCTCGTTGACGCCGGAACAGAAAAGTTATTTTTGTTCCGACTTCATCGATGTCGTTAAAACCGGCCTCAATTCCGAACCGTTTGCGGCCGAACTGGCGCCTTTGCTGTCGGATAAAACCCTGCCCGCCGAACATACGCTGATCCATGTGATGCCGCGCGTGATCGAGATCACCCACTCGCTTGATCCGGAGCAGATCGATGCGCTCGCCGAGTGCGTCGCTACGATGGCGGAAGGCATGTCCGCGTTCCAGTCGCAAAATCTGCAGCACGGGCTGCCCACGCTGGCCGATCTCGATAAATATTGCTACTACGTTGCGGGCTGCGTCGGTGAAATGCTGGCCAAACTGTTTTGCCATTACTCGCCGACAATCGCCGAGCACAAGGACGAGCTTCTGCGCTTGTCGGTCTCTTTTGGCCAGGGTCTGCAAATGACCAATATCCTGAAAGACATCTGGGACGATGCGGAACGCGGCGTCTGCTGGCTGCCGCAGGACATTTTTCGCGAAACCGGTTTCGATTTGAAAAAACAGACGCCGGATGCCAACGATCCAAATTACAAGAAAGGCTTGACGCACCTGATCGGCATAGCGCACGGCCATCTCCGCAATGCATTGCGTTATACGCAGTTGTTGCCGGCGCATGAAACGGGACTGCGCAATTTCTGCCTGTGGGCATTGGGGATGGCGGTGCTGACGTTGAAGAAAATCAAACGGCACCTCGACTTCAACCGCTCCGAGCAGGTCAAGATTTCAAGGAAAAGCGTGAAGGCGACGATTTTCGCGACCCGGCTGACCGTGCGCAGCAACCGGCTGCTCGAATTGCTTTTCGATATGGCGGGACGGGAGCTCAAAACCCCCGAATGGCAATACACCGCACCCAATTTATTAGCTCAATTAAACCATTAAGGACACCCCATGTTTACCGATGCTAACACACAGATAAATACCGGCTCTGCTCCTAGCTCATCGACACCGATCCAATCGCATGCTTACGATCTCGACCGGGCGATCAAAAAGGCCCAGGACAGCCTGATCAAGCTGCAGGATCCGGCCGGCTTTTGGGTTTTCGAACTGGAAGCGGACTGCACGATTCCGTCCGAGTACATCATGATGATGCACTTCGTCGACGATATCGATGTGGGCCTGCAGAACAAAATCGCCAACTATCTGCGTTCGCGCCAATCCGAAGACGGCAGCTTTCCGCTGTTTACCGGAGGACCTGGCGACATCAGCGGCAGTGTGAAGGTCTATTACGCACTGAAAATGGCCGGCGACGATATCGACGCACCACACATGAAACGTCTGCGTGAATGGATTTTGAGCCAGGGCGGCGCCGCGAAAGCGAATGTATTCACCCGGATCGCTCTGGCGACCTTCGAGCAACTGCCGTGGCGCGGCGTGCCGTATATTCCGGTCGAAATCATGTTGTTCCCGAAATGGTTCCCGTTCCATCTGGACAAGGTCTCGTACTGGTCCCGAACCGTGATGGTGCCGCTGTTCATCCTGTGCAGCATGCAGGCGAAGGCCAAGAACCCGCACAAGGTCGACATACTCGAACTGTTCACCGTCCATCCCGACGAAGAAAAGCATTATTTCCCGGAAGGAACGCTGCTGAACAAGATCTTCCTGGGGCTGGACAAACTGGGCCGGCTAACCGCGCCGCTGATCCCGAAAACCATGCACGAGCGTGCCATTCAGAAGGCGCTGGACTGGTTCACCGAGCGTTTGAACGGCGAGGACGGACTCGGCGGTATTTTTCCGGCCATGGTCAATGCCTACGAATCGATGCTGCTGCTCGGCATGCCGGAGGATCATCCGAATGTGGTGATCGCGCGCCAATCGATCGACAAACTGCTGGTAATCAACGAAAACGATGCCTATTGCCAGCCCTGCCTGTCGCCTGTCTGGGATACCGGTCTGGCCGCGTTAGCGCTGCAGGAAGCGAATCGGAACGGCAACAAGGCCAGCCTGACGAAAGCCTACGACTGGCTCAAAACCAAGCAGTTGAAGGACGAGCCGGGCGACTGGCAGGTCGCGAAACCGGACCTGCCGGGCGGTGGTTGGGCGTTCCAGTTCAACAATCCGCATTATCCCGACGTCGACGATACCGCGGTCGTCGCCTTCGCGATGGCGGATTCCGGCCTGCCCGGCATGGAAGAACCGGTTCAACGCGCGACTCGCTGGATCGAAGGCATGCAGTCGAAAAACGGCGGCTACGGGGCTTTCGATGCGGATAATACCTATTATTATCTGAACGAGATTCCGTTTGCCGATCACGGCGCCTTGCTCGATCCGCCAACCGCCGACGTCAGCGCGCGCTGCGCGATGCTGATGGCGAAGGTCGCGGAAGAGCGGAAGGAATATCTGCCGACGCTCGAACGCACGGTCGAATACCTACGCCGCGAACAGGAAGCCGACGGCTCCTGGTTCGGCCGCTGGGGCACCAACTACGTTTACGGCACCTGGTCGGTGCTGTTGGGCCTCGAACAGACCGGCCTGCCGAAAGACGATCCGATGTATACCAAAGCCGCCTCGTGGCTGAAGAGCATCCAGCGCGAAGACGGCGGCTGGGGCGAAGACAATTTCAGCTACCACGACACCGGCTTCAGCGGCAAATACCGGTTCAGCACCGCGTTCCAGACCGCCTGGGCCGTGCTCGGCCTGATCGCGGCCGGCGAAACGAAAAGCCCGGAAGTCAAGGCCGGCATCGACTTTCTGCTGCGCAAACAGCAGGCCGACGGCTTCTGGAACGACAAATGCTTTACCGCACCCGGCTTCCCGCGCGTGTTCTATCTGAAATATCACGGTTACGACAAGTTCTTCCCGCTGTGGGCTCTGGCGCGTTACCGCAACGAGTTAGCCAGGCCGTGATTACCGGTATCGTTGTCGCCCTGCCCGAAGAGATCGTCACGCTGACCGCCAAGCGCATCGACAAGGGCCATTGCGTGTTCATCGGCGACAAGATTCTGGTCGCCTGCGCCGGCATGGGCCCGAAGAATGCGGCGGCGGCGGCCGAGCTATTAATCTCGAAAGGCGCCTCCCGGCTGATCAGTTGGGGCTGCGCCGCGGCGCTCGAACCGTCTCTGCGGGCAGGCGACCTGACGCTTGCGGACCGCCTGCTCGACTCCGAAAATGAAGAGATCACGGTCAATCCGGACTGGCTGAGCCATACCCAAACGGTATTTGCCGAAGCCTTTATCGGCCGGCACAAACAGGCCGCTCTGCATACCGGCCTTTTGGCCGAAAGCCATACGGTCGTGACTTCCGGCAAAGCCAAAAAACAGCTGCATTCCTTCACAGGCGCCCTGGCCCTGGACATGGAAAGCGGCACAATCGCAAAAGTCGCGCACCAGCGCGGTTTGCCTTTCCTGGCGATTCGTGCGATCGCCGATCCTGCCGGCATGGGTTTGCCGGAAGCGGTCGTGTATGCGACCGATGCCGACGGCGAAATCGCAATCGGCAAATTGTTAGGCTACCTGCTTCTCCACCCTGCACAATTGCCGAGCCTGATTAAACTCGGCCTTTATTTCAGCAAGGCTAAACAGACCTTGAAACAGGCCGCCGGCCGGCTTGAATCGATCGCCGAATTCAACAGCCTTTCTGCCGACCGGCAAACCTCTTGACCGGCTTTTTTAAAGCTTTTGCCCATCAAATAATCATTAACAAAAGACCGCTCATTATGTCATTCAGCATCGCCGAGCTTTTCGCTCAACACAGCACCGATAAATTCGACCTGCACGAACAGTTTCTGAACAACCAGATGGTTCGGGTTTTGAAAACGATCGGCTACGACCGCCACTACAAACGCGCGGTCGGCCAATATCTATATGACCAGCATGATAACGAATACCTGGACCTTTTAAGCGGCTTCGGCGTGTTCGCGATCGGCCGCAACCATCCGACCGTAATCAGCGCGCTGCATGAAACCCTGACCCTGGAGTTGCCGAATCTGGTGCAATTGGACGTTTCGGTGCTGAGCGGGCTGTTGGCGCAGGAAATCCTGAAGACCACGCCGGACAACCTGACCAAGATGTTCTTCTGCAACTCCGGCACCGAAGCGGTCGAAGCGGCGATCAAATTCGCCCGCTACACGACCAAACGCGAGAAAATCGTGTTCTGCGAACATGCCTACCACGGCCTGACGATGGGTTCTTTATCGCTGAACGGCGAGCCGATCTTCCGGGAAGGCTTCGGCCCGCTGCTGCCGGGCTGCAGCGCGGTCCCGTTCAACGATCCGGCCGCGCTCGAACAAGCCTTGAGCGGCAAAGATATCGCCGCCTTCATCGTCGAACCGATACAAGGCAAAGGCGTCAATCTCCCGGACGACAATTACCTGTCCGAAGTCGAAAAACTCTGCAAGAAATACGGCACGCTGTTCGTCGCCGACGAAGTGCAGACCGGCCTCGGCCGCACCGGCAAGTTCTGGGCGATCGAGCACTGGAACGTGAAACCGGACATGATCTGCATGGCGAAAGCACTGTCGGGCGGCTTCGTGCCGGTCGGCGGCGTCGCGATGACCACCAAGATCATGGACAGCGTCTATAACCGGATGGACCGCGCGGTGGTGCACGGCTCGACGTTCTCGAAGAACAACATGGCGATGTCCGCCGGCCTCGCGACCTTGCATGTCATGCAGGAAGAAAACCTGGTCGAAAACAGCGCCAAAGTCGGCGACGACATCATCGCAACGCTAAATGCCATGACGTCGAAATACGAATTCCTGAAGGAAGCGCGCGGCAAGGGCATGATGATCGCGATCGAGTTCCATGCACCGAAAAGCCTGACCCTGAAAGCGGCCTGGGCGATGCTCGAAGCGGCGAACAAGGGCCTGTTCTGCCAGATGATCACGATTCCGCTGTTCAAGGAACACCGGATTCTGTCGCAAGTGGCCGGCCACGGCATGAACGTGGTCAAGCTGCTGCCGCCGTTGAACCTGACCCAGAAAGACCGCGACCACATCATCGCGGCGTTCGACAAAACGATCTACGATACCCATCAGATCTCCGGTGCAATCTGGGACTTGGGCAAGAATCTGGCCAGCCATGCGCTGAAAGGCAAAACCGGCAAATAAGGAGAATCGCGAGATGAAAGCGTTACTGAAATTGTGTTTGATGGTATTGGCTCTATGCCAAGCCAATCCGGCGGCCGCGCATGCGGTGGTAACCGACTATTCGCTGAAAATGCAGCCTATCCGCGCCAATCGGCCGGACAAGGTGGTGATAACCTTCAATTCGCGGATCGAGCTGGGCCTGTCGCAAGTGTTTCTGGTCCGTAAAGGCGATACGCACGAACTGCTGAAGATCGGCAACGGCGAAAAACAGGGCCAGCTCATCGTCGAAGTGCCGGCGCTTGAACCCGGCGATTACGCGATCAAGTTCAAGGTCTTTGCCGCCGACGGCCATTTGACCGAAGACGTCATCCATTTTTCTGTAGCACAATAAATTTTTTAGTTTATGGCAGGCATAGCGGACTTTCTCGACTCGCTGATCGGCGGACTCGACCTCATTTGTTTTTGTCTCATGGTGGGCAGCTTGTTCTGGGGGCTTTTCGTGTTGCGTCCCTGGGAACGGCAACACGGATACAATGCCGTGCATTTGGATACGACAATCACCTTGTTGTACAAAGGCGGCTTTTATCTGGCGGGAGCCCAGCTTTTCAAGATCGTTCTGAAAGTCTGGCTGATGACGGCGGTACTCGAACGCTGGCCTTTTCCCGAGTTCGCTTCGACCACCCAATTCATCGGCGGCGCGATTCGCACCGTCTTGGCTTTGGCGGCGGCTTTTTATTGCCAGCACATATTGCGCGCGCATGCCGAATCGAAAGCGCACTGGATCGCCGCCAGCCTGGTTACGTTGCCGGTGATCATTTCCGGCGCCTGGCTGGTCCATGCGGCAGGCCGCTTCGACAACCGAGTGATGCTAATGTCGCTGACCGTCGCGCACCAGTTGGCAGCCGCAGCCTGGATCGGCGGCGTATTCCAATTGGTCAACGTCTGGCTGCTGAGATACCGCGGACAGATTCAAGCCGATTTATGGCCGTTCCTACTCAAACGCTTTTCGATTTTCGGGATGGCTTCGGTCAGCCTGTTGCTGATTTCAGGGGCGCCGATCGCGCTGCAATACATCACGACCTGGAACGGCCTGGTCGGCACCGGTTACGGCAATCTGCTGATGGTCAAAATCGCACTGCTGTCGCTCGCATTGGGATTGGCCTGGCTGAACCGCAATGCGGTGCTCGCTTACGGGATCAGCGGTGATCCCAGCCACCTGAACCGCAGCGTACCCTACTACATCGAAGCCGAAACCTTTATCCTGATCACCCTGCTGTTTACCGCCGCCAGTCTGGCCTCGCAGCCGCCGGCGATCGACATCCCGAGCCTGACCGCCAACTGGCAGGAAGTTCTGGGAACCTTCAAGCCGGCCATCCCGCGCACCACGTCGCCGACCCATACCGCGCTGATTGCGGGCGAGGCGGGCCGGGTTGCGATCATCGGCCAAGTGCCTTCGATTGCCGCGACCGAATGGTCGAATTACAACCACAATATCGCCGGCATCTTCCTGACCGTAATGAGCTTTTTCGCGATGCTGTCCTATCTGAAATCGCCGGCCCCTTTCCTCGACCGCTTTTTCGAATCGATCAAATTCTGGCCGTTCGGCTTCGTGCTGCTCGGCATCTTTCTGTTCTTCCGCAGCGATGCGGAAACCTGGCCGCTCGGCCCGATCGGCTTCTGGGAAAGCACGTTCAACAACGGCGAAGTCCTGCAGCACCGGATCGCGACCCTGCTGGTCTTCGTGCTCGGCGTGATCGAAATCCGGGCGCGCATGCAGAGCAATCAAAACCCGCGCCTGCCGCTGGTGTTTCCGGTGCTGGCCGCCTTCGGAGGACTGATGCTGTTGACCCACTCGCATGTCGGCTTTCAGGCCAAAAGCGCTTTTCTGATCCAGGTCGGCCATACCGCGATGGGCGTGTTTGCGCTGATCCTCGCCACCGGCCGCTGGCTCGAACTAAAGCTCGACAAGCCTGGCAAGGATATTGCCGGCTTCGTCTCCGTTGCAGCTCTGTTCCAGATGGGGCTTATTCTGATGTTCTATCGCGAACCCCTGTACTAATATGAAACTCACGACCGAATTTCCGCTACTCGACCAGATCAATCTGCCTGCGGATCTGCGCAAGCTGAACAAGGATCAACTCAAGCCGCTCGCCAAGGAACTGCGCGACTACCTGACCCACACGGTCAGCGTCTCCGGCGGCCACTTCGCGGCCGGGCTCGGCACGGTCGAGCTGACCGTGGCGCTGCACTACGTGTTCAACACCCCCGAGGACCAACTGGTCTGGGACGTCGGCCACCAGGCCTACCCGCACAAGATCCTGACCGGCCGCAAAGGCCGCATGACCACGATCCGCACCTTCGGCGGCATCGCCGCGTTCCCGTCCCGCAGCGAGAGCGAGTACGACGCCTTCGGGGTCGGCCATTCCAGCACCTCGATCAGCGCCGCCCTGGGCATGGCCATCGCGGCCGCCCGGAAAGGCGAACACAAGCAGATGGTGGCGATCATCGGCGACGGCAGCATCACCGGCGGGATGGCCTACGAGGCGATGAACCATGCCGGGGCCCTGGATGCGAATGTGTTGGTGATTCTGAACGACAACGAGATGTCGATCTCGCCGAACGTCGGCGCGATGAATAATTATTTAGCCAAAATCCTCTCCAGCCGGCTTTACGTGTCGGCCTGGGAAGAGAGCAAAAAAGTACTGAGCAGCATGCCGACCGTTTGGGAACTCGCGCGCCGCACCGAATCGCACATCAAAGGCATGGTGGTGCCGGGGACGCTGTTCGAGGAACTCGGCTTCAACTACATCGGCCCGATCGACGGCCATGACCTGGACGTGCTGGTGCCGACCCTGGAAAACCTGAAGGCGATGCCCGGCCCCCGCCTCTTGCACATCGTCACCAAGAAGGGCAAGGGCTATGCCCCGGCCGAGAAGGATCCTTTGGCCTACCACGGCGTGCCCGCCTTCGATCCCCGCCAGGACTCGTTGCCGAAGTCGGCCCCCTCCCCGCACCCCACCTACACCGAAGTGTTCGGCCGCTGGCTCTGCGACATGGCCGAACAGGACGAGCGCTTGCTCGGCATCACCCCGGCGATGCGCGAGGGCTCCGGGTTAGTCAAGTTCTCCGAACGCTTCCCGGACCGTTATTTCGATGTCGCCATCGCCGAGCAGCATGCGGTGACCCTGGCCGCGGGCCAGGCCTGCCAGGGCGCCAAGCCGGTAGTGGCGATCTATTCGACCTTTCTGCAGCGAGCCTACGACCAACTGATTCATGATGTCGCGATCCAGAACCTGGACGTACTGTTCGCGCTGGACCGGGCCGGCCTGGTCGGTCCCGACGGCCCGACCCATGCCGGCAGCTTCGATTTCAGCTACCTGAGCTGCGTGCCGAATATGGTGGTGATGGCCCCGGCCGACGAGAACGAGTGCCGGCAGATGCTCTATACCGGCTTTCGCCATGACGGCCCGGCGGCGGTCCGCTACCCGCGCGGCAAAGGGCCGGGAGCGGCGGTCGAGCAGGCGATGACCGCTCTGCCGATCGGCCAGGGCGAGATCCGCCGTCAGGGCAGCAAGATCGCGATCCTGGCCTGGGGCAGTCTGGTCGCCCCGGCGCTGCAGGCGGCCGAACGCTTCGGCGCCACGGTCGCCAACATGCGCTTCGTGAAGCCGCTCGATGCCGCCTTGATCCGCGAGCTCGCCGACAGCCATGAAATCCTGGTCACGGTCGAGGAGAACGTGCTCGCGGGCGGGGCCGGCAGTGCGGTGAACCAGTGCCTGCAGGCCCAGCGCATCCTGATGCCGGTCTTGAACCTGGGCCTCCCCGACGCTTTCGTCGAGCAGGGCACCCGTGAAGAACTGCTTGCCCTCTGCGGCCTCGATGCCCTGGGCATCGCCGACCGCATCGAAGCGTTTATCGGCTGACATTAACCTATGCTTGAAATCGTCCAGATACCGGTCCTGGCCGACAACTACATTTACCTGATCCACGATCCTGTGTCCCGGAATACCGCGGTGGTCGATCCGGCCGAAGCGCGGCCGGTGCTGGACGTGTTGGCGAGCAAAGGCTGGCAGTTGACCTACATTTTGAACACCCACCACCACGGGGATCACGTCGGCGGCAATCTGGAACTGCAACAGCAGACCGGCTGCCGCATAATTGCGCCTTCGGCCGACCGCCACCGAATTCCCGGCATCGACCTGGGCGTATCCGAAGGCGACACGATATCCCTCGGCAATCATACCGCCCGCGTGATGTCCACGCCTGGCCATACGCTCGGCCACGTCGTCTATCATTTTGCCGAAGACCGACTTTTATTCTGCGGCGATACCTTGTTCGTGATGGGCTGCGGCCGCCTGTTCGAAGGCTCCGCCGAGCAGATGTGGGAGTCTTTGCAGCGATTGAAAGCGCTGCCGGCCGATACTCAGATTTATTGCACGCACGAATACACCCAAAACAACGGCCGCTTCGCGCTGACGGTGGAACCGGACAATCCGGCATTGATCGAGAAAATGCGACAAGTGGATGAACTGCGGACCCGAGGTTTGCCGACCGTACCCTCGACGATCGGCGAAGAACTCGCCACCAATCCGTTTTTCAGAGAAAACAGCCTCTCGATCCAAGAGACCATCCGCTTGAGAGATGCGGCGCCCGTTCGGGTATTTGCCGAAATCCGGCGTTTGAAAGACAGGTTTTAAGTGGGGAGTTACAGGTAGCAACCCGTAAATTTACGGAGAGGAAAGCACGGCCTCTCGCGTTTCACTGCGAAAGGCCGGGCAAAGCTGTTTCAGGATTCCAACAATTCCGCGAAAGGTTTGAAGTTTTCGTTGTTATGTTGGGTACACACGCTGAACCGATAGTCCTGATCGTTCACCGATACCTGAATATGGCCCAGGTTCGATTTGTTTTTGCACTGCGTTCCCTTCGCCGTGCTCGCCTGACATTGTTTGTCGTCATCCCGCCGTATAACGCTATCCGAATCGCCGGCCGACCCGGCGACTTCGATTGCTTCCGACGGTTCTTCAATTTTTCCGAGGTTCTGGATCACTTGCGCCGCCGAGGCGATGCCCGAGGACTCCGCCACCGACTTGTTTTGACCAGCCAGATATTTGCTTACGCCGGTGCGCTTTGCCGGTTCCGCTTCGGGTTCCGGAGCGACTTCGGGTTTTTTGGCGGCAGCCGGTTTGAACTCTTTGCCGACCGCCGCGAGGTATTTGGCGACACGGGACAACGGGGCGCCGGTTTCTTGCTCGGCTTTTTCCTCGGCAAGGGCCTCGGATTGAGGAGCTGTCTCGGCAGCCGCAGGCTCGACGGCTATTGCCTCGGGCTTGGCGGCCGCTTGCTGGCTGGCCAGATAACGCGCTACGCGCGACATGGGCGCAGCAGGTTCCGGAGCCGGTGCTGCCGGAGCGACAGCCGTTTCCGCTTCGGTAACGGCCGCTTTGGCCGCGGCCGTCTGGCTGGCCAGGTATTTCGCCACCCGCGACACGGGCGGCGCCTCTTGAACCGGAGCTTCGGGCTCGGCGGCTACCGCCTCGGGCTCGGCAGCCGCCTCCGCCGGCTTGGCGGCCGCTTCCTGGCTGGCCAGATAGCGCGCTACGCGCGACATGGGCGCGGCAGGTTCCGGAGCCGGTGCTGCCGGAGCGGCAGCTGCTTCGGTAACGGCCACTTCGGCCACAGCCGCTTGGCTGGCCAGGTATTTCGCCACCCGCGACACGGGTGCCGCCTCTTGAACCGGAGCTTCGGGCTCGGCGGCTACCGCCTCGGGCTCGGCAGCCGCCTCCGCCGGTTTGGCAGCCGCTTCCTGGCTGGCCAGATAACGCGCTACGCGCGACATGGGCGCGGCAGGTTCCGGAGCCGGAGTGGCAGCCGCTTCGGCGACGGGCGCCGAAACCGTCTCTGCTGCGGCCGGTTTGGCGGCTGCGGCTTGTCGAGCGAGATATTTCTCCACGCCGGTCATCGCCGCCGCAGCTTGCGCCGCCTGCTCTTGTTTAGCCAGATATCTCGCTACGCCGGTTAATCCAGTATTCACTTCTGTTTCTTCCTTTATATAAATGTCATTGCCTATCGGCCCGGTCAGTTTACTTGTCGCAATATCAAGAAACCGTTCTAGTAAATTTTTTGCCATGTTTAAGGTTACCTTTCTTTTATTTTAATAATTAAAGAGTAAATCGGTGTAATCATATGCCAAACCCATTCACGGGTAAAGCCTGCCTTGCGCGGCCGACGGATTCGTTCGGCAATCACAAGTCCCAGGGTTCTGGGGTTGAAGCCGAACAGCCATTTTCATAAGGCTCAAGCCGATTCTTCGATACAGCCCTCCCTTCTCCACTCCACCGCCCGGCTCTTCGCTAACCGCATCCGCCTCCGCCCGGTGTTTCGATTTGAAACTGATCTCCCGAAGCCATTTCGATTTGGGCACAGCCCGGAACGACTTCAATCGTCCCATCGCGGCGGATCACGCGATTGATGCCAGGCATTCCGGCCTTGCCGCCGTCGAGGCCGAAAGGCGCCGCCATTCGGCGGCCGGATAGAATCCCTGCGATCATCGGCTCCAGGAACTGGATCCGGCGCACCGCGCCGTCCCCGCCCGCCAACGCCCCTCGCCGCCGCTGTGTTCGCGAATCGAAAACTGATTCAGCAGCACCGGGAAACGCCATTCCAGCACTTCCGGATCGGTGATGCGCGAGTTGGTCATGTGGGTGTGCACCGCCGAACAACCGTCGAAGCCCCGGCCCGCACCGGCGCCGCCGCAGATCGTTTCGTAATACTGGTAACGGCCGTTGCCGAACGTGAAATTGTTCATCGTGCCCTGCGACGCGGCCAAAAGGCCCAACGCGCCGTACAACGTGTCGACGATCATCTGCGAAGTTTCGACATTCCCCGCGACCACCGCAGCCGGATAACTCGGATTCAATAGCGATCCTTCCGGTATCACGATGTCGAGCGGCTTCAGGCAGCCCGCATTCAACGGGATATCGTCCCGCACCAGGGTCCTGAACACGTACAGGACGGCCGCCTTGCACACCGCCGCCGGCGCATTGAAATTGCTCGCGAGCTGTTCGGATGTGCCGGAAAAATCGATTCGCGCCCGGCGTTGCTCGCGATCGATGCTGACTTCTACGCGGATCTTCGCGCCGTCGTCCATGACCTGTTCAAACGAGCCGCCCGGCAGTTTTTCCAGCACTGCGCGCACGCAAGCTTCGGCATTGTCCTGCACATAGCGCATATAGGCCTGCACGACCGGCAGCGAATAATGTTCGACCATCTGCAGCAGTTCGCGCGCGCCCTTTTCGTTCGCCGCAATCTGCGCCTGCAGATCGGCAAGATTCTGTTCCGGATTGCGCGCCGGATAGGGGCCGGAAGTCAGCCAGGCACGCAGCTCGGCTTCCCGGAAACGGCCCTGCTCGACGATTTTGAGCCCTTCGCTGCAAACGCCTTCCTCCTCGATGCGGCAGCTGTGCGCGGGCATCGATCCCGGCGAGATGCCGCCGATGTCGGCATGATGGCCGCGCGAGGCGGTGAAGAACAGCAATTCTTCGCCGCCCGGCGCAAACACCGGCGTCACCACCGTAATGTCCGGCAAATGGGTTCCGCCCGCGTACGGGGAGTTGAGCAGATACACATCGCCGCGCTTCCAGTCGTCCCGATGCCGCCGAAGCAGCGCCCGCACGCTTTCGCCCATCGAGCCCAGATGCACCGGAATGTGCGGCGCGTTCGCGATCAACTGCCCCTCCACGTCGAACAGCGCGCAGGAAAAATCCAGGCGTTCCTTGATATTGACCGAATGCGCGGTGTTTTGCAGCACGAACCCCATCTGCTCGGCGATCGACATGAACAGTTTATTGAAGATTTCGAGCAGCACCGGGTCGGCGCGCGTACCTGCCGCATAGGCTCGCGTAATCGGCTGCACGCGGCTCAGCAGAAGGTTGCCGTCTTGCCGCAGTTCACCTCGCCAGCCTGGTTCAATTACGATCGTCGAGGTCGGCTCGACGATGATCGCAGGACCGTCGATAGATTCGGAAATCCGCAGACTATCCCTGTGAAAAACCGGCGTCCGATGCCATTGACCGTGGCTGAACATCGAAGTAAATAACTCGGGGAGGCCACTGCCTCCGGCCTGAACGGCATCGGCGCCAAGCGCATATGCCTCGCTGCCGATACACTCGACCAACGCAGTTTCGACCAGCAAGGGGCGGTCTTCATAACAGAACCCGAAACGCTGGCGGTATTGCCGTTTGAAATCCTCAAGCATCACCGCCTTATCGGCAACATCGACCGGCAAACTCGTATCGGTGCCCTGGAAACGCAGCAGCAGACGCCGTACGGTTCGCACCTGCAGGCTGCCCACGCCCTGCGCGTTCAGCGCCTGTCTGCCCTGTTCTTCAAGCCCCTGCAGCCGGGCATGCAAAATAGCCCCCGAAGCCTCATCCCAGGGCAATTCCAGCGCCTGCTCCTTCAGTACCCGAAAATCGGCCAGCCCCATTCCGTAAGCCGACAATACTCCGGCCAGAGGGTGCAGCAGCACGGTGCGCATGCCGAGGCGATCCGCAATCTTGCAGGCATGTTGTCCGCCCGCCGCGCCGTAGCAGCACAGGGTGTATTCGGCGACATTGTAGCCTCTCTGCACCGAGATTTTTTTGATGGCTGTCGCCATATTCTCGACCGCGATGTCCAGAAAGCCTTCGGCGACTTGCTCGGGGCTTCGCGTATCGCCGGTTTGTGCCTTGATACGTCCGGTCAGATCGCCGAACAGTTCCCGGACCCTTTCGGCATCCGGCGGCAAATCGCCGTTCGGGCCGAACACGTTCGGGAACAAAGGCAGCTTGCCGAGCAGCAGATTCGCGTCGGTTACCGTCAACGGCCCGCCCCGCCGGTAACAGGCCGGGCCGGGGTTCGCGCCCGCCGATTCCGGCCCGACGCGATAGCGTATCCCGTCGAAATGCAGAATCGAACCGCCTCCCGCCGCGACGGTATGGATCGCCATCATCGGCGCGCGCATACGGACCCCGGCCACCTCGGTTTCAAAACTGCGTTCCAGCTCACCGGCATAATGCGCAACATCGGTCGAGGTACCGCCCATGTCGAAGGCGATGATCTTGCCGAAACCGGCCCGTTCGGCCACCGCCGACGCTCCGACGATCCCGCCGGCCGGCCCCGAGAGAATGCAGTCCTTGCCTTGAAACGCATGTGCCTCGGTCAGACCGCCGTTCGACTGCATGAACATCAGCCGCGGCTGGCCGCCTCTCTCCGCCGGCGAATTTGCAACAGACTCCCTATCTCTCTCCACAGACTTCGGATTGCCCAGGCCTTCGGCGACCTGCGCGACATAATGCCCGAGCAACGGCGACAGATACGCGTCGACCACCGTCGTATCGCCCCGGCTGACGATCTTCATCAACGGGCTGACTTCATGCGAAACCGATACCTGCGCAAAACCGATCCGGCGGGCGATATCGGCGAGTTGCCGTTCGTGTTCGGGATAGCGCCAGGCGTGCATCAACACGATCGCCAGCGCACGGTAACCCTGACCGTACAAGGCCTGCAGCTGCCGGACAGCCTGCTCGGTATCCAGCGCCTGCAAAACTTCGCCACGCCCGGTCACCCGCGCATCGATCTCGATAGCCGTTTCATACAACTGCTCCGGCAGCCGGATGTTCAGCGCGAAAAGATCCGGCCGGTTCTGATAGCCGATTCTCAAACAATCCTTCAAGCCGCGCGTGATCGCCAAAGCCGCCCTCGCCCCTTTGCGTTCGAGCAAGGCATTGGTGCCGACCGTGGTGCCTATTTTGACGCAGTCGACGAACGCCGCCAGAGACGCCCCTGCAGACAACCGCAAGATCTCCCGGATGCCCTGCAACGCCGCATCCCGGTAACGTTCGGGATTTTCCGACAGCAGTTTGCGGGTCACGATATGCCCTTCCGGACTCAAGGCAACCAGATCGGTAAACGTGCCGCCCCGGTCTATCCAGAATTGCCAGCGTCTCATCCCGCTTTACAAGTCCTGTTTGACATCTTCTCTTAAAGTCGGCCAGCGCATGAAGGCGAAGACCCAGATCATTACGATATTGACGACCGGAAGCAACAACACCAAAGTCCACCAACCGTCGAAACCGGCTTTCCGGATGATCCGGAAACCCAGCCACAGACAAAATCCAACATAGACCGGCAACAGAATATAAAATAGCAAGGTCATAATTTACGCTCCAGCTCGCTGCGGCGATTGGGCCACGGCAAAAACGCCAGCTGGAGAAAAACCAGCAGCATGCCGAAAACCGGCAAAAACACCAACGCGGCCCAGGCAGGATGAAAACCGGCCTTGCGATAGATCAGGCAAACCGGCAGGAAAAGAAAGAGCCCCAGAATAAAAACCTGGAAAATATTGGGCATATTCATCATCATATATCGCCTCCTTATCGGCTTGAGGGCATGTTGTCGGCAAAGTTTATCCTCAATGCAAAGGCCGTGCGACAATTTTGCAAAGAAACGAAACGGCTGCCGCCAAGTCAAGCCGATAGGATGCGGAAATTGGCGGCAGGTTTGGAAAGAGGTCTAAAGCGGGCTTGGCGCAAAAAAATGTGTAAAGGCCTACCGTTCAAATCCTCCCGGTTTCCGCATCGGCCTGTCCAACTATCCCATCAGCTTTATAACTCCCTCGAATGATCATTCACAGTTCCTTCAAACCGGCCTGGTGGCTGAAAAATGCCCATCTGCAGACAATCTTCCCGGCTTTTTTCCGGACGACCAAACCGCCCCGCGCGCTGCGCCGGGAACGCTTAACCACGCCGGATAACGATTTTCTCGATATCGACCACTGCGGCGAAACCGGCCAGCCGATCGTGATCCTGCTGCACGGGCTGACCGGCAGCTCGGAGTCCGGCTACATCAAAGGCTTGCAGCACGCGCTGGCGAAAATGGGCCTGCGCACCGTCGCGCTGAACTTCCGCGGCTGCAGCGGCGAATCGAACCGGCTGGCGCGCTGCTATCACTCCGGCGAAACCGAAGACATCCATTTTCTTTACCGGATCCTGCGCGAGCGCGAGCCGGAAACGCCGATGGCCGCAATTGGGTTTTCGCTAGGCGGGAATGTGCTGCTGAAATGGCTCGGCGAACAAGGCAACCGTCTCGACCTGTTCGCCGCGGTTGCGGTTTCGGTGCCGCTGGTGCTGAGCGTCTGCGCAAGCAAACTCGACCGCGGGTTTTCGAAAATCTACCGTGGAAATCTGCTGGGCGAACTAAAGCGGTACGTCCGCTTGAAACTGCAACATCTGGAAACGCTCGGGATCGAGGCGGAAGCCGAAAAAATCAGACAGCTCGGCAACCTCGCCGAAATCGACTCGTTCTGGCAATACGACGATATCGTCGTCGCAAGACTGCACGGCTACCGCGACGTTCACGACTACTACCAGCGGTCCAGCTCCCGCCAGTTTCTCAAGTCGATCGTAGTGCCGACCTTAGTCATCCAGGCCGCCGACGATCCCTTCATGACCCTCGAAGTGCTGCCTGAGGAACGTGAACTGTCACCCAGCGTCCACCTGGAAATCGCCCGAAACGGCGGCCATGTCGGCTTCGTCACCGGCGCCTACCCTTTCCGGCCACGCTACTGGCTGGAACAAAGGATCCCGGAATTTTTGGCGCTGCATCTCGATAAAAATCTTGCAGGAAGGGCTTAAAATAAAGCGCTATCTATGGTTTAATATGCAGCTCTTCAAAAGCCCCTTCACCAGGCCGATGTAGCTCAGTCGGTAGAGCAACTGATTCGTAATCAGTAGGTCGCGGGTTCGAATCCCGCCATTGGCTCCATAAAATCAATAAGTTATAGACAAACAAAATTCATAAAGACTTGTTCGTGCTACGCTGGTGCTACGGTCTTGGTCAAGCAAAGCCTTTTGACTGATCCGGATTCAGCCTCCCCCGATCCTAATCCGCCAGAACGAATACCCTTGTCTAAACCTTGCCATTGCCAGCGTGTAACCCTTGGCAAAACATGGGCAACGCGGCTCAACCCTAGCCAAAACCCCACTATGCCGCGTCAACCCCACGCGTGCACGGGCAACGCGGCTTCGGGTGGCGGCGTGGTGGTCCGATTGATTGTTTCCCAGATTGAGCATAATAAATTCCCTAGCATGATTCCGTGCCAACTCTTGGAAATACACGTCAACCGTGCGTTACAGATAGGCACGATTTTTGATATAGGTATTGTTTCCCAAGAGTAGCGGATGCCGTTTGCCCTCGGATCCGGGCAAGGTCAGCGCGGCCGCGGGCTGCGGCCTGCAATGCAGGATGAACAATTTAATGATGCGGCAAGGTCAGCGCGGGCGCGGTGTGCGGGCATCGTCGCGGTGGCGGTGGTGAAGTCGGAAGTGAGAATTCCGATTTAAGGACTTTGCTGGACGACAAATACGCCATCTATGGCGCTTTTGAACTCCGCAAGGTCAGCGCTGGCGCGGGCTGCGGGCTTCTTAAACCGAAACTCGCAGTTTCGGTTTGCTACCCGTCAGCAGGCACAAAAAAACCGGCTGCCCTGCGGCAAGCCGGTTTCTTCAGGATCGCCCGTCAACGACGGCCGGGCTTACGGGTTTTTGCGTTCATTCAATATCTTCCGTTGTTGTGTCCTGCGAACGAAGCTGGCTCAGCTCATAATCGATTCCCATCGACTCTTCAGCGGTTTGGGCAAACCACTTCAGCAGGTTTTCAGGGTCCAGCGCCTTAAGCCACGCCGCCAGTCTTGGGGTTTCGGGACTCATGCGCCTGCCTCGTTAGCTTCTTCCTCTGGGAGGCTTTCATCGCCATTACATTGCGCGGGAGATGCTGATACTTTGCCAAGCACCTTATGCACGGCTTCGACTGCCGACCAGGGAATGGAGAATTGTTTATGCGGATTCAGTTGCTCGCACAGAATTGCGAACTCTGCATTGCATGCCTTCAGCGACTGAAGTTCAGCGGGCAAAAGCCCAAGAACAAGACGAAAGACGCTCGGCGGCCGATCGCCGTCTTTCCACCAGATGGCGGCAAACTCATCTACTTGGGGCTCTTGATCGGGATCGAAAACTAGAATGTCTCCATCATGGAAAAATGGGGCTAAACAATCATCGTGTATCTTTGCGGCGTAGGAATTGATTCCGGGATTCAGCGATTTTGGAACCCGAATGACATCGTTCCGGGGGTTATCTTTGTGATGCTGGTGAGTATTGGCTAAGTCGCGGGTGTTTTCGGACATGAGAGTCTCCTTTGTGTGATGAAGAGACCGCCGCCCTGTGGTATAGGTGACGGACTGACTCGGGTTACCACAACCGCCCACAAAGAAGCGGCCCGCCCGAAGGCGGCCCAAGCCAGCCCGTCATAACGCAAACGATACAGGGTTCCCGTACCGTAAAACTGATAGGCATAAAAAAGGCGCTAGATGCGCCGGCATCTTTGTGGTTAAAGCGGGGTGGTAATCCCGGCGGTCAATGTCGACCGCGGCAAAAGAATAACGCCGTCAGCGGATGGATGTCAAGCCGGAAGGCACAGAAATTTATCGGTCGAGCCGCACTGTGGGCAATTTGTCTAGTTGACCATGCGCGTGCCGCCTTCTTGACCTGCCGCATCGAGCGTGGCATTATTTTCACCGCCAGCAACCCCGGATTTGTGATCCGGGATCGATGCTGGCAGCAGGGCGGCGCTGGAATCCAGCGCTGCCTTAACCGTGCTCAGCCGGTTTGTAGCTGAGATAAACCCTTGAATTCTCTCATGGTGGAAATTTCCACCATCTTTTAAACCGTAAATGATTGGCTCAAATCTGTGCCGATCTCCTCTATTCGCTTTTCACCAATTCCAGGATCGGCTTTGTGTCGTTCAAGGGATCCGTCGGCAACGGCAAGCCCTCTTCCGGGTGCGGCTCGCCTTCATGCCTGACCATCTCGAAATTCGCCAGGAACCACTCGACCATCGTCAGCACGTCGAGCACGTTATGTCGAGCCGACTCCAGCGTATTGATATTGCTCTCGTCTAACCGGCGCGGGTCGTCCGGGAACTTGAATTGGTCGATCACCGTATAAAGCTCATCGGTAATGACGGCCGTCTTGTCGCTCACGTAGGCGAAGAGGTCGAACGGCAAAAAGTCTGCGTAGTCGCCGCCGTCTGGCATGGCGCGATGTTTAAAATCGGGGTACGGTTGTTTCATGGGATTGACTCCTGAGGTGAAAAGTTGGGTTATTGTCTGTCTTTGAGCCCAGCAAGCACTTGCTCTGGCGTCATGTTGAACTCACGCGCCAGCAATTGCGCTGCTTTCTCGATGGATTTGGAAGCCGGTTTAATCTTCTTCGGCGGCGGCGCGTTCTTTATCTTTTCGGTCATTTCCGCCCGTGCCTTGGCCGCCGCGCGATCCTCTATAGGCTTGATGGCGCGGCGATTCTTGTCTTGCTTGCCGGCTAGTTCGGTGACTTCGGATGGCGTCAACTGGACCGATTTCTGGCGGGATCTCGTCGCTTTGGAAGCGTTTTTCTGGCGGTCGGCCTCGATCATCGCGGCGATTTTCTTCCAGATGAAGATCGAGGTGCTCAATTCAATCATCACCCGCAACACGTGCTTGCAGGCAATGCCTTCCAGGGAAGGATTCCGCTGCTTGGGGAAACCGGTCTCGGCCCGGCCGGCGTTGGCGCCCATCAAGGTGGCGATATACCGAAAAGTGAAGGTATGATGCTCGCAGTCGCAATCGAGCTTGATATTGCCGCGGGCGATTTCCTTGGCCGCTTGTAATGGCGTTCCTTTGGCTAACCCTTTTTCGTAGTCAGATAGGATGATGTGAACATTGTGACGCTTCCGATCTGCCTTGGATTTTGGACCGGCGTTAGTGATGAAGTGCACGTCGCCCGCTTTCATAAAGCCCGGCACCGCCATATGGATTTGCTCCTTGCACCGCTTCTTATCGGCTTCGGTGCTCATACTGATGACTTCCACGGCCGTCACGCCTTTCTCGACCTTGCCTTGCAGGGCTTGGATATTGCGGTTAAATACCAGCAGGTCCTGCTTGGTGATGGGCCGTGCGGCTTCTCCGGACTCAAGGCCCAGCGTTGTCTTTAAAGCCTTGGTCACCCGCCAGGCCTTCCCTTGAATCTGGTCCGGATTGAGGATGTTGTTGGCATGGTCGCGGCGGTTCTGATCGAATTCCCGGTTCGCCTTGAGCTCTTTCTTGGCGCCGTAGATGCTGAATTTCGGTTTTTGGGGCAACATGGGTTACGCCTCCACCGGTTGAGTTTCGGTTTTGGCGCTACGGCGTTCGAAGGCGGCGAGAAGGTAATCCTTCAGAGGGCTCTGCAGATAATCAGACAGGCACTCTTCGAAGGTTTCGACCTCCCACCCGGCCATGATAAGTGTATCAATGGTGCAGCGATCGCACTCGAACTGATCGTCTTCGCATTCTTCCAGCCGTTCCTGGATTTCCTCTTGCGAAAGGGGCGGCATGGGCTGACTGCAAGATGAGCAAATACCGGCGAGCGCCAGCGCGGCGTAGCGGTTATTCGTGTCAATACTCATGCGGCACCTTCCACGAGGTCCGCCAGATTGATCGCGTAGGCTTCCAGCCACACGTCGGCACGGTAGGCTTTGACGGTCCCGTAATTAGCGTCAAATACGTCGATCGGCTCGATGCCCATCGCAATCCCCGTTGACTTGAGCAAACGCCAATTGAATTTTTGTCCGTGCTGCAACATTTCCATGCGCTTGACCGTGCAATACTGCTTCGAGCGATCCAGCTCGGCTTCAAGTCGATTGGCCCGCTTCCTTTCCTGCGAGGCGGTGTTCATCGCGGTCGCTTCACGCCGACTGCCGATTTCGGCTTTAGTGTCAATTGCTATCTGAAGTTGATTTTGGGTTTCTTCAAGCTGTTCAAGCAATCTGACTTGAGCTCTGGCAAACTCCAATTGCGTCATGGGTCGAATGGAACCAGTGACCAAGGCGTCATAGGCTCGAATCACCTTCAGATGAAATGCTGCGCTAATCCACATGGCGTATGCGTAAACTAAATCTTTTGCAACGAAAGTTCCTTGCCAACTACTCCCGCCCTTATAAACTTTAAGTGGTTGATTTTGTTTCGATACCAGAATTCCGGTATCGCGCTTCTCAGATTTGAGAAGCTCTATCAAATCAATAGCTTGTTGAGTTATCAGCCATTTTGCCGGCTGATGCCTGGATTCGCCGCCAGCGGCCTTATGCAGATCATTCAGGCAATATCTACCGTCCCCATCAATACGCACCAAAACTTCTGAAATAATCAAATCACTCATTGTGCACCTCCGGCCAGAGATGTATCCCGTTCGGCAATTTTCTTCTCAATCCATTCCTGAATTTCGGTATCGATCCACCCGTCGGATTTTCCAACCGACACCGGCTTGGGAAAGCCGTTTTCTTTGATGAGCAATGGGATCGTTTTGATGGATACGCCGACCATTGCGGCGGCGTCTTTGCGCTTGATAATTCGTCTCATCTGGACCTCTTGTTTTTTAGGAGAGGTCACTATAAAGCCGTGAAAAGTGCGTTTTTACGCTGTTTTCCGGGTTTGCACGCATAGTGCGGCGTGGGATTGGTGCTACAATGCCGGGCGTTTATTAACGGAGAGGTTTTATGAAAAAATATGCTGCATTAATCATTTCTCTTATAACTTTGCCGGCTTATGCAGATGCAAGTCTTGAAAAAGACAACGGCACACTAGAGATAAAAAACGCACCACGAGGCATTGGATTCTCCATAAATTCATCTGTCGAGCAAGATGTGTGCGGCATAGAGGGAACCGCAGAAATAGTGGATGACCACAGAGCTGCATTTACGCCTATCGATAAAAGCGATCTTTGTGTTGTTCTATTTGATTTCCAATCGGAAACCGCAATTAAAGTAACCACGAAGTCTTGCGAGGGATACTGTGGAATTTCCGCCGTTGGGTCAATGGACGGAACATATACATCCGTTCAGAAGAACGAAAACTCTAAGGTTGACTATGATGAAGCCGTGAACGCCATGAACGCCCCTTACCTTGCGTATGGCAACGGCGCCTACGCTATGCTCAAGGCGGAAAATGAATGCTGGGAATCAATTAGTAACGCCACCGATGCGGAGCGGTGCATGGCGATGACAATTACCGGCGTGTATATCGAGAGAGCATGGGCGATGAAGAAAGGTCGCTTACCTGTTCCAAATTATCAATCGGATGCCGCCTTTAAGCGTATAAACGACAACATGGATAAAGCCAAAATATCTGAAGAAGAAAAACAGACGGCCCGTGATAATTTAAAAAAGAACAGCAATCGAATCATTCCAAGCATGCTCAATGTCGGGGCGTTATTAGGCAAGTAAGACTTTTTTACGTCTCGCGCCGCACTTCATTCAGCAATTCTGGATGCTTATTAAGCAGGCGCAGCAGCAGCAGGGTAGATTTATGCGGCTGCGTTTTACCGCACTCATACTCGGAAAACGCTGAAACGCCGCCGCCGAACAAACGCCCCGCTTCTGCCTGGTTCAGACCAAGGCGCTTGCGGATGGCGCGCAATTCAGCGCTGCGGCGGGTGATAGCAGACTTACGGGCAGCGGCGAGCGCGGCGCTATGGCGCTCAGCCGAATCTGTCGCCGCGTCGAACTCGACCTCGCCGCATACCGGACAATGCCATCCTGCTACGGCAGGAACCTCATACGACGCACCGTCGATGAGTCCGCTGATGTCTTTTGTCTCATAAACCAACACAGTGCCATCATCGCACTGCAAACAGTACCGTGGTTCGCTCATTTCACTTCTCCTTAAACTGGATAACGACCGCGCCTTCGCGCAGCGTAAATTTGATGTAAGCCGTTTTCCCGTTGGGACAGGGCGCGTGATACACATCCTGCCATACCCGATGGTCGGCATGGGTAGTCATGCTTTTGTACAGCATGCCCCGCGTTAAGCCAAGCACGACACCCACCGCTTCCGCTTCGGATAAGCCCATTTGCGTCAGTCCGACTTGAGCCGTACGGGTAAAGGCGCGAATGCCTAGGGCGGCAACCTGAGTCTTAATGCTATCGAGCGAGTAGTGAGGTGTACGTTTTTCCATGTCAAAATTTTACGGATTCCATAAATAAAAGTCAATAATCATTTGTGGAATCCGTAAGAACTGTTGAGTATTGATACTTCGTCCCCAGAGCCTCGAATCTCTTAACTGCTCAGCCCGCCGGTCACAATATGCGCCAGTCGCCGTTCCGACAAATCCCGCCCCACGTCGCCGCGGTCGATGCTGACGTTCAGGTTTTTCCGGGCCGATTCGACCGGGTAAGGCGTGATTTGCTGCGGCGGTGCATCGCTCACCGTGGGGGCGGCCTGGAGCGGCGGAATACTGGGTGGCGCGGGAGGCATGGCCACCACCGGCGTCGCCTGCATTTGCAGGGCTGGGCTTAGGCTTTCCGTTGATGCCAGGTTCAGCAATTGGTCTTTTTCGTGTTGAGCGCGGTTCAGCGTGCCAGCCCTGACTTGATCGGAAGAGCGCGAAAATAACCGTTCATTGTTCGCAATTTTGTAGTCCTGCACTGCCGAGACAATCTCCTGATCGGCCATCTTGGCAACGTCTTTGCCAGCGAGCGCCTTCTGGAAGAGGCGGACAGCGCCCTTTTTCTCATTACCGGCACCAAATTGCACCGATGTCGACCACAGCGAATCCTGCACGGCCGCACCCCGTCCTGACAGATCGATGCCGGCTTTTTTCAGGCCGGCCAGAGCGGGGTCATAGTGGGTTTGTTTGATGAAATCGTGCTGCGCGGAACCGAAAGTCGGATCTTGTTGGGCAACTTCCTTCCAGCGCTGATTAAACTCTTTCGTGCCTGGCGTTAGTCCTTCAAATTGGGCGCCGTAGCTGCTTGATTTCAAAAACTTCTGTAGCGTGCCTTGCTTCGAGGAAAGCTGATAGGTGCCATAGGAAGCGCCGCCTAAGTCGCCTTTACCACTGGAGACGGTGCCGGCCCCACCTTTTCCGGATTCGAAAAACTTGCTGGTTTGCCCTAATGTCCAGTCTTTAAATTTGGATAGTCCTTTGCCAACCGTAGTATTCTCTTTAGCCCATTCAACGCCTTGGTTTAGCTTTTCCTTCGCCTTTTCGGGAAGTTTTTTGGCTTCTTCAATGCCTTTCTCCGCCAATTCCGCCGCTTTTTGGGCGGTTGTCGTCACGCCGGCCTTCACGTCGATGCCGGTCTTCTCCTTGACGAAATCATTGGCCTGGTTCGCCGCCTCTTTGACAATGCCGAACTTATCCTCCAAGAACTTGCTGATCGGCTCCCACAGATCCGTGAAGAAACCGGCGAGGCTGGCCGCGGTTGGGTTAAAAGCTGGTAACTGACGAACAGCAACTGCCACAAGGCGTGCTGGTCTTCGCGGTCTTCGAATTGAATGCCGTTCCGGTCAAGCGCTTCGATCAAGCGCAGTAATGCCGCCGCCAGCGCCCGCTCCACCTGGACGGGATCGTCGACATCGAACGGGTTCACCCGCGACAACACACTGAGCTGCCTGAGCGTCGGACTGGTTTCAAGCGCGGCGTCGGCCAGGGGCGGAGACAGACCGCCCCAATCCGATTGGATATCGGCGCTCATGGCTTGACCTCATCAACCAGTTTGCAGGCGGCCTGCACGCGCAGCCGCAGCGGTGCGCCTTCATCCAGCAGCGTTTCCTGCAGCAGTTTAACGGCCAGCTTGCGAACGGTGGCCGGGGTTTTATAGCCCTTTTGGCGGCCGGGTCCCGGTGCCGGCGGTGGGTTTTTCTTGATTACTGTTTGCATACTGTTTACCTGTTAATCCGAGTGATAGTCGCGCGGAATGCCGAGCCGTTCATAGCGGCCTTCGATGAATTCTTGATGCCGTCTCTGCGATGCTTCGATGGATTTCCGGCTGATTTCCCGCAGTTCCTCCCACGGGATCGGGCTGATATTCACCTCGACCGGTTCCAGGTGGACGGCCGGCTTGCCGTGGCTGCGATCGAGCAACTTATCGGCGGCTTGAATCCGGACCGCTGGCGGGGCTTCGCTATCGCGCATCGCCTCGACCAGCACCTGTACGGCTTCTTCGCTGTATTGCCCGGCATACTCCTTCAACGCCAAGGTCGATTTATTCTTGGCGCCCGGCTTGCGGCCGCTGCCCGGCCGTTTGCCGCCGCGCGTGGGTTTCGATGGTTTTCGCATGATTCAATCAGTGCGGTTTGCGCCACAGAAAGTCATCGACCTGTTCCTGCACCTGTCCAAACAGGAAGGCCAGCAGCGACTCGTCCACTTTCCATTGGTCCGGGCAGCGGTTGCACAGCCAAAAAATCTGGGCCTCGACGCTGGGCGGTACATGCCTGGTCAGTGTCTCGACTTGAAAAACGTTGCCGTTTTCGTCCTTCAGTTCCTTGGTTTCGGTGAAGTTGAAGCCTTCGGTCGCCAGCTTGTACAAAGCCTCGGCCACCTCGGCATCTTTCAGAATTGCTTCGCGTTGTTCTTGGGTCATTTCAATCTCTCAATTTGTTGCCATCCTCATCAATAAAGCCGCGCTCAATCAAAACTAACCGCTGCTGCTCACGGGCCTTGGTCATACGCTCAATCATGTCGGTTTCCAGCCGCTTCAGCATGTCCGGCGTCATACCGGCGGTGACGTTTTCTTCCACTACATGCTGAGTGGGTTTGCCGTAGCCTCGATCAAGCAATTCCCGGCAGGCGGCAACAATCGTATTGGCAGGCGTCTCTTGATCGCGGATAATCCGAATGAGGGCGTCCAAAACCTCTTGTCCGTGTTCGGCAGCGGCCTGTTTCAGCTCAAAGGTGGCTTTGTTCGGCGTGCCCTTTTTTCGTCCACTGCCCGGCCGCTTGCCGCCGCGCTGACCCGGTTTTTTGAGGGGGTTTGATTTCATGCCGATTTGATATTTTTCTCTATTTTTTCAAACGCAATAACCTGCTCAACGCTAAGCCGGACGCGTCTTTCGTCGATGTTTGATTTCAGTTCATCAAAGGCCTGTTTCGCCTGTTCATGCGCCGGGTGTTTCCAATCATTGACCGGATGGCGCGGACTTTCTAAGATGTCGCCCATCAACCGCTCGGCTTCGTTCAGCGTCCGCAGTTTTTCCAATTCGAATCCCAAGCCCATCGCGTCTTCGGCCGTCTCGGCCAACAGCCTGAGCAGCTTGGCACCGCCGCGCAGGTCGTCGAAGGCTCTGTTGTTCCGGCGTACCTGTTCGAGGCATTCGAAGTTTTCTTTCGAGCGGCGCAGCGTGCGGTCAATCGACTCTGACAGTTCGACTTGTTTGGCATGCAGCGTCTTAAACGCCTGGTCTTGCGCGTCTCGGACCTCTTGCCAGCGGTCTTCCAACCATTGGCCGACCTGCTGTTGCTGAGCGGCTACCGGATCGCGCTCCCAGTCATCAGAAACCCCAAACAGAAAGTCGACGGACACTTCGTACACATCGGCCGCCTTGGGGATCAGCCATAACGGCACTGAATTGGTATCAGTCGCCCCTTCGATCTTGGCCAGCTTGGACGAATTGGCATAGCCGAGTAATTTGGCGGCCTTTAGCTGCGAGAATCCGCAAAGCTCGCGTGCGACCTTCATCCGCTCGCCCAGGGTTTTGACCACCTGTTCATACTCGCTACGCCGGGACCTCATTTGCATGCAGGCACCGGATGACGAATCAGCGCACGGCGCGCCGCTTGGGCCTTTTCGTTGGCCCGCTTGATTCGATGCTGCAGCATGGACCCGGCCGGCAGCTTGTCGAAATCGGGGTTCATCCCCCTGAAGGTATTCAAGGCCTCGACAATGGCTTCGATCTCGTCCGGCAGCACGCCGACTGCCTTCGTCATCGCTTCCACCTGGCGTTCAAGCTGAAGTTGTCGGACCGCCCACCGGCTGAACAAGTTGGATTGCTGCTGATGAATCCAGGCACCGATCTCACGGCCCTGCTTGGTTTCTTCGGCCACCTCCCAATCATCGGAATAGCCGAACAGGTAATCGAGGCTCACGTCATACACCCGCGAAGCCTGCCGGACCCATTTCAGCGGCAGGCTCGGCACGTCGAAGCCGACTTCGAGCTTTTCGAGCAGCGGTTTGGGAATGCCTAGCCGGTCGGCAGCCTCGTAGACGGTGAGCTTGCAAAGCTCGCGCGCCTCGCGCATCCGGCCGCCGACGAGTTTAACGATTGCCACCTCGTTTTTGTCGACCATCGCTGCCTCGATTAAGCCGCGGCCTCCGCTATCGGATCATGGTCCGGGTACAGGGTGGTTTCGAGAAGAAGCGCCACATCGTACCGCGGGGCATCCGCCAAAAACTTCTGGATTGCCACCGCTTCGGCTTTCAAGCCGGCCACGACTGCCTGCGAGGCGTCAATTTCGCTTTGCGGAACCGGCGGGGCGATGTGATCAATCTGGGCCGCCGTGAAATTCTTTTTTTGCAGTTCGGCAACTTGAAAGTCTCGTGCCGAATGCTTGTGCTGCAGGGCTTTTTGTTCGCGTTCGATCAAGGAGGGAATCTCGGGCTGGCGTCTGGCTGCCCGGTTGATCAAATCGACCGGCCGGTTCTGATATTGGGCATTGCCGCAATCGATCACACGCTGGTGTTTCGCTTGGATCTGGTCGAGCAACGCCATGAATTCTTGGGTTTCCGCCCAAGCCGCCTCATCGTTGCCCAGTGCTTGCTTGTCAATGGACTTCAGGGCGCTGAATGCCGGGGTGATTTTGGCGATTGCGTGATGGGCGGCTTGGAATTCGAAGGGGGAAACGGATGTTTGCATGATGGCTATGCCTCAAAGTTAAGTTCGGGTATAGCCTAACCGCGATTAACCGGGTTTTTTGCGCCGTTTTCCGGCTTTTCGTTTGCCTTTTAGAAACACCTTTTAGGCGCGTTTTCTTGCTGGCGCACACAAGCGGGCCGAAACCCACGCCGGAACTGGCGTTGGCGGCTTTGACGGCATGCGGTAGTGTTTCTTATTGGGAAACAATGAAACCCCTAGCAGGATTCCGTGCCAACTCTTTGAAATACACGTCATCCGTGTATTACAGATCGGCACGATTCTTGATATAGGCGTTGTTTCCTAATAGTAGCTGATACCGTTTGCCCTCGATCTGGGCAAGCCCAGTGCGGGCGCGGGCTGCGGGCGTCGGCGCGGTGGCAGTCACGAAAACGCCAGGCACAAAAAAGCCCGGACGTGCCGGGCTGGGTGGTTCATCAGTGGTCTTCGGGGTCGGGTCGCGGCTCGATCAACTCCAGATTGATGCAAGCCGCATACAGACATTGCGCCGCTTCGCCGATCAGCGCCAGGGCTTTGAGCGTGCCCGGTCGTCATACGTACCTCGATGCGGCGGTGCCGAGCTGTTCGAACCGCTCTCGCCATTGCCGCGCCGTTTCTTGATGTCGTAAGCGGTCAGCGCCGCCGATACGGTGACATTCAGGCCGTGCTTCAGTTCGCCGGTGGTCTTGTCGGTCCACTCGGACGGCTTCAGGCTGCCGGCCACGCTCGCGGCGTCGCCTTTGGCAAGCTTGCCGATCCGCTCGGCCACGTCGGCAAAGGCAATGCCGGACACAATCACGGGTTCGCCGTCGCCGGTCGGAACCGATAACAGGAAACTGCAGTACGGCTTGCCGCTCGGCCCGGTCTTCAAGACGGGGTCGCGAAGCAGCTTGCCGGTAATCAGGGCGTCAATCATGGGGGTAGTCCTCGCCCTCTACGGGCTGAATATGGGTTGCGTCTGGGTATTGGGTTTGCATTTCCTCAAGGGTCTGTCTCGGCATCTGGCACAGGTAACACTGTCTGCCGTCCGGCCGGGTCGCCAGGAATTTGAAGAACCGGCCGTGGGCGTTGTGGGCGGCTTCGCTTGTGCTACGCTCGACACTGAGCCCAGTATGGGGCTTGGTGCTGGCGTTCCGCTCGATCGGTTGACCGCCGGGTGCTGCAACCCTTGCCGACATCGATGCCGGGTAGCCGCTGAAGTCTTCGCAGCGCCTCGGGATGTCGTCAACCGGTCGGAAGCGTTGCTGGATGCAATAGCCCGAACTGCTCAAATGACGGCGCTCGCGGCAGTGGTGCAACTCGCCAATTTCTGGCCGCAACTCGGGTGAAAATGAACGCAACTTTTCGCCCGTTTTTTCGTTGCAAAAGTTGCACTGTTTTTCGGCTACCGTTGCAGTGGCGTTGCGTTGGGCGTTGCGCTCCAAAACCGCGCCAGCCAAGGCTTTTAGGCTGTTCGTTGCGTTTGCCGTTGCGCTGTTTGTTGCGCCGGAATCGTCAAAAGTTGCGCGTTGCACCGCTATAGGGGTGCAACATGCAACTTTTTCGTTTTTTGGCGGGTTAATCATCAATATCGGCCCTCCGCGCTCGGGTGGAATTGGCGGGTTTTTTCGGCCGCTCGACAATCAAACCGTCCCCTTTTGCTTTCTGAATATGGCGGCAAACGCTCGACACTGAGCCCAGTATGGGGCTTGGTGCTGGCGTTCCGCTCGATCGGTTGACCGCCGGGTGCTGCAACCCTTGCCGACATCGATGCCGGGTAGCCGCTGAAGTCTTCGCAGCGCCTCGGGATGTCGTCAACCGGTCGGAAGCGTTGCTGGATGCAATAGCCCGAACTGCTCAAATGACGGCGCTCGCGGCAGTGGTGCAACTCGCCAATTTCTGGCCGCAACTCGGGTGAAAATGAACGCAACTTTTCGCCCGTTTTTTCGTTGCAAAAGTTGCACTGTTTTTCGGCTACCGTTGCAGTGGCGTTGCGTTGGGCGTTGCGCTCCAAAACCGCGCCAGCCAAGGCTTTTAGGCTGTTCGTTGCGTTTGCCGTTGCGCTGTTTGTTGCGCCGGAATCGTCAAAAGTTGCGCGTTGCACCGCTATAGGGGTGCAACATGCAACTTTTTCGTTTTTTGGCGGGTTAATCATCAATATCGGCCCTCCGCGCTCGGGTGGAATTGGCGGGTTTTTTCGGCCGCTCGACAATCAAACCGTCCCCTTTTGCTTTCTGAATATGGCGGCAAACGCTCGATTTATTGATGCCCAGTTCCACCGCAATGTCGCCCTGAGACAAGCCCAGGTTCGCCAGTTCGACGACCTGCTCAAACGTGGATTCGGTCGCGGTCTTCGTGGTCCATGCCTGCCGCCCGGATTCGTCCGCCTGTAACCACGCCTCGAACGGCTGCGCGTCCGATCCGGCCAAGTGCCGGGCCTTGGTGAAATTGACGATAAAGCGCGCGCCTTGCTCGGGGTTGTAATCGGCCGGCCGCTTGAGTTCGACGACCACATCCAGAATATCCTCCCGCTTCGAGGTGCCGCGCTGCTGGCCGTCCTTGCCCGCATGGTGAACGAAAATAACGCACTTGCCCGCGCTGCGCATCCTTAGCGCCCATTCAGAGAGTGTTACCCACGATTCAGCCTCGTTTTCGCGGCCGGAGCGGCACAAGCAGGACAGGTTATCGACGATGACGAGTTCCGCCGCTTGGCAAGCGCTATCGATTGCGTCCTGACCTTCGACCGTTGACAGGTCCGGCATGATGCCGCCTTGCAGGTCGATGGTGATAATTTGCAGAAACTCGGGATCAGGCGCGGTATTGGATGCCGCCACGATCGCGGCAAGCCGTGCCTGTAACGATTCTCCGGGCATTTCGCCGTCGATCAACAAGACCTTGTAGGGCCGCGCCGCCGTCCATCCCCAAAGCGACCCGCCAGACGCTGCGGCATAGGCAATGCCAAGGCTGGCGTGCGTCTTGCCGATGCCCCGGCGGGCAAAGATCATGTTCAGGCTGCCCAAGGTAAACACGGGCGCCAGAATCAATTCCCGAGTTGGAAACGTATGGGCCAGCAATGTTTCCAGGCTGACCGGCTCTATCGGCCGCTTTCGCGTGACGCTTGGCAAATTCGGCACATCAACCGCCATCCTGCCCGGCTCGATTACTTCGTAATTCATGCCGCCCCCTTGCGCCGGTCGATCCGCATCATGGGGCCGCGCTTCGGGGCATAGAGCACCAGCCCCGCGCCAGCCGCCAGCAACAGCCCGGCAAGCTTCGCAATGACCGCGACCGGCTCCAGGTCTCCGAAGCCGACAATCAGCACATCATGCCCAGCCGCTACGCTCCAGGCGTAGGCGGTCGGGTCGTCGCCGAACGGCAGCGCGACCTTGCAGCCAGGAAACCACGTTGGTGACTTTGCCCGTTCCCAGGCTCCGGAGCCGGTGCAAACAATCAAGTTTTGCCCGTTCAGATTAAGCTGTTTGCCGTAAGGCGGCGTTTTGATAAAATGGCGCTGCTCGGAATTATTTCGAAAGCCGCCAGCGCCGCCCCGCTCTGGTGGCTTTTTTGCGTTTGGGGTCATCGGCTTATAACTCCCCGCCGACAGTACGCGACTCCAGGAAGGCATCAAGCGCGGCTTTTCGGTACTTGACCAGACGGCCAACTTTGATGAAGGGGATGTTGTAGCGCTTTGTGCAGCGCCAAACTTCAAGCGTCGAGACGGTGACGCCGAGATATTCGGCGGCCTGTTGCGTGTTCAAAAGGTCTGTGTTGGGTTGCAGCATGTAATAAGCCTCCGTATGGCTCCACTAAACATGTTGCTATTTTTTATATTTTGGAGCTCCTGTAATTCCTACTCGGAAGATTTTTTTTCTTGCGAGTAGGAAAACATCATAAAAAGCTTTGTAGTCCACTGCGCCATTACCGCCGGCAGCCGCATCGGCCAAACCGATTAGCGCGTCGGACAGCATCCCTTTACCGTTAAGCGGAAAGCCCCTTTTGTCCAACAATTCCGCCAGTGCGTGCAGGTACTCGCGTCCTTTTTGGCGCAGCGTAAGCACGGCATTAACGTAACTTTCCGCCGATTGCTGGGTTTCGTCGTAAAGGCGGGCGTTTTCGATCAGCTCAAGCAACGTTAGCCGAAGCTGTATCCTTTCCGGGTATTCCACGCACAGACTCTCGCCATGTTCGTCGTGAATCCACTGCGTAACGCTCGGACCGCCGCCAGCATGGGCGGTCAGGCTATGGAATTCATCTAGCAGGCCGATCAACTTTTCAGATGTCGAGACTATTTGCGCAGCCTTGTCCTTGACCAAAGACCGGCGGCTTCGGATTTTTTCCCAATCCAGGTTAGCCATCCATAGGGCGTCAAAGACATGCGGCAGCCATTCACTGCCCACGTCATTCTCAAGCTTTATCCAAGCGTTCGCTTGCTGCATGGCAAGCAGCCTATCCATGGTGTCAAGAACGTGCTTTGTGAAGCCTTCCCGCCCACCTTCCCGGATTGTCGCGCCGTTCTGCTCGCGCCGCGTCCCTTCCATGAGCAGCTTGTAATGTGCCACCACGACGCTTGGAATACCGCCGCGCGCGACAGGTTTTTTCATTGTGTACACACTCCATCAAAGCGCAATCATCACGAAGGGATTAACCGGAAAGCGGGTGATGAATCCGCCTTGTCGGCCCGTCGGCCTATCCGGTTAATAAGGGTTACGCCTTGGCCGCCAGTTCCTTGTCCAGCGTCAGCAATGCCAGGCTATGCGCTTTAGCGGTCGCGGCAATAATCGCGTCGGGCAGCTTTAAGCGGTGTTGCCGTCTAATTTGAATCGTCAAATCCTCGATCATTGGCGTCAGGCTCAAATAGGTCATCCGCTCTAGCATATTGTGAATGGCGCGTTCTTCCTCGGGCGTAATGCCGGGAAAGCCCAGTAATTCCATTCGGGTTACGGCGCTGTACCCGCAATCGGTTATGTTGATTCCCTTGAGCGCATTGACGGCCGGCTCCCTGCCTTTCAACAGACCGATAACAACATTCGTATCCGGCAAATACTTAATCCCACTCATCGCGTATCGCCTTTTGAATTTCGAGCGGGTCGCCTTGAAATGAAGGGGAATTCGCCAATACGCCGGCAAAATCAGTTATCAGCTCGCCCTTGTCACGCATGACGTTTGCATGCTCTACCAAGGCTTTCTTAACCAATTGCACCGCGCCGATATGTTCCTGCTCGGCCAGTCGCGCCAAGAGTGTGGCGGTTTCGTCGTCTAACTCTAAAGTCATCATGCTTGTTTCCTTTTATTAATGGGAATGATCTCGCCCGATTCTTTCAAGCCGCCAGCCGCCAGCATTGCGCCGGTAGCTCGTTCGACCGACTCCCGGACCGGATCAAGGTCCAGCCGCGCATAAATGGCCGTGGTCGATGGCGACTTGTGGTTAAGACTCTTGCCGACAATCGCCAGGGATGCGCCGGTTTTAGCTTGCCAACTCCCCAGCGTGCGCCGCAAGTCGTGGATCCGTAGATTATCAATGCCCGCCCGATCCAGCACGCGCCGCCATGCCTTCTTGGGTTCGACGATATGCCCGGTTGCGCCGGTGCCGGGGAACACCCAAACTGCATGACAGCCTTGCCGATTACGCAGGATTTCCACGGCTTCCGGGGATAGGGTGACGGTCTGAGGCTCGCCGTTCTTAGTGGTCGGGATGCGCCATTCGGCCCGCGCCAGATTGATCTGGGTCCACTCCATTTCCAGAACATTGGAGCGCCGCGCTCCGGTCAGCAGCGCCATCAAAAAGTAATCGCGCAAGATGTCGTTCGGTTCCTCGGCCAGGGCCTTGAAAAACGCGGGCAGCTCGTCCGATTGCAGGAAGCGGTCGCGCTTGGTTTCGGGAAACTTCTTGATTCCGTGCGCCGGATTCGCGCCTTTGAACAACTTGCGCTCGGCGGCATAGCCGAACAGGCTCGACGCCATCGCAATCACGCGGTTCGCCGTCGTGGGGTGCTCCTTGCCGATCTCAGCGTGCAGTTTGCTGAAGTCGGTGTCCTTGAATTGCGACAGTTTGCGCTTGCCCCATTTTTCCAGGTACAAGCCGAAGTCGTAACGGTAGCTGCGCTTGGTTACTTCGGACAGGAACGCGCCGCGCTTATTGCGCCGATGCTTCAGGAATTCGTCAAACAGCTCTTGCAGGGTGGTCTCGGTCTTTAAGGCTCTGGCGTCGGTATTGGGGTTGATCTTCTGCGCGATTAACGCACTCAGCCGCGCCGCTTCCTTTCTGGCGTTCTCGATGGACATATCGGGGAACTTGCCGATAGTGACGCGCTCCGGTTTACCGTCTACGCGCTTTTGAATGAAGAACGTCTTCGTATTGCCTGAATGCCGAAGCTGTAACCCGGCTGCGTTCTTGTGGGTATCGTGATAAATGATCCGTTCGCCGGGTTTTGGCTCTCTCAGTGCTTCGAGTTTTGGCTTGGTGAAGTCGAAATGCGTTGTCATGGCTGCCTTTGCGTCGATTTCTGGTGCTACGCTGGTGCTACGCTCTTGGTCAAATTTCGGTAAATTTGGTGTAGCACCGTTAAGGCTATGATAGGCCGAACATATTGGCTTGTAAAGGTTTATTAAGGTTAAGCAATCAGTAGAAAATAGCGGGCTTTAGAATTCGTAATCAGTAGGTCGCGGGTTCGAATCCCGCCATTGGCTCCATAACAATAAGTTATCCAACAACCCAAGCCCTTATTTAGTTTTATTGTCGGTTGGTGCAGTTGCCGCGGCGTATCCATATCCCCTTGGGCGGATGCCCGTGCAACATGCTTCGTTCGTAAAAGTCGGCGTCTTTGCTGATAATCACAAAATCATTTTCTTTGGCATGGCGCCATACTTCATCATCGGAACCGCCACCCAAGCCGATCCACATGAACGGAACCGGGAAAAACGTCGCTTAATCCGGCCACCATCCTGAAGGACAGGTTTTCGTCAAAAAGCAGCCTCATCCCTTGATTACCCGCGTATGGCGTTCGCGGTCGGCCGCATACGCGAAACAAGCCCGAATGTCGTCGCAGGTCAAATAGTCGTAATCGTCCAGCACTTCCTCTTCGGTCATGCCGGCCGCAAAACAATCGAGGATGTCGTCAACGGTAATCCGTAAGCCACGGATGCAAGGCTTGCCACTGCGCTTTCCCGGTTCGATGGTGATAATGTCGTGATAGTCGATGCTCATTTTGCTTGTTTCCTTTGGGTCATGGAGATGATTTCGCCCGTCGCTTTCAAGCCGCCGGCCGCCAACATCGCGCCGATAACCCGTTCGACCGATTCCCGAACCGGATCGAGGTCCAGCCGGACATAGATGGCCGTCGTCAATGGCGATTTGGATTCAGGCGCTTACCAACAATCGCCAGAGAGGCGCCAGTTTGGCCTGCCACGATCCCAGCCGTACGGCGTAAGTCGTGGATCCGTAGGCTATCAAGCCCAGCCCGAGCCAGGACCCGCGCCCATGCCTTCTTCGGTTCGACGATGTGGCCGGTTGCACCGCTGCCGGGGAAAACCCAGATAGCATGATAGCCTTGCCGATTGCGTAGGATTTCGACGGCCTCCGGAGTCAGGGTGATATGACAGTCTGCGGTTCGCCGTTCTTGGTGGTCGGGATTCGCCATTCGGCCCGGTCCAGATTGATCTGGCTCCACGCCATTTCCAGAACATCGACCGCCGCACCCCGATCAGCAACGCCATCAGCAAAACGCCAAGGCTTCAAAATAACGGCGGATTGCCTGGCGGCGAATCCGCCCTACAACTCGGAAGTTTTTATCGCGATAGGTTCTTAAGCAATTCATTAATCTCTTTCAAATCGGCGATTTGTTGTTCCAACTGCTGAATGATCGCATCTTTATGCTCAATGATCAGATGCAGCTTTTCAACTTCAAACGCCAGTTCTTTCGATGAGCCGATAATATTACAACCGCTGCCATGATTACTCTAAACAACCACCGGCTAAAAGCCGGTGGGTTTGGGTTACGGACTGAAAGTCCGGGATACGCGTCGGCTTAACGATGCGTCTACGGTTCAACTTTAAATTCGGTAGCTGGATCCGACTCAAAATGATGCTCTAGTAGTGAGTTCCAGTAAAACAATTACAAATTAAGCCACCCCAAGGTCGAATTTATTCCAGCGGAATACGACAGGTGAAGCATTAAATTCGTCGATCCCTTTTAGGATTCGCGCCTTCAGTTCGTCGACCGATTTCACTCTCATGTGCCGCAAGAACGTTCTAGCCATTTTAGAGAATGCACACTCGGTCAGGTTGAGCCAAGAGCCGTGTTTTGGCGTATGCACATACTCAAAGCGCCCTGGTCGGCTTGCAAGATAGGCCAGGGTCTCTTTTGAAATGTGGGCCGAGTGATTGTCCAGAACTACCCGGATAACAGCCTCTGGCGGATAGTACTCATCGAATCGCTTGAGTAACGCAATAAACTCCCAACTACGATGCCGATCCTCTACATTAGCCATGATATGCCCCGAGTGTAGATCGATTCCAGCCAGCATTGACACGGTGCCGAGCCGACTATATTCATAGTCTCGCCCAATAGTAGGCCGCTTGCCCGGAACTGGCGGTCAATCGGGCGCCGTGAGGCCAATGGCCTGAACCCCCGGTTTTTCATCAATGCTAACCGTATAGATAGCATGGGGTTGTCCATGATGAGCGGCTCCGTCGGTGTAAATCGACACCTCCTGATAAACCAGCAGCACTTCCTGCATGTTACGATCAAATTCCGGATCCCTTTTCTCCAAGTCGTATCGTATCTTATGAGGCTTGATGTCGTTTTCGTTGAGGATACGCCATATAGTACTTTTACCCGCGTGCGCTAGACGGGAAAATCCCACCGTTTCGGCGCTTTGGGATACAAATTTTGCCAGACCGGAGAGAGTCCACAATTCTGCTGCCAAGTTATGTTCCGTAGGCTTTGTGCAAGCGATGCTTGCCACCTAAGCACGAGCTTCATCACTAATTTCCGGTTCGTGCGGACGGGGATACCTGTCCTTTAACCTCATCGGTGCGCCCGCAGCCAAGGCTTTATCGATGCATTTGTAGATCATGGGCCGACTGACGCCAAGCTGCCGATTGAGTTCGGTAATCGTGATGCCATCGGCATAACCTATCAAAACCTTGGCCCGCTCAACCTCCCTCATCGGCGCCGTTCGTGATCGGCAGAGCTCATTGAGCATTGCCTTTTGGTTTTCCGTCAATATCAGTGCTGCACGTTTCGTCTTTCCCGCCATCTTCTCCTCCGGCAATTAGGGGGATAAGTATCAGGGGTATTTTAGACCAATCTGTAAATTTATTGATGGAACGATCTAATAGAAAGCTTGACCTATGCCCAGTTCGTAAAGAAAGATCCCAGCTTGGCTCGACAAGGCACCGAGCTGAGCCGCCGCTTCAACACCAAGCTGATGGCGCTGGTCAACAGCCGGGATGAAAAAGGCCCGTATTCACCTATTAAGCGCAAAGGGCGATACTGTTTATCCGGGCACGGATAACGCCGATCCGTTGCGTTATTTCGGGCAGCGATTCGTGGATGCGGGATTGGGCGCCGATACGCCCGGAAATCCGGTATTGGAGCGCGCGATTAAAGCGGTAACCAAGAAAAAGCTACCCAACGCTGCCTTCGATGACGCCACTTTAAATATGCTGGATCAGAACATCAAACTGTTCAGCAAGAGTATTTGGATTAGAATTGCACAAGCCCTCAAGCTGGACGTTAAGTGTTGACTGAGCAGCCCCATAGGGTACGCTGTGCGTACCCTCAATGTCGCAAGGTACGCACAGCGTACCCTACAACCCGTAAGATACCGGGGCCGCACGGGATATTGATCCTGTCCGTAACGTTTGGAATCGCGCGCACACAAACAATGATTTTATGTTGGCGGTAGGTCTTCAATCGTGGGTAACGAGGTTATAAACCCCATCCCGCTCAGGGTTCGGACATTTGCAGGTATTTGGCGCGGTTCCGGTTGGCCAGCAGGATCTTCTGCTCGCGGATACGCTGCTCGATGCGTTGGGCCTCGCCGGTTTTCAGCGCCCGGCCCAGCGCCCGCGATACGGCGTTGATGCAGTCTTGTCTCATGGGTTATCTCCAAACCGCAAAAAGCAGGTAATCGCCGCCTGGGTGGCGGCATCGATGTTTTTCAGATCGGCGGCGTCCTGATCGACCTCGTCGAGCAACTGGCGCAGCGTGCCCGAGACCTCGTTGCCGTCGTCATCATAAAAGGAAAACGTCTCGTCGCCGCGGGCGTCCAGCAATTGCCGCGCGGCGGCGAGTTCGGAGGTGTCGTCCGGCCGCACTTCCGGCGCGTCGATGATGCGCGCCATAACCCCGCGCACGTCATCGCTCAGCCGCGCGCCGAGCGCCCCCTGCACGTCATTGTAAACCTGCTTCAACCAAGCCTTGAACTGCTCGAAGATCCCGCGCAAGGGTTCGCTGGGGGCTTTGCCTTCGGCCAGATACGTTTCAAAACCTTGGGCAAACTGTTCGTGATAAGGGCGCTGTTCGTCGATCGACATCCGCCGCCAGTCGTCGAACGATTTGACGCCAAACCAATCCATCAAGGCTTGCATGTCCCGGCGCACGCCTTCCGGCGCGACGCCGGCGTCGAGCATGCGGCCGTACAAATCCAGGAAGTAATGCCCGGATTCGTGCAGGAATGTCGAGGCGTCGGCTGCCTGGAATAAAGATACGGTACGGCTATCAGGATCGTAAAAACCTCTGCCGCTTTGCTCTAATGGGTTGAATCGCTCCGGCGCATTGTCTATAGTATCGGCATGCCCGCCATCGTTTCGGACGTTGAGGCCGTCGGCAGCGCGCTCAAGAACGCGCTGAGCATCGGTCGTGGCGGGATACTTCCGCATCGAGAGTGCCGCCAAATCCTTGCGTTTATTCCTAACGCTCTCGATATACAACAGCACGCCATCATCGAAAGCTTTCGCATAAGCTACCGTCGGTCTACCGTAAGAATCGAGAAGATCGGTTCTCAGCCCATCATAGCTTGAGACAATGTCGGGAATACGGGCAATGTCGGAATCGGTAATTGCAATTTGTCCTCTTGGGGTCTCAGTCGCTGAACTGCCGTGCTTCTTCTTGATATGGTTAATGCCAGACCGATCAATCGAATGTGAGAAATTCGCATAACGCGGAGCATCCGATGCGAGTTTTGGCCCAGCCTGACCGAACAGAATGGCCTGTGCGGAATCATCCCCGCGATATATGGCGGCCGCTCTGGCGCCATCGCCAATTTCCATATTGCTGGGTAGAAAGTCCGGCAATATTTGAGCAAACTGGCCATCGCCTCCCTCACGGGCGCCCGCCATGATCCGAGGGCCAAATTGCCGGTAAAACGCATGCGGACCCATGCTGGCATTTTTTGCCTGGGTCACCATGACTTGCTGCATCAACCGGGCAAAGGCTGATGTTTGATCCGCATCGCGAACGCCGGCGGCTTCGAGCTGACGCGCCACGTCGCGATAGATCAGCTCCCCGGTGGCGTCGGCCGCTTCTTGCCGCGCTCTCAAGTAAGGATCGACCGTTTCCCCCGGTGCGACGTTTTCCTCCTGCCGCGAGACATCCCGGGGTTCCTGTTGGGCCATGCGGTCCAATTCCCCAAACATCTCGCGGGCCACGGCATCATCGCCCGGCTGCTGTTCGCGCACGGGATCGGGAATGAACCGGTCCGCCTCCACCCGCGCCGCGACCTCTTCGCCGTTATCGAGCGCATTCAAGGCGGAGCGCATCGCGTTTTGGTGCGCCTGCGCGGCGAGCGCGTCTTTCGGCAGTCCGGGCGCCTGGTTGTCGAGGTTGCGCTGCGCGTTCAGCGTCAGCGCCGCATCGACATCGGACGGTTTCGCCTGGAGGTGCGCCAGCCCGCCGAAGCCTGCTCCCATAATCAGGTCCGTCAGCGCATAGGTCGGGTCGAATGCCCGCCATTGCGCGGCTTCTTCGTGGTAGCCGGCAGCCTCCAAGGCTTGGCCGCGCAAGGCGCGATCGGCGGCGCCCAGCCAGAGATTGCCGGCCGCGCCGGAGGCGATCCGCTGCGCCAGCGGCGATAACGGGATGGACTCCAGCACCGGCGCGGCGGCGGGCATCGCGGCGCCCAGGCCGACCCCGGCGGCGTGAATCGCGCCGAGCGCGGCCGCCGTGCCGAGCGGCTTGCCTTCGTCGATCCGGCCGGCCGTTTCCGCCACCCCTTCCAGCACGCCGGCGCCGACCGGTCCGAGCGCCATGACTTCCGGCAGAATAGTGGCGAAGCCGTGCGCGATTTGTCCTGCCGCGCCGACCGTGTAGGGATTGGGAACGGCATCCCGGCGCCGCTGGACGGCCGGTTCGACGACATTGCCCATCCACAAATCCGAAAACGTATCGCCGGAGTCGAGTAGCCTGTCGAGCGTGCGCGGCACATGGGAGAGCGCCAGGCCGCCAAGCGCGTGGGGCGGAGCCGGCACGACTCTACATGGATGCGGGAGGAAGCAATCCTCCATCACATTCAGCGATCCGTTATCCTTCGGTGGAACCCGGCAGAGCCGGTTTCGCCTTACGGGTTGCCGGCCTTCAGATCGTGCGAAGCCGCTTTGTAATGCGCGAATGCGCGGCAAGTTTTAACGCGTGAAGAGTTGCCTCTTTCCGGCATCGGTTTTAAGGCTTTGGGTAAACTCGCAAACTTGAGCCGATTCGCAAAGTTCGGCTGGGACGACAAGACGAAAATAAAAGACGTTTTTTCGCCTTACTAATTGGGCTTGAGGGATTTTATCTATTAAATCAACAACTTAATTTATGGCGAAGAGGGAGGGATTTGAACCCTCGTGACTCCTAAGAGTCAACCGGATTTCGAGTCCGGCGCATTCGACCACTCTGCCACCTCTCCGCAATGAACAACTATTATAACATACCCTCAGCCGCTCGACAGCAGGGAAAAATCGCAGAATTCTTTTTTTACTTCTTCAACGATCAATACACCGGACGCAATTTACCTCTCTTAACCCTATACCGAAAGCCAAACTAACCCACGGCCCTCGCTTCGTTACTTAAAGTCAGGCATTGCAGCCAATCATTGATCGCCTGCAATGCCGCTCCTTGATATTTTTTGTTTCTTCAAACCTGGCGACATACTCACTAAGACCCGCTTCGTTCACCAACTCGGGCTGTTTAGATCGATCGACGCAAGCTCATTCCGCGCGCGTCCAAATCGCATAATTCATCGTAAGCCGATAAACCCGGCGCATCCGTTCGGTTGTTGAACATACCTTGGATTTTTCGACAGCCTCTTCCTTCACCCCATCCTCCATACCTTTTTGAACGACCCACATTGAAATACCGGGCAAAAAAAGGGCGCATGCCGCGCCCTTTTTTTGTCGCTCGACGACTTTTACCGCATCGATTTGACTTTCGCGATGATGCCGACCGGATCGAGGCCCTGGTGCGGGAATTGTTCCCACAGACCGCCGCAGCCTTCCTGGTGGGTGCCGAGATGCGCGAATTTCGGCGTGAAGCCGCGCTCCAGCAACCAGGTGCCGTAGCGGCTGCCAAGGCCGGTCTTGCGGTTGAACGATTCGACGACCAGCACCAGCGGCGACTTGCCGACTTTGGCCAGCATGTCTTCGTCGATCGCGTTCAAGGTCGGCTTGTTGATCAGGCCGATGTCGATGCCCTCTTCCTTCAGACGCTCGACCGCATCCAGCGCCCGGTACAACGCTTCGCCGAAAGCGACGATATAGCCTTGCGTGCCTTCGCGGATCACTTCGTCCTTGCCGGAAACGAATTTGTAATCGCCGCCGAAACGTTCGTTGCCGTTCTCGTCCAGGATCAAAGGCACTTTCGAACGGGTCGAGAAGATGAAGCGCAATCCCTCATCGTGGAATACGCTTTCGACGCAGGCGCGCATCTGGTTCGGATCGGCAGGGAAATACAAGTTGGTCGGATACGCATCGTCCAGGCCGTTGTCCGCGAATAGGTTGTTCAGACCGAAATGGCAGGTGTTGTCGGCCATGTCGTCGATGCCGGAATGCGAGTAATGGCTGAGCACGTTCGAGTGGTTCAGGCGCGCCATCGTGATTTCGGAAATGTTCATTTCGAGGAATGCGCTGAACGTGCCGAAAATGCCCTGCTTGCCTTTTTCCATCCCGAAACCGGCCGCCGCGGAGAAGTTGCCGCGCTCCATGATGCCGGACGCGATGAAGACTTCCGGATGCGCGTCGTGGATTTTCTTCAGGCCGCAGGAGCCTTCCAGGTCGCTGTCGATCACGCGGACTTTCGCGATGCGGTCGGCTTCGCTCATTTTGCCGAGCACCGAAACACAGGCGTCGCCGAACACGTTGCGATTCGCATCCCACTTGTCGCTGGAGCCCTTGAAGGTATAGTTCTGCTTGGCCGGCGACGCGCTTTTCAGTAACTCGATGGCGTCGGTGTAGCCGCGCGCTTCGAGGTATTCGATCGCGTGTTTGACCGAAATCACGTCGTGGCCGTGGTTCGAGCCTTCGATACCCGGAATGCCGGGGCACATCTTCCGGTGGTTGATCACCGCGACCGGACCTTCGGTATTGATCGCCTGAATGATCCGCTCATACAGCCCGTCGAGGTCTTCACCGTCGCCTTCGAACACGGTCACGCCGTGACCGCGCAAAGTTTGCGCGGTCGAACAGCCTTTCAGGTAATGCGACGGATGGCCCGCGATGGTGACATCATTGTCGTCGATCAGCAGTTTGACATTCAGTCCCTGCGCCACGGATAAACGTGCCGCTTCGGCGTCGTCGCCTTCCTGCTGCGAGCCGTCGGAACCCAGACAGAAGACGGTCTTGCCTGGATTCGCCATCGCCACGCCGTTCACATACGGCCACATGTGGCCGAGACGGCCGGAACTGAATTTGACGCCGGGAGTGAAGCCCAGTTCGGGGTGGCCCGGCAGATGCGAATGGGCTTCGCGGTACAGCATCAGTTTTTCGGCCGGCATATCGCCGTTCAATACCGACATCAGGTATTGGGTCGCCACGCGGTGTCCCGCTTCGTCGAAAAAGATCGGTACGAAGCCGTTCGAGCCGCGAAACAATGCGTCCAGAATCATCACTTCCGGAACGGTGTCGTACGGACCGCCGGTATGGCCGCCGACGCCGCGCGCCGCGCCGGTGGCGGTAAAGAAGACGATCGCGTCGCGGCAGAGCTGAATGTTCGCCTTGAGCGCGGCTTTTTGGTCCGGCGACAAGGTCGGGTTGCCGGCAGCCAGCGAGACGCGGCGGTAGGCGCCTAGATCGATGGGGAATTGTGCCATAGTGGTTTTCTCCAAAATTACAGTGTTTTTGTTATTAACTTTAAGCGCCAATCCCTGCGCATTTCGTGTGCCTCGGGCTATTTTAACCTAAAAAAAAATCATGCCGCAGCTTAATTTCGCCCGAAATAGACGCGGTTGATTTGCCTTTCCGAAACGTAGGCCCGCCGCTTTCGGACGCGGTATGACGCAGTTAATTGAACATTGTTTAATTAGATAGTGTCGTCATAAGATAGCTGTCCACAGGGCGATGCACCGGATCTGCACAGCGGCCAGGAACGATGCGGTGTTCTTGGCATAGCGTGTGGCAATACCTCGCCAGCGCTTGAGGTGCAAGAACGCGTTTTCTACTAAATGCCGCAGTTTGTACAGGTCGCGATCGTAGTCGCGGGGTTGTTTTCGATTGCGGCGTGGCGGAATGACCACCGTCATCTGATTTGCTTCGGCTTGGGCTACGATAGCATCGCTATCGTAGCCTTTGTCCGCCAATAAGTACTGAGCATCCACGCCTTCGATCAAGGCTGAAGCCTGCGAACAATCTGCTGTGGTACCTGCTGTAATAAGGATTCTGACCGGCATACCATGCGCATCCACGGCCAGATGTATCTTACTGTTGAGCCCCCTTTTGTGACCGCCATGCCCTGATTGCCGCCTTGCGCGCCGGTCGCATGCGGATGGACTTTGATGTGGCTGGCATCAATCATCAACCATTCATAGTCGGGTTCGGTGACCAACTGTTCCAACAGGGCTTCCCAGACGCCGTGATCTCGCCAACGGCAAAACCGGCGATGGGTGTTCTTCCAATCGCCATAGTCAGGTGGCAGGTCGCGCCATGGCGCACCGGTACGCAAAATCCAGAAGACCGCATTGATAAACAAGCGGTTGTCTCGCGCTTTTCCGCCCCAGGCCCCGGCACGGCCGGGCAGATGGGGTTCCAGTAAGCTCCAAACCGTATCGGAAATGTCATGGCGGCGGTGGGCAGGTTGGGACATGGCTCTTTAATCTCATCAGCAACGACAATCTCCGTATTATACCTGACAAAGACTTATCTTGTGACGACACTATCTAAAGGCTATAGTATTCTTCATCACGACCATTTCGATAGTTTGATAAGATGAAATAAGGAGGATGGATATGCTGAGACCACTGTTGCGCTTTACGGTAAAACTGATTCTTAAACTGCTGTTCCGGGTCGAGATTCACGGCATGGAAAATTACGATGCCGCCGGCAAACGGGTACTGATCGTCGCCAACCACACCTCATTCCTCGATCCGATGCTGCTCTGGATCTTTCTGCCGGACGATATCACTTTCGCGATCAATACCCATATCTCCGAGCGCTGGTGGCTGAAGCCGTTTCTTGGCTTGTCCAAAGTATTCCGGATGGACCCGACCCATCCTTTATCATTGAAAGACCTGACCCACCATTTGCAGCACGACACCAAAACGGTGATTTTTCCGGAAGGCCGGATTACGGTGACCGGCACGCTGATGAAGATTTACGACGGCACCGGGATGGTGGCCGACAAATCGCATGCCGTGGTGCTGCCGGTCCGGATCGAAGGCGCCAAATATACGCATTTCTCGCGCCTGCAAAACGTGGTGCGACTGCGCTGGTTTCCCAAAATCACAATCAGCATTTTGCCGCCGACTCAAATGCGCGCGCCCGAGCATTTGCGGGGCAAGGCCCGCCGGCAATACTGCGGTCATATCCTGACGGATATCATGACTGACATGATGTTTAAAACCAGCCATTATCGGCGCACGATTTTTTCCGCGCTGCTGGAGGCGCGGCGGATTCACGGCGGCAAGTTTGCGATCGCCGACGATCTGGCCCGCAAACCGGTTTCCTACAATACGCTGATCGCCCGTACGATTGCGCTGGGAAATCTTTTCGCTTCGGTCACCGAAGCGGGCGAACATGTCGGCGTGATGCTGCCGAACTCGGTCAATACGCTCTGCGTGGTGCTGGGCCTACAATTGCATCAGCGCATTCCGGCGATGCTGAACTTTTCGACGGGCTCAGCCAGCATGATATCGGCCTGCAAAACGGCCGAGGTCAAAACAGTACTCACTTCACGCCAATTCATTGACAAAGCCAAACTGGACGAGGAAGCGGCGCACCTTGCCGAACACGCCAACCTGATCTATCTGGAAGACCTGGCCGCCCAAGTGAACCTGGCCGCCAAACTGAAGGCCCTGCTGCTCAGCCATACCACCGGCCTCTGGTACAAATCCGATCACATCGACCCCGAGCATCCGGCCGTCGTGCTGTTCACGTCCGGCTCCGAAGGCACGCCGAAGGGCGTGGTGCTATCGTATGCGAATATCCTGGGCAACCTGAAACAACTCGAATCGGTGATCAATTTCAATCCGCAGGACGTGGTGCTGAACTTCCTGCCGATGTTCCACTCGTTCGGCTTCACGGTCGGCTCCATGCTGCCGGTACTGAACGGCATGCAGGCGTTCTTTTACCCGACGCCGCTGCATTATGCGGTAATCCCCGAAATCGCCTACGAAATCAAGGCGACGGTGATGTTCGGCACGAACACCTTCCTGGCGGCCTACGGCAAGAAGGCCAATCCTTACGATTTTTTCCGGATGCGCTATGTGGTCGCCGGTGCGGAAAAACTGCAGGAAAATACCCGCGCGCTCTGGGCCGACAAATTCGGTATCCGGATCCTCGAAGGCTACGGCGCCACCGAAACCACGCCGATCACCTCGGTCAACACCCCGATGAACTACAAGGCCGGCACGGTCGGCCGCTTCATGCCGGGCATGAAATATCAACTGGAGCCGGTCCCCGGCATTCACGACGGCGGCCAGTTGCACGTCAGCGGGCCGAACATCATGCAGGGCTATCTGCTGGCGGCGAACCCCGGCAAACGGGTGCCGCCCGAGTCGAAATACGGCAAAGGCTGGTACGACACCGGCGACATCGTCTCGGTCGACGGGGAAGGCTATATTACGATCAAGGGCCGGAGCAAGCGCTTTGCCAAGGTCAGCGGCGAAATGGTGTCGCTGACCGCGGTCGAACAGTACGCGATCGAAGCCTGGCCGGAAGGGCACCATGCCGCGGTCAGCCTGCCCGACCCGAAAAAAGGCGAACAGGTGGTTTTGCTCACCACGCATAAGGATGCCACGCTGCACGATTTGACCCGGTCGGCGGTCGGCGTCGCCCAGATCAGCCTGCCGAGAAAGATTTTTGTGGTGGATGCACTCCCCGTGCTGGCGACCGGCAAGACCAATTATATCGAGGCCACTTCACTTGCGGCGAAACGGATCGAGGAGGCCGAGCAGGCCTGATGAATTGGCGCCTTGCAAACCGCCGCGCGAAAAACGCCTCCGCGGGTCCTCCCACAGATCTTCAACTCGCATTTCCGCCATGAACAAACAAATCTATCCGCTACTGATCGCGCAGTTCTTGTCCGCGTTCGCCGATAACGCGATCCTGTTTACCGTGATTGCAATCGTGATGCATGACGGCCAAGCGGCGAAATGGTACGTTCCGGCGCTGCAGAGCTCGTTTCTGGTTGCGTTCGTGTTGCTGGCGCCCTGGGCCGGCGGCTTCGCCGACCATCATGCCAAGTCGCGGGTGTTGATCGCCGCGAACCTGATCAAGGCCCTGGGCGCCGCGCTGTTGTTCATGCATGTCGAACCGCTGTTGGCCTATTGCATCGTCGGCGCCGGCGCGGCGATTTACGGTCCCGCCAAATATGGAATTCTGCCCGAACTGGCCGGACACCAGTTTCTGGTCAAGGCGAACAGTTTGGTCGAAGGCTCGACGATTCTGGCCATATTGATGGGCATGCAGATCGGCGCGAAGGTGGCCGACCATTCGATCGACATCGCGCTGGCGGGCACGATCGCGTTGTTCATCGTCTCGGCGCTGGTTACGCTGCTGCTGCCGGCCAAGACGTCAACGCCACCTGAAGCTGGCTCGAAAATACTCGAATTCGGCCGGCAAATGCGGCAATTTTTCTCGACGCCGCGGTCGCGTTTTTCGATGCTCGGCGCTTCTTTGTTCTGGGCGACAGCGGCCACCCTGCGCGTATTGATCGTAGCCTGGGCGCCGGTTGTGCTGGCGCTCGACAGCGCGACCGAGATCGCGGAACTGACGCTGTTTCTCGCGGTCGGGATCATCGCAGGGTCTGCGCTGGTGCCGCGCCTGATTCCGCTCGAACATCTGCGCCGGGCCCGCCTGCCGGCTTACTTGATGGGATTGTTCATTATCGGCCTCGGTTGCACCGGCAGCCTGTGGCCGGCGCGCGGCATGCTGTTTTTTGTCGGAATGATGGGAGGCATGTTCATCGTGCCGGTCAATGCGGCGCTGCAGGAGCTTGGGCAACTCAGCATCGGCAGCGGCGCGGCGGTCGCCTTGCAGGGATTTTTTCAGAATCTGGCAATGCTGCTCGCGGTCGGCGGCTATACCGTCGCCGCTTCGCAAAATGCCGACCCGATCCTAACGATGCTGACGCTCGGAGGCCTGGTCTTTGTAGCGGCCTTCCTGGTCTCGTGGCATCTGCCCGATAATCAGCTCAATCCATTCAGGAATCGCCGCAAGCTAAAAAATTATTAGCCGCCGCCCTGCCCCGCGCTTCATCCACTTTGGACAACAGCAGCAGACCGAGCGCGAAAAAGGCCAGCGTCGACAACAGCGACAAACGGTGATTGCCGCCGCTCCAGTAATTGATCAGACCGTAGCTGAGCGGACCGACGATCACCGACAGACGGTTGACCAGTCCCCACAAGCCCAGAAACTCGCCGGCCCGCTCGGCCGGCGAAAACTTGCTGACCAGCGCGCGACCGACTGCCTGGCTCGCGCCCATCGCGATTCCGATCATATTTCCGACGATCCACATCTGACTCCGTTCTTCGGCGAAATAAGCCGCAAGCAGCGCGGCAATCCAGATCGCCAGCGTAATCGCCAGCGTCGGCACCGAACCGATGCGGTCCTGCAAGTGGCCACAAATCAGCGCGCCGACCGCGGCGGTCACATTGATCACCATGATCAGCACGATCAGCGATTGCGTGTCGAATCCCATCACCTGCTGCGCATAGACCGCCGCCAGCACGATCACGGTACTCACGCCGGATTGGTAGACGGCCAACGTCATCAGAAACCGGATCAAATCCCGGAAGCGGCGGGCTTCCCGAAAGGTATGCCGCAGGCGTCCGAAACTGGCCGCGAGGATACGCTCTCCCGAAACCTCCGGCAGCGGCCTGGCGCGCTCCCGCAGCCAGATAAAAGTGGGTGCGGCGGTTAACGCAAAGGTAACAGCCGTAATCAGTAACGTGACAGGCACCGCCTCGGCTTCGCCCATACCCTGCTGCATTGCCCAATGAAGATAGCCGAGACAGAGCAGCAGAGTCAAAAGTCCGCCCACATACCCGAGTCCCCAACCGTAACCGGACAACCGGCCCATCTGCTCCTCGGGTACCAGTTCTGGCAAGAACGCCGCGATGAGGTTTTCTCCGTACGCGAACATGATGACCGACACGGTGACCAGCACCATACCGAGTTTGTAATCGCCAGGGCCGACCTGTGCCAGAAGCGCGGTCGAGACGATGCAGCCTATCGAAGACCACAGCAAAAAGCGTTTCTTGCAGGCTTTGATATCCGCAATCGCGCCGATCACCGGCGCGCTGAACATCACGACAAAGTTTGCGAAACCGACCGACAGCGACCAGAGCAACGTCGCCAGACCGGGCGAAACGCCCCCGACGCCGCCGGCCACCACGCCGACGAAATAGGTATTGAAGAGGGTCGTCTGCACGACCGTCGTATAACCCGAGTTGGCAAAATCGTAAAACGCCCAGGCGATCAATTCCCTGCGACCCGCATGCCCGATCGAGCGACTCTCTTCTGCTATGAATTGTTCAGGCATGGCGCCGATCCTCCGATAAATAAAGTTTTGACCGGGATATTATCCGCTTATATATCTCGATTTTAAAAAATACCTGTCTTCGCCGTCCTGTGGCTCCGGCAGGCGGCTGACCGACTGTTCCTACCCTGTGTGACCGTCAGCGGCCAGCAAAATTGGCGGATGTGATGCGACAGCGTCGTAACCATACCGAATGCCCATTGCCAGTAGAAAAAATTGGCCGAATTCCGCAACGACCTTCTTTAGCCGCACCCTGGAAAATTATAAAAAATGTGATGCAGTTCTAGTTTATAAAAACAACTCATTTGCAATTCCAGAATTCATTTCTACACTTTCCTATGAGTGGCTTTACAAAATGGGTTTGGAGTCGTTTAGCCACTCTCACTTATTTTTTCACTGTAATGGAGATTGTTATGAAAAAAATACTCGTTTTGATGGCCGCCGTATCCTTCAATGTGATGGCAGCGCCCGTGAATATCAATACGGCCGACGCAAAGACCATATCAGAGTCATTGACCCATATCGGCCTTAAAAAGGCGGAAGCGATCGTGAAATACCGGACGGAAAAAGGACCTTTTAAAACGGTCGAAGAGTTAACCAATGTAGCCGGCATCGGCAACAAGACGGTCGAAAAAAACAAAAAGGATATTTTGCTGCAATAGCTTTAATTCCGGACAAATCCCTTTCGGCCTTAAACGGCGCCATTCAGCGGCTGAGTTTAGATGCAGAATGGCACCGTTCTTTCAGGATCCGGTCTCGCTGTAGCCGGGCGTCTCTTTAAGCCGAAGAACCGTCTCTCTGCGCATTCATTGCAAATTTCTCGAAAGATCCTTCAAATATTCCAGAAATCCGCCTTTCAACTCCGGGTGCAACAAGCCGTATTCGACCGTCGCAATCAAAAAACCGAGCTTGGAGCCGCAATCGTAACGCTTGCCTTCAAACTCGTAAGCCAAAACCTGCTCGTCGGCCATCAGGGCCGCGATGCCGTCGGTCAACTGAATTTCGCCGCCCGCGCCGCGGCCGATCGTTTCGAGTTTACGGAAAATCGCCGACGTCAGGATATAGCGGCCGACCACGGCCAGATTGGACGGCGCATCTTCCGGCTTCGGTTTTTCGACGATCAGTTCGATCGGGCTGGACGTACCGGACGCCTCCCCGGTCTTAACGATCCCGTAACTGCCGGTTTCCGAAGGATGCACGCGCTCGACGCCCAGAATCGAAGTCTGTTTTTGGTTGAACAGTTCGACCATCTGCGTCATGCATCCGCGCCTGCCGTCTTCGATCAGATCGTCCGGCAGAATCACCGCGAACGGCTCGTCGCCGATCACCGGCTTGGCGCAATGCACCGCATGGCCGAGCCCCAAGGCTTCGGACTGGCGAATGAATACACAGGACACATGGGACGGCAGCATGCCGCGCAGAGACTTCAGGATTTCGGTCTTGTTTCTGGCTTCGAGTTCTTTTTCGAGTTCGTAAGCCTTGTCGAAGTGATCCATGATCGAATTCTTGGTGCGTCCGGTCACGAAGATCATCGTATCGATACCGGCCGCAACCGCTTCCTCCACGGCATACTGCACGAGCGGCTTGTCCACGACCGGCAGCATTTCCTTCGCGGTCGACTTGGTCGCCGGCAGGAAACGCGTACCCAATCCGGCTACGGGAAATACGGCTTTGGTGATCTTTTGATTCATGATATTCCTTACAGGTAGAATAAACGGAAAGGATTATGGCATCACTCGGCTGCGCCCGTACAAATCACCGAGACGCACGATATCGTCGCTCTGGCAGTTTTCCTATCGGGGCCATCCCGATTTTCACAAAGGTATGGCCCTGGACTATCAAGAGAACGGATGTTCCAGAACGATCGTTTCGTCGCGATCGGGACCGGTCGAAAGGATAGTGACCTTCACGCCGACCAGTTCTTCCAGACGTTTAATATAGGTCTTCACGTTTTCCGGCAGTTTCGCATAGTCGGTCACGCCGGCCGTCGTTTCGGACCAGCCCGGCATTTCCTCGATCACCGCTTCGCACTGCTGGTACTGATCCGCACCCAGCGGAGCCGTCTCGGTGACCTTGCCGTTCAGGCGGTAGGCCGTGCAAATACCGACCTTATCCAGCCCGTCGAGCACGTCCAGTTTGGTCAGACAGATGCCGCTGATGCTGTTCAGCCGGACCGACTTCCGCATCGCGACCGCATCGAACCAACCGGTGCGCCGCTTGCGGCCGGTGGTGGCGCCGAATTCGCGGCCGACCGTGCCCAAGTGCTCACCGTAGCTGTCGTTGAGTTCGGTCGGGAACGGGCCGTTGCCGACCCGGGTCGCATAGGCCTTGGTAATCCCGAGCACATAATCCAGATCGAGCGGGCCGACGCCCGAACCGGTCGCGGCGCCCCCGGCGGTCGTACTGGACGAGGTCACATACGGGAAGGTGCCGTGATCGAGGTCGAGCAGCGCGCCCTGCGCGCCTTCGAACAGCAGGTTCTTGCCCTGGTCCTGGTAATGGTACAACACTTCGCTGACGTCGGTCAGCATCGGCTTGATCTGTTCGCCGAGCGCCAGTGCTTCATCCAGGGTCTTTTGGAAATCGACCGTGTCGGCATGATAATAATTGGCCAGCATGAAGTTATGGTAATCCAGCAATTCCCTCAACTTGTCCGCAAAATCGGCCGGACTCAACAAGTCGCCCGCGCGCAGTCCCCGGCGGCCGGCCTTGTCTTCGTAAGCGGGACCGATGCCGCGCCCGGTCGTGCCGATCGCTTTGGCGCCGCGCGCTTTCTCGCGCGCCTGGTCGATCGCCACATGCACCGGCAGAATCAGGGCACAGGATTCGCTGATCAGGAGGCGGCTGCGCACCGGAATAGCGACTTTTTCGAGCAATTCGATTTCCTCGATCAGCGCGTTCAGCGACAACACCACGCCATTGCCGATCATGCATTGCACATTCTCTCTGAGGATGCCCGAGGGAATCAGGTGCAGGACGGTCTTTTCACCCCGGATGACCAGCGTATGCCCCGCATTGTGGCCGCCTTGAAAACGCACCACGGCTTCCGCTTGTTCGGTCAAGAGATCGACCAGCTTGCCTTTACCTTCATCGCCCCATTGCGTGCCGATGACTACGACATTTTTTCCCATTTCTATTCCACTAAGCTAAATTTTTAATGAACCAGTTTTGATTCTCTTGTACAAGCACCGCGGTACAACCCATTGCCGCGCCGTCGCCGGCCTGCCCCGGCAATTGCTGAATTACCGTATTCCCGACCGCGCGCAAGTCGCGAATTTTTTCCGCCAGCGCAGTATCGTCGAGGCAGGGCGCGAAGATTTTGTTTTCCGGCTCGCCATGCCCTTTTACGCTGTCGAGCCCCGCCAGTAATTTCAGATCGGCGCTGAAACCGGTCGCCGGCCGGGCCCGCCCGAAGACGCCGCCGATATTGTCGTAACGGCCGCCGCGCGCAATCTCGCGGCCCACGGAAGGCGTAAAGGCAGCGAAAACGACGCCGGTATGGTAATGATAACCGCGTAATTCCGCCAAATCGAAACTGACCGGCAGCGACGGAAACAGCCGGGCAAGCCTTCCGGCAATCGTCTCGAGATCGGCCAACGCCTGTTTCAGGTCGGCATCCGCCTGGGCAAACACCTGGCGGGCCTTGCCGATGACCTCCGCACCGCCGTTCAACAGCGGCAACGCCAGGAACATCGCTTGCAGATCGCTGTCGAGCGCATAGCTGGCGATCCATTCGGCCAGCTCCGGCCGGGCCTTGCGCTGCAGCACGTCGAACAGTTCGCCTTCCTGCGCCGGACTCAAGCCGGCCTGGCGGGACAAGGAACGGTAAATGCCGACATGCCCCAGGTCGAGATGCACGTTCAGAACCCCTGTCAACGCGAGCATTTCCAGCATCAGCCGGATCACTTCGATGTCGCTGTCGATCCCCGCGTGGCCGTACAACTCGGCGCCGATCTGCAGCGGACTGCGAGTCTTTTCCAGCGGATCGCCGCGAGTATGCAATACCGTGCCGTAATAACACAACCGGGTCGGCCATTCGTGCTTCAAATGGTGCGCATCGATCCGGGCCACTTGCGGCGTCATGTCGGCCCGGACGCCGAGCATTTCGCCGCTGAGCTGGTCGGTCAGCTTGAAGGTTTGCGGGTCGAGGTCGTGCCCGGAACCGGTCAATAACGAGTCGAGAAAGTCGATAAACGGCGGGATGACCAGCTCGTAACCCCAACAGGCGAACATGTCGAGCAGTCTGCGTCTCAGGCTTTCCAGATGTTTGGCATCGGCCGGCAGAATCTCTTCGATCCCGTCCGGCAATAGCCAGGAGTCTTTTTGTTGCATGTATTTTCTAAGTCCACTCAAACAAAACGCCCCGCACGGGCGAGGCGTTCGTCACAATTGTCGGCGCTGTAATTCGAGAATCCGACCCGCTATTTCTGTTGCGAAAAATACCGGAAGAAATCGGAATCCGCATCCAGCACCAGCGTTGAAGATTTGTTGAAGGTCTTCTTGTACGCATTCAGGCTGCGGTAAAAAGTGAAAAACTCGGGATCCGCACCAAACGCTTTCGCATAGACTTCGGCCGATTTCGCATCGCCTTCGCCGCGCAGCTTTTCGGCTTCCTTGAACGCATTCGCCTTCGTGACCACACTTTGCCGGTCCGCATCCGCACGAATCCTTTCCGCTGCTTCCGAGCCCTGCGAGCGGAATTCGCGCGCAATCCGGTCACGTTCGGCTTCCATGCGCCGGAATACCGAACTGCTGACTTCCGGCGGCAAGTCGATGCGCATGACCTGGATGTCGATAATTCTCAGTCCCAGGCTTTTGGCCGCCTGCTTCGAGTTGTTGATCAGGATATCGCGGATCACCTTCCGGTCGGTCGAAACCAACTGGCGGATATCACGTCTTGCGAACTCGCCGCGAAACGCGTCCTTGATGATCGGATCCAGCCGCGAATTGGCCTGAAAGATGTTGCCGCCCACCCGCTGATAAAAACTGCTGACGTCATCCACCTTCCATTTGACGAAGAAATCGACGAAGACGTTTTTCTTTTCCGCGGTCAAAAAACCTTCCGGTTTGGACACCATCGTCTGGATGCGGGCGTCAAATTTCTTGATATCGTTGAACGGGTACGGCAACTTGAAATGCAGCCCCGGTTCGAAATCATGCTCTACGATTCTGCCGAACTTGAATTTGATCGCCTTTTCGGTCTCGCCGACCGTGAAAACGAACATGGCGCCGATCAGCCACAGCGCGGCGAGACCGATGATGATTTTATTTAAAGTTGTCATTGGCGCCCCCTTGCGTCGCGTCCGCGGAACGAAGACCGCGCCGCAACCGGCTGTTCTTCCGTTTCGGCAGGAGCCGTCTCGGCCTTTGCCGCCGGAGCGACGCTCTGAGTCTCGATTTCAGGTAACTTTTGCGCCATTTTATCCAACGGTAAATAGAGTATATTGTTGCCGCCTTTCACGTCGATCATGACCACGTTCGCTTCGCCCAACACCGACTCCATCGTGTCGATGTAAAGGCGCTTGCGCGTCACCTCCGGCTGCTTCAGGTATTCCGTAAGCATTTTCGAGAAACGGTTCGTTTCCCCTTCGGACTGGGCGATAACCCGGTCTTTGTAACCCTGCGCTTCCTGCAGCATTCTGGCCGCCGCGCCGCGCGCTTTCGGCACGATGTCGTTCGCGTAAGCTTCCGCTTCGTTGATCAGGCGTTGCTTGTCTTCGCGGGCCTTGATCACGTCCTGGAACGCAGCCTGTACCTGCTCGGGCGCCTGCGCATCCTGCAGGCTCACGCTGGTAATCTCGATCCCGGTTTCATAGCGGTCCATCACTTCCTGCACTTCCTTTTTGATCTGTATGACGATCTCGTTGCGTCCTTCCGTCAAGATGAAGTCCATGTCCGAACTGCCGATCACGCCGCGTTCGGCGCTTTGGGTGACTTGCTTCAGCGTCGTTGCGGGATCGACCACATTGAACAGGAATTTTTTCGCACTGTTCGTCAAATTGCTGACTTTATACTGAACGACCAGACGCACATCGACATAATTTTCGTCACGGGTCAGCATCAAGGCTTCCTTCGGTTCCGAGCGCTCGCCCGCCTCGCCGAAGCCTGAAGAACCGACCGATAGGGTGCGGTTCTGCTCGACGTTCACGATATCGACCCGCTCGATCGGCGCCGGCAAATGCCAATTCAAGCCGGGGCTCGTTTCTCCCACATATTTGCCGAAACGCGTAACGACGCCGGTATTTCCCGCATCGACCTTGTAAGTACCGCTGGCGATCCATATCGCCGCGATTGCGCCTACCACGATCAATCCGAGATTCTTTTTCGGACCACCCGTCGACTCCTGCCCGTCGCCGCCGCCACCGCCGAATAAATTGCTTAATTTGTCCAGGGTCTTGCGTATGGCTTCATCGAGATCGGGCGGTCCTTTTTGGTCGCCCCGACCGCTCCACGGGTCTTTGTTGTCGCCTCCAGGTTCATTCCAGGACATACTTTTGCTCCATAACAGGATATTTGTTTAAATTAACGATTGATCAATAGCACGGATAAACACCTAAGGTTCCCTTGGGCCGAGCGTTTACCGTCAAAGCGGAACGAGCCGGTTCCTTGCCGCTGCGAGTATGGGGGCATTTTAACGTAAATAGCGAAAAACACGAAAATTTCAGGGAATACGGCGGACAAAAGCGCCCTTCATCCCGTTTTTCACTCTGCACGGTTCAGGGCGATATCACTTCGCTAGGTATCTTTTCCAAAACACCCGAATGTTTGGGGTCGATTTCAATGACCATCTCGAAATGGCCGTCATCGCCGATCTTCTCGGCGAAGACGTCCGCATAAGCGTATATTTTTGCACGGATGTCGCCTTGCTCCGGCCGCAGATGGCAGCGCATCCGGATTTTGTGTACGGAAAAAATTTCCGCAAGCGCCTGAAGCGACAAATCCGCCCCTTCGCCGGTCGTCGCGGACAGCCAGACGCGTACCGGCCGGCCCGTTTCATCGCGGTCGATTCGGGGGCGTCCGCCGTCCAGCAAGTCGATTTTGTTGTAAATTTCGAGCTGGCGGATTTTATCGGCGCCGATCTCTTTTAACACTTGGTTCACTTGGGTGATCGTTTCATCGCGGTCCTCCGCATGCGCATCGATCACATGCAGCAACAGGTCGGCCTCGCTGGCTTCCTGCAAAGTCGATTTGAAAGCCGCGACCAACTCGTGCGGCAGATGGCGGATGAAACCGACCGTATCGGCCAGGACAATTGCCGAGTTGTTCGGCAAGCGGCAATTGCGCAGGGTCGGGTCGAGTGTTGCGAACAACTGGTCGGCCGCATAGATATTCGCGCCGGTAAGCCGGTTGAACAGGGTCGATTTGCCCGCATTGGTATAGCCGACCAATGACACGGTCGGGATCTCGGCTTTTCTGCGCTTACCGCGGCTCTGATGGCGCTGTTTTTCGACTTTTTCGAGGCGCGACTGAATCTGCTTGATCCGGTCGCCGATCAAACGCCGGTCGGTTTCCAATTGGGTTTCGCCGGGACCGCGCAGGCCGATGCCGCCTTTTTGCCGTTCCAGGTGGGTCCAGCCGCGTACCAGTCGGGTCGAAAGATGCTTGAGCTGCGCCAGTTCGACTTGCAATTTGCCTTCGAAAGTCTGGGCGCGCTGCGCGAAAATATCGAGAATCAGACCGTTTCTGTCGACAACGCGCACGCCGAGGGCGGATTCGAGATTCCGCTCCTGGCTGGGCGTCAGGGGATGATTGAACAAGACGATGTCGGCCTCATGGTCGGCAATGGCCTGCTTGATTTCATCGACTTTTCCGCTGCCGACGAAATATTTCGGATCGGGATTTTTGCGGCTGCCGGTCACCGTATGCACCGGTTCCGCGCCGGCCGATCTGGCCAATTCCTTTAATTCCAGAAGATCTTCCTGCCCGGAATGCAGGATCAGATGAACAAGAACGGCCCGTTCACCCGAGTCGGGGCGATCAAACAATCAATAACTCCAGCGCAGGAAAGGCCAATGGATGGCAAATACCGATACGCACTAACGGGTTGAATGGGTACGTTACCGGAAGTGGCGTTGCTCTAATATAAAGCAAACCGGTAATTATTCTTCTTCGCCCTCGGCCTCAGGAACCATCTTGACGGCTTTCCCGGGCACGATCGTCGAAATGGCGTGCTTGTAAACCATTTGGCTGACTGTGTTTTTCAGCATGATCACGTATTGATCGAACGAGTCGACCTTGCCTTGCAGTTTAATGCCGTTGACAAGAAAAATAGAAACAGGAGTATGCTCCTTTCTCAAGGTGTTCAGAAAATTATCCTGCAAATTTTGGCCTTTTGACATCCGATTTCTCCTTATTATGTTTATTCGAGTGATATCTAAGATAACGGTAAATACGAATCCGCACAATGGCTAATTTAAGAACGGTTCCGGTTCCAAAACATTTTCCTAGACAGTGTGCTTGTGATGGCGTCTGATTGCTAATAGCTTATCATTTATCGTCAGGCTTTCCTATTGTCTGGGCATATTTTGACACTTTCCTGCGTTGTAACGGATCGAGGGTGAGCAACGCCTGGACGCCATCACCCCTTTATGCGCGCAAGAAATCCAGCGTCGCCGCCAGAAAACTTTCAGGCTGCTGGACATGCAGCCAATGCCCGGCACCGGCGAGCGTTTTCATTCGAGCCTTCGGAAACAGCGGAAACACAGTCTCGGCTTTAACGAAAGCCGACTCGGCACCGGTGATGAATAGGGCGTCCCCGGAATAAGGCGCCCGGTTTGCGGCATCGGGAAAAGTCACGATTTGCGGCGCGGAACGGCTGAAGATATCCAGATCGACGCGCCACCGGTAATGGCCGTCGCGCAATACCAGGTTTTGCAGCAAAAATTGCCGATAACCGAGTTCAGGAATGGCGGGAGCCAGGTACTCCTCCGCCTGTTTCCGGTTACCGATCGCCGCCAACGGCAACATTTTCAACGCCGAAATGGTCGAATCGAAACGGTGCGAATAGTGCGTCGGCGCAATGTCGGCAATGATCAGTTTATCGACCGCGCCGGGATCGTTCAGCGCCAACCACATCGCCACCTTGCCGCCCATGCTGTGCCCGAGTAGGCTGGCTTTCGCCAGACCGCGCCGAACCATGAAAGATCGAACATCTTCCATCATCGCCGGATAATCCATGACCGGATGATGCGGCGAAGCGCCGTGATTACGCAGATCCACCACAAAGACATGATGCGAAGCCGCCAGCCTCTCCGCGATAAACCGCCAGTTGCGCGAGGAAGCGAAAAATCCGTGCAAAACAATCAGCGGCGCGCAATCCGACCGACCAAACTCGCTATAGGCTAATTCGACAACAGCCATCCGTTCCTTACAATGATGGACTCAATACAATGATGGACTCAATCACCGGCCCGTGCAGATCGTAGGGACAAGCTCAGAAAATCAAGTATGACCGACCATTCGGTCTTGTTCCGGCAAACATGCAATCTCGGCAGCTCGCCGGGACACGCCGATCTCCCTCATTGATTATTAATGAAGACGCGGCTGAAGTTTTTGAAACGGCGTAGTAAACCAAAGAACTTTCCAAACTGCAAGCAAATCCTGCCGCCGCGCTTTGAATGGCGGAAGACAACGGCTAAAAACGGGATTGAGGCCGCAGCCTGCGAGATGAAAGAAACGCTTGCGCCACATCCTTATGACCGCAAGAATATTCGGACAACGTGGGAGGGAGATCGATGAATCGGAGATGTCCTACGCAACGGAAGCCTTCTGCCGATGCACGGCTCCGATCGATTTTTTAAAGCTGCAGCCGCTTAACGGCAACCGGGATCACAACAGGCCGATAATACTTTCCGCCGCACGCTTCACATCCAAAAAGATCAGGCCCAACTTCGCATTCGGCTTGGCCAACACGGTTAATACGGCATCCTCACCCGCATAGGTCATCAACACATAGCCCTTCTCGCCTTTGATCAGCACCTGTTCGAGCGTGCCTCTGGATAACTCATGCGCGGTCCTGTCACCGAGGGACAGCATGGCGGCACTCATCGCCCCCACTCTATCTTCGTCCATTCCGGCCGGCAACACTGACGCCATCATCAGCCCGTCCGTCGAGATGATTCCCGATGCCTCAATATCCGCTGAAGTTCCATTCAAATCTGTCAATACAGATGTAAGCATGTCTGCCCGCATATCGCTTCCTCTCTAACGAAAAGTAATTATTAAAATTTAAGAGGCTTTGGTGGCGTAACGGATCGCCAAAGCCCAAATCAAACTCACAAATTCCGGCTGATTGAAATGGGGAATTCCGGAAATGATCAACACAAAACGATTTTTTCCAATAAACAGCGGCCAGAATCCCATTTGGCTATTTCCGAACACATCGACAATAGCCCATGCCTGGCTTGTCTGCCCTAAATTATTCATCAACACCCCGGAACGGCGCGCGTGAACGGTGGCAATCTCGGCACTCAATGCCGACAATTCTTCGGCCACTTCATGTGGAAATCCGTGACTTGCCAGATAAAATCCTTCCATATCCGCCAACAGCACCTTACCGTTCTCGGTAATAGCGCTCAACATATCCGGTAAAATTTTGTCGAGTTGCTCCGACGGATAATTCAAGGCTTGTTTCAATCCCTGCACCCAACCCAGTTTTTGACAGTGATGCAGCATTTCCATGCATTTTTCCGGGTCTTCCAAGCCTGTCAACTCCTGAAGATTTTCGAGGGTCAAAGCCTTGGTCACAGGCTGTGACAGCATCTGCCGGATAAACTGGCGCGGCTTGTCCATCTCGTTCGAAGACACCGCATAATAAGCTCCCGACGGCGTCGGATACAAAAAAAGCCCCTCTGTCAAATGATAGCCGCTCATATTATTCGGCCAACCCCGGATCCAGAGAATAGAGAAGGGATTGCACCAACAGCGACACATCGCTTCTGACCCGTGCGTCCACAGCGAAAATCGGGAGCTTCAAACCCGAAGCTTGCAACTGCGTATGATAATCGGCAATCGTCGGTTTACTGCTCAGATCCATCTGCGTAACGCCGATCGCGACACTGGTTTTCGAAATGAAATCGCCGAACGCTTCCAGAAAAAACTTCATATCCTTGAACGGGTCGGCGCGGGTATTATCCAGCAACAGCACCAATCCGATACCTCCATTGATCAGAATATCCCACATGAAATCGAAACGCTCCTGCCCCGGCGTTCCGTATAAATGAATTTTCTCTCCGTCGGAGAGGTTCATGATGCCGTAATCCATGGCGACAGTCGTGGCCGCCTTTCTGGATTTGGTCATATCGCTCGCGGACGCGTCGGTTTTCACCGGTGGCACATCGCTGATCGAGTGGATTGCCGTGGTTTTTCCGGCTCCGACCGGCCCTGTGAAAATAATTTTGTACTGACTCATAGTGTGATGATCGTGTCGTTCCGCTGTGCTGAGTTAACCGCGCAATTTATTCATGATACGGCTCAATAAGCCTTGCCCCTTAGTCGCTTTCACCTCCGGCGGCTGAACCAGATTATCGGCTTCCCGCTTCGCCTGACTCATCAGACCCAATGCACAGGCAGCGCTGGCGAATACAAACACATATTGCGGCTTGACATCGAGTACCTGCGCAACGTTTGGCAATGTCCGGGGACCCTGCATCAACAACGCCGCAATTCTGAGCGCGTGCGGCGTAATCAACAGACGCGTAAAATTGGGCCAGCATTTCAGATAGACCGGCCGGGTATAATCGATCATGCGGGGGTAACGGCCTTTTGACGTCCAACAGGCCAGTTTCCATAAAAAGGCATCCATGCTCTGAAACTTGTCCAGCGATCCGCCCAGTCCCATGGTTTGCCCATTCACCGGACTGATCGACATTTTGGAAGTCGAGCTCTGATTCAACCTGATGCCGGCAAATGCCCGCAATTGCGGATCATCCGCATCGAGCCACACTTCATGCGTATGTGGAAAAATCATGATCGGTTTCCATCCCGATTGCAACTGCATGATTTGGCCTTTGGCACGGCACACCATAAATGCGGACTGGATATATCCTTGAAAATAATCCTTCGGATCGTACGATGCGTTTGCAAATTGCGCCGGATCGTTGACGTCGATGTCGGACAGCGAGCCGATATACGCCTGAAAGCCTTTTTCATCGAAGCGCATCGCCGTCCGGTGCTTCGAGATTTTTCCGCGCTCGTCCCGGTCCATGACATAGGTCTTGAGAGGCTGCGGCTCGAACTCATCATTTTGTTTCGTCTCGGCCACCGCGAGAACCGCCTGTTTCTCCGCCTTTTTTCTAGCAAAGTCGGCCAATTGAATTTTCGCTTCGTTCAACACCGACAGCATGTCATCGGTTTTTACCGGTTTTCTGACCTGGAGCACGCCCTCATGATTGAAATCCTGCAAAGACAGCACGATCGTCGGCTTTTCCCTCGCCGTTCCCAAATGTTCGGACAATAATTTTTTTGAAGCGGGCATGTCCCCGTCGAAAATATCGACATCAGAGTCGTCATCATCAATGACAACCACCTTCCCCCTGCATGGCCCCTGCAAAAACATCATCATGATTTTACGGCTGCGTTCATCCATCCCATGCAGCGCAACTGTTAATGGTTTTTTATCCGGCATTGATCAGACCTTTAAAAAATCGCCCAACTGCGCCCATTCAGGCGGCAGCTTGGCCCCGAGGCAAACAAGCGCTTGATGAGTTCGCTTAAAACCTGCCCGGTCGCGGGTCGAGCGGTAGAGCGCCAAGAGTTCGCTGTGTAATTCAAAGCGTTCCGGGTGGTCCAGAATGGCTTGTTCGAGCACACGGGCCGCTTCATCCAACTGGCTAAACTCGACATAATCCCTTGCCAGTTGCAAAGGATCATGCGCCGTTTCGCACGGTTCTTCGACCATCCGCACCAGCATGACATTCGACTGCAATCCTTTGCTGAACAGTGAAAAGCGGGCATGCGGTAACGATTCGAGTGCATTTTCTTCCTTTTTCAAGAAATCTCTCAGCATCTGAAACTGGCTGACGGTCAGCCGCGATCTGGATCCGAATATCATGCGCTGGCTCAGCCTGCGTCCAGACGGGTCGAGCACGATCAGCAAATCAATCAGCGCCGCATACAATGGTTCGTTCAAATGATGACCGAAACAGTAATGAATACGCTCCACATGCGCCCGTAAAGACCGGGGCATTCGTGAAACCCGAAAAGCCAGGCGTTCGAGACGCTTTTCCACCGATAAGGCAGGCCATTCGCAGAATCCGGCAGTGGATTCATCATAAACAAATTCCAGCACCGGAGATTCGTCAAAATCGCCATCGTTAGCAGTAATCAAGACAGACCTCATCACATGGACAACTCAGTTACCACAAGAATAGTCACTTATTACTGATTTACAAATGGGCTATCGGCGAAACAGATAAGCAATACCAATGTTGTGACGAGCGCCGCAGAAATTAAACTCCGTTTTGCCGCGCGCGGTTTTACTTACAAGTTCAAAGCCGGCAGCCTTTCGGACAAGCTTTCGTATCACGCTTCCCGTAGCGGAGCGGGTTCGATAGCCTCTACCGATTTAGCCGGCGCTTTCGTGCACCAGATTCACGATCCGGCAGTTGCCCTGTTTTTCGGTCCCCAGCGCATCGGCCAACCACGGCAGTTCCCGCTGCATTTCGGCGGCCAATGTCCAGGGCGGATTGATCACGGCCATGCCGCTGGCGGTCATTCCGCGCCCTTTGCTGTCGGGAGCGATGCCCAGCTCAAACAGCGCGACATTTCCAATACCGCTGTCCTGCAACTGCCGCTCCAGGCGCCGGATCCGCTGGCGTTCGACGACCGGGTACCACAGCGCATAAATTCCGGTCGCAAACCGCTTGTGCATTTTTTTCAGACTTTCGATCATCAAACGGTAATCGTCGGAGAGTTCATAGGAAGGATCGATCAAAACCAGACCGCGACGTTCCTTCGGCGGCAGCAACCCGAGAGAATCGACCAGACCGTCTGCGTGGAAGGTCCTGATGCGCCGATCTTTCTCGAAGAGCCTATGCAGAAACTTGAATTCGGTAGAATGCAAATCGTAGAGGCACAGCCTGTCGTCCTTGCGCATCAGAGTGGCGGCAATAAAGGGAGAGCCCGGATAATGCGCCAGCTCCTTCCCCTGATTGCACTGCCGGACCCGATCGACATAGCGTTGTACGCCGGCCGGCATGTCGCTGCGCCGCCACAAACGGGCGATACCGCTCTCGAACTCGCGGTTTTTCAACGCAAACTCGCTGTTCAACGCATACATCCCCGCGCCTGCGTGCGTATCGATGTAACAGAAAGGCTTATCTTTCCTTTTCAAATGCTCAAGGATATGCACCAGCACCAGATGTTTCAGCACATCGGCAAAATTGCCGGCATGGAAGGCATGACGATAACTCAGCACGATTTTATAGCACCTTGTCGTAGATCGTCATACCGATTTCGAATGCGATCAGCCAGATGATGATCCACTCCAACCGTGAAGAATGACGATGGTTTTGTTCATCGGCCAACATCTCGAACAATTCGTGGATCGTTTCGAGTTTTTTCGACAGCACTTCGGTGCGAGGCGCGATTTCGAGATATTTAGCCGCGATTGCGTAATAGTCTTCGTATTCCGGATACTCCCAGAAAAACTCCGGAATATCGAGCAGATCGTAATTGACGATGATGTCGCTCTTGGTCAGAAACAACTGGCCGCGGATTTTGGCAATCTCGCGGCGGCTGATGTTGATCCTGCCCTTGTCGGCCAGCGACTTCGGAATATAACTGGTATTTTCGATGGTCCTGAGCGCCTGGGTTTCGAAGGATGCCAGCTTGATCGACTGCGCCATCCCCTGCGACAACGCAAACATCAGGATCGGATCGGAGGACTCGAGCTCGATATGATCCTCGACAATCCGGGTTACCGGGCAATCATAAGTAAACGTAAAATGATCCTCTTCAATCGATTCCAGGGCCTGCTCGGCGTTGGCGAGCAACAAGCGATGGATCACCGCCTGCCGCTCCGGGCTGACGTTCCAGTGCACCACCGCGCCGTAACCCAGAATAACCGAATAAGTATCGTTTTCCTCGACCAGCAGCGCGCCTTTGATCAAACGGATGAGGCTCGATTCCGAGAGCGCTCTCGCCAAGACGTCGATATTGAAACGGTGCGCCAGGCAATAAGCGACGCACCGTTTGACAGGGGGATTAGCTGACATCGGAAAAGTTTTTCATTGGCAAACCGAAGCCGGAAACATGGATCAGGACAAAGCGTGCGCGAAACGGTACCAGAGGCACGGCGTAATCATTCGATGATCAGCAGCCAGCCCTTCTCTTCTTCGCAATGGGACGATTTTGCAGAAGCCTTGATATCGATCCGCGCGGCGGTGTGGGTCAAGTGGGCCGGCAACCTGCCTTTGACAAGAAAATAAGGTTCCTTGTATTCCGCGGTCAGTTCCACCGGCTCTTTTTTGACCGTTGCGGACAACTGGCCGGGATTGTCTATATTGAAGGCATAGAATGAAAAATCGGACCCCGGCGCCACTTTCGCCAAATGCGGCGGATTAAAACGCTCCAGCCTGGCTTTCTGGCATTGGCTCGCACCGGCCCCGCCTCCGCCGGACATCCCGGCACCGTGACCGCTGTGGTGTTCGGTCGCCTGAACCGCCGGAATATAAACCCAAAATGAAACTGCGACGAGTCCTAAGAAGTTAAACCATTTCATAAGCTTCCTCTTTATTGTGATTATTATCGGGCCCGACGAAACCGCGCTTCTTCGAACCGCAAGAACGCCTTCACGGTAGACTTGCCGGAATAGGCACTCTTCCGCAATCATTATAATCACAATCCGGCTTTCAACCGCTACAACTTATCAAAACACTAGGAAATGGGCGCTATTAACACCCTTCAGCCTTGATCACCGACAATCCCTTTACAAACTTTGCCAAGTGCCTCGCAGTAAATCGATCTGTGTTAAACTGGATGCTTTTTAGAACCGGCAGAAAGCCGAGTTGGCAAGGGTTGCCAGATTAGAATCCTGGGCCGCCCAAAGGAAAAGAGGTCTGATATAAAGTGGTGAGATATTCGGAGGAAAAAATCGACTTTCGGTAAAAGCCAATAAAGCATAGCGGGACTCAGAGCCCCATCGGTTCTTACCAAAAAAGATGATTATATTCAACGAATTAGAAAGACAACCGATGCAAGCCGCGCTGCATTACAGCCTGCCCCCTCTATTTCATCTCTAACGCTGACAGTAAAATATAAGGGGAAACATTGTCAAGCTTCTTTATAGGCATCATCCCCTACAGTGAGTGCATTATCGGAATTGCACGGGATTTCCCGGTTTTAATCGGGGCGATTGTCCTTGAAATCCCGTGTTGTTCCCCGGTTTGAACTTGGCCCCTCTTTGATCGTATAGTATGTGGCTGACCAGTCACACGGAATTTCTTGATGGACACCATTAGCATCCGCGGCGCCCGTACCCATAATCTGAAAAATATCGACCTCGACCTGCCCCGCGATCGGTTGATCGTGATTACCGGCCTATCCGGCTCCGGCAAGTCGTCGCTGGCGTTCGATACGATCTATGCGGAAGGGCAGCGCCGGTATGTCGAATCGTTGTCCGCCTACGCCCGGCAGTTTCTCGCGATCATGGAAAAGCCGGACGTGGACCATATCGAAGGGCTGTCGCCGGCGATTTCGATCGAACAGAAATCGACCTCGCACAACCCGCGTTCGACGGTCGGCACGATCACCGAAATTTACGATTATCTGCGCCTTTTGTACGCGCGCGCCGGCACGCCGCGCTGTCCGGAACATCAGGTTTCGCTCGAAGCGCAGACGATCAGCCAGATGGTCGACCAGGTGCTGGCGCAGCCGCCGGAGCAGCGCTGGATGCTGCTCGCGCCGGTGGTCAGCGAACGCAAGGGCGAGCACAGCCAGTTGCTCGAAGACCTCCGCGCGCAAGGCTTCATCCGCGCACGCATCGACGGGACCGTGTACGAACTGGAAGAAGCGCCGCCCCTCGACCTGAAAAAGAAACACACGATCGAGGTGATCGTCGACCGCTTCAAGATTCGCGAAGACATCGCGCTAAGGCTGGCCGAATCGTTCGAGACCGCCTTGCGCATCGCCGACGGCATGGCGATCGCGGCCTGCCTGGACGACGGAACCGAGCTGCTGCTTTCGGAACGCTACGCCTGCCCGCATTGCGGCTACAGCCTGACCGAGCTCGAACCGCGCGTCTTTTCGTTCAACAACCCGAAAGGCGCCTGCACCAGTTGCGACGGCCTCGGCGTGCGCGAATATTTCGACCCCGAACTGGTCGTGCACAACCCCGACATCAGCCTGGCCGGCGGCGCGATCCGCGGCTGGGATCGGCGCAACGCCTACTATTACCAGATCATTCTCGGGCTCGCCAAACATTACGGCTTCGACCCGGAAATGCCGTTTTCGGAGTTGCCGAAAGCCATCCAGACAGTCGTCCTATACGGCAGCGGCAACGACGAAATCGAGTTCAAATTGGCCGGCGATTTCGGCTTTTCGAAAAAGAAGCGCCACCGTTTCGAAGGGATCATCGCGATCATGGAGCGGCGCTACCATGAAACCGATTCGCTGATGGTGCGCGAGGAACTGGCCAAATATCTCTCGCAGAAGCCCTGCAACGTCTGCGACGGGGCGCGGCTGAACCTGTCGGCCCGCAATGTTTTCGTCGAGGACCTGCCGATCCACCATCTGACGCGTTTTCCGATCCGCAAGGCGCTGGCATTTTTTCAAGCGCTGAACCTGCCGGGCAAACGCGGCGAGGTCGCGGCCAAGATCATCAAGGAGATTCAGGAGCGCCTGGAATTCCTGGTCAATGTCGGCCTGGACTACCTGACGCTCGACCGCAGCGCCGATACGCTGTCCGGCGGCGAAGCCCAGCGGATCCGGCTTGCGAGCCAGATCGGCGCGGGCCTGGTCGGGGTCATGTACGTGCTCGACGAACCGTCGATCGGCCTGCACCAGCGCGACAACCAGCGCCTGCTCAACACCCTGTTCCGGCTGCGCGACCTCGGCAACACCGTGATCGTCGTCGAACACGACGAAGATGCGATCCGCTCGGCCCAGCACATCGTCGACATCGGCCCCGGCGCCGGCATCCACGGCGGTCAGATCATCGCCCAGGGCGCGCTCGAAGACATTCTGGCAAATCAGGACTCGCTGACCGGTCAATACCTGTCCGGCAAGACCGGCATCCATGTGCCCGAGAAAATCACGCCGAACGACAAGGACAGGCAAATCGTGATCCGCAACGCGCGCGGCAACAATCTGAAAAACGTCGACATCGCGTTTCCGATCGGGCTGCTGACCTGCGTGACCGGCGTATCCGGCTCCGGCAAATCGACGCTGATCAACGATACCTTATATTGTCACGCCGCACGGCTGATCAATCGCGCCGGCGCCCTGCCCGCGCCTTGCGACGGAATCGACGGCCTGGAGCATTTCGACAAAGTCGTGGACATCGACCAGAGCCCGATCGGGCGCACACCGCGCTCAAACCCGGCCACCTACACCGGCCTGTTCACCCCGATCCGGGACCTGTTCGCCGGCACGCCGGAAGCGCGCTCGCGCGGCTACACGCCCGGCCGCTTCAGCTTCAACGTGAAGGGCGGCCGCTGCGAGGCCTGCAAGGGCGACGGCGTGATCAAGGTCGAAATGCACTTCCTGCCCGACATTTTCGTGAACTGCGAAATCTGCCACGGCAAACGCTACAACCGCGAGACACTGGAAATCCGCTTCAAGGGCAAGACGATCCACGAAGTACTGGAAATGACGGTCGAAGACGCCGCCAAATTTTTCAGCGCGATTCCGTCGGTCGCGCGCAAGCTGCAGACCCTAACCGAAGTCGGCCTGAGCTACATCACGCTCGGCCAGAACGCCACCACGCTGTCCGGCGGCGAAGCGCAGCGGGTCAAGCTGGCCAAGGAACTGTCCAAACGCGACACCGGCAGAACCTTGTACATTCTCGACGAACCGACCACCGGCCTGCACTTCCACGACATCAAGCAACTCTTGTCGGTGCTGCACACATTGCGCGACCACGGCAACACGGTGATCGTGATCGAGCACAACCTGGACGTAATCAAGACCGCGGACTGGATCGTCGACATGGGCCCCGAAGGCGGCGACGGCGGCGGAACGCTGGTCGCCGAAGGCTCGCCGAAGGAAATCGCCGCCAACCCCGCTTCATTCACGGGCCATTATCTGCGGCGTTTTTTCGAATAATCGGGCGATACTCGACATGGCTTGGCGAAGGCCAGACTTTATGGGTTGCAAAATACGCACTACACTTTAAATGCGAATTAAGAGCTACATCAGTGTTACCCCATCAACTGTTTGCAGAGTAAATCCCCCCTGCCCCCCTTTTTCAAAGGGGGTAGTGTCTTACCTGCCCCCTTTTTTCAAAGGGGGGATGTCGTTTGGGTTATTATTGAAGCGACTCATACCTTCGCCCCCTTTGACAATGCCGCTTTCCCCCCTTTGAAAAAGGGGGGCAGGGGGGATTTTATCAGGCGGCTTTCACAGCCTTTAACTCTTAATCCGTATTTAACTACCCTTATATCCTGCCAACGGAGAAAAACAATGTCGCTGCAAATATTCCGCACCAAACGGATCGAGGCCGAGCAAGAATCGGATTACGGATTGAAACGCTGCCTGAGCAAGTGGGACCTTGCCTTTCTCGGCATCGGCGCCATCATCGGAACGGGGATTTTCGTGCTGACCGGCATTGCGGCCGCTACGCAATCCGGCCCCGCAGTCGTCCTGTCCTTTGTCATTGCCGGTTTTGCCTGCACCTTTGCGGCGCTGTCTTATGCAGAGCTCGCTGCGTCCGTAGGCGGCTGCGGCAGCGCCTACGGCTATAGCTACGCCGCGTTCGGCGAACTGATCGCCTGGATCATCGGCTGGGATTTATTGCTGGAGTACGGCATTTCGGTAGCCGCCGTCGCGAACGGCTGGGCGGGTTATTTCAACAATGCCCTGACCGCTATCGGCCTGGCGTTGCCGGAGTCCCTAACCAAGGCCCCCAAATTGGGCGGCCTGATCAATCTGCCGGCCTTCATGATCATTCTGGTCTTGATGCTTCTGTTGATCATCGGCGTCAAGCAAAGCGCAAAGGCCAATAATGCGATGGTCTTCGTAAAATTGATCACGATCGCGGTCTTCATTTCGGTTGCGGTATTCAACGTCAACCCCGCCCATTGGCAGCCGTTCATGCCTTTCGGCTGGTTCGAAACGCTGCCGGACGGCAAAACCACCGGCGTACTGGCCGGCGCGTCGATCGTTTTTTTTGCCTATGTCGGTTTCGACGCGGTCTCGACCGCCGCCGAAGAAGCCCGGAACCCGCAGCGTGACCTACCGTTCGGCATCGTTTCGTCGCTGGCGTTCTGCACGGTCGTCTATATCCTGGTCTCGGGGCTGTTGACCGGCGTCGTACCCTATACCGACCTGAACGTTTCTTCTCCGGTCGCCCACGCGCTCGAATTGATCGGCGTGAACTGGGCATCGGCGCTGATCTCGACCGGTGTCATCGCCGGGTTGACCACCGTGATGCTGGTGCTGTATTACGGACTGACGCGGATCATTTTCGCGATGTCCCGCGACGGACTGCTCTCGCCTTTTTTCTGCACCGTCAATCCGGCCACCCAAACCCCGGTACGGGTGATCGTAATCTGCGGGGTCATCATGGCATTCATCGCCGGATTCATGCCGCTGGGCGATCTGGCCGAACTCGTCAACATCGGCACATTGGCCGCGTTCGTGATCGTCTGCTTCGGCGTGATCGTGCTGCGCATCACCCAGCCGGAGATGAAACGCCCTTTCCGCACGCCTTTCACCCCACTGTTTCCGGTGCTGGGCATGATTTCGTGCGCCGCCCTGATGGCGTTCCTGCCGGCACTGACCTGGCTGCGGTTTTTCGTCTGGCTGGTGCTCGGCCTGATCATTTATTTCAGTTATTCCAAGTATCACAGCAAGATTGGGCAACTTGCCTAAATCAACCGACGATCAGTCAATTCAACCGCATACCTCGATGGAACCGTAAAACCGAAACGGAAGTTGTAGGCTACGCTGTGCGTACCTTTTCACCCCCAATGGTACGCACAGCGTACCCTACCGCGGTTTGTGCCCTTTGGAATATCACGATAAGCGCCCGGCGGCGGAACAAGAGGGAGACGTGATGATCGACCCAATCCTGAGTCATTCTACCGAGGTTTCACTTCTTCATTGACCGAAAGCCGGTAACCCACGCCGATCTCGGTCAGCAAATACCGCGGCCGCGCCGGATTGGCTTCCAGCTTATGGCGCAACTGGCCCATGTAGATGCGCAAATAATGTTGATCGTGAATATGTTCGGCCCCCACACTTCCTGGAGTAATTGGCGATGCGTCACCACCGCCCCCGCATGGCGTACCAGCATGCTGAGCAGCCGGTATTCGATCGGGGTGATGCGCACTTCGTGATCGGACAAAAAGACCTGGCGCCGGGCCAAATCCACCTTCAAGCGGCCGGTTTCGAACACCTCCGTCGAGCCGAAACTTCGGGAGACGCGGCGCAGCAGAGCCTGCAGGCGCGCATGAAGTTCGCCGCTGCCGAAGGGTTTGGTCAGGTAGTCGTCCGCGCCGGCATCCAGCGCCATGATCTTGTTCTGCTCCTGGCTCCGGGCCGACAAAATCAGGATGGGCAAATCGGATAACTGCCTGAGGCGCCGCGTAACCGCGATGCCGTCCATGTCCGGCAAGCCCAGGTCGAGAATCACCAGATCGGGATTTTCGCTGTTCAGCAGTGCAAGGCCGGTTTTGGCGCAGTCGGCGTCCACCGTGCGCCATCCCCGGTGATTGAGGCTGGATTTCAAGAACCGCCGGGTTTGCAGATCGTCCTCGATGATCAGAATCAACTGTTCAGCCGTCATGACAGGTTCCCATGCACTTCAGATTCGACAAAGGAAGGCGGCTCGCGCAGCGGCAACGCGATAACGAACTCCGCGCCTTTGCCGGCACGGTTGCCGGCGTTAATGCGGCCTCCGTGCGCCTCGACAATCGCCTTGCACAGCGCCAAACCGAGGCCGACTCCGCTTTGACCGGATTCGACGGCGCCCCGGTAAAATTTCTCGAAGATTTTCATTTCCTGCCCTTTGGCAATTCCCGGACCGTAATCCGCGACGGTCAACCGGCAATAGCCGTCCTGAACTTGGCCGCAGATATCGATCGGGCTGCCCGCCGGGCTGTATTTGAGCGCGTTTTCGATCAGATTGGCCAGCACCTGCTCGATCAACACCGCATCGATCCACAGCAGCGGCAAATTGTCCGGCAACACCGTACGGACTGGCCGGTCCTGCAAATGCTTGTCCAGCCGGTTCAAGGCACTGCCGACGATCTCTTCGATGGCGTTCCAGTCCCGGTGCAGAATGATTTCACCTCTGCTGAGCCTGGCCATGTCCAGCAATTTGCCGGTCAACTCGGACATGCGCTGCGCCTCTTCCAGAACGATATGATTGAAATCCTGACGCTCCGAAGGTTCGAACTCGGCATCGTTCTCGATCAAGGTATTGGCGGCACCGATGATGCGCGTCAAAGGGGTGCGCAAATCGTGCGAAATGGAACTCAACAGCGCATTGCGCATCGCTTCCGTTTCGGCTTGCAGCGTCGCTTCTTTGGCCTGTGCGGCCAGTTGTAAACGTTCCAGCGTTTGCGCGATCAGATGGCAAAAAGTATCGAGAAAGGCGGCTCGCTCCGAAGATTGCTCAGCAAGCGGCTCGGCGGCCTGCATCATTAAAACGCCCTGCCAGGCGCGCGAACCTTTGAGGGGGTAATAGGCGATCGTGTTGTCCTGCTTGAATTGTCGCGCTTCAAATACCCGCTGCGCTTCGGCCAGGTCGATGCCGGTCAAAGACATGGGCAGAGGCAAACTCGACGGACGTTGCAAGCGGTTGTCGGCATCCACGCTTAACAGCACCGAGGCCGCGCCGAATTCATCGTGAATGTGCTCCACCGCGATCCGGCCGACACTTTCGTAATCCTGCGCAGCCAAAAGGTCCCCGCTCAAACGGTAGAGGGCGCTGGCGCGGATTTCCCGTTGCCAGGCCAGTTCCGCCTGAAGTTTGGATTTTTCCAGCAGGCTGCCGGTGACATTGGCCACCACGATCATCACGGTCAAGCCGATCATGTTCTCCAGATCGTGAATCGCAAACGAAAAAATAGGCCGGGCAAAATAAAACGCAAACAAGGGCGCAGTGAGCAGCGAGGCGATCAGAGACGGTCCGCGGCCGCAGCGGCTGGCAACCAGGAAGACCCCAAGCAGATAAGTCATCAAAATGCCGGCCTGCCCCACCCAATGCCGCAGCGGCCAATCGATCAGCGTACAGAGAAAGGGAGCGGCCACACCCCAGGCATAACTCCGTATTTGCTGCATGCCGGGTGCGCCGAAAGCGGCTGCGTTTTCCAGACTTGGACGATGCTGGCTTGGCACCCTGACTCCCGCTCGATGGCTAGCCGCCGGTTCAGAACGATCCGGCATTGAGCAGAAAGTGCACCCCGATACTGGCGAAATAACCCAGCAAGATGACCGGGCACCATTTCAGGTGACTGCTGAAAGTGTACAATCCTTTGGCTTGCCCCAACAGGCCGATGGCCGGCGCCGAACCGATCGCCAGCAGACTGCCGCCGACGCCCAGCGTCAAGGTCAACAGCAGCCACTGGCCTTGAGGAATATCCGGATGCATGGTCAGTACCGCAAACATCAACGTACCGTTATCAACGAAAGCCGAAGACAGGCCGACCATGATATTCGCCAAAGTCGGGCTGAACTGACCGTAGAGCACTTGTGAAATCGTGTCCAAATAACCGATAAAGCCCAAACCGCCGATGCCCATCATCGCTCCATAGAAAAACAATAAAGTGTCCCATTCCAACCGGCCGACCTTTTCGAAAATATCGAAACGCGTGTCCTCGCTCCGGGAATTGGCGCCATCCGCGTTGAAAAACAGGGCGAACTCGACATTGTACCGGCCTTTTACATGATAAGATTTCTGCAGGAAATAATAAAAAAACTGCAACAAAGTCAAACCCGCCATCATGCCGGCCGCGGCCGGCAAACCCAGCGCCGTATCGAAACTGACCGCCAGAACAATCGTTACCCCGAACAAAAAAATGACCCGCTTGGCCCCGCGCTGCAAATGAATCTCCGCATTTTCCGCGGAGGGTTTGTCTTTCGGCAAAGCGAAATGCATCAGCGCGGCCGGCAGCAGAAAATTTACCAAGCACGGAAGGAATAACTTGAAAAACTGGGTAAAACCCAACATGCCGTGCTGCCAGACGAACAGCGTCGAAATGCCCCCGAGCGGGCTGAACGTTCCTCCCGCATTGGTCGCAACGACAATGTTCAAACAGGCGAGCGAGGCGAAGCGGGGATTGTTTTTGCCGACCGCCACCACGACGGTTCCCATCAATAGCCCGGCGGTCAGGCCGTTGACCACGCTGGACAGCAGGAATACCAGTCCTCCCGTCAGCCAGAATAATTGCCGATAGCTTAAATTTTTACTGACCAGCCAAACTTTCAGGGCGTGAAAAATGCCCATATCCTCCATCGAGTTCAGATAAGTCATCGAGACCATAATGAATAAAAGCAACTCTATATAGGCTTGCAGGTTGCTCTTAAAGGCGGTCAGGGCGGGCAGACTGCTGCCGTGTTGCTGGTAGACGAGAGAAATGACGAACCAGATGAGCGCTGCCGCCAACAGCATCGGCTTGGATTTGCGCAATTCGATGACGTCTTCGAGCATGGCTGCGACATAAGCGGTGACCATCACGACGAGGGAAAAATAACCGGCCCAATGATGGGTCAAGTCGATATGAAAGGATGGCGCCGCTTCCGCCGCGGGCTGGGCGAATCCAAGCCCGGGAAATAACAAGGAGGCCAGGCCCAAAAGGCGCACAATGAAAAGCAACATGCTCTCTCCGATGGTGATTGAAGAAAAGCCTTCGAAACCGCTCCATTCCTTAGCCGTTTCGCAAGACGCGCAAATTGTATTTTTCGGCGCGTAAAAAAAGCGTAAAGAGCTTTGTTAAAAGCCGATTTTGGCGAGGGTGATTACCGGCGGATTTCTATATTTCGGTCAGCCAATAAAACTGGTAAGGGGGCAGCACGATCCGGCGGTCGTACTGGGCCGGACTTCTGCCGCTGTATAAATCGATGAACCGGGCATAAAGATTTACGCCTTTGCCGCTGATCGTCTCGAGGTCGAGATATTGGGGATGGGCATCGAAATTGGCGACCACCAGCACCCGCTCCGACGGACGCTGGTGGTTGAAACGGATAAAGCAGAGCAAATGCCGATTGTTGACGTCCAGCAGTTCCCGGTTGTTGAAATCCGCAAAAGCGGACGTTTCCTTGCGTATGGCGATCATTTTTTTGATCGCGTTGAAAATGGCGTACTCGACCGTCCCCTGTTTTTTCCGCAGCTCGGCGCGCTGCCAGTTGATTTTAGGGCGGTGGATCCACCGATTGTCCGAGCTTTTGCTGGGGTCGTCGCGATAACTGTAGTCGTTGACGACGCCAAGGGCGTCGCCGCTGTAGAGCAGCGGAATGCCGCCGAAAGACAGAATCAGGCTATGCAACAACACGATTCTGTCGATCGCGGACGCCGCCATTGCCTGATCACCGCTCTCCAGCGCCGATTCCAGCCCGGCCAGGGACGCCAGTGAGCCGCAAATGCGCGCGTCCCCCGTTTCGTCGTTGCGCATGAACACCAGCCCCCGCGCCGGCGAATGATCGAACTGGCCGCTGAAATAATCGATCAGAAACCGGCGGTGGGCATAAGGTTCGTAGCCGGCGGCCCTGATGTCGTTATCGTCGAAACCGAAACCGATGTCGTCATGGCAGCGCACATAGTTGAGCCAGGTCGCCCGTTCCAGTTTGGCGGGCAGATTTTTCACGCCTTGGTAGAGCAGCTTGGCGTTCTTGGTGGCGACCGCGTCCCAGAGCAGCGCCATCAAGGTGGCGTTGTAAGCGATTTCGCATTCCTTGGCGATGATCGCGTCTTCGCCGAAATATTTGATCACCTCGACCGGCGCGACGATCGCTTCGGCAATGAACAATACGCCGGGGGCGGTCACTTGGCAGCAGTCCTTCATCAACTGCAGAATCAGGTGCGCGTTGCGTTCGTTCTGGCAGGTGGTGCCGATTTTTTTCCACAGGAAGGCGACGGCGTCCAGCCGCAGAATGTCGACGCCCTGATTGGCCCAGAACAGAATAATGTCGAGCATTTCGATGAAAACCGCAGGATTGCTGTAATTCAAGTCCCACTGGTAGTCGTGGAACACGGTCATCACCCACTTTTGCATGCCCGCGTTCCAGGTGAAATTGCCCGGCGCGCTTTCGGGAAAAATTTCCGGCAGGGTCTGTTCGAACATGTCGGGAATTTCCCGGTTGTCGAAAACGAAATAATAATCCTGATACCGACGCTCTCCGGCGACCGCTTTTTTGGCCCATGCGTGCTCGTCGGACGTATGGTTGAGCACGATGTCCAGCACCAGCAGGATATCGCGTTTCCTGAATTCTTCCGCCACGCGGCGGAAATCTTCCATGTTGCCGAGGCGGTCGTCGATCCGGCGGAAGTCGCTGACCGCATAGCCGCCGTCGCTCTTTCCGGGAGGGCACATCAGAATCGGCATGATGTGCACCATGTTGATGCCCAGCTCCTGAAAATAAGGCGTTTTATCGGCCAGGTCGTTCAGGTTTTCGGCAAATCCGTTGGTATACAGCCCCAGGCCGACCCATTTCTGGGACAGGAACCAGTTGTGGTCCGATTCGCGCTCGATGTCGACGCGCTCCAGTTCCGGGGAACGGTCGATGTAGCCCTTGGCCATCGTTTCCACCAGCCGCAGCATTTGCGTCTTGAAATCGTCGCGGTGCCCGTAGAGCGTGTCAAACAGCGAATAGATCGCGTAAAAATTGGCGCCCAGGCGAGTGTAAAAATGCCGCAGATCCTGACGCCTGATTTCAGGCTTCAAATCGTCGAGGATGGCATTCAGGAGAGAGTGGGAAACTTGTTCGTACATGGTCTCAGTTCCATTCGTCGATGAACGCGCGGTAAAACGCTTTCTCGGCAACCGTGGCCCCGCGCCTGCCGACCAGCGCGCCGGCAAAGGACTGCGCCCGTTCCAGGGTGAGTTCCAAAGGCCATTGCCGGTTCAACCCCAACAAAAGCAGCGCCACGAACGCGTCGCCGGCGCCTACCGTATCCACCACGGCGGTGCCGGCCGCAGGCTGTACGGCCACGAAACGCTCCCGCCTGTCCCAGGCGACCGCGCCTTTCCCGCCGCGGGTCACCACCAGCGTCTCCAGGTCGAACAGCTCGTAAAACGCCACCATGGCCGCTTCCAGCCCGCCCCTGCTTTCGGGGCACAGTTCGGCCAGCTCGGCCTCGTTGAGTTTGACCCAATCCGCGCCGTCGAGCAACGCCCGCAGAATTTCCCTGTCCCACCAGGGCGGCCGCAGATTGACGTCGACGAAAACTTTGCCCCGGTGCCTGGCCTTGACGGCCTGCAGCGCCGCCCGCGCGACCGGGTTCCGGACGGCCAGCGAACCGTGATACAAAACGCCCTCTGTGGTTTTATCTGCGAGCGATCCGGCGGCGATAAAGTCGTAGGCGGCGTCGGGAACGATCTCATAATGCGGTTCGCCGTCCCTGATCGACACCCGGACGCTGCCGGTAGGACGATCGCGGTCGATTTGCAGGTCCGCGCGGCTCATGCCCCAGGCTTCCATCGAGGCGGCGATTTCGCGCCCCGGCGGATCGTCGCCGATGCGGCTGATGAAGCGGGGCGATTGTCCGAGTGCCTGCAGATGCCAGGCCACGTTGAACGGCGCGCCGCCGAGGGCTCGGCTGCCGTCGGGAAAATGGTCGAAAAGCACTTCGCCGAAAACATGGATAGGCGGGTTATCGTTCATTGTCTTCTTTCATCCAAAGCACTGCGTCAGGGTGATAATGGGCGACGCCCTCCAGGATCCCCGCGCTGTAATTGCCGTTCATACCCAGGAATCCGCCCCGGGCCCGATAAAATGCGTTCGTCGATCCCTGTTTCGCCGCCAGCCTTTCGGCCTTCTCGACCACGTCGGCGGCGGCGTTGGCGACCAGGACGGAGCGGATCGGGCTGACGATCACCGGCAGGTCGTTGCCGCTGTCGCCGGCATAAACCGTATCGGCCACGGCGAAAGCCTGATGCCGCATTAAAAATTCGACCGCATGCAGTTTGGTCGCCCGCGCGGGCAACACATCCAGGAGACCGGTACCCGTTTGTTCGTCGACGCTGTGGATCAGGCCGGCCGTCAGGTTGCTTGCGCACAGGCGCCGCCCCATTTCCTGCTGTAGCGCCTCCGCGTCTATGTAGGGCGGCAGGTAATAGCTGAGTTTATAACGGTTCTGCTTGGCTTCTTCCTGCAGGCACAAGTCCGGCAGATCGGCGAACAAAGGCCGCAAATCCTTCGCTTCCAGGCCGCGCCAATCGCTGCCGATATCCTGCTCCCATTCGGGCCAGTGCCGCCATATTCCTCTCCGGACACGGTAAATCGTGGTGCCGACGTCGCCGATGACCCAGTCGGGCAGCGGCAGCGCATAGTCCCGGATCGCCTCTTCGACCAACGCCCGATGCCTGCCGCTGACATAAGCCAGCATCACTTCGGGCCGCGCCGCCAGGCACGCGAAACGCTCACGGGCGCCGGGCGATTCCGGCTGGCGGCCGTTCGGCAATAAAGTCCGATCCAGGTCGGTGCAAATCAGGAGACGTTTAAGCATGAGCTTGCGTATCCCCAGGCTAATGGCCAAAAAAGTCATAATGTTCGATCGCTTCGAGCAGCCCCAAAGCATAGGGGTGTTCGGCAAAATAAACATGCTCCTGATCGCCGAGCGCCGCTAACTCCGCGCGATTGTCATTGGCGGCCACGACGCCGAGGGTGTTACCGCGCAGCATGTCTTCGTCGGCTCCGGAGCCGCCCATCACCAGAATCCGTTCGAGAGGAATCTGCCATTGCCGGGCGATATAGCGCAGCGCGTTGCCCTTGGAGGCCCTCGCCGGAACCAGGTCGAAAAACTTGCCGAACGAAAGCGTGGGATTGACCGACACTTCATGCTGACGCAGCACCATCAAAATGTCTTCCATCGGCGGTGCGGCGGCACTGTCGTAGTGGTAAGACAGCTTGAAGCGGCTTTGCTCGGCTTTGGCCGGCACCAGGCCGGGGATGCCGGGGAGCTCGCCGATGATCCGGCGCAGGGCCTGGGGCGTCCATAAATGGTCGATGTGATGCGTCCAGGCGATGTCGGCAATCAGTTGCGGCGCGTAATAGATTTCGGTGCCGAGACTGGTGATCAGGATATCCGGCGTCGGGATCCGGTATTTTTTCAATACCGCCAGCGCCGAATCCAGCCGCCGCCAGGTGGCGATGCCGAACAGGAATTTTTTGCGTTTGTCCTGGACGAACTTGATGAACTGTTCCAAGGCTTCCGTATCGCCCAACAGGGTTCGGTCGAGTGCGGTAAAAATGGCGCGCGTCCGAAAGCGGCCGGCCATCGCGACCGGTGGGGTTTTCGGCAGCCTGTCCCTCCCCTCCGTCAAAGGCTGGATGCGCCGCAAATAGGTCTGGGCATGGGTGTTCCAGGCATAACGCCGGCGAATGTTTTGCAGGCCGTTGGAGGAAAATGCCTTCCAGATTTTCGGATGCTTGAGAATCGTCAACAAGGCTTCGGCAATCGCCGATTTATCCAGGGGATCGACCAGCAAGCCGTTGCGGCAGTTACCGATGATGTCGACCGGCCCGCCGTTTTCCGTGGAGACCAGCGGTAGCCCGCTCGCAGCCGCTTCCAATAGCGTCAGGCCGAAAGGCTCGGTCAGGGCCGGATTGATGAAAACCCCTTTCGAAGCGGCCGCGAGCCTATAGATCTCGGCGACCTCGCCGGCATGGTGATGTTTCGGCAACGCCACGCGCCCGTACAGATCGTAACGGTCCATCACCAGCAGCAATTCGGTCAAGACCGCTTGCGCGCCTTCGTTCATTTCCCGGATGTCCCCGCGGTTGCCGGCAATGATCACGAGATTGGCCGCCTCCTGCAGACGCGGCGACTCGCCGAAGGCCTCCAACAGTCCGACGATGTTCTTCCGTTCGTCCGGCCGGGACAGCGCCAGGATCATCGGCTTCTCCGGCGCGTGCAAAAACTTTTCCAGGACCTTGGCAAACGCGATTGCTTCGCCGGCGGAGGCCGGCGGATGAAACTGTTCGAGGTCGATACCGGGCGGTATGATCACCATTTTTTCCGGCGTATAGCAGTCGTAAAGCTCGTACTGTTCCACGATTTCGTTTTGCGTGCTGGTGATGACCAGATCGGCGTTGGTCAAGGCGTCTTCTTCGGCGCCGATACGGCAGGAAATATGATAACGCTGCTCGATTTCCGCCATCGAAGCCCCCTGGGCCAGGAGGCGGCGGCGCTTGTCCCGCCCCAGGGAATGACCGGTATGAACAAGCGGCAACCCCGTCAGATGCGCCAGCCGGACGCCCACATAGCCGGCATCCGCATAATGGCTGTGCAGAATATCCGGCAGACGGGGCTGCTTGTGGAGCCAGCCGAGCAGATTGTCGGCAAAACAGTCCAGATGGTCCCAAAGCTCTTCTTTCCGGATATAGCCTTCGGGACCCGCCGCGATGCGGACGATCCGGGCATTGTCCGCCAAGGGCTCGATCGCCTCCGCATAATCGTGCGCAACCTCGCTGTCGATGATGCGTCGGGTCACCAAATCGACGCGCCCGACTTCCGGCTGTTTCGCCAGGGCTTCCGCCAGCTCGACGACATATTTGGTTTGCCCGCCGGTATCCGCATCGCGCCCCAACTCCAGGTCGCGGCCGCGAATCAGGCCGTGCACGCTGATCAGTACGAGATACAGCGGTTCGCTTTTTTTGTTTTTGGTCATTTCTTTCTACTGTCGATCCCGTTGACAAAACGGTGGCCAGTAAGGCGCCGCCCGCTCGGCGGCTATAAACTGTAAACTGCCTGCGCCTGTAGGCTGTCGGACTTCTCCGGGAAGTTGTCCGGCTTCGGCAGCTACCGGTATGCCGCCCGCAGCAATAAATCTTCGAAGGTGTAAAATCCGTTACCGCAAACGGATAAATGGGAAAGGGCGAAAGCGGCGCCCGCACCGAAAGCCTCGCGCCTAATCGACGAATGGGCCAACCGTACGGTCTGGTGGGGGAAGCCGAAAATCACTTCATGCTCGCCGACAATCCCGCCGAGCCTCAATGAAGTGACTTGATTCTTCCGCAAACCCAGATTTTCCGCAATCTTTAATGCCGTACCCGAAACTTCGGGTTTTTCCTTGAAATGCTGCTCGATGATTTCCACATCCGCGAAAGGCGCGGCCTTGCGCAACAGGTTCGCCGCCATCATCAGGAGATTGATTCCCAGAGTGATGTTGGGAGAGCACATGACGCGCGCGCTCTGCGCCAGACTGCGGATATAAGCCAGATCGCTTTCGGAATAGGAAGAAATCGCGCTCACCAGCATCATGCCTCGTTTACGGACCAGTTCTCCGTACCGATGGACGGCTTTCGCCGAAGAGAAATCCACAATGGCATCGACCGGATAACTGTCGAACAGCCGCTCGAACGATTGGCGCTCCATGCCGAAAATGGGAACGGCAGTGTCCGGATGCGTTTGAACGCCTTCACTGACGGTGCTCCGGGCAATCCAGCACAGTTCGAAACGCGAATCCGAGCTAAAAACATTGGCAACGGCTTTACCCGTTTTACCGTAACCGATCAGACCGATTCGTATTTTATGGATCAAGAAGAATCTCCTTTGGTACACATCCTCCCGGAAATTGCCGCAACATCAAAGCCAAACTATTGATAAATAGGCAACTTTCAAGCGGGTGATCGTTGTAACAGTGGTTTGTGCCAATCGGGATGGTAGCACGATAATGAAGAGCAGGCCAAACTCGTGCCCTTTTGCAAACGGCTTGAATTACGCTAGTCATGGCGTCTAAAAGTGCGGAAGTCGGGCATTTCCGGCGAATTCGCACGCGGAAAAATATCGAAAAAATATTGGTCACCGATTGCTTTCTCCTTTAAACTTCGGTCCCATCGATCGTCATTAACCTCTTCCGGAGTGCCGCCATGGAAGCCTATCCTTCCGAACTTCTGCTGATTGCCTTCGCCGCGATGCTCGCGCCGCTCCTGGCCGAACTGCCCACCGGCTTCCGCTTGCCCGTCGTGGTTCTCGAAGTCATGCTGGGGATCCTGATAGGTCCTCACATGCTCCACCTGGCCAGTCCGGACGGCATGATCGCGACGATGGCGGAACTCGGTCTGGCGTTTCTTTTGTTCATGGTGGGGCTTGAGATCGACTTTGACAAGATCCGCGGCAGACCTGCGGTATTGGCGATCGGCGGCTGGTTTCTTTCGCTGTTCGTGGCCCTGGCCTGCATGTTCATTTTCAGCATGATCGGGTTGATTCAAGCGCCGCCGTTACTCGCCGCGGTCGCCTTGTCCACCACCGCGTTGGGAGTCCTGGCCCCGATCCTGCGCGACCGGGGAGAACTGGATTCCGCCTTCGGCACTTATATGGTGGCCGCCGCCGCAGCCGGCGAATTCGGCCCGTTGATGATCATTTCGCTGCTGCTGATTCCCACGCACGACACGTTCCTGCACGGGCTGTTCATGGTGACGTTCATCATTATCGCTTTTATCGCGGCGAATCTCGCCCTGAATGCGCGTTCGATGCGCTTGATCGAAATGATGAAGCGCACCATGCAAAGCAGCGGCCAGCTTCCGGTGCGGATTTGCATACTGCTGCAGATTCTGTTCGTCGCGCTCGCCGCCGAATTCGGCCTGAATATCGTGATGGGCGCTTTTGCGGCCGGCATAGTGGCAGGACTCGTCATTAAAGGGAAACAAGGGGAATTGCTGCTGCAAAAACTGGACGCCATCGGTTACGGCTTTCTGATCCCCATCTTCTTTATCGTCGCGGGCATGAATTTCGATGTCAGCGCCTTATGGTCCGCGCCGTTGGCGCCGTTGCAAGTGGCGTTGCTGTCCGGCTTGCTGGTCCTGGTGCGCGGCGTTCCGCTCGTACTTTACAAGAAGGAACTGACTCCCGATGAGCGGCTGCCTTTCGCGTTTTACTCGGCCACGGGACTCCCGCTGATCGTGATCATCAGCGAAATCGGCGTTTCCTCGGGGCTCATGCAGCCGGACAGGGCGGCGATCCTGGTCAGCGCCGGCATGGTTTCGGTTTTGCTGTTCCCTATTCTCGCCGTAAAACTGCGCGGAAAATTCAGTTTGTTTCACCAACCATAAAAAACCAAAGATGAAACGGATCACGCAGCCTCCGCTTTAACCCCGCGGGGGAACGCGAAGCCTTGGCGGGCGCGGTTAATCACATGACGCACAAGCCGCAATTTTATATAATAAACCCAGTATTTCTGTCGATTATACTTATCGGGTTATGGATTCTTACATTGTGTTCTGCTTGTTTTCTTTCGCTCTTCTCTCCTATTCTTACTTACTCAACCATTGCTGCCGGAACCGCAGAACCAAAGCCGCAACGCGTCTTCCGCCGCTTTGCAAAGCCATCCTAACCGTGTTCGGACTGCTCCTGCCCACTCTCTCGTTTGCAATCGACCAGACGGGCGAAACCAGCGCCGACCAATCATTGAACTTGACTCATCATTGGGGCGGCTATTTGGTTGTATTGCTGTTTGTGATCGCCTACATCCTTGCGATGCTCGAAGAGATCACCGATCTGCGCAAATCGAAACCGATGGTGTTTGCGGCCAGTCTGATCTGGGTGATCATCGCCGGCATCTATGCACACGGCGATATGACCGCACAGGCCGGGGCCGCTTTCCGCACCACGCTGGAAGCGTACGCCGAACTGTTTTTGTTCATTCTAGTGTCGATGAGCTACCTGAATGCGATGGAAGACCGCGGCGTATTCGAACGCCTGCGGGTCTGGCTGTTGAATAAAGGCTTCAACTACCGGCAATTGTTCTGGATTACCGGCTTTCTTTCATTTTTCATTTCTTCCGCCTGTAATAACCTGACCACGGCGCTCCTGATGGGGTCGGTCATTTTGGCGATGGGTAAGGACAACCGGCGTTTCGTCTCGCTGTCCTGCGTGAATGTGGTCGTGGCGACGAATGCCGGCGGCTCGTTCAGCCCTTTCGGGGACATCACGACGCTGCTGGTCTGGCAGAGAGGCGTCGTACCTTTTGCGGACTTCTTTTCGCTGCTGATCCCGGCGCTGGTCAATTTCATCGTGCCGGCCGCGCTGATGTATTTCTGGATCCCGGAGGCCTGTCCCGTTCCGATCGAAGAGTCGCAACCGATGAAGCGCGGCGGTATCGCGATCATCGTCCTGTTCATCCTGACGATCATGACTTCGGCCTGCTTCGAGAACTTCCTGCACCTACCGCCGACCGCCGGCATGATGATGGGTCTGACTTATCTGAAATTCTTCAGCTATTACCTGCAAAAAATCCCTGCTGGCCTCATTCATTCTCAAAAAGACACTGAAGAATACCAGCTCGAAATGCAAGCCGAAAGAGATCTGGCGGTCAAAGACCTGACCGTAGTCAAGGAAGGCTATATCGATTATTTCGGCCCGATGAAGATCATGCACCGGATGGAAAAATGGGAGCATGACCGGGAAGAACAACTGAACGAACCTTTCGACGTATTTACCAAGGTCGCCAATCTCGAATGGGATACCCTGCTGTTTTTCTACGGCGTGATGGTGGCGGTCGGCGGACTCAGCTTTATCGGTTATCTGGAACTGACTTCGCAGTATCTGTACACCGGCATGGACCCGACCATCGCGAACATTCTGGTCGGCTTCGCTTCCGCGTTCGTCGACAACGGCACGATCATGCTTGCGGTGCTGACCATGGCGCCGGATATTTCGCAGGGGCAATGGCTGCTGGTCACCTTGACCGCCGGGGTCGGCGGCAGCATGCTGGCGGTCGGCTCGGCCGCCGGCGTCGGGCTGATGGGGCAAACCAAAGGCCTGTACACGTTCACCAGCCATTTAAAGTGGACGCCGGCGATCGTTTTGGGATTTTTCGCGAGTATCGGCGCCCATTTCCTGATCAACGGGCATTATTTCATAGAGTAACCGTCCCCGCGGCGCCGGATCGTTCAAGCCGGCGCCACGGCCGATTTGCCAGGAAAGGTAGCCTTGCCGTTCGGTTAACCGCAGCGGAGCCATACTATCAACGCAGCCAGGGCGGCCTTTGGGGAAGAAGACTTCAATGCGAATTAAGCACTGTCCCCACCCACTATTTGCAGAGCAAATCCCCCCTACCCTCTTTTTCAAAGGGGGGATGTCGTCTTCCCGTTTGCGAAATGAGTGAAGCACTGGGGCCCCTTTTTTTCAAAGGAAGATGTCGTTTTGGCCACGGTTGAAGCGACTCCTGCCCTCGCCCCTTTGAGCATGCCGCTTTCCGCCTTTGAAAAAGGAATGCCGCTCCCCCCTTTGAAAAAGGGGGGATAGGGGGATTTTATATAGGCTGCTTTCACAGCATAACAACCTTTAGCTCTTAATCCGTATTTCAGTCTTCTTTTTTACGCCCGGCCGCTTCGCCTTCGACAGACGAATCCTGTTCGCTTTCGTGCGTCTCGCTTTCGCCCTCCTTGATCGCCGAACGAAAATTCCGTATGGCCGCGCCGATGTCGGCCCCGGCGTTTCTGAGGCGCCTGGTGCCGAACAAGACCACCGCAATGCCCAGTACGATTAACAATTTGGTAACGCTGATTCCCATCTTTATCGCCTTAAGTGAAGTTAAGAATCGCCGACGATCCGGCGGATTTCCTGCAAATACGGCAATATTCGGAATATGGACCGTATTTTACCGTAGCGCGCGTAAACCGCGCCGCGCTATTCTTCCAACCGCTGTTGCTGGATCCAGGCCTGCCAGACCGCCAGCAGCACCGCCAGAATCACCGGCCCCAAAAACAGCCCGATCGGGCCGAAGGCGGACAACCCGCCCAGAACCCCGAACATCACGATCAGGAACGGCACGCGGCTGGCGCCGCTGATCACCAAAGGGCGGATCACATTATCGACCGTGCTGACGACCAGCACGCCCCACATGATCAGCCCGAGCCCCTGCCAGAGATGGTCGGTGGCGATCAAGCCCAATCCCAGCGGCGCCCAGACCAGCGTCGCGCCCATCGGCACCAGCGCCAGCAACGCGGTGACCGCGCCGAACATGACCGGCGCCCTGACCCCGGCGAAGGCGTAGCCGAAGCCCGCCACGATACCTTGCGCCAGGGCGGCCAGCACCAAGCCATAGACGACCGCGCGGGTCGTATAACCGGCGGCGCCGAGATACACGTGCTGGTATTTGCCCAGAAATCGGACCAGCCCCTGCTGCAGCTGCTCGACAGCGGTTTCCCCGTCGCGGAAGCAAAAAAACAGCATGACCAGCATCACCGAAAGCTTCAGCACATACTGGCCGATCCCGCCGATGAACCGGGCCGCGTCGCCGAGCCACTGCTGCACCCATTTGGAAACCTGCGCGGCCATCCCGGCGCGGTCACCGATAAACTGATCCAGCTCCTCCTGCAGGTGAGGACCGACCCACGGAATCTCGGCCAGAAGCGAGGGCATCCGGTAAGACGGATTCTGCAGGTTGTTCGCGACCACCTGATACATGGTCCTGAGCTCCTCCTGCAAGACATCGACCAGCCCGTACAGCACCAGCAGGATCACTGCGGAAATAATGCACGACATCACCGCGGCGCTCAACGTGTTCCGACACCCCAACCTGCCCCTGAGCCTGAGGTAGGCCGGCCACATCACATAGGCGACGATCAAAGCCCAGGCGATCGTCTGCAAGAACTCGCGCAGCACCAGGTAACTCAACCACAACAGGCCGACCAGCAAAATGCCGGGTATCAGGAAGCGGGTCGGCTTGTCGGGCAGCAATTCGTTTAACATCGGACGACGGCCTCATTCCGGAGGGAGCTCAAGACTTTCCGTGTTGGTCGGAAAAATACGGATTTGCTCGATTCGCGAGTTCTGCATCTTGTCGATCACGACATCGAACTGACTGAATTCGATCTGCTGCCCCTCGACCGGTATGTCGCCGAGTTTGGCCAGAATCAAACCGGCGACCGACACCTCGTTTTCGAGTTCGAGTTCTTCGTTTTCGATATCGATACCCAGAATCCGTTCCAGCGAAAAAATCGCCAGACTGCCTTTCGCCACGATCGTACCGTCATCGAGCCGGGTCCATTCTGCAATGTTGGGGCGGAATTCGTCGCGAATCTCGCCGACCATTGCGCTCAATAAATTGTCCAGCGTAATGAAACCCTGCGGCATCCGGTTTTTCCGGCCGACAATGGCGAAGTGTGCGGCGCCGGCGCGAAAATGGCGGAACAGTTCAAGCGCCGGCGTATGCGCGGAAACATAATGAACAGGGCGCAGGAACGGGCGAAGATCGTCGATCGGCCTGCCTTGCTGCTGCGCGAAAAATAAATCCTTCAAATGAATCAATCCCAGCACGTCCACGCCGTTCCGGTCGAAATAAGGATAACGGCTAAAACGCTTTTGACAGACGGACCGCAAATTTTCGTTCAAACTTTTCTTCGCATGGAGCGCCGCCATTTCATGCAGAGGACGCATCAGGTCGGAAACCTGCAATTCGCCGAAATCGAGCGTATTCGCGAGCACTCTCCATTCTTCCCGGGTAAACGTGCCGCCCTTGCGGTTGCTTCGGAGGATCAGCTTCAGCTCTTCGGCGGTGTAATGGGGATCGTGCCCGTCACGCTGTTTGATTCCGAATAGCCGCAGAGTCAGATTCGCACTGCAGTTCAACAGCCGGATCGCCGGGTACATCAGCACGTAGAATCCATAGAGCGGCGCGGCGCTGATCAGGCCGGTCTTTTCCGGGCTGCGGATCGCAAGCGATTTGGGCGCCAGCTCTCCGACAACGATATGCAGAACGGAAATGACCGAAAAGGCGATCAGGAAAGCGATGCTGTGTACCATCTCCGGCGAATGCAGATCCATCAGGCTCAATACCGGCAAAATTAGATCGGCGAATGCCGGCTCGCCGATCCAGCCGAGGCCGAGCGAGGCGAGCGTAATGCCGAGCTGGCAGGCGGACAAATACGCATCCAGATGCGCATGAACTTTCGCGAGCATGCGTCCGCGCCAGCCCTGGGTTTTCGCAATCGCGCGGATGCGCGTCGGGCGCAGCCTGACCAACCCGAACTCGGCCGCCACGAAAAAACCGTTCAGGGCAACGAGCAAAACGGCGATCGCAATCAAAAACAGATTATTCATATATTCATAAAAGATAAAAACTCGTTTTCGAGTTTTTCGGAGTGACCTTCCGAAGGCCGCGGAGATTGGAAAGGATGGGCATGGCTTCCCGCCATCATACAAGTCTGTAGACAATCGTTCGATGGGCGTTGCGCCTGTCCGAACGCCAATTTTTAAAATCCCCCAAGACCGTTCGGATTATAATAAACCCCACGGCCAAATGCGAGGACTCGAATGAAACCGACTCACCCCCGCTTTTTGCGATAAACCGGCCCCGTTTTGCGTCCGTCCAAAGCTCGTATCCAACTCTATTTCGTATTAATATCTGCCGAATGATCAGACCAGCACCATGCCGCGATTACGCCCCGAGAGATTTTGCAGCACCTTCATTTCCCGCTCGATTCAGTGCTTCCTCACGCAAGCCGCGCCGTCGGCGTTTTCCGCCGGGTTGGCCCGGCATCATCACGGCCTTTCTGTTCATCGCGGCCGCAGGCTGCACGCAACCGCCGCCCGTGCAGCAGTTGAAAGGCTTCGCGCAAGGCACCAGCTATCATATCAGTTACTGGTCTCCCGCCCCGGTCGATGCCCAGGCGGTCAAGAAAGCGGTCGCCGATGAATTCGCCTCCCTCGATAAACTTCTTTCCAATTACCGCCCCGATTCGGTCATCGAATCGTTCAATCGCCATGCCACGACGGATAGCCAGGAAGTCGGCCCCGAAATCGTGCAATTGGTGAAAATCGCGGAAACGGTCCATAAAGCTTCGCAAGGCTGCTACGACCTGACGATCAAACCGTTATTCACGTTGTGGGGGTTCAACGGCGAAACGCCGGCCGTTCCGGATGACAAAGCGATAGCCGACACGTTAAAACAGATCGGCATGGAGAAACTGACCGTTGTCGACGATACCCATCTGGGCAAGAAACAGGCGACACTGCAGACAGACCTGTCTTCCATCGCGCAGGGCTACAGCGTGGAAAGCCTGAGCCGCGTGCTCGAAAAACACGGGATCGGCGACTACATGGTCGAAATCGGCGGCGAACTGAAAACCCGCGGCCAGAAGCCCGATCAGACGGCCTGGCGCATCGCCCTCGAAAAACCCCTGCCCGGCGAGCACACGCTGCACAAGATTCTGGCGATGCCGAAAGCGTCGCCGCTCGCGATCATGACCTCGGGGACTTACCGACACTATTTCGACGCCGACGGCCGGCGCTACGGCCATATCCTGGACGCGCGCACCGGCCGGCCCGTCACGCACGACCTGGTTTCGGTGACGGTCGCCCATCCCGATCCGACCGTCGCCGACGCCTGGTCCACGGCCCTCTTGTGCCTCGGCGAGGCGCAGGGACTCAAAACCGCCAATGCCGAACATCTCGCCGCCCTGTTCATACGGCTGCAAAACGATCAGTTGGTTGAATCGCAATCGGACTCGTTCGCTGCGTCCAATCTCGTCACCCATCCATAAGCGCTCGGAATAAGGACACCCGCTGAATGTCTTCTACAAGCAACCTACAGAAAATCATCTCCGCTGTCGGCAACCGTATCCTCGGCAATCCGTTCAAAACTTTTCTGATCATCTGCCTGCTGGTCGGCCTGGTCGTGCAATACACCGCCAACAATTTGAGCATCAATACCGATACCGCGGAACTGATCGCGCCCGATGCGCCGTTTCAACAAAACCGCCGCAAGTTCGAACAAAACTTCTCCCAGGATATGCATACGCTGTTGCTGGTCGTCGAATCGGACGTGCCCGAACTGACCAAATCGGCGACCAAGCGCCTGGGCCGCTTGCTGAGCGCGGACAAAACCCATTTCGATTCGGTATACGTGCCGAACGACAACGACTATTTTCACCGCAACGGCCTGCTCTATCTCGGGCAGGACGACCTGCAAACCCTGTCGGACAGCCTGTCGCAGGCCCAGCCTTTTATCGGCCGCATCTCGAAAGAGCCGAACCTGACCGGTTTTTTCTCGATTCTCGAAGAGGCGCTGACCTCCGCGAACAAGGACCAGTCCGTACCGATCGATCTGACCTCGCTGATCGACAAAATCAACACCGCCCTGCATAAACGCGTCAACGGCGAAGACAGCCTGTTGTCTTGGGAAAACCTGATCGCCGAACAGAAAATCACCCAGGCAAGCGCGAACAAAGGTTTCATCAACGTGCTGCCCAAATTCGATTACACGTCGATACGGCCCGCCGAAAACGCGATCGAAGCGATCCGGAAAGCGGCCGAATCGATTCAGGAACCGAACCTGCCGAAAGTCAAAGTCTGGGTGACCGGCGAAGTCGGCCTCGAAGACGACGAACTCCTCGGCATGAGTACCGGCACCTTCAACGCCAGCATTTTTTCGGTAGTGCTGGTCTTCGCTATTTTATTGACCGCTTACCGCTCGCTGGCCCTGACCTTGGCGACCCTGTTCACTCTGGCACTCGGCATGGTGTTTTGCGGCGGTTTCGCCGCCCTTTCGGTGAAGCAGTTGAACCTGATTTCGGTCGCGTTCGCGGTTTCGAACATCGGCCTCGGCGTCGAATATGCGATCCATTTCTGCCTGCGCTACCGGGACAACCTGAGCCACCACATCGACAAGGTCCGTGCGATCCGCAGCACCCTGCTCAGCACCAGCCCGTCGCTGCTGTTGTGCGCCGGCACCACCGCGATCGGGCTGTACGCTTTCATACCGACCGATTACAAAGGCGTGTCCGAACTTGGCCTCCTGGCCGGGACCAGCCTGTTCATCTGCCTGTTGATCACGCTGACCGTTCTGCCGCTGCTGCTCAAATTCGTGCCGGTTTCGGTTCCCGCCGACACCATGAATACGCATCCGGCACTGGCCAGACTGGCCGAGAGGCTGGCCAATCTGACCCTGCATTATGCCAAACCGATTGCGATCGTGACCGGATTGCTGACCTTGTTGTCGATCGTGCTGGTCTTTCAGGTCGAAACCGATTTCAATCCGCTGAACCTGCGCGATCCCAAAACCGAGTCGGTGATCGCGTTCAAAGATCTGATGAAGGACAAGGACACTTCGCCGATGACCCTGACCATCCTCGCGCCCGATGCGGACAAAACCAAGGCGCTGCAGCGGCAGCTCGCGAAAGTGGATACGGTCGATAAATCGATCAGCCTGTTCGATTTCGTGCCGGAAAACCAGGAAGACAAACTGGCGATCATCGAGGAAATCGCTCTGATACTTGGCGCCCAGCCGCAGCGATTCCCCGAGCTGCAGCCCGATCGCGCTCCGGAAAACGGCATCGGAAAACTGATCCGGGCCATCGACACGGTGCTGCCTCAAAAAACCAACGCCAAGGAAGTCGAGTCGCTGACCACGCTGAGAAAGGAATTGAGCGACATTTTGATCGAGCTGGACGCAAGACAGATCACCAGCCGCGACCAGTTCATCGAACAGGTGCAGATCACGCTGCTCGGCACGCTGCCGAAAGTGATGAACGAACTCTACGCGAGCCTGAACGCGAGCGAGGTCACGCTCGCCGACGTGCCGCCGGACATCAGGGAAAGATGGCTCAGCAAGAGCGGGCTGTACCGGATTCAGATCATTCCCAGATACGATCTGAACAATCTCGACAACATGGCGAAATTCATCACCGACGTGCAGGCAATCGCGCCGGAAACCACCGATCTGCCGATCATGTACTGGGAGTCGATGAAGGAAGTGATCAACGCCTTCCAGGAAGCGATCATCATCGCGCTGATCACGATCACCCTGCTCTTGATGGCGATCCGCCGCAACGTGATCGATACGGTGTTGGTGATGACGCCGCTGATTCTGGCCGGGCTGTTTACGATGGCCAGCACGGTGCTGACCGGCACGCCGATCAATTTCGCCAATATCATCGCGCTGCCGCTGCTCCTGGGCCTCGGCGTCGACAACGGCATTCACATGGTCGAAAAACTGCATCACTCGCTGTCGGAAGAGCAGAACATCTACCAGTCGAGCACCGCGCGGGCGATGTTCTACGGCGCGCTGACCACCGCGTCGAGCTTCGCGGGGCTGGCGTTTTCGCCGCATCAGGGCATCGCGAGCATGGGCCTGGTGATCACGATCGGAATCTTCTGGATCATGACCTGTACGTTCGTGATTCTGCCGGCGCTGAGCAAACTGGTATTCAAACACAGAATACCCCATCCCGCGGTCAAACTGCCGGAAACGGCCTAGACGGGAAGCGTCATCCCGTTTCCATTTACGATCCTGCACCGCAAGCCGCCCGGGGGAAGATAAACGATGCTCGACTATAGCGACTATATCAAAATCTTCATTGCGCTGCTGGCGGTGGTCGATCCGGTCGGCGTCATGCCGATCATTGCCGGCCTGACGGCGCGCGGCGACCGGAACGAACTGAATTCGATCGCCGGCACCGCCGCGCTGGCGGTCGCGGCGATCCTGCTGGCCGCGCTGTTCGTCGGCGAGGATCTGCTGCATTTTTTCGGGATCAGCATCAATTCCTTTAAAATCAGCGGCGGCATTTTGCTGATGCTGATGGCGCTCTCGATGCTGCAGGCGAGAACCAGCGAAACGGTGCATAACCGCCAGGAAGCCGAAGCGCTCGAAAACCACCGCTCGCTCGCGATCGTGCCGGTGTCGATGCCGCTGTTGGCCGGCCCCGGCGCGATCAGCGCGGTGATCCTGTATGCGCAAATGGGTAACGGCATCGAACACTATTTGCTGATCAGCCTCGACATTCTCGCGGTCGTGCTGATCTTGTGGGCCGTCATCCGTTTCATTCCCTGGCTGACCCGGCACCTGGGGCAAACCGGCATCAATGTCTTTACCCGGCTGATGGGCCTGATCCTGTCGGCGCTGGCGATCGAGTTCATGGCGAGCGGCTTGAAAGGTCTGTTTCCGGTTTTGTCCGCCCCGCTTTGACGCGCATGATCGAATCGTTAAGCTACGCTTCCGAAAAATCGGGCATGCCGCCCGGCTCGCTCGTGCATGTCGGCGAAGTGCACGATCACATCCGGAGCATTACGGTAATCAATTACAACGCCTCGCTACTTGAAATACGCACACTCGCCGCAACGGACGAGATCCCGCAGTACGACACGCCCGAAACGGTCACCTGGATCATCGTGAACGGCCTGCAGGATGTCTCGGTCGTCGAGACAATCGGCCGGCATTTCAATATTCATCCTCTGGTGCTCGAAGACATTCTGAATACGCACCAGCGGCCCAAATTCGAGGAATTCGAGCATTATTTGTATATCGTACTCAAGGCGATCGCGCTGCAGAACGGCGATGCCTCGGTCGAGTACGAGCAGATCAGCCTGCTGCTGTTGAACAATATCGTCTTCACCTTCAAGGAAAAGTCCGACACGATCCTGGACCCGATCATCAACCGGCTGAACGTACCGCAAAGCCACATACGCACCCAGAAAGGCGACTATCTGGCTTACGTAATCATGGATACGGTCATCGACGAATACTTCGCGCTGCAGGATGCTTTCGACGAACTGATCGAAACGGTCGAAGACGAGCTCCTGACCAATCCGACCCACTGCACCCTGGCGACGATTCAAAAAATCAAACGCGAATTGATTTATCTGCGCCGATCGATCTCCCCGCTCCGGGAACTGCTGACGGCGATTCACCGCAGCGAATCGCCGCTCTTGCACGAACGTACCCAACATTATTTCACCGATGTCTACGATCATGCGCTCCGGATCATCGAGGCGCTGGAATCCTACCGCGACCTGATTTCCGGAATGCTCGATATCTACCTGTCCAGCATCAGCAACAAAATGAACGAGACGATGAAAGTGCTCACCGTGTTCGCGACGCTGTTCATTCCGTTGACTTTCATCGCCGGCGTGTACGGAATGAATTTCGAATACATGCCCGAACTGAAATGGAAATGGGGCTATCCGGTATTGTGGGCGGTGTTTATCGCCATCTCGGGCGTACTGCTGCTATTCTTCAAGAAACGCAAATGGCTTTGAGTTCCGCCTCGATCCTTTCCTGATCCCAGCCCAGAACCGGCGCAATCGTTTCCGCAATCCGCCTGACCTCTTTCGGCGCCAGTTTCGCCAGAATCAGCAGAGGCAGCCTGCGCCGGAGCAGATCTTCGAGACGCACGACCATTTCGGTGCGTGCGCAGACCAGCAAATCGGCAACGATAAAAGGCGCGTCCGCAACGATCCGCGCCGCCGAGCCGGGCCGTTTCCCGCACTGGTCGAAGATTTCCGGGACGCGGCTGCCGTACCGGAACAGCAGCCAGTCGGCGCTTTCGCGGTCGATGCCCAGTGCAACGGCGCGCCGGATCATCGCTGCGGACCAAGCCGGAAAATCCCCCTCTGGCGCCCAGGGCAGCGGCTTGCCGAAAGTCGCGCAGCGTACCGGTTTACCCAAGTCACCGCAAAGCCGGTCGACGATCTCTGCCGCGTCGCTTCTGGCCGACGTCAATTTGCCGCCGATCGAGGTCAACAGCCCGTTCGGCGCCGCCTGCAGTTCCCAGTCGCGGCTGACCGCCGACGGGGAGGACGCATCGCTTGCCTTCAGGACCCGCAGTCCCGCGAAAGCGCCGATGATGTCGTCTTTCGCCCAATGCGTATTGCGAGCGAAATGGTTCACTTCGTTCAACAGGTAATCGATGTCCTCCGCTTCGACTTTTACGGCGTCGACATCGCCCGCATAGTCGGTATCGGTCGTGCCGACCAGCGTCCGTCCGTACCAGGGAATCATGAAGAATACCCGGCCGTCGGCCTTTGCGGTCAGCAATAAGGCCTCATTGCCCAACAGGTTCGGCAGCACCAGATGCACGCCCTTGCTCAGGCGGTAGTTTTGCCGGCCTTGCTGCAGCCGGAAGGCCCATTGCCCGGCCGTATTCACGAAGTGCCGCGCCTGCACGGCCATGCTTTCGCCTGTCGTCCGGTCGGTCACGACCGTGGCGGAAAGTTTGCCGTCCCGCTCCAGAAAATCGCCCGCTTCGCAGTAATTGACACAGACCGCGCCGGCGCTTTGCGCACCGGCCACCAACTCCAGCACCAGCCGCGCATCGTCGGTCTGGGCGTCGAGATAGGTAAATCCGGCTTTCAAACCGTCGGCGCGCAAAAACGGAAAGCGCCCGGAAAACCTGCGTCCGCCGTAATAACGAAAACCCTGGCCCCCGCCGATCGCGCCGGCCAACCCGTCATACAGCGTCAGGCCGACCGCCAACCGAAAGCGGTCCAGCCGGCCGCCCCGGTAAACCGGCACGCCGAAACGCAACGGCCGCACCCGATGCGGCGCCGCGGCCAGCAGCATCTGCCGTTCGGCCAGCGTTTTGCGCACCAGCTTGAAATCGAAATTTTCGAGATAGCGAAGGCCGCCGTGCACCAGCTTACTCGAAGCGCTGGACGTCGCGTTCGCCCAGTCGCCCCGGTCGATCAAGACGACTTTCAAGCCGCGCAGGGCCGCATCATACGCGGTCCAGGCGCCGTAAATGCCGCCGCCGCAAACCAATACATCGAATATCGGCCCGTTCAATCGGGAAAAATCGCGCGTCATCATCCGATTCATTGCCTCAGCCGCCGTAAATACCTCATCATTGATACCGTGCATTGTCCACGAAAAACACGAAAGGCACGAAAGATTTCATAGCTTGATCCATTCAACCGTCGCTTTCGGATAGCGGCTCAAGCCGATCGGCAAACCAGGCGCTCTCGGATATTCCCTGCGCTCTTGATAGACCGGCTCAAAAAAGCAGCCATACATTTTCCGCCCCTAAGCACGACACTCTTTCGCGCCTTTCGCGCCTTTCGCGCCTTTCGCGCCTTTCGCGCCTTTCGCGCCTTTCGCGCCTTTCGCGCCTTTCGCGCCTTTCGCGCCTTTCGCGCCTTTCGCGCCTTTCGCGCCTTTCGCGCCTTTCGTGTTTTTCGTGTTTTTCGTGTTTTTCGTGTTTTCGTGTTTTTCGTGTTTTTCGTGTTTTTCGTGTTTTTCGTGTTTTTCGTGTTTTTCGTGGATTTGATCATAACACATCAGGCGCGGGCGCAAACCCAGACATCGACGCGTTCGACCCCTTGCCGCTTGAGCAGCAAAGCCATCTCCTGCACGGTGGAACCGGTCGTCATTACGTCGTCGAGAATCGCCACATGCCGGTAATGAACCGGCACAATCAGTTCAAACGCACTTTTGATGTTTCTCTGCCGCTGTTTGGAAGTCAGGCCGGCCTGATGCGGGGTAGCGCGCCGCCGCCGGCAACTGTAGAGATCGAGCGGAGTCCCGGTTTCGGAAGCGATCAGCCGGGCGATCTCGATCGCTTGATTGAATCCGCGCTTTCGGTAGCGCGCCCTGTGCAAAGGCACCGGCATGATGCAATCGGGCATCAACGCATGCCGGCCGACATGCTCGGCCAGCAGCTGCCCGAGCAAACGCGCATGGGCATGGCGGGAACCGAATTTCAGGCCGGTGATCAGATGGCGCATGCCTTCCTGGTACAGAAAAGGCGCATACACCTGATCGAACGCAGGCGGGCGGGCAACGCAGCGCCCGCAAAGCCGGTCCGCATCGGCCGCTGCCAGCGGATTTGCGCAGCGCGGGCAACAGCAGGCATTGACCGGCAATTGCTCCCGGCACGGCAAGCAAAGATCACGCCCCGTCTGCCCCGCACTCCCGCACAGGACACAGGTTGGCGGAAACAGCAGTTGCTGTATAATATCGAGCCAGTTGTTCACCCTTTTTAGAGAATTGAGTGGATCGGTTTTCAATTCAGCCCTACCCGGAGATTTTTCGCATGACCGCCCTTCCTGCCTCCAGTGCCCTCGAAGCCGCCGCACCGGTCCGCCATGACTGGCAACTCGACGAAGTACGCGCGCTGTTCGCATTGCCCTTCAACGATCTGATCTTCAAGGCGCAATGCGCGCACCGGGCCTACTTCGACCCGAACGAAGTGCAGGTCAGCAGCCTGTTGAGCATCAAGACCGGCTCGTGCTCCGAAGATTGCGGCTACTGCCCGCAAAGCGCCCGTTACGATACCGGCCTGAAGCCGGAGGCGTTGATGCCGGTCGATGCGGTCCTGAAAGCCGCGGAACGGGCCAAGGCGGAAGGCGCGAGCCGCTTCTGCATGGGCGCCGCCTGGCGCAGGCCGAAGGACAAGGATATCGAGAGAGTAGTCGAAATGGTGCAGGGCGTCAAAGCGCTGGGCATGGAGACCTGTGTTACGCTGGGCATGCTGACCGACGAACAGACCGCGCGCCTGAAGGAAGGCGGCCTCGATTACTACAATCACAACCTGGATACGTCCGAAGAGTATTATTCCGAGGTGATCACCACCCGCACCTACCAAGACCGCCTCGACACGCTCGCGCGTGTCCGCGACGCCGGCATTAATGTCTGCTGCGGCGGCATCGTCGGGATGGGCGAAAGCGACGACGACCGCGCCAAACTGCTGATCGAGCTGGCGAACATGCCGTCGCACCCTGAAAGCGTGCCGATCAACATGCTGGTGCAGGTCGAAGGCACGCCGCTGATGGGCACCGAAGCGCTGGATCCGTTCGTCTTCATCCGGACGATCGCGGTCGCGCGGATCATGATACCGAAATCGCGCGTGCGCCTGTCGGCGGGCCGCACCGAAATGAATGACGAAATGCAAGCGTTGTGCTTTCTGGCCGGCGCCAATTCGATCTTCTACGGCGACAAGCTCCTGACCACCGACAACCCGATGACGAACCGCGACAAGGCATTGTTCGAACGGCTCGGCGTGCATATGGGCGGTTCCAACTACGCGCATCAATAACGGCCATCGCCCCGAGGGTTCAAAGGTAAGTTGGGTTACAACCCAACACATTTGAGGACTCATGCAGGGTTAACGACAACCCGAGTAAGGCGGAACGCGATAGCGGTTCCGCCGGTGATAATTGCCAGTTGGCGGATCGCCTGACGGCATCCGCCCTACGCTTGCCAACAATATTTCCGAATGAACGCCTTCGAGACCGATGTCGAACATACGCTCGCAGCGATAGCCGCACAAAGCTTATTCCGCAGACGGCATATCGTTGCCTCACCGCAAGGCGTGCATCTGACGGCCGACGGCCGCGAACTGGTCAATTTTTGCAGCAACGATTATCTGGGCCTCGCGAATCATCCCGAGGTGACCGGCGCCTTCAAAAACGCCGCCGACCGCTACGGCGTCGGCAGCGGCTCGGCGCATCTGGTCTGCGGCCATAGCATGGCCCATCACGCGCTCGAAGAGGAACTGGCCGAGTTTACCGGCCGCGAACGGGCCTTGCTGTTCTCGACCGGTTACATGGCAAACCTCGGCGCGATTGCCGCGCTGACCGGCCGCGGCGATACGGTGTTCGAAGACCGCCTGAACCATGCTTCGCTGATCGACGGCGGCCTGTTGTCGGGCGCGCGCTTCAAGCGCTACCGCCATGCCGGCCCCGAACACCTGAAAAGCGCAATGTCTGGCGCCGGCGGCAAAAAACTGATCGTGACCGACGGCGTCTTCAGCATGGACGGCGACCTGGCGCCGCTGCCGGCCCTCGCCGAACTCGCGCAAGAAACCGGCGCCTGGCTGCTGGTCGACGATGCGCACGGCCTCGGGGTGCTCGGCGAACGGGGCGGCGGCGTGCTCGAACATTTCGGACTGAATCAAACCGACGTACCGGTGCTGGTCGGCACGCTGGGCAAGGCGTTCGGCACCTTCGGCGCCTTCGTGGCCGGCTCCGACGCCCTCATCGAACTGTTGATCCAGAAAGCGCGCACCTACATCTATACCACCGCGCTGCCGCCCGCGGTCGCGGAAGCGACACGCGCGAGCCTGCGGCTTGCCCATGCCGAAACCTGGCGGCGCGACAAGCTGAAAATCCTGACCGAGCGCTTCCGGCACGGCGCCGCACAGATCGGCCTCGAACCGATGCCGTCTCCCTCGCCGATCCAGCCGATCCTGATCGGCGACAGCCGGAAAGCCGCTGCGCTCAGCGAAGCACTGCTCGCAACGGGTTTTTTGATCGGCGCGATCCGGCCGCCGACCGTACCGCAAGGCAGCGCGCGGCTCAGAGTCACGCTTTCCGCGGCCCATGAGGAAGCGCAGGTCGACAGGCTGCTGGATGCACTGGACCGACTCAAGGCTAAAAACGATACGGATACGGCGCCGTGAACGGCATTGAACTTCCTAAATGACACACATCCATACAGAAACCTACGGCCACGGCAAACCGATCGTGATGGTGCACGGCTGGGGCATGCATTCGGGCATCTGGCGGCCCTTCGCCAAGGCGCTGGCCGGGCATTACCGCGTCACCTGCGTCGATCTGCCGGGACACGGACGCAGCGGCAGGATTTCCGCATTCGATCTGGAGCATCTCGCTCCAGCCCTGCTGGCCGCGGTCGGCGATGAGCCGGCCTGCTGGCTGGGCTGGTCGCTCGGCGCAACGGTCGCGCTCGATATCGCCTCCCGCTTCCCGGACCGCACCGACCGTCTGCTTCTGCTGGCCGGCAATCCCCGCTTCGTCCGCACTCATGATGGCACCGACGATCCCGACCATTGGCCCGGTGTCTCACTTCGCGTGCTCGAGGCTTTTTCCGGCCAGTTGACCGCCGATGCCCAGCAAACCCTGCTGCGCTTTCTGGCCCTGCAGGTGCATGGATTGCCCGAAACGAAAGCGTTGTTGAAGATCTTGAAAGCGGCCGTTTTCGAATGCGCTCCGCCCGACAATGCCTCGCTGCTGCAGGGATTGCAAGTGCTGAAAGAGGCCGACTTGCGCCTGGCCGTGGCCGCCTTCGACCGCCCCGTCGCGGCGATTCTGGGCGGGCGGGACACCCTGGTGCCGCACGCGGTCGGCGCGCATCTCCAGCGCCTGCAGCCGAAGTTGCAATTACATCGGCTGGAGAAGGCCGGGCATGTGCCCTTCCTGACTCATCAGCAACAGCTGCTGGCGATCATTGCCGGCTTTATGGAGTCCCAATGAACGCGGCCCTGCTCGACAAGCCCCGCATCCGGCAATCGTTCGGCGCCGCTTCCCGGACTTACGACCGGGCTGCCGCATTGCAGCGCCGGAGCGCGTCCGACCTGATGCGGCCGATCGAGGAAGCGGGCATCCGCGGCACCGTGCTCGATCTCGGCTGCGGTACCGGCAATCTGACCGGGCTGTTGTTAGCCGTTCCCATTCCGCCCAAGACCGTGATTGCACTGGACATCGCCCCGGCCATGCTCGATGCCGCGCGCGCCAAGCTAGGCCGGCCTCTTAACGCGGATTCGACGGTTACTTACATCTGCGCCGACGCCGAACGCCTGCCGTTCGCGGACGCGTGTCTGGACGGCGTCTATTCGAATCTGGCGCTACAGTGGTGCGACCGGTTGGACCGGGTGCTGACCGACCTGAAACGGATCATGAAACCCGGCAGCCCGTTGATCTTCTCGACGTTCGGCCCGCAAACCCTGAAGGAACTCAAGCGCGCCTGGGCTAAAGTCGACGATTTGCCGCATGTGAACGACTTTCATACCCGACAGGAATTGCTCGGTCTCCTGCAAACAACGGGTTTCAGCGCATGCCGGATACGGCAATTCGTTCATACGCCCCGCTATGCGAACGTGGCCGACCTGATGCGCGAACTCAAAGCGATCGGCGCCCATAATGCCCATCTCGCCAGGCCGAAAAACCTAACCGGCAAAGCGCGGATGCAGGCGATGTATGGCGCTTACGAGCGTCACCGGGTCGAAGGCTCGCTTCCGGCTACTTTCGAAATCCTGCAAGTTTCCGCGCGTGCCTGACATGCTCCGGCAAGGCTATTTCATTACCGGCACCGACACCAACGCCGGCAAAACCTGGACGACGCTGGCGCTCATGCAGGCCTTCAAACACCGGGGAAAAAGGGTCGCGGGCATGAAACCGGTCGCCTCGGGCTGCCGATTTCGGGGCGGAAAATTGACAAACGAAGACGCGCTGCTGCTGCAGGCCCATGCCAGCGTCTCCCTCGACTACGACCTGATCAATCCCTACGCCTACGAACTGCCGATTTCACCGCATCTGGCCGGCAAGAACAACCCGGTCGATTTCGCTGTGGTAAAATCCCGCCTCGAACAATTGCAGGCGCGAGCCGACGTCGTTCTGGTCGAAGGCGCCGGCGGCTGGTATGCGCCGGTCAATGCGCACCAGGACATCAGCGACCTTGCCCTGACCTTGGGCCTTCCGGTGATCCTGTCAGCCGGAATCAAACTCGGCTGCATCAATCACGCGAAACTGACCGCCGAAGCGATCGCGCTGAAAGGACTCAGGCTGGCCGGCTGGATCGCGGTGTGCAACGATCCCGACATGCGCTGCGCGGAAGCCAATATCGCCACCCTCAGGGAGACACTGGCTGCGCCTCTGCTGGGGACGCTCCCCTATCTGCCGAGTGCCGGTTTAAACGACCTGGGCCGTTTCCTGGCTACGGATCGGCTCTGAGGCCCTCAAACCCGCCAGTGCGGCGGATTGGTCCTTTCGAATCCGGGCAATGCCTCGATCCGCCGACACCACGCCTTCAGCGCCGGAAAATGCGCATCGGCCCGGCACAGCCTGCCGCTGACCGCCTCGGTGTTTTCGCGCCGGGCGGCGATCAGCAGGAGCTGAACGACCGGATAAACCGCCACGTCCGCCGCGGAAAGCCGGTTGCCGGCCAGATAATCGTTTCGCTCCAGCAGCACTTCGAGCCGGTCCAGCTCCTGCTCGACCTGTCGGCGGGACGCGATTGCTTCGTCCGTTTTTTCCGGCAACTCTCCGGAAATGATCGTGCCCGCGAACGCGGTCATATGCGGTTCCAGATAATAAACGCATTCCATGATCAGCCGCCAGATCAGCCCGCGTTCCTCGGGAGCGTTCCCGAACAGGGCCGGCTCCGGCCGTATCGCATCCAGATAAGCGAGAATCGCGATCGATTCGTACAGCGTGAATCCGCCGTCTCTCAGCGCGGGAACCTGTCCCCGGGGATTGATGGCCAGGAACTCGTCCGACTTGAGATCCTCACCGGCAAAATGCAATTGCCGGCTCCGGTAAGGGATTCCTGTGATTTCGAGCGCCAGTTGGACCCGCCAGGAATACGGGCTGCCGCGGCCCCAAAAAATTTCGATCATGCTGTCGATGCTCCGGTGAGTTGTCCGGCGAAAACAGCGCCCGATGCCCTGCCCGTTTTTAATCCGCCATGCGGGAGTTTTCAGACGGGCCGGAAATACGATAGGATGCAGTGCATTTTTCCAGCTACCGCAAAATGTAATATTCGACCCCCATGAAAAAACAAATCATCCATATCTCTTTGCATCGGACGGGCAAAATCGTCGCGCTTGTATCCGCCGCCGTCAGTATCCTCTTTTTTATCGCACTGTTGCTCGTGGGGGTGATTTCGCATCCGGAAATCCTCGGCCGCTTTAATGCAATATGGCTTCGCTTGCTGATCGCCACCTTGATGATCCCGCTGATCAGCGGTTTGTTCGGCTATCTTTTCACAGTGATCGGTTGCTTTTTATATAACCGGATCGCCAAACGAACCGGCGGGATCGAATTCACCGTTACCGAAAGCGGCGATTTCTGACTCCCTGCGTCTTCAATCCGGCGCCGGTTTTACCCACCCATATCCCTCCCGATAACCGGGATATAAAAAACGGTACCCCAGCGCCTTCAAGCGGGCGTTATTGCAGCGCTTGTTCATCGGCGCATCGGCGCCGGTCTCTTTGACGGCCGGAAGAGGACACTGCTGGCGTTCGGCCAGCCAGGAGACGACCTCCCACAGCGGCGCCGGATCGTCGTCGCTGGCCAGATAACAGGCATCCAATGTCCTGCCCGCCAGACGCTGTTCGAAGAGAAAGGCCAGCACGCCGGCACAGTCGTCCCGGTGAATCCGGTTCGTATAGTAAAGCGGCGTTCGCTGAATCGCCGGCCGGCTCGCCGCCAGCCTGACCAGATATTCGCGTCCCGGCCCGTAAATGCCGGAAAAGCGCGCGACGATGTTGCCGGGATGCGCCGCCAGCACCCGTTTTTCCGCTTCCCGGATCAGCCGGGCGTTCGGATTGCCCGGTTCGGCCGGGGACATTTCATCGACCCATTCGCCATGCGACTGCCCGTAAACACTGGTCGAGGACACGAAGATCCAGGGAATGCCGGGAAATTTTTCCAACACATTCCGCAAGCCGCTTTCATATACCGCGCGGTAACTGGATTCGTTCCGGCCGTCGGCCGAGACGCTGTAGAACAGTTGATCGAAATCGGTTTCCAGGCCGGCGAGCGAATCCGCATCGGAAATGTCCGCCTTCAGATAACGAATCCCCTCCCCGACACCGGGCGGCTGCCGTTTTAAACCGGTCACCCGATGCCCCTCGGCGATCAACCGCTTTCCCAGCCGAGTACCGACATCGCCGCAGCCGACGATCAAAATGTTGGCCATCGTTACAGTCCGTTGATCAGCCGCAGTTCCTGCGGATAAGGCGACATGTAGTAAGAATCGTCGATATAGGGATCCGGCGCCTTCCGGAAATGATGCTTGAGCAAGGTCAAGGGCACGATCAGCGGAATTTCGCCGCGCCGGTAGCGTTCGATCACCTCCGCCATTTCGGCCTTGTCGTCTGAGTCGAGCTCCGTTTTCAAATAGCCCTGGATATGCTGCAGCACATTCACGTGCCGGCCGCGGGTCGGCACGGGTCTCAGCAATTTCATCAGCCCGGCGATATACCGCCCGGCCGTTTCGGCCAGATTCTCTTCGGTCAAACCGGCCAGCATCCGCCCGAGTTCGCGGTAATCGCCGTGACTCATGACGATCAGTTTGTGGCGGGCATGGAAGCGGGTCAGGCTTTGGGCGGTAATGCCTTCGGCGACCAGTTGCTTCCAGCGGTAATAGACATAAACGCGCTGGACGAAATTCTCGCGCAGCCCCGGATCGCCGAGCCTGCCCTCCTCCTCGACCGGCAGCAGCGGATTCGCCTTCATCATCGCCTCCGCATAGATCCCGACCCCTTCCTTGCGCGGCTGCCCGCCGCGATAGACCTTGACGCGCTCCATTCCGCAGCTCGGCGAGTCCTTTTTCAAAATGTAGCCGCACAGGCCGGCATGCCGGTCCTTGAGCCCTTCCGCATACGCCCGCAGGCGCTCGGTCACGTCGCGTTCGGAGTCTTTGACGCCGACGCAGCGTACCTGTCCGTCGACATTGACCAGGTGCAGCGTCGGCCGCGGGACGCCCAGGCCGATCTCGACCTCCGGGCAAAACGGATGGAATTCGAAATATTGGCCGAGCGTACCGGTAATATAAAAATCGTGCTTGTGGCCGCCGTCGAAACGGACTTCCTGGCCGAGCAGACAGCTGCTGATGCCGATCGGAATTTTGTCCATATTTTTCAAATACCGCGAACGCGAAGGTAAACGCCGTAAGCGAGCAGGAACAGCGCCAGCCAGCCGGCCACCAGCCAGCCGATCACGCCGTCGTAATAGCCGACCAGAAAGCCGTATTCGGCATTGTGATGCGTATCGAACAGGGTCTTGCCCATCTTGATCTGCCAGACCCAGGCCGAATGGCAGCCGATGCAAAGCCCCAGATTCGCGGACGAACGCGTTCGCAGGATGCCCAAAAAAATGCCGACCGCAAACAAAGCCAGCCAGTCCGGAAAATTGTACGCGTTAAACAGATTCCCGAACGCTTCGGCGAGCAGCCGGAAACCGCTCGACCAATCCGCCTGTTCCCCTGGAATCGTCGAATGGCTGTGCAGAAAGTGCAGCGAGGCATAATAGAGCGCGCTGACCGCGATCGCCGCGAACAGCGGCATTTTCCTGCCCAGCGACGCGATCAGCAAACCGCGGAACAGCGACTCTTCGATCAACGAAATCAGCAGCGACAATAACAGGATCAAACCCATCTTCCGGGCGATCAGCAGGGCAGTCCACTCTTTCGCCCGGTCGAGGCTCTGGATGCCCAGAAGATACTCGGCCGACAGCACCGGCAGCAGTATCAGGAGGCCGAGCGCGAAGCCCTGCGGAATCTGCTTGAGCCACAGGTTCCCGGAGGCGAAGCCCAGGTCGCTCCGACCGATCTTCAGCCGGGCCATCGCCGGAAAGATGCTCAGCACCAGGAAAACCAGCGTGGTTTTCGAAATGACTTTGGACAGGGTAAAACGGTCGCCGACGGCCTGAACCAGGAAATAACCGAGCAGGCAGGCCAGCAGCGAAACGGCCAGCAAGACCGCCAGCGGAACCAGCGCATAATAAATGCGCTTCAGCATGCTTTCGGGCCGCTCCGAAAATCGCCCCACAGCATCTGCACCGCGGACAAGGCTGCCAGCGAGGCGGTTTCGGTGCGCAAAATCCGCCCGCCGAGCCGAACCGGCACGAAACCGGCTGCTTTCGCGGCTTCCCGCTCGTGATCGGCAAAGCCGCCTTCAGGGCCGGTCAGCAGCGTCACTCGATCATCTTCCGGCTGCAAATCGGCCAGGGTAATCTCGGCATAAGGGTCGAGAAACAGTTTCAAACCTTGCTGTTCGGATACCCATTGATGGAGCGGAGTGATCGGCGCCAGTTCCGGCAGGATGCTCCGTCCGCATTGTTCGGCCGCATGCCGCACGATACGCTGCCAATGGGTAAAGCGCTGGACGCGCTTGTCGCCTTTCAACTGTACCAGGCAGCGCTCGGTTTCGATCGGGGTAATCCGGTTCACGCCGAGCTCGACGGCTTTTTGCACGGACAAATCCATCCGATCGCCGCGCGCCATGCCGAGCCCGAGGCACACCGCCAGCGGAGACTCGACATCTCGGCTCTGCCGCTGTTCGATCGCGACGGCCACCCGGTTCCGGCTGACTTCGAGCAATACCGACGGATAATCCGCTCCCGAGCCGTCGAACAATACGATTTTGTCGTCTTTGGCCAGCCGCAGCACGGTCCTGACATAGTGCGCGCTGTCATCGTCAAGCTCGATGTGCTGACCACAGTTCAACGGTTGGGAAACATAGAGTCGGGAAATTCGCATCGCGATGAAGGGAAGTTTGGCAATATGAAATTCGACGGGGGACAGCGCCGAAGATTCAGTCTGAGAAGGCAACAAGACCTGCCAGGTTTTTAAAACCTGGCAGGTTTATATTAAGCAGCCCCCCGAAAGACGGCGTATTCATGCCGCCTGCGGACAGAATTCGAGATTTTCGAGTATCGCGAGCGTCGGACCCGACTGATTCATCGTATAGAAATGCAGGCCGGGGGCCTCTTGTTCGAGCAGTTTCCGGCACAATTCGGTCACCACATCCCGACCGAAGGCCTGGATCGCCGCGCGATCGTCGCCCAGGCATTCGAGACGCTTGCGCAGCCAGCGCGGAATGTCCGCGCCGCACATCTCGGAGAAACGGAACAACTGTGAGTACTGCGTGATCGGCATGATGCCCGGCACGATCGGGATCGTTATCCCGTTTCGTTCGCAGCGGTCGCGGAAATAAAAATAGGCCTCGGCATTATAAAAATACTGGGTGATCGCGGCGTCCGCTCCCGCTTCGACCTTGCGCTTGAAATTATTGAAATCGACGTCGGCATTCGGCGCCTGGGGATGCACTTCAGGATAAGCCGCGACATGAATTTCGAATGCATCGCCGGTTTCCTTGCGGATGAACTCGACCAGTTCATTCGCATAGCGGAATTCGCCGGCCGACAGCATGCCGGACGGCAGGTCACCGCGCAACGCGACGATCTTGCGGATGCCCTTGTCCCGATAGTCGTTCAATATCGTCCGGATGCCATTCCGGGTCGAAGCGACGCAGGACAGGTGCGGCGCGGCCGCGATGCCCTTGGACTGGATTTCGACGACCGTTTCGAAAGTTTTTTCGCGCGTCGAACCGCCCGCGCCGAAAGTCACCGAAAAAAAACCGGGATTCAGCCGGGCAAGCTTCTCGTGAACGATTTTAAGACCGGCCGCGCCTTCTTCGGTTTTCGGAGGATAAAACTCGAAACTGAGCACTTTCGGGTGCGTGTAACGTGATTTCATGGGTTGAGCCTGAGCCGGGCAGACGATAGGTTGGACTGCCCAGCAAGGCAGCCCGGATCGGGAGAAGATCAATAACGGTAATATTCGCCTTTGTAAGGACCTTCGACCGGCACGTTGATGTAACGCGCCTGCTCCTCGGTCAGCCGGGTCAACTTGACGCCGATTTGCGCCAGATGCAGGCTGGCGACTTTTTCGTCCAGCTTTTTGGGTAGCACGTAAACCTTGTTTTCGTACTGTTCGGCATCGTTCCACAGTTCGATCTGCGCCAGCACTTGGTTGCAGAAGGAATTGGACATCACGAAGCTCGGATGGCCGGTCGCGCAGCCGAGGTTGACCAGCCGGCCTTCGGCCAGCACGATCAGGCGCTTGCCGTCCGGGAAGATCACATGGTCGACCTGCGGCTTGATGTTTTCCCAGGTATACCGGCGGAGCGAAGCGATGTCGATTTCCGAGTCGAAATGGCCGATGTTGCAGACGATCGCCTGGTTTTTCATCGCCTGCATGTGCTGATGCGTGATTACATTCACGTTGCCGGTCGCGGTCACGAAAATGTTCGCGAGCGGCGCGGCTTCTTCCAGCGTGACGACCCGGTAGCCTTCCATCGCCGCCTGCAAGGCGCAGATCGGATCGATTTCGGTGATCCAGACCGTCGCCCCCAAGCCGCGCAGCGACTGCGCGCAGCCCTTGCCGACGTCGCCGTAGCCGCAGACCACCGCGATCTTGCCCGCCACCATCACGTCGGTCGCGCGCTTGATGCCGTCGACCAGGGACTCGCGGCAGCCGTACAAGTTGTCGAATTTGGACTTGGTGACCGAATCGTTCACGTTGAAAGCCGGCACCATCAGAGTGCCTTTGGCGACCCGTTCGTGCAGGCGCAACACACCGGTCGTGGTTTCCTCGGACAGGCCCCGGACGTTTGCCATCAGCTCGGGATATTTCTCGTGCATCATCAGCGTCAGGTCGCCGCCGTCGTCGAGAATCATGTTCGGCCGCCAGCCGTTCGGGCCTTCGATGGTCTGTTCGATGCACCAGGCGAATTCGGCTTCGGTCTCGCCCTTCCAGGCGAACACCGGGATCCCGTCCGCGGCGATCGCGGACGCGGCATGGTCCTGGGTGGAAAAGATGTTGCAGGACGACCAGCGCACTTCCGCGCCCAGCGCGGTCAGCGTCTCGATCAGCACCGCGGTCTGAATCGTCATGTGCAGGCAACCGGCGATCCGCGCGCCCTTCAGCGGCTGCCCGGCGCCGTATTCGGCACGCAGCGCCATCAGGCCCGGCATTTCGGTTTCGGCGATGGCGATCTCCTTGCGCCCCCACTCCGCCAGCGCCATGTCGGCGACTTTATAATCTTGGCTCATTTCCCGCTCCTCTATATTTCCTTACTGAATTAAATGCCGGCCGCATCGCGCAAGGCTTCGACCTTGTCGGTTCTTTCCCAAGTAAAGGTGTCTTCGGTCCGTCCGAAGTGGCCGTAGGCGGCGGTGGGCTGATAGATCGGCTTCAACAGGTCCAGCATCGCGATCAGGCCTTTCGGCCGGAGATCGAAAATCGAACGGACGATCTCGACCAGACGATCTTCGCCAAGCTTGCCGGTGCCGAAAGTTTCGATCGTGATCGACGTCGGCTCCGCCACGCCGATCGCGTAGGACACCTGAATTTCGCAGCGCTCGGCAAGGCCCGCCGCAACGATGTTCTTCGCCACGTAGCGCGCCATATAGGCCGCCGAACGGTCGACCTTGGACGGGTCCTTGCCCGAAAACGCGCCGCCGCCGTGGCGCGCCATGCCGCCGTAGCTGTCGACGATGATCTTGCGTCCGGTCAGGCCGCAGTCGCCGACCGGGCCGCCGATCACGAACTGCCCGGTCGGATTGATGAAAAACCGGGTGTCCTTGTGTACCCATTCTCTCGGCAATACCGGCAGGATGATTTCGTCCATCACCGCTTCATGGATCGCCTGGTTGCTGATGTCCGGCGCATGCTGGGTCGACAGCACCACCGTGTCGATCGCGACCGGTTTGTGATTTTCGTAGCGGAACGTGATTTGGCTCTTCGCGTCCGGACGCAGCCAAGGCAAGGTTTTATTCTTGCGCACTTCGGCCTGGCGTTTGACCAGCAGGTGCGAATACTGGATCGGGGCCGGCATCAACACGTCGGTTTCGTTGGTCGCATAGCCGAACATCAGGCCCTGGTCGCCCGCGCCCTGTTCGTGGTTTTCGGCTTCGTCGACGCCCATCGCAATGTCGGACGACTGTTTGCCGATCGCGTTCAACACCGCGCAGCTCTGGCCGTCGAAGCCGATGTCGCCGTGATCGTAGCCGATAGCGCAGACGGTCTTGCGGACCAGCTCTTCCAGATCGACCCAGGCATTGGTCGTAATTTCGCCGGCGATGATGACCATGCCGGTTTTTACCATCGTTTCGCACGCGACGCGCGATTTGGGGTCCTGCGCCAGCAGCGCGTCCAGTACCGCATCGGAAATCTGGTCCGCGACCTTGTCGGGATGCCCTTCCGAAACCGATTCCGAGGTAAAAATGAAATTGTTGCTCATAGAAGTGCCTTTTAAAAGTGATAGAAAGCCTGATACGCAAAAAGGCTGCAACGGCAGCCTTTTTTATGCGTTGGTGGGCCCTGTAGGACTTGAACCTACGACCTGCCGATTATGAGTCGGACGCTCTAACCAACTGAGCTAAGGGCCCGTGTTCGTTTTTTAGTCGCCGTCAAGAAAACAGCGCAGCTGTTCCGATCTCGATGGATGCCGCAGCTTTCTGAGCGCCTTGGCTTCGATCTGGCGTATTCTTTCGCGGGTCACGTCAAACTGCTTGCCGACTTCTTCGAGCGTATGGTCGGTATTCATATTGATGCCGAAACGCATCCTGAGCACCTTCGCTTCACGCGCGGTCAGTCCCGCCAGCACGTTTTGCGTCGATTCGCGCAAGCCGGCAATTGTAGCAGATTCGACCGGCGATAGCACTCTCGAATCTTCGATAAAATCGCCCAGATGCGAATCTTCGTCATCGCCGATCGGCGTTTCCATCGAAATCGGCTCTTTCGCGATCTTCAGCACCTTGCGCACCTTGTCTTCGGGCATTTCCATCCGCACGGCCAGTTCTTCCGGCGTCGCCTCGCGGCCCAGTTCCTGCAGGATCTGCCGGGAAATCCGGTTCAGCTTGTTGATCGTTTCGATCATGTGCACCGGAATCCGGATCGTACGCGCCTGATCCGCGATCGAGCGGGTAATCGCCTGGCGAATCCACCAGGTCGCGTAGGTCGAGAATTTGTAACCGCGCCGGTATTCGAATTTATCGACCGCTTTCATCAGGCCAATGTTGCCCTCCTGAATCAGGTCGAGGAACTGCAGGCCGCGATTCGTGTATTTTTTCGCGATCGAGATGACCAGACGCAAGTTCGCTTCGATCATTTCCTTTTTCGCACGCCGCGATTTGGCCTCGCCGATCGACATGCGCCGGTTGATGTCTTTCAGGCCGTTGATCGTCAGACCGAATTTCGCTTCGATCTCGCCCAGGGCCTTGATCGCCTTACGGAGTTCCTTTTCATGCGGCTTCAACGCTTCCGCGTACTTGCTGCCCTCCTCCAGGCAGCGGTCCAGCCAGACCGGATTGCTCTCGTCCTCGGTAAACATCGCGATGAATTCCGGACGCGGCATTTTTGCATGCTTGGTGCAGATGTCCAGAATGATTCTTTCCTGCTCGCGAACGCTTGCAACGCCTTCGGGAATGATTCCGGACATTTTTTTCAGATACTGGGGCGTCCATTTGAATTCCATGAACAAATCGGCCAGCACATCGAACGCCTGCTCGGTTTCCGCACTCGCATAGCCGTATTTCTTGCAGGCATTGGTCGCGACCTGCAATTGCACCCTTAACCGCTCGACTTTTTCGCTGACCTCTTCGAGATTCAGCCCTTTCAGCTCTTCGTCGGCCGGAGCGGTGTCCTCGACATCTTCCGCGCCGGTCTGCGCCACGCTCAAGTCGTCGGTTTCGCTGTAATCGGCGAAACCGGTGATCAGATCGTTCAGGCGGATGCCGCCCTCGTCGGCCGAAATCGAATTGTAGGATTGCAGAAAGTCGTCCACCACCACGCAGGAGCGTGCCAGAGCCTTGACCAGCTGCTGCTGCCCTTCTTCAATCCTTTTCGCGATTTTCAATTCGTCCGCCCGAGTCAACAGCTCGACCGAACCCATTTCGCGCATGTACATTCGGACCGGATCGGTAGTCCGTCCGAATTCGCTGTCGACCGAGGCCAGCGCGGCAACTTCTTCCGCGTCTTCGTCATCGGTCGTGACCGCGGCCGCGTCGGTAATCAATGAGTCTTCATCGGGTGCAACTTCGTAGACCTGGATCCCCATGTCATTGATCATGCCGATGAAATCATCAATTTGCTCGGGATCGACAATGTCACTCGGCAAGTGGTCATTAATTTCGGCATAAGTCAGGAAGCCCTGAATTTTGCCTCTGGCAATCAATTGTTTAATCTGAGACTGTTGCTGTTCTTGATTCATCATTCACTCACCGGATATGCAATTCAGCAGAATTACACGTAACAGGCAATTCTACTATATAAACTTATGATTTGGCACTTACTTTTTGAGCGCCAACAACTTGCGCAGGGACTCTTTTTCTTCGAGAGTCAGTACTTTTTTAGACAAAAGCCGCTCCAATTCATTTTCCGCGGACTGTTTGAGCAAACCGGCGAGCGCATCGAGAAAAACGTTTTCGATATTTTCCGGCGCGATCAACAGTTCCAGAAACGCGAGCGCCTTGACCGGCTTTTCATCGTCCGAACCGCGGTATGACTCGAGCAGCACGGCAGTAGTTGCAGGTTTCTGCGCCCAAATCACTTCTACAATATTCTTGAACAGTTCGACGCCGGAAAATATCAGCGTGCTCCAATCGATTTCCCGCAATTCGGAACGCTCGGCCAAACAGGGATTCTGCACCAACAAGGCAGCCGCCATCCGCGCGGCAGTCATTCGGGTTTTATCTCGCTGGCTTTGAAGACGGGCGTTTCGATTAAGTGTAGACTCATTCTTCGAAACATCCAGTGTATTAAACTCGGACAAAGTCTTGAGTCTAGTAAACATCATTTCCCTAAAAACACCTGCCGGCAATTTTTCAAGGTAAGGGCGGGCCTTGCCGACCAGTTGCGCACGCCCTTCGAGACTGGACAACTGCAAACCTCTGGCGATCTGGGCAAAAAAATAATCGGATAACACCTCGGACTCCCGCACCCGGGCCTGAAACCGCTCGACGCCCTCCTTGCGCACCAGCGAATCGGGATCCTCGGCCTCGGGCAATAACATAATGCGCACCTGACGCCCGTCCTTAAGGCAGGGAAACACCGCCTCCATCGCGCGCCATGCCGCTTCCCTTCCCGCGCGATCGCCGTCAAAACAAAACACCAGTTCCGCCGAAAAACGGAACAACAGTTCGGCATGAGCCTGCGATGCGGCGGTACCCAAAGCGGCTACGGCATTATCGATACCGGATCCCGCCAGCGCGATCACATCCATGTAACCCTCGACCAGCAAAATCCGTTCCGGCTTGGCATTTTTTTTCAGCAATTCGTAGAGGCCGTAAACCTCCCTGCCTTTATGAAATAGGGATGTTTCTGGAGAATTCAAATATTTTGGGGTAGAATCGTCCAGTACTCGGCCGCCGAAGCCGATGATCCGGCCGCGCTTGTCGCGAATCGGAAACATCACGCGGCCGCGAAACCGGTCGTACGCATGGCCCGCGTCATTTCTGACCGCCAGACCGGTATCCAGCAAAGCTTGCGAATTAAACCGCCCCGATAAAGACTGCCACGCATCGGGCGCGTAACCGAGCCGGTATTCCCTCATCAGCTGATCGTCTACACCCCGGCCCCGCAAATAATCGAGCGCCGCGGCACCCGCTTTCGCGTACAATTGATCCGTATAGAAAGCCGTCGCCTGCTCCATCAATTGATACAGATTACCGAGATCGTCTTTTTTCTGCGGCGAACCTCGGGCGGAAACGGATTCCTTTGGAACGTCGACCCCAACGAACGCCGCCAAATCCTCAACCGCTTCGACAAAGTCGAGCCGATTGAATTCCATTAAAAATGTGATCGCATTGCCGCTCGCTCCGCAGCCGAAGCAGTAATAGAACTGCTTGTTGCGGTTGACCGAAAAGCTCGGCGTCTTTTCGGTATGAAAAGGACAGCGGGCGATAAAATTCGCCCCCGTTTTTTTGAGAGGAAGATGCGCATCGATAAGATCGACGATATCGACCCGCACCAGAAGGTCATCGATAAACTGACGAGGTATGCGTCCCTCGGACATAGGTTAAAGCGATTCGCAGGGAGGTTTATCCTCCCAAAGCGGCCTTGATTTTTTGGCTGACTAACGCCATATCGGCACGTCCCTGCATTTTCGGCTTCAAGAGACCCATGACTTTACCCATGTCTTTGATCGACGCGGCGCCGGATTCGGCGATCGCTTCCCTCACCATCGCCTCGATTTCGGCATCGCTCAGCGCCGCCGGCAGAAACTCCTGAATGATTCTGACTTCGGCCTCTTCCGCCTCGGCCAAATCGTTGCGGCCCGCATCGCCGTACTGCTTGATCGATTCGCGCCGCTGTTTCAGCATTTTGTCCAGCACCTGGATGGCCCGGTCGTTATCGAGCGTAATGCGCTCGTCGACTTCGACCTGTTTGAAAGCCGCCAGAATCAAACGGATCACGCCCAGTTTGAATTTGTCTCCGCCTTTCATGGCGGCTTTCATTTCGTCCTTGATACGATCCGTCAATAATTCCATCGCCCGAACCGGAAATTAAGTCGTAGGCCGGCCGCGGCGCAGATTTTTCAACGCATAACGCTCGCGTGCCAGTTTCTTCAAATGCCGTTTGACCGCCGCAGCCCCTTTACGCTTGCGTTCCGTGGTCGGTTTTTCGTAAAACTCGCGGCGACGGACTTCGGCCAAGACGCCGGCTTTTTCACAGGCGCGTTTAAAGCGGCGAATGGCGATATCGAAAGGTTCGTTTTCTTTAATTTTGACTGACGGCATTATTAGGGTTCCAAATTTCCGGTTGTGTTAAGATTTAAAAAACAAGGGCATTACTGCACCCACTCTAGTAAACTCCTAATTATACCTTTCTTTTGGCTCATTTTCAAAACCTGATGATCGTTTTAGGCATAGAAACCTCTTGCGACGAGACCGGCGTCGCGCTTTACCATTCCGAACAGGGACTGTTGTCCGATCTCCTCTACAGCCAGATCGACCTGCACCGCGAGTACGGCGGCGTCGTACCGGAACTGGCATCGCGCGATCATATCCGCAAACTGGCGCCGATGATCCGGCAGGCGCTTCGGGACAGCGGACTGGCACACCACGATATCGGCGGCATCGCCTATACCGCAGGCCCCGGCCTGATCGGCGCCCTACTGGTCGGCGCCGCGACCGCGCGCAGCCTGGCCTGGGCCTGGCAAGTGCCGGCGGTCGCCGTGCATCACATGGAAGGCCATCTGCTGGCGCCGATGCTGGAGCCGGAGCCGCCGAAATTCCCGTTCGTCGCCCTCTTGATTTCCGGCGGCCATACGCAACTGGTCGAAGTCGAAGGCATCGGCCGCTACCGGATCCTCGGCGAATCGCTCGACGACGCCGCCGGCGAAGCCTTCGACAAGACCGCCAAGATGCTCGGCCTGAGCTATCCGGGCGGCCCCAAACTGTCGGCCCTGGCCGGGACCGGAAAGCCGCGATTCGCCTTTCCGCGCCCGATGACCGACCGTCCCGGCCTGGATTTCAGCTTCAGCGGACTGAAAACTTTCACGCTGAATACTTTGCAGGCAACCGCCCGAAGCGAGCAGGACAAGGCCGACATCGCCCTCGCCTTTCAGGGCGCGGTCGCCGACACGCTGACGATCAAATCCCGGCGCGCGCTCCGGCAGACCGGGCTTAAAACGCTGGTGGTCGCAGGCGGCGTCAGCGCCAATATCCAAATCCGCGCCTCGCTCCGCGCAATGGCGGAAAAGGAAAATGCCGCGATTTATTTTCCCCGGCCCGCCTTCTGCACCGACAACGGCGCGATGATCGCCTATGCAGGCTGCCAGCGCTTATTGGCCGGCCAGCAGGAACCGCTTGCGATCAAGGCCAGGCCGCGCTGGCCGATCGGCGAATTGACGGCCGCCGGTTGATTTGTCGGGCGGATGCCGCGATAGGCGATCCGCCAATCCGAGGTTCCGGAAACCCGTTCGATATCCTGCCCCGTTCCGAATGGCGGAACCCGGTAAACCGGTTCCGCCTTACGGACTAAGCCGGTTCGATCAGGCTCGGATCGTAATCGGCCGGGGCTTCGAAGCCGAGCAGATTCAGCACGGTCGCCGCCATATTCGACAAGCCCGGCGTCGCTAAATCCTCGCGCAATTTGAACGCCGGCTCCGGCTCCCCGGAAATCAGCACGAACGGCACCGGATTCAGCGTATGAGAGGTCTTGGCCTTGGCTCGCCCTTCCGCATCCCGGCTCACGTTGCCCTTTTTATCCAGTTCGTACATTTCGTCGGCATTACCGTGGTCGGCGGTGATGATCGCGGTGCCTTTCGCTTCCAGAATCACCGGAATCAAACGGGCCAATTGCAGATCGAGCCCCTGCATCGCGGTCACTGCCGCCTCGAAATTGCCGGTATGCCCGACCATGTCGCCGTTGGCGTAGTTGACGCGCAAATAGCGGTATTTGCCGCTTCGAACCGCGTCGATCAAGGTATCGGTGATTTCGGCGCATTTCATCCACGGACGCTGCTCGAACGGCACCACATCGCTCGGGATTTCAACATAGGTTTCCAGCGTGTCGTCGAACTTGCCGGTGCGGTTGCCGTTCCAGAAATAGGTGACGTGGCCGTATTTCTGCGTCTCGCTGATCGCGTATTGCGCAATGCCGTTTTTGGCCAAGTATTCGCCCATCGTTCTGTCGATCGCCGGCGGCTGGACCAGAAAGCGCGGCGGCAGTTTGGTATCGCCGTCGTACTGCATCATGCCGGCATAGGTAACTTTCGACAAGGGGCCGCGCGGAAAGGCGGTAAAGTTCTCTTCGGTAAAAGCGCGGGAAATCTCGATCGCACGGTCGCCGCGGAAATTGAAGAACACCACCGCGTCGCCGTCGACGATCGGTCCCAGCGGCTTGCCGTCTTTGGCGATCACGAAACCGGGCAGATCCTGGTCGATCACCTTCAACTCGTTGCGGTAGGTGACGATGGCTTCATGGGCGCTGGCGAACTGCCGGCCCTCGCCGCGCACGTGGATGTCCCAACCGCGCTGCACCATCGCCCAGTGCGCCTCGTAACGGTCCATCGTGATGGTCATGCGGCCGCCGCCGGAGGCGATCGCCACGTCGAACGCGGGGCTGCGCAAGCCGTCCAGAAAGGCTTCGAACGGATCGACGTAATCCAGCGCCGAAGTTTCGCCTACATCGCGGCCGTCCAGCAGAATGTGGATGCGCACCTTCGATACGCCTTCTTTCCGGGCTTGCTCCAGCATCGCGCGCAGATGGTCGATATGCGAGTGCACGTTACCGTCGGAAAACAGGCCGATGAAATGCAGCGTGCCGCCTTGTTTGGCGGCAGCGACGATTTCGTGCCATGCCCGACCTTGCCACAAATTGCCGCTGGCGATCGATTCCGCAACCAGCTTGGCGCCCTGGGCGAACACACGGCCCGCACCAATCGCATTATGGCCGACTTCGCTGTTACCCATGTCTTCATCGCTGGGCATTCCGACCGCGGTGCCGTGCGCGCGCAGAGCGGTCATGGGGAAATTCGCCATCAGCTTATCCAGCATGGGCGTGCGCGCGGTTTTGACCGCATCACCGTCCTCGCGCGGAGAAATACCCACGCCATCGAGCACGATCGTAACGATGGGACCGGGACAAGGAGCAAAGCGGGAAGATTTTTCTAATTTCATAATTTTTCGAATAAGCCAAAATAAACGAGATAGGGCCGTTGAAGCACAAAATAGCTATTCTATCATGCGCAAGGCGGATGCCGTCACGGCTGGATCGATGCGGCCACGAGAGAGGCCATGGACAGAGAGATTGCCCCAGAGAAGCGAAAACACGTAGGGCGGATTCGCCGCCAGGCAATCCGCCGCGCTTTGAAGAGGATTGGCGTTTTGCTATCGCGAAAACGCCCTACAACGCTGCTCTTCATAACGCTTGACGTGGATAACAGTATCTACGTCCTTATAGTCGCACCCATCTACACGCTATGCCCTAACGATCTTTCGGAGATTAGGCTCAAAGCGCGAACGAGGGCAAACGCCCGTGTTGGAAGTCAAAGAAGGCCTCGCGCATCGGTATAAGCTTTGCCGGGACGCCGGTAACCGGGACAGTCGATACTGACCCTTTCGACGGGCTCGCCAAGGCGCAACGCCGTCAACTGCCCGCCCCACAAACAACCCGTATCGATCGCATAGCAATTGTGCCCCTCGTAATAGCCGAGCTGCGACCAATGCCCGAAGACGATCCGCAAATCGGCATTCCGCCGGTTCGGCGCGGCGAACCAGGGCGCCAAATGGCCCGGCTGCGAGCCGGGCGGGCCGTCGTTCTCGAAGTCGAGCCGGCCTTCCGCGTCCACGTAGCGCATCCGCGTGAAGCAATTGACGATGAAACGCAACAGTTGCACGCCTTCCAGATCTTCCGACCAGAGATCGGGCTGGTTGCCGTACATCTGGCCCAAAAACCGCCGGTAATCGCCGCTTCGCAGGACGCTTTCGGCCAGCCTCGCCATTTCCTGCGCTTTTTCCAGGCCCCATTGCGGCGGCAGTCCCGCATGCAGCAGGCAGAATTCGCCGTCGGCGTGGAGCAGCGGGCGGAACCGGAGCCAGTCGATCAGATCGTCCGCATCCTCGGCCTCCAGAACCGGGCGGAGGGTATCCTTTTTATGCACGATGCCGGAGTCATAGGCCGCCAAAAGATGCAGGTCGTGGTTGCCGAGCACGACGACCGCCGTATCGCCCAAAGACTTGACGAAGCGCAGCACTTCCAGCGATTTCGGCCCCCGGTTGACCAGATCGCCGGCAAACCAGAGCCGGTCGGAATCGGGATCGAAGGCGATCGTGTCGAGCAGTTTCAGCAGGTCGTCATAGCACCCCTGCACGTCGCCGATTGCATAAATCGCCATCGGCTTAATGCAGAGTCCGGGGAATCGACAGCGTAAAACGCGGGATTGCCGCGTTGAAGTGACTGCCGTCGTCGGTGCGCATCGTGTACTCGCCCTGCATCGTGCCGACCGGCGTCTCGATCATCGCGCCGCTGGTATAACGGAAAAAGTCGCCCGGCTTCAGATATGGTTGTTCGCCGACCACTCCGTCGCCGCGGACTTCCTGGATCTTGCCGTTCGCATCGGTGATCAGCCAGTGCCGGGACAAGAGCCTCGCTCCCGCCGCCCCCAGGTTGGTGATCGTGATCGTATAGGAAAACACATACCGGCCTTCCTCCGGCACGGACTGCGCTTCGACATAATGCGGAGCCGTTTCAATCAGAATTTTATTTTTTTCACTCATCATTCAATAAACAAATCTTTGTAAACATCGCCGGCAAGCGGCTACGATCGGAGCAGGGTTATTTCATCCTAACTTGACCGCCGGCGCAAGCGGTACGGGATTAAAGAGATCAGCGGGTTTTACCAATCCGGCTTCCCTACAGTATCATAAGAGGATTCGCAGCGGCTTAATGCGCCAGGCGGCTCCGTTCCACTCTCATTCGGAAAAAGACTTTGCATATTCACATACTCGGCATCTGCGGCACCTTCATGGGCGGCCTGGCGGTGATCGCCAGGCAAATGGGGCACCATGTCACCGGCTCCGACCGGAACGTCTATCCGCCGATGAGCACGCAACTGGAATCTCAGGGGATTCTTTTAATGGAAGGCTACCGGGCCGAAAATCTCGATCCGAAGCCGGATCTGGTGGTCATCGGCAATGCGCTGTCGCGCGGCAATCCGGAGGTCGAGGCCGTGCTGAACCGGGGCCTGGATTATGTCTCCGGACCCGAATGGCTCGCCAGGCATGTGCTGCGGGACCGCTGGGTGCTCGGCGTGGCGGGCACGCACGGCAAGACGACTACAACGAGCATGCTGAGCTGGATACTCGAACATCAGGGTTTCAAGCCCGGCTTTCTGATCGGCGGCATTCCGCTTAATTTCGGCGTATCGGCACGGCTTGGGGAATCGTCTTTCTTTGTCGTCGAGGCGGACGAATACGACTCGGCGTTTTTCGACAAACGCTCGAAATTCGTGCACTACCGGCCCCGAACCGTGATCTTGAACAATCTCGAATACGACCATGCGGACATTTTTCCGGATCTCGACGCGATCAAGAAACAGTTTCACCACCTGGTCCGGACGATTCCGGGCGAAGGTCTGATCATCGCCCCGGAAAACGAACCGAATATTCGAGACGTGCTCAACATGGGCTGCTGGACGCCGGTCGAGCGGACCTCGATCAACGGCGCGGCCGGATGGAATGCCCAGCTCGTCAAAGCCGACGGCAGCCGCTTTACGGTTTATCATGAGGGAATCGGGCAAGGCGAGGTCGATTGGCCGCTGACCGGCGAGCACAACGTGTCGAACGCACTGGCTGCAATCGCCGCCGCGCATCATGCCGGCATCCGCTCCACGGACGCGATCGACGCTCTGGCCCGGTTCCGGAACGTGAAACGGCGGATGGAAGTGATTGCGAAACTCGACAACGTGACTGTCTATGACGATTTCGCGCATCACCCGACCGCGATCGCGACCACGCTGGACGGCCTGCGCAAACAGGTCGGCCCGGAACGCATCATCGCGGTCGTCGAACCGCGTTCGAACACGATGCGCCTCGGCGTTCATACCGAAACTTTGGCAAAATCATTGAACCAGGCCGATCGGGCGCTGATCTATCAGCCCAAAGAATTAAACTGGGACCTGAGCCAGCTGAAACGCCATGCCTCGAACATCGAGATTTGCGAAAGCCTCGACCAGATCATCGCCCGGCTAAAACTGGAAGCGCGCTACGGCGGCCATTTCGTGTTGATGAGCAACGGCAGTTTTGGCGGCATTTATGCCGGATTATTGGCAGAATTACGCTAATAACATTGTAAGGGGCGGAACACGGTAGCGGTTCCGCCATAGGCAACTCCCAGTTGGCGGAACCGCTATCGCGTTCCGCCCTACACATTTTTTCAACCCTAATTTTATAGTCCGATCCCAACCATGAAACCGATCCGCATCGCAACGCGCAAAAGCCCGCTCGCACTGTGGCAGGCAAACCATGTCGCCGCCCTGCTGGAACGACATTTTCCGGGTATCCGGACCGAACTGGTGCAAATGACGACGCGGGGCGACAAGATGCTCGACGCGCCGCTCGCCAAAGTCGGTGGCAAGGGCCTGTTCGTAAAGGAACTCGAACAGGGCATGCTCGAAGGCGAGGCCGACATCGCGGTGCACTCGATGAAGGACGTACCGGTCGAATTTCCGGATGGGCTGCATCTGGCGGCGATACTCAAGCGCGAGGATCCTACCGACGCGCTGGTGTCGAACCGCTTCGCAGGCCTCGACGAATTGCCTGCCAACGCCCGGATCGGCACTTCGAGCCTGCGCCGGCAATGCCAGATCAAACAGCGTTTCCCGAATGCCGAAATCCTTCAGCTCCGGGGCAACGTGAACACTCGGCTCGCCAAACTCGACGCCGGCGACTTCGATGCGGTGATCCTGGCCTCGGCCGGCCTGATACGCCTGGGGATGGCAGACAGGATCCGGGAGCGCCTCGATCCGGCGATCAGCCTGCCCGCGATCGGCCAGGGCGCGATCGGCATCGAATGCCGCCGCGACGACGCGGAAATCAATGCCCTGCTCGGCGCCTTGCACGACAGCGATACCGCCGTTTGCGTACGCGCGGAACGCGCGATGAATGCCCGGCTGCAAGGTGGCTGCCAGGTGCCGATCGCGGGATTCGCCGAGAAACACGGCGAACGCCTGTTCATGCGCGGACTGGTCGGCGCGCCGGACGGCTCGGTGATTTACCACAGCGAGAGCCGGGATGACCTGGACCGGGCGGAAGACTTGGGCAGGCACATCGCCGAAGATCTTCTGGCGCAAGGCGCCGATCGAATCCTCGCCGCATTGTATCCGGGATGAGTTCACTGAACGGGGCGCACGTCCTGGTGACTCGCCCGCAACATCAGGCCAACAATCTATGCCGCCTGATCGAACGTCAGCAAGGCATCGCGGTCGCCTTTCCGACCATCGAAATCGTTGCCGCGAACGGCCGCGACCGGATCGCCGAAGTGCTGGCAAACCTGCATCGCTTCCAATGGGTTGTTTTCATTAGCGCAAATGCAGTAAATTTTGCACTGCTCGCGAATGATGGCAAAATAGAACAATTTAGCAGCGTGCGGATTGCCGCGATCGGGGCAGCGACAGCCAAGGCACTTGCCGCCGCCGGTCTAACGGCCGATCTTGAACCCGCAGGCGGCTCGGACAGCCGGACACTGCTCGCGATGCCGGCAATGCAGCAGGTTTCGGGCCAGCACATCCTGATCGTGCGCGGCGCAGGCGGCCTCGACACGTTGCGCGAGGGACTCGTCAATCGCGGCGCGGCGGTCGATTATCTGGATGTTTATCGAAGAACGCGCCCGCTTGCGGATCCGGCGCCGGTACTGGACTTGCTGGAGCAAAAGCGGCTCGGGCTGATCGTAGCGACCAGCGGCGAAGCCTTAAAAAACCTATTGATCATACTGGGCGAAAAAGGGCGAAACCTGGCGTTGGCCACTTCTCTGATAGTCGTCAGCGGCCGCATCCGCCAACTGGCCGAAGACAGCGGGTTTGAACGAATTTATGTAACGGATAGCCCTTCGGATACAGCAATTCTCGAAAAAATAATAACTTGGGCAACAGGTGAAAAAAGTGGCCGAACTGAATGAACAAATAGAAGGGAATGCGGAAAATCTGGTGAAAACACGGCGATCCCGCAGCGGATTCTGGTTCGGCATCGTTATCATTCTGACCATTCTCGCCATCGCTGGCGCCGGTTACTATTTACTGTCGCAACTCAGGGAGCGGCAAACCAGTCTGGGCGGCGAAGTCCAGCAAGAGATGGCCAAGAAAATTTCCGATTACCAGGCCCAGTTGACCGCGATTCAGGAACAATTGTCCACGCTCGAAACAACGGTCACGAACCGGGACGATCACTTTACCAAAAGGCTCGACGAAGTCTCCCGGTTACACAGCGAAAAGTTGGATACGGCACGTAAAGAACTGAACGAGGAAATTACCCGCCTGCAGCGCCAGCTCGGCAAGACACGCGGCGACTTGCTGATTGCGGACGCCGAATACCTGCTCGGCACCGCCAATGAAAGACTGCAGCTGGTCGGCGACGTGAATACGGCGCGGGAAGCGCTCGAAGCCGCCGACGAGCGCCTTCACGAAAGCGGCGACGCGGCCGTATTCAAGGTGCGCGAGGAAATCGCCAAAGAAATCGCCTCGTTGAAAAACGTGGAGGCAGCCGACATCGTCGGACTCTACGCTTCGTTGCAAAGCCTTCAGGAAACCTCCGGGAATCTTACCCTGCTGTTGCCCTACGCAGGCAAGGCGCTGAGCCCTACGACCGAAATCCACAGCCATGCCGACAGCAATGAGCCTTCTCATGAACTGCTGGACTCGGCAATTGAAAGGCTGCACGGCATCGTGACAATCCGCCATACCGATCAACCAGTCAAGGAAACCCTGACTCCGGAAGAAGCTCAATTCATCCGCGAACAACTGCGCGCGAAACTGGAAACGGTCAAAGTCGCGCTGGTGCAGCAGAACGAAGCGCTATACAAAGCCGCCCTGGACGATGCGAAAAAATGGACCGAAGAGAACTTCACGCCGAACCCGGAAACGCGCAAATTCATCACTGAAATCGACCGGTTCAAGGCCATCAATATCCGGAGCCATTTCCCCGACATCAGCGAATCGTTGAAACTGCTCAGAAACATTACCAAATTACGGGTCGAAACCGATAAGGCTCTGCAGGCTGCGCCGGCCGCAAAACCGGCACCCGAACAAAAACCGCTGCCATCGGAACCGGCACCGGCACAGGTCCCTCCGCCTGCCGCTCAGCCGCAACAACCTGTTCAGATTGCCCCCATCCAACCGGAACCGAATAAAAAATGAAAAAGATTCTTTATTTCCTGGGGCCGGTATTTATCACGATTGCCGCGGCACTGGGGGCCTATTACGGATTCAAGAGTCTGGAAACGCCCGGCTATGTCCTGGTAGGAATCGGCCACTGGTCGATCGAGACGACGCTGGCCGCTTTCGTGGTCGCTTTGATCCTCGCGTTTTTTTTGCTTTATATCTTCTTCCGCTTGCTCGGCTGGCTGTTCCGGCTGCCGGGCCAGCTTAAGAAACGCGGCAGCCACATCAAATTCAACCGTTCGCAGGAAGCGTTGATCGCGGGGCTGGTCGATTCGGCGGAAGGCAACTGGGAACAGGCGGAAAAAATTCTGATCAAGCATGCCTCCCATAGCGGCGCGCCGTTGATCCATTACTTGACCGCCGCCCGCGCGGCTCAGTCGCGCGGTGCGTTCGATAAACGCGACGAATATCTGCAGAAAGCCGCCGATCAGGCGCCCGGTTCGAATATCGCAATCGGTCTGACCCAGGCCGAACTGCATCTGTCCGGCAACCAGTTCGACCAGGCGCTCGAAACGCTGGCCAAACTGCACTCGATCAATCCGACGCATGCGAGCGTATTGAAATTGCTGCATCAAACCTATCAACAGGTCGGCGATTGGGAAGCGATACGGAAACTGCTGCCTTCGCTTCATCACAACAAGGTATTGATGGAAGCCGAGGTCAAACTGCTCGAAACCGAAACCTTCAGCCGGCTGCTGAAACAGGCCGCCGAACTCGGCGATGCGAGCCAGATCGCTCTGCTCTGGAGCGAAACGCCGGCGCACATTAAAAAAATGCACGGCATGTCGGCGATCTATTTTGCCGCGATGATCGAAGCCGGCGCCGGCGCCCAGATCGAAGAAGAGCTTGCGCATACGCTGTCGGTCAATCTGGACGACACTTTGCTGGTTCTGTACGGCAGCATACAATCGAACGACGCGGCCGGACAATTGGCGACCGCCGAACAATGGCTGACCGCAGGTCCCGGCAACGCGGTGCTGTTATCGACTCTCGGCAAGCTCTCCCTGCAGTTGGGCGATGGCGAAAAAGCCGAAAGCTATCTGAACCGAAGCATTACGCTCGACCCGAGCGTAGACGCCTATCAACTGCTGGGCGATTTGTACTTTGGTCAGAACGAAAAGGACAAGGCTTGCGAGAGCTATAAATCCGCGCTGGAGCTCTCTTCCAGCGAAATCGTGACCCGTCTGGACCAAATCGTCGAACACGAAGAATAGCCCAGCCCGAGCTAGCGTGACATCCTGGCGGTATTTACCGTTCCCCGGCGCGTATGCGTAGCGGAGAGAGGGAAACTCAGAGAAAATGGCTGCTCTCTCCCGCGAGTATACAGTGAACAAGAACGGCCAGAATGATCAGGCCGACGCCGCCCGATTTTTCCCGTCCCAGAACGGCGATTTCTTGATTTCGTTCGACAAAAACCCGATAAATTTCCGGATCAGCTTGCGGTTGTAGCCGATCAATTGTTTTATCCGGGTCTTGGAGGCGCCGCCGAGATCCTCCGTGGCGCGGGGAATCGCGTTGATGAAGGACCGCAAAGGATCGACCACCCGCATCTGAAACAGCACGGAAATATCCGACGGCAACTCTTTCGCAAAATGCGCGAGGCGGTCGTAGTTTCGCGCGCCCGGCTTTAACACCTCTTCCTGCAGCTGCTGAATGACGGCGGCGTAGCGGATCGCCGTCTGCTGGGAGATGTGATGCATCGCGAAACGCGTGGGCTCAAGGATCGCCTGTTCGAAATAGTGCATCGCCTTGTCGGGGCTGCGTTGAATCAGGCTGACCGTCGCCTGGGTATTTTCCCGCAGCAGCCGTTGTTTTTGTTTGATGACCTCCCGGCTGTGGTCGACGAAGCCCTGCAACAAGCCGATGTTGCGCCGAATCTCGCCTAATACCGGCCTGACCATTCTCTCGTCGATTCCATTTTTGATCTGGTAGCGCAACTCGTAAATCTTGTCCAGCGTCGATTTCTCGAGCTCTTTCTGTGCTGCCGCCAGTTTCGTTTCCAAATCGCCGATATAGGTATCGCGCTCGGCCAAGGTCGTTTTCAAAAACGCAATGGTCTCTTTGTTCAACTCCAACTGCATCGTTAATGTCGAAACCTGATCTTCCAGCCGATTCAGCTTGATCAACAAATCGCTTTGGACCGTGTCGCTATTCGATTCCATGCATTCCCCCTTTTGATGATGTTATTGTTATAGTTTATGGTTGACCGGACCAGCGCATTGATAACAAGCACCACCAAAAAAGTCAATCAATATTAATCAATTACATGTTTTAAACCGAAACGGAGCCGCAAAAACGGCGATGGATTCCGGATTGGAAACGCACGCGGGAGGCACTGCTTGCGCATCGGTTACAAACTGCCGCAAGACTGGAGGCGACTCCTCGAATCAGTAATGGGGAGGAATCTCGTGAACCGTTTCGCCGGTATTGCCGGTTTCGGCCAACAGATTCTGCATCCGCTCGTTCAAAAGGCGGCAGATGCCTTCGAGCCGGTCTATTTGCTGTTGCTGCTGACTGACGACCCGATTCAAGGCCTGCAGTAAATCTTCCTGATAGGCGGCCTTGATTTCGAGTTCTATGATCCTTTCTTCGTTCATTGCTTGCTTCTTAAATAACTTTCGAAAACTGCTGCCGGTTTTTTTGCGCCAGATAGCGGTCGAATACCATGCAGATATTGCGGATCAGCAAACGGCCCGCCGGAGAGACCGCAATTCCTTCGGCCGACAATGCCAATAAGCCGTCGGCCTGCATCGGCTTCAAAACTTCGATTTCGCGAGCGAAATAGTCGGCGAAATCGATCGCAAATTTTTTTTCGATTACCGCGAAACTCAATTCGAAATGGCAGATCAATTGGGTAATCACCGCCCGGCGCAGTTTGTCGTCCTGATCGAGATCGACGCCTTTGAACACCGGCAGTTTATGGTGGCGGATCAATTTGTCGTAGGTTTCGAGGTCTTTCACGTTCTGGATATACGCATCCCCCACCCGGCCGATCGACGTAATCCCGAACCCGACCAGGTCGCAATCCGAATGCGTGGAATAACCCTGGAAATTACGGTACAGCTTGCCTTCGCGCTGCGCGATCGCGAGCTCGTCGTCGGGCCTTGCAAAATGGTCCATGCCGATATACGCATAGCCGGCCTCGGTCAGCCGCAAGCCGACCATTTGCAGGATGGCCAGCTTCACGTCCGGGGCCGGCAAGTCGGCTTCATGGATTTGACGTTGGGTCTTGAACCGCGTCGGCAAGTGCGCATAATTGAACACCGACAGCCGGTCCGGCCGCGCGGCCAGAATCCTGTCGAGCGTTTTGGAAAAAGTTTCGACCGTTTGCAGCGGCAGGCCGTAGATCAGATCGATATTGGTCGAGCGAAAGCCGTGCCTGCGCGCAGCTTCCATCACGCTGAAGGTCTGTTCCTCACTTTGCAGCCGGTTCACCGCCCGCTGCACTTTCGGATCGAAATCCTGCACGCCCAGGCTGATCCGGTTGAAGCCCAGCCCGCGCAGCTGTTCGATGGTACCTTCATGCGTTTCCCGGGGGTCGATCTCGATCGAATATTCGCCGCGGTCGTCGTCCCGCAGCGAAAAATGGGCGCGCGTGACCGCCATCAGCCGCTGCATCTGGTCGTCGCTCAAAAAAGTTGGGGTTCCCCCGCCCCAGTGCAGTTGATCGACAACCCGGCTTTTATCGAACAACGCGCCCTGCATGGCGATCTCCTTGCAGAGATTATCCAGATACGGCACCGCATGCCCGCGATTTTTGGTCACGATCTTGTTGCAGGCGCAATAAAAGCAGACCGTATCGCAAAACGGCAGATGAAAATACAAGGACAACGGGCCGCCCGCCCGGTTCGATTTGGCGATATGCCAGCGGTAATCGGTATCGGTGAACCCCTCGTGCAGTTCGAGTGCGGTCGGGTAGGAGGTATAACGCGGCCCGGCCTTATCGTAGCGGTTGATCAGGTTCAGGTCGAAAATGATTGATTGATCCATGGAGAAGAAAATGGGTCCCGGCAAGGAATAAACGCTTTAAAAGTAAGCTTATTGTAGACGCAGTCGCGAGCGGGCGTCCACGATCGCAAGCAAACTCGGCCAATCCTGAATGCTGTTGTCCATCAAAAAACGAACCGGCTTCCATTTTGGCCGGTTTCGTTGAAAAATTTCGACTTTTATCGAACGCAGCGGATCCGGAAGCCAAACCGGAAATGCTCTTCGCTGACATTTTTCCCGTTTCTCATCAGGAGAATTCCATGAATACCGACCGTCCCCCTCTTGTCGTCGAAAAATTGTCGGCTTTTCTCACCACGCCGCTGGAAACGATTTTGCGCCGCCGCATAGCCGCCGATCCATCTCGCCATGCGCTGCAACTGTTCAAAACGGCCGCCGCCGAGGTACCGGCTTACCGGCTATTTCTGCAGGAGCGCGGCATCGATCCGGACTCGATCGTCGCTGGCGGCGGATTTGCTTCGCTCCCGCTCATGGACAAAGCCAACTACATGCATAAATACCCGTTGCCGGCGCGCTGCAAAGACGGCCTGCTCGCCGCCTGCGACCGGCTCGCGGTATCTTCGGGATCGACCGGAATCCCGACTTTCTGGCCGCGCGCAATGACGGACGAACTGGACATCGCCTCGCACTTCGAGCATGTGTTTCGCCACAGCTTCCGCGCCGACCGGCGCGCTACGCTGGCCGTCGTCTGTTTCCCGCTCGGCAATTGGGTCGGCGGCGTGTTTACGGCTTCATGCTGCTGGCATCTGGCGCAGAAAGGCTATCCGCTAACCGTCGCCACCCCGGGCAACAAGCCGGACGAAATCCTGCGCGTGGTGCGCGAACTGGGCCCCTTTTTCGAACAGACGGTGCTGCTCGGCTATCCGCCTTTCGTGAAGGACGTCATCGATACCGGCGCGGCCCAAGGGCTCGACTGGTCCACGCTCCACATCAAGTTTGTCTTCGCCGGCGAAGTGTTCAGCGAAGAATGGCGCAGCCTGATGCTGCAGCGGGTCGGATCGGCCGCGCCCTGCCACGGCTCCGCGTCGCTCTACGGCACCGCGGACGGCGGCGTGCTCGGCAACGAGACCCCGCTCAGCATCGCGATCCGGCGCTTTCTATCCGAGCACCCGGACGTCGCCCGCGAACTGTTCGGCGAATCGCGCCTGCCGACTCTGGTTCAATACGATCCGGTCAGCCGCTACTTCGAGTTGATCGACGAGAATACGCTGGCGGTAACCGGCGATAACGGCGTGCCGCTGATCCGCTACCACATCGCCGACCGGGGCGGACTGATCGGCCATGACGAGCTGATCGCTTTTCTTCAGGCGCGGGGTCTGGCTGCGCTCGAGAATTACGGCTTCCAAGGCGAAGCCTTCCCCCTGCCCTTCGTTTGGATATTCGGCCGCGCCGATTTCACCGTGTCCTTTTACGGCGCCAATATCTACCCGGAAAACGTAGTGGTGGGCCTGGAGCAGCCGGAATTGGCGAACCGGGTCAGCGGCAAATTCGTCATGGAGGTCAAAAACGACCGGAACGGCTCCGAATTCCTGTGCATCGCGGTCGAACTCCTGCCCGGCGTCATGGCCGACGCCGGCATAGAAGCGGCCGCGGCGTCCGCTGTGCATACGCAGTTACTCAGGCTGAACAGCGAGTTCGCCAACTATGTGCCGCCGCCCCGGCAGATGCCCCGGATCGAGCTCAGGCCGTTCGGCGATCCGGAATATTTTCCCGTCGGCGTCAAGCACCGCTATACCCGGCGCCAGACGCCTGCTTGAAGCCTTATCTCCGCGGTGTAATGCGGGAAATCGAAGAACCGATCGTCAAAGACTTGTCTAATCGGCAAGGTAAAAAGGTTGAATTCTGGACGGCGCCGACTATAATATCGATTCGATACTTAAATTACTGACGGAGGCCTTTTATGAAATTGCGCAAAATCCTCACCCTGCTGTCGGCGGCAGCCGGTTTATCTTTGGCAAGCGGCGCGACGATAGCCGAAACCGAAGGTTACCTATCGATCTGGAGTTCTACGGTTAAAGTCACCGGAAAAGGCGACAAAAAAACACTGGCGATGGACATCCAGACCGCAAAACCGATTCCGGTCGACGGCAAATCCGGCGCCTTCGGCTATGCGGCGCTGACCGACAACGCCAATAATCTGCTGGTGTTGGTAACCCATTTGCAGATCGACGACAGTTCGCACGAAGATGCTACCAACGGCTTTCATACCCATGTCCTCGATCTGAAAGAGCCAACCGCCGCCTGCGCGGGCGCCAACTTCGAAGTGGACTTGGAAAATTCGGCCAAAAATGCCGCCTTCGACGCCGATTACCCGTGGAAGGTCAAAGGCAGCAAGATTTCGGTCGAAAACGTGCCGGTCAAGGATTTAGGGGATGCGGGCGTCGATACGATCGTTTCGTTTACGTTGAAACCGGTACTGGACGCCCAGCAAAAACCGACCAACCTGTGCGTGACCGTGGCCGACAAAGGCTAACGGAAAAAGCTGCCGCCTGCCCGGAAGCGGCATGACAGGATGATCGAGATTCGACTCAGGCAGGTGTTGAAGTAAGGTAACGCTTACTTTTCTACAAAAACAGCCGGCTTTTTTCCGCTGGCTGTTTTCTTTGCCGGGCCATTTATTCCGCACCCGATTTATCTGGAGGTTTCGATGTCGGTTGGAAAATTATTGACGATGCTCGGTATCGCGATCGCCATTATCGGACTTGTCCTGACCTATCTGCCCGGCCTTTTCGGCTGGTTCGGCAAATTGCCGGGCGACATTCATATCCAGGACGACAAAAAATCCATTTTCATTCCGATCACATCGATGATCATAATCAGCCTGCTCTTCACGCTGCTGGCCAATCTGTTCTTCCGCAAATAACCCTACGCTACGCCCACGGCCGCAGTACATCCGGGAAAGCCGCGTTTTCAAAGGCATGGCCCGTCCGCTTCATCTGTTCCCCGTCAAAACAGGAACTTTCTCGCCTCGCCAAGAGCCATTTGAATTACTATATGATTCATCAGCAAACACGGAGCAAGCACCATGATTCCCATCCGAGATACCGCGCCTTGCAATACCCGTCCCGTCATCACCTGGGGACTGATCGCAGTCTGCACAAGCATTTTTGTCGGGATGCAGTTTTTGCCTTACGAAGTCAGCAATCCCCTGATCGCCCGTTTCGGGATGGTGCCGCTGCGTTATTCGAACCCGGAATGGGCGAGTCGTGCGGGGCTGCCGTTCGATGCTTATCTTTCGTTTCTGACCAACCTGTTCCTGCACGGAAGCTGGTTCCATCTGATCATCAATATGTGGTTCCTGTGGATTTTCGGCGACAACGTCGAGGATAGAATGGGGCATCTGTCGTTTTTGGCGTTTTATCTGCTGTGCGGCCTGGTCGCGACGGCCTTGCAATGGTATTTCGATCCTTACCTGGCGATCCCGGTCGTCGGCGCCTCCGGGCCGATTGCGGGCGTTTTGGCCGCGTATTTTTTTCTTTATCCCATGGCGCGCATCATCCTCTGGGTGCCGATATTTTTTCTGCCGGTCGTCGTGCATGTGCCGGCGATCGCTTTCTTAGGCCTCTGGGTCATCTATCAATTGAACGAAGCGACGACGTCGATCCTATTCGAGGGCGGCGCCGCCAAAATGGCCTGGTGGGCACATCTGGGCGGTTTTATCGCCGGCTTTCTGATATACCGGTTTTTTCTTAAAAAACCGCCGCACGGAATAAAAATGGAAGATTCCGGCAGCTTTAAGATATAATCCGCGGTTAAAAAAAGAAAAGAGCATCAGTTTCGGGTGCGGGTTCTTTTTGACTAAAGCTCATTTAAGTTGGAATCAGGAAATTACGAAATTATATGAAAAAAATTAATGTTGCCCTGGTCAGGTTGCTCCAGTTCGTGGTGTTCGTCGTATTCATCTTCGTGGTCATCACCTATTTCGGGGCGATGATTTTACTGCCTCTGGATGCGGTGACCCTGCTGGTCAAACTGTTCGGTCTGGTCGGCCTGCATGGCTTCATCGGCGCGGCGATTGCGATTCCGGCCGTGGCTTATCTGGGATTGATCGTCTATCGGACGCCCGGCCTGTGCCCGATGATTATCGAAACCGGCGTGGATCTGGTCAAAATCGGCAAAGCCAAGGTCGAAGCCTTCAATGCGATCGTAAATTCGGTAAAAGCCTAATTTTTCACCCCGCGCCCGGGGAAATAAAAAGGCGTGACGGAGAAGTCCGCCACGCCTTTTTTATTGGGCGCAACAAAACGGCAATATCACGCGAGCGGACGCCGTTCCCGTCCGCCCTTTCGCCCGTGTGTTTTTTTTCACTATCTAATTAATTGGGATCGTTATGTGTTTTAGTGCAAATATGTCATTGGGGTTGGGCATCGTCGGCTTCGCCGCGTCGGGCATCACGTTCATGGACAAGAGCGAAACATTGCCGGTGCGCGCCGCGCGGGCCTTCGCGATTTTCCATTTTTCGCTGATGGAGCTGATCCAGTATTTCGCCTATCCGGTCGCGGGGCAATGCGGTTACGGAACCAATCAGCTGCTCAGCGAATTGTCGACTTACCATATCGCCCTGCAGTCTTTCGCGATCATGCCGGCGCTGGCCACCTATTCGACCGATCCCGGCGCGCTGAAACGCGCCACGATCGCAGGCGCGGCGATGAGCGGTTCGTTCATCCTGTTCAGCTTTCTGCCGAAAGAGATCCAGCTGTTCAACGTCGAGCCGAACTTCATCGGCAACATGATTTCCTGCCTGTACATGGGCACCTACCATATCGCCTATGCGATTCAGAGCGCGCTTGGCCTGTTGGTGACTTGGGGATCGTTGTTCGCGCTCGCTCTCAGCGCCTTCGTCTGGCCCAACAATTGGCGGATCGGCCTCTATCACGGCGTGATGGCGCTGCTGACCCTGTTCGTGCCGCAATGGCTCTTCGGCGTTTCGACCGGCGAAGCGGCCGCGATTTATTGCTTTTACTCGATCCCGATCACCGGCAGTTTCATGCCGGTGTTCAAAAAATATTTCACGCCGGGCCCTATCGAAGCCCGGGCGGCCCTCGATCTACGCGGCACGTCCTGATCGTCCCGCTCAATTTGCAAACAGGGGCTTCGGCAACCGCGGCGAGCATACCTCCGCAGTAATGAAGTCCTCTTCAATTCGCTTGAGGATACTTATGAACGAGATACGCTGGAATCCGGAAAAACCGGCCGTCATCACCGCCATCTGCGTGGTCGGACTCATCAATGCGATACAAATGATCAACCTGGTCTTCTCGCCGATGTCCAAACAGGTCGGCGCGATCTACCCGGTCTATTTTTCGTTTTCGGTCATATTAAGCCTGATCTGCATCGCCGGCCTGTGGCTGCTGAAGCGTTGGGCGGCCCTGTTTTACACGGTCCTGCTGATCGCTAATCAGCTCGTGCTGGTCGCGATGGGTTACTGGGAAATCACCGCCGCAATTATCCCGGCTGCCATCATCGTGCTGCTGTTCAAACATTTGGATAAAATGCGCTGATTGGATAATGTCAGACCTGCCAGGTTTTAAAAACCTGGCAGGTCTTTTCGATAAGCAATGTTTGACCCAGCCCTTGCCGCCTGTTGCGCGTGGGAAGTAGGAATACTCCTTCCCGGAGCCTATCGTCGAAGGTCTCCTAACAGGGCCGGAACCAAAATCCGGCTCCAGCCCTCTACTGCACACCTTCATGTAATCCGTTATAAAATACCCGGATTGAATCCACTTTTACCGTTATGAAATCTCCGATCATCGCTACTGCCGTACAACAGCCCTGCCATCTGGACAGGCAAAGCAATCTCGACTTCTCGATCGAAAAAATTCACCAAGCCGCCGCAGCCAAGGCCGATCTGGTGGTCCTGCCCGAGCTGCATCTGGGACCTTATTTCTGCCAGAACGAAGACTACAACCATTTCGCGCTGGCCCAGCCGATTCCCGGTCCTGCGACCGAAACGCTGTCCGCGGTTGCAAAAAAACTGGGCATCGTGATCGTCTCGACGATTTTCGAAGAAAGAGCGCCCGGCCTGTACCACAACACCGCCGTCGTGTTCGACAAGGATGGACGGATCGCCGGCAAATACCGGAAAATGCATATTCCGGACGATCCGGGGTTTTACGAAAAGTATTACTTCACGCCCGGCGACCTCGGTTTCACGCCGATCGAAACCTCGATCGGCAAACTGGGCGTCCAGGTCTGCTGGGACCAATGGTATCCGGAAGGCGCCCGGTTGATGGCGCTGGCCGGTGCGGACATTCTGATTTACCCGACCGCGATCGGCTGGGACCCTAACGACACGCCGGAAGAACACCAGCGCCAGCTGAACGCCTGGATCACGGTCCAGCGCGCGCATGCGGTCGCCAATGGCATCCCGGTAATTTCCTGCAACCGGATCGGCTTCGAACAGGCGCCCGATCAGGAGGCCGGCGTCGGGATCAATTTCTGGGGCAACAGTTTCATCGCGGGTCCGCAAGGCGAGATTCTGGACAATGCGGACGAGAGCGAAGTCAAAGTCCTGACCGCCGCGCTCGATCCGGCGCGCAGCAAGCGCATCCGCCAGATCTGGCCGTTCCTGCGCGACCGCCGGATCGAAGCATTCGGCGACCTGACCCGGCGTTTTATCGATTAAGGCCGGACCTTTCCTCTAAAAGAAGGCGCGCCGCGCATCTTATTCAACTGCGTAGGGTACGCTGCGCGTACCGTTTCTGATGATTTCGGATCTTTCCTTTCGTTGAGTCGGCAAGGTACACGCAGCGTACCCTACGTCTTCCATTTGATATTGCAGCCCATGCTCGGAATCTGCTGCGGATCGATCGGCCGGCCCGCCAGCAGATTGTCGAGCGCGGCACGCAAATCCGACCCGGTCACCGGCACCTCGTTCTTCGGCATGGCGCCGTCGAGCCGGCCGCGGTAGACGCAGGCCAAGCCGGCATCGAACAAATAAATATCGGGGGTGCAGGCGGCCTGGTAGGCTCTCGCGGTTTCCTGGCTTTCGTCGTATAGATAGGCCGCAAAAGGCCGGTCCCATGCTTCCATCATCGCCTTCATCTTGTCCGGCTCATCCTCCGGATAATTTTTCACGTCGTTCGAACTGATCGCGATCGTCGCGATGCCTTTGTCTTTGTATTCTTTCGCAATCGCGATCAATTGCGCCTTCACATGCAGCACATAAGGGCAATGGTTGCAGATGAACATCACGATCGTGCCTTTTTCACCTTTCAGGTCCTGCAGGCTGAATGCCGCACCGGTCACCGTATCGGGCAATGAAAAATCCGGTGCGGTGGTGCCGAGCGGCATCATTTGGGATAAAGTTTCCGCCATGGGTAAATCCTCCTTTGAACGTTGTTGGATTCTTCCGATTATAAAAGAATCCGCCGTGCCGGGAAACCGCCGTTTGCCGCCGCGGAAGCGCCGCCGGGAAGTCAATCCCTGAACCCTTTTAAACAGAATTGCGTATAATAGCAAGGTTTATGGAGCCGAACCGGACCGGATGGAGCACTTAATTTATGACCTCACCCAAACTTTTCGATTATCCGCTTTTCGCCTTGGGATTTAGAGCCTTCTTTGTCCTGGCAGGCCTTTCGGCGCTGCTGTTGATCGTGCTTTGGAATGCGATCTATAACGGCAAACTGAGCGGAGCCAATTATTTCGGGAATGTCAATTGGCATGCGCACGAAATGCTGCTCGGTTATTCGGTCGCGGTGATTGCCGGTTTTCTGTTGACGGCGGTCAAAAACTGGACCGGCAAACAGACCCTGACAGGAGATCAACTGGCCACCTTGTGCCTGGTCTGGGTGTACGGGCGAATTGCGCCGTTTTATGCCGGATTGCTGCCCGATGCGGTAATCGCAGCCATCGATTTTGCGTTCTTGCCCATGCTGGCCTATCAGGTCGCCAAGCCCATCGTAGCCGTCCGACAATATCGAAACCTGATCTTTATCGGCATCCTGCTGATATTGGCGTGCGCCAACGGTCTGATCCACGCCGGCATTCTGGCGTCGCTTCCGCACCTGGCCTGGCTGGGCCTTCAACTGGCGGTCGCCACGATCGTACTGTTAATCCTGGTGATCGCCGGCCGCGTATTTCCGTTTTTTACCGAGCGCGGCCTGCCCGGCGTCAAAGTTCACAGCAGCCCCGCTTATGAATACGGCGCGGTCGGCAGCGCGGTGCTGGCATACGGCCTGCTGCTGGCCGGCGTCAACGGCCTGCCGCTGGCGGTGGCGTCGGGCCTCGCGGCGCTGTGCAATTTGGTGCGGGTCTGGGGCTGGTATGTGCAGCGCGTCTGGTATGTGCCCTTACTGTGGGTCTTGTACGCGGGTTACGGCTGGATCATTCTGGGTTTCGGGCTGACCGCGCTGTCGGCGTACGGCTTGGTGCAGCCGTCTCTGTCATTACATGCCTTTACGGTCGGCGGCATCGGCGTGCTGACGCTCGGCATGATGGCGCGGGTTTCCCTGGGCCATACCGGCCGGGCGCTGCGCGCTTCCAACGCAATGGCGATCGGCTTCATTTTGCTGAATATTGCGGCCCTGATCCGCGTACTGCTGCCGATCGCTCTGCCCGACTGGTACGGCACGCTGGTTTATTTGTCGATGCTGTTCTGGCTGGCCGCCTTCGCGCTGTTCGTGTATGTCTATTCCCCAATTCTGGCGACCCCCCGCATCGACGGGCTAAAGGGTTAACCGGCGCATGACGCAAATCATCGGCTTATCGACGACGGCAGAGGGGATGCCGCCGGTTTTTTCCCTTATCCGGTTCCATAGCGCAGTCTTTTTCATACAAGAAGCCTGCGGCGCCCGTTAGCTCAATGCCCATGCCGTCACTGACTCGCATCCCGCGGATTGCCTTGACACCGGGAGAACCGGCCGGCATCGGTCCCGATCTTTGCATACAAATCGCCCGGCACGATCTGCCTTGCGAAGCGGTCGTGATCGCCAGCGAGGAACTCTTGCTCGAACGCGCAGAGCGTTTGGGCATCGAAATCAAGCTGAACCGTTTCGACGGCACTTTGCCGCCTTCGCCGCATCGGCACGGTGAATTATCGATCGTGCCGGTAAATCTGAACGCGCCCGCCCAGTGCGGACTGCTCAATCCGGCCAATAGCCGCTATGTGCTGAAAACCTTGAACAAGGCGGTCAAAGGCTGTATGGAGGGCGTTTTCGATGCGATGGTGACAGGCCCGGTACACAAAGGCATCATCAACGATGCGGGCCATCCTTTTACCGGCCATACCGAATACATTGCGGCTATTACCGGCGGCACACCGGTAATGATGCTGGCGACGCCCGGCTTGCGCGTGGCGCTGGTCACCACGCATCTACCGCTGAGCGAAGTCAGCCGGGCGATCACCCGCAGCCGCCTGCGCCAGATTCTTTCCGTACTGGACCACGATTTACGCACCCGGTTCGGCATCGACAGACCCAGAATTCTGGTCTGCGGACTGAATCCGCATGCGGGCGAAAACGGCCACCTCGGCACCGAAGAGATCGAAGTGATCGAGCCGGTCTTGGTCAACCTGAGGCTACAGGGCATGAATCTGCAAGGCCCTCTGCCCGCCGATACGCTGTTCACCCCGAAATACCTTGCCGATGCGGACGCGGTGCTGGCGATGTATCACGACCAGGGACTGCCGGTCCTGAAGCACATGGGTTTCGGCCAGGCGGTCAATATCACGCTCGGCTTGCCGATCATCCGAACCTCGGTCGACCACGGCACGGCGCTCGATTTGGCCGGCACCGGCAAGGCCGAGACCGGCAGCCTGCTTTACGCGCTGGCCATCGCGGCGCAAATGGCGCAAGGAAATCTACCATAAATGGCACATATTGCACGCAAACGCTTCGGGCAGAATTTTCTGCACGACTCGTCGGTCATCCGGCATATCATCGCTTGTCTCGACATCCGTTCCGGCCAGCACTGGGTCGAGATCGGCCCCGGCCAGGGAGCATTGACCGAACCGCTCCTCCAGGCCGGCGCACGCCTCGATGTGATCGAACTGGACCGCAATCTCGTCGCCTTATTGAAGAAAAAATTCGCAGGCCGACCGCATCTCGGCATTCATAGCGCCGATGCGTTGAAATTCGATTTTTCGTCGCTGGCCGAACAGGGCGAACGGCTGCGCATCGTCGGCAATCTTCCCTACAATATTTCGACGCCGTTGATGTTCCATTTATTGAACAGCGCAGACTGCATCGAAGACATGCATTTCATGCTGCAAAAGGAAGTCGTCGACCGCTTGTGCGCGGAACCGGGAAACAAACAATACGGCCGGCTCAGCGTGATGATGCGATATTACTGCGAAACCGAACACCTGTTCGACGTGCCGCCGGAAAGTTTCGATCCGGTGCCTAAGGTGATGTCCTCGATCGTTCGTCTGACGCCGCATCGCCGGCCGCCGGTTCGGATCGGCAGCACCGACAAGCTGAACCGGATCGTCACGCAAGCCTTTTCACAGCGCCGGAAGACCCTGCGCAATTCGTTGAAAAATCTGCTTTCGGACAGCGATCTGGATGCGCTGTCGATCGATCCGAAGCTGAGAGCCGAAAATCTGACACTGCAGGACTTCGCCAAATTGAGCCATCTGCTGGGCGAAAACTCAGGCCCTGCCGAAAAGGAATAGGCTCGGAAATGATGCGACAATATGCCACATTCCCACCTTGACAAATCCGGTTAGAATATATTCAACTCCTTGAGATGCATGATTCCCAAGCGGAATCGGGAGTTAGATATCCTTCTCTAATGCGGCCCGATGAGCCGCATTTTTTTTGTCCGCGATTTTTCTGCCGCCTCCTCGGCAATTGCTTTAATCCGATGCCAGCCCACCCGCCACCCGGCCATGAAGGGGAAAATGCGCCGAATGGCGGCCCAATTTCGCATCCGGACTGGCTTCAGGAACCGAACGAACCATTCGCCAACCGGAAAGAATTTATTAGAAAATCGTTTGGGTTTCTGATAAATTTCAGCCATTAAACCCTGCGACCTCATTCTCGTTGCAAAATATTTCGCCTAACTGAATTATCCTGGGCTTTTGGCAAGAAATTGCCGAATAAGGTGACGATTTTTAATAATAAAAAGAGGAGGAGTTATGGCTGTATTAGATTCGATCGCGATAGAAATTCAGGCCACGGTTGCCGGGGTGCTGATCCTGCTAATCATTACGTTACTGGAAATCATCGATTTGCGGCGTGCGCGCAGGCAGCACCGCAAGTCTTTACACGCAATCGCCCATAACGCGGAGCCGGCCCGGAACAAACGGCTGATCTCGCCTTTCAGCCTGATTTTACAGTTCATTTTCGGCTTCTCCGCTTTTGCGCTGTTCGTTTTCTGGATGAGGTATCTGATCGACAGAGAAATGCCGGTCCTGGCCGGGGTCGCAGGCGTTTCGGCCTTTATCGCGGCGATCATGCCGTTTGTCGTCTGGAGCGTCGTCTGGAAAACCCGCAAGGAGACGGCCGCAGCCATTAAACAAGCCGAACAGCACAGCCAGGAACCCGCACTTCGCCAAAAGGCCCCTGAAGAAGCAGCGCCCCCGGCGCCGGCACCTGCGGTTAAAGAAACAGTCTCCGTTGCCGACGAGCCGCCCATCCATGAACCGGCGCCGATCCTCCCGCCTGAACCGCCTGCGGAACCGGAGCCGGCAGCCAACACGGAAACCAAGCCTTCACCCTATCCGAAACCCGACCCGACGCATGTATTTCCTCAGGATTCGATGCTGCGCCGGCATTTTATGACGCATTTGGCCGCGACGGTCAAATCCTATGAACCCGTTCGGCCCACCGACTCGATGCTTCGGCGCCATTACGATGCGACAGTGGCGGCCCTGGCGTCGGCAATTTCCTCCCAACCGGAGAAAACGCCCGCTCCCGAGACGGCAAAGTCGTCATCCAAGGAAAGCCAACAGACAAAAACTCCCGAAGACTCGATGCTCAAACGGCATTTTATAACGACATTGCAGTCGAAAATCGAGTCGCATCTGTCGCTACCTCCGCGGCCGACCGATTCGATGCTGCGCCGCCATTATGAGACCATGAGAGAGAGCTTGGTTGCTGCGGAGCTGAAAAAATATCTGGAAGGATAAATCCGGGTACACGGCGGAGCCAAAACCGGGCTTTTTCTGAGTAGGAAAGAAGACGGGGCATTAGCCCCGTCCTTCGAGCGGATCGGGAAAATAATCCCGCTTATTTCTTTTCGGGCGCTGGAGCCGGTACTACGGATCCAGCCGGCTTGGCTTCTTCCTTTGCCGGTTCGGCTGCAGGTTTTGCCGCTTCTTCCTTGACAGGTTCGGCGGGTGCAGGAGCGGCTTCGGCTGCCGGCGCTTTTTCTTCCGCAGGCGCCGCTTCTTTCGCTGCAGCACCTTCAGCCGCCGGTTTTTGTTCCGGAGCCGGTGCAGTTGCTTCAGCCTTCGGTTTTTCTTCGGTCAGCGGCACCAGAATCTCGACCTTCGCCTGCTGGCGCATCCCCTCGATCATTTTTTGGAATTTTTGACGCTGCAGATAAGGCGTCAACTGATCTTTGACGGCTTCCAGCGGAGGCGGGGTCTGCGCACGCGAGTCTTCGCGCAGAATCACGTGCCAGCCGAACTGGGTTTGCACCGGCGCCTTGGTGTATTTGCCTTTTTCGAGTTTGGCGACCGCCTCGGAGAAAGGCTTCACCATTTGATCGGCCACAAACCAGCCCAGATCGCCGCCGTTTTGCGACTCTTTCGCGTCAATGGAATACTTATTGGCCAGCTTCGCGAAATCGCCACCTTTGTCGAGTTCGGCGATGATCTTTTTCGCTTCTTCTTCGGTCTTCACCAGAATATGGCGCGCCTTGTATTCGGTGCCGGTTTCGGCGACGATCTTGCTGTCGTACTCGGCCTTGATTTCCGCATCGGTAACTGGGTTGGTCTTGAAGAAGTTTTTCAGGGACGTCTGCGTCAGGATCGATTTTTTGGCTTCTTCGAGCTGTTCCAGATATTCCGGCGATTTGTCCAATTGTTTTTGCAGCGCATCCTGCACGAGCAATTCACGCTGAATCAGTTCCTCGACCAGCTTTTCCTTCGGGAAAGTGGCGCCGTGCGCGCGCGCCGCAATTTCTTTTTCCAGGTTTTCCAGCTGCTCCTTGCCGATGTATTTGCCATTGACGGAAGCGACCGCGTCTTCTTTTTTGACGATCGCCGTAACCGGCGCCGATGAAGCATCGGTGCTGCCGCCGGATTGAGGTTGACAGCCGGCGACCAGTCCGGCGCCTGCAACGAGCAATGGGATGATTTTTTTATTCATCGATTAATTTCCTTTGGTTTCTTCTGAGGGGGTAAGAGCATTGATGCCCAAGGCATGAATTTGTTGCTTCATCAGATCGCCGAGCGCCTTATAAACCAGCTGGTGCCGCTGCACCAGCGACTTGCCTTCGAACAGCGGCGAAACGATGGTGACATGATAATGACCGCCGCCTTGATTGCCCGCGTGTCCGGCATGGGCGGCGCTGTTATCGATGATTTCGAGCTTTTCGGGATGGAGAGCTTCGGTGAGCAGTCGTTTGATCAATTGCGCTGTCATTGAGGAAAAACCTTCTTGAACGGTTTGACGGTAACCCTGGCGTAAACGCCGGCTTCGATATAGGGATCGCTATCGGCCCACTGCCGGGCCTCTTCAAGACCGGGGAATTCGGCGACAACGAGGCTGCCAGTGAAGCCGGCGTCGCCCGGATTTTCGGTATCGACGGCAGGATGCGGACCGGCCAGCACGAGCCGTCCCGCGTCCTGAAGCACCTGCAGCCTCTGCAAGTGTTTCGGACGGGCAACGGCTCTTTTGGCCAGGCTGTTTTCCACGTCTTCGCTGATGATCGCGTACAGCACGGTTTATTCCTCGGTTTCCGGCAAATGTTTATAAATCAGTGCGACCTGGCCGAGCAGAAAGACGACCATCAGTCCGGGCACCACGAAGGTCTTGAAAGTGACCCAATCGTCGGTGCTGTAATGGTACATCACATACACATTGACGAAACCGACGCCGAGAAAGAAGCCCCCCCACAATGTGTTCAGGCGCCGCCAGACCGCATCGGGCAAGGTCAAATTGGCCGACAGCATCCGTTCGATCACCGGCTTTTTGCCGATAAACTGACTGCCGAGAAACACCAGGCCGAACAGCCACTCGACGATCGACAGTTTCCATTTGATGAATTGCTCGTTTTGCAGGATGATCGTCGCGCCGCCCATCACTAGGATTAAGCCTAAGGTTATCAACTGCATCGTGCTGACCTTGCGGGTCTTGAACCAGCTGTAGGCAACCTGGAGAATCGTCGCGACAATCACGACGCCGGTCGCGACATAGATATCGTAAAATTTATAGGCAATGAAAAATAAAACGATCGGAAAAAATTCGAGTATCGGATTCATGCGTCTGATGCGATGGAGGGCGCAATATAATAGTTGTTATTGTGGGTAATCTCTGATGATTCGTCCATCTCCGGACAAGCCTCCAATGGCTTTGTAATGGGGGCGCTGCCGAAAAATTCAAGCCCGGTCTCGGGATGGATTCTCGCCGGTGTAAAACGGTTCCCTCAGCTTTCGGCTTTTTGTAGTCGTCGTATCCGCTGCCGGAAAATTGTTAAAACAGCGTAAGCCGCCGCGGCAACCTGTGCTGTTGAAGCAGGAACTTGCAGGTTCCGTTGAAGTGGACTGTTCAGTCCATCAGGAATTGTGCCGGTATTATAATGATGACTCCGTCAAATGTACATCATTCGGCTTTTGCTTCTGATAAAATGGGAAGCGGATTTTGCGGGAACCACCATGGACAAACAAATTCAGACAGAAATCGAAGCCGCCGTTTTCAGGCGCTTGCTCGACCATTTTCAACAACACACCGAAGTGCAGAATATCGAGCTGATGATTCTGGCGGACTTTTGCCGAAACTGCCTGGCCAAATGGTATGCGGCAGCCGCCCGGGAGCGCGGCGAATCGGTCGATTACGAGCAAGCGCGCCGAATCGTCTACGGCATGCCTTATCCGGAATGGCGCGAAAAATACCAGAAAGAGGCGACTCCTGAACAGTTGGCGACGTTCGAACTGAAACAGAAACCAAAAGCCTGACATCCGTTTTTCCGAATCATACGCAGAAATCCCGGCCGAGCGGCACATCGAAACGCCTGGGCCAGGCATGCCGGTTTTTACGCCATGCCTTGACCCGCTCGATTAAAATCGCCGAAGCATGCCACAGCACCCGTTATGCACGAACTGTCCCTCCTATGGAGCGTACGGGAAACGCTCGAAGAACAAGCGCTGGAACACAAATTCAGCAAGGTCGTCCAAGTCACCTTGGAAATAGGCCGGTTAGCCTGCGTGGAAACGGCCGCCCTTCGTTTCTGTTTCGATACCGTCATGAAAGATTCGCTGGCGGAAAATGCCGAGCTGGTGATTTTGGAAATCAAGGGAGTGGGGATTTGCCGGCAGTGCGGCGAACGCTCGGAGATGGAATCACTCTACATCCCCTGCACGCATTGCGGCAGCCTGCATGTTGAACTTGTCCAAGGGATTGGCATGAAAATCAAAGACCTAATCGTTATTTAAAGACGCGGTGAAATCCACCGCGTGTTTATTCGGGTCAAGCCAGAGCCTTTCGAACTCATCCGCCGAAAGCGGGGGCGAGAAATAGTAACCTTGAAACTCGTCGCAGCCGTGTGCTTTAAGCACAGCCAATTGGGATTCGTTTTCCACCCCTTCGGCAACCACCGTCATATTCAGGCTATGCCCTAAAGCGATGATGGTCTTGATAAATATCGCCTCGCTCGAAGTCGGGTCGCCGGTATAGGCCTGAACGAACGAGCGGTCTATTTTGAGTACTTGGAGAGGCAATTTTTGCAAATAGGACAAAGACGAATAACCCGTCCCGAAATCGTCCATCGCAATACGAATGCCGCGGCTGCGAATTTGGCATAATCGTTCGCACGCCTTATCGATGTCGTGCATGACCAGGCTTTCGGTGACTTCCAGCTCGATCCATTCGGGACTCGTGCCGGTTTCCGCCAGTATGCGGTCCAGAATCGAAACAAAGTCATCATCCAGCAATTGCCGCGGAGAGAGATTGACAGCGATCCTGAACTCCGCAATTTTGTCTTTCCATGCTTTGGCTTGAAGACAGGCCATTCTGAGTATCCAGGCTCCCAGCGGAATAATCAGTCCCGTTTCCTCTGCAATAGAAATAAAACGATCCGGAGGCATCATCCCGAAACCGGGCCGTTTCCAGCGAATTAATGCTTCCGCACCGGCAATACGTTCAAGGGAGCCTCCCACTTTAAGCTGGTAATGCAGTTGAAAATCTTCCTGTTCGATCGCCAGCCTCAACGCATTTTCCAATAGCAGCCTTTGGTGAGCCGCTTCATTCATGCCCGCTTCGAAATATTGAAATTGTCCGCGGCCTTTGGCTTTGGAAGCGTACATGGCGGTATCCGCATGCTTGGTTAAAGTATGAAAATCATTGCCGTCATCGGGAAAAACGGCAATGCCGATACTGGTTGTGACATGTATGGCGTGTTCGGCAATCTCTATCGGCTTTTGCACCTCGTCGTTCAAACGCTGGGCCAATTCTGTCGAATCGGCGATTCCTATCAAGCCGGGAAGAATGATGGTGAACTCATCCCCCCCCAAACGCGAGATCGTATCCGACTCCCTCAGGCAGCGTTGTATCCGGCTGGCGACAATTTTCAGCAGATAATCGCCTACCCAATGCCCAAGCGTATCGTTAACATTTTTGAAATGGTCAAGATCGAGAAAAAAAACCGCCAAACGGGTATGGCTACGCTGGGCTACCCGAATTTCATGCTCCAGCCTGTCCTTGAATAAGGCCCGGTTGGGAAGCTGAGTCAGGGCATCGTAATAGGCGAGTTGCTGAAGCTGTTGCTCTGTCTGTTTTTGCTGGCTGATGTCGGAGCAAACCGCCACATAATGCATGAGCTGATCCTGATCGTCATAAACGGCATTGATGCTCGCAAGCATCGGACATAATTCACCGTTTTTTCGGCGATCCCAGATTTCTCCCCTCCAGGATCCGTGATTCAATAAAGAGTGCCACAGCTGTTTGTAAAATGCCTGATCATGCATGTTCGATTTCAGCAAGCGAGTATTCTTACCCAGGACTTCTCCCCGCTCATAGCCGGTAATTTCGCAGAATGAGTCATTAACTTCCTGGATAGTACCCTGGGGATCGGTGATAAAAATCGCCTCGCTGCAATTGTCGAAAACTTTGCTGCTCAGCCGCAGCCGCATTTCCCGCACTTTCAGCTCGGTGATATTCAGCGCGGTGATGACAGCGCCTTCCAATTTTCCTTGTTCCGAGTGCAATACGCTGCTTTTTAGCCAATAGACGGCTTGGGCATTATCGAGATGTTTGCTCAACAGTTCATGTTCGCCGCTGTAACAGCCATTCAACCGAATGGTTTCCATCACGACCGAATGCACCGGCCATGGCAGTATGGGAAGACGATCGGCAAGATATTGGCGATCGGCGACAGGCAGCAAATCATCGATGCAGCTCGTCACTAAATCGGCCTCGGTAAACCCCAACTCGCGCTCCACGGCCGTATTGACCCGGCGAATTCGGCCTTTTTTATCAAAAAAGAACATCAGATCGTCCATGGTATCCAGAATGCGGTTGACGAAGCGTGCAAACGCTTTCTCCTGCTCGGCCCTTTCCTTGAAGTTCAGCTTTTGCAGCTCCGATTCGCTGAGCATGGCATCCATGCTGCGGGTGATGACAAGGATTTGCCTCTCTTGCTTCAAATTGGCCATCCGCAGTTGTTCGATCTCTTCACGCATCCGTTCCAGCGCCAAGGAATGCTGGTCGCCGAAAATCTGGGCGTTTTGATCGACAGGGCCTTCCTCGATCAGGATCACCACGAACCGGCCCTCGACTTTTTCCACGTGATAGCTGTGCGTGTCATTCAGTGCTTCAATGCACAGTTGGTGCCCGGGGCAAACCAGCATTTTTTCGCCGACCAATGGGCAATGCGTCAGATTGATGCCCTGATGGGGGCAGAAAGCGGGAAAGGCCTTGAACTCCCCGAGAATCTCGAAAATAAGAATATCGACGACATGCCGGTTGCCCGGCAACTGGATTCGCCCTGTCCAGCGCGGCGGATCGGCCGAAGAGATAAAAGAGGCCGATTGAACGGGAATAATTGACAATTTCGGGCTATGAGGACTCATACGATAACGAGGCCCCGTATCAACCGAACCGTTTCAATGACGGCACGCTCGGTTTTCTCCGATAAACCGATAAAGAACGGTCTGACGCCCTCTATTTCAACCCCCACAATCCGAATATCCGGCAAAGGTTCCCGGATCGCCTTAAGCGCCTCCAGTAAGTAGGGAATGCCTAGGCCGTGACCGCTCAGCTCCTGCCTTCCTTCAGCCAGATCTTCGGATTTTAATACATAAATTTGGCCCGGACTCCCGAAATTGGCCAATGCATCGACCAAAATCACCCGGCTGCAATTTTCCAGAAAGCGGAGCGCGTTGAGCCCGGCGACGCCGGCGTTGAACACCTTCACATCGTTCGGCCATACCTGACGGCAAAGCATCTCATAAACGCGCATGCCGAATCCGTCGTCCCCGTGCAATTCGTTACCGAAGCAAACAATATGGCACATGTTCATTTTAAGGCCATACGGTGAGGCGCTTGCCGGTGTCGAGAAGATGCACGGTACAAACCAGGCAGGGATCGTGGGAGCGAATGATATGGCCGATTTCCACAGGATCGTCCGGATCCTCGACCGTCAAACCGATCAAACTGCTTTCCCAATGCCCGTGCCGTCCTTCGCTGTCTTTCGGCGAGGCATTCCAAGCTGTCGGCGTGATGACCTGATAGCGGCTAATGACACCGTCCCTGACCTGCAGCCAATGCCCCAGTGCGCCGCGAGCGGCGGTAACCAACCCAAAGCCTTCGCCGTCGGGAATTTCTTTGTCGGCAGGCGGAAGGATATGCGGCTCGCCGGGATGCGCGGCCAACTCGTGCAATAGTTGCGACATTGCCTTGAGCAGCCGCGCCGTACGGTGCAGACGGGCGAACTGGCGCAGCCAGGCATTGCCGCCTTCGGCCCGATAGAGCGCATGAATCAGGGGTTCGCCGTCGATCAGCGCATCGGCCAGGGGCCCGGTTTGCACCACCTTGTCCCGATAGCGCGGCGCCTTGCACCAGGTATAACGATCGGAATGGGGCTGATAATCGGGGACGGTCTGCCCCTGAAACGGATGGCGCCCGCCCGGATAAGGAAGAAACCAGGAATAACGCACATGTTCGGTGATTTCGTTCTGGTCGAACGGTTCGATACTCCCGGCATCGCCATTCAGGAAACCGGCTTTAAACAAGCGTTTGCGGTAAGGAGAGAAATTTTCCACATCTTCCGGATCGTCGTAAGCCCCATAACTGATCATGTGCGGAGTTCCGCAACCCAGCCGGTGCAGGCCGATCTCGCGGCTCATCCGGGTCAGCAATCCAATGGCGCTGTCGGCATGGGCTTCTCCCGCCTCCAGCCAGTCGAAAAATTCATCGGCGGATTGCAGCGCCAGCCAATCGTCCAGGGGCGTCCCGATCACGGATTTCTCGAACCACCGCGTCAGCTTGTTGAGCAGCGACAGGCCGTCGATGAGGTGGCGGCTGCTTGCCGGCGTCGTCACGCCGCCCGGCACCATGTAAGAGGAATGCGGCCATTGGCCGCCGAACAGGGCGATGATCTCGACGATATGCCTCGAATGTTCCAAAGCGCCGCGGTAAATCTCTCCCTGAAACGGTAAGAATGCCGCCCGCGCCTTGTCATACAAGGGCAACGACCGGTATTTAGGATGGCAAAAATCGGCGGTGAAAAACAAAAAGGATTGCCTAAGATCGCTTTGCACCGTCTCGGCCATCAGGCACAAATTGCGGATGCGCATGGCGGCGGGCGGAACCGGCAGGCGGGCGAGATGCTCCAGCGCGAGCACGGCGGCATTCAATTGCGCGGTGCCGCAAATACCGCAGATACGCGGAGTCATGACCAAAGCATCCATGGGTTTACGGCCCAGGAGGATCTGTTCGAATCCTCTGTAGAGGGAACCCACACAGCGGGCGTCGACAATCCGGCTACCCTCCAATTCGAGTTGGAAATCCACGTCCCCCTCGACGCGGTTCATGTCGATTTGGATGATCTTTCTCGACATAACTTAAGGATCCATCTTTTTATTCAATACCCGCAAAGGCGCCGCTTCGTGCGCCAAGCTTTTGTACGCCATATAATTGGAGCGCGCCACATCCAACGGCAGGTGTACCGGTACCTCGCCGATTTTTTCGGTGCGGAACAAATCGTGGTCCAGAGGAAAATCGGGGGAAGTGCAGCCGAAACACGGTACGCCAGCCCGGGTCTTGCTGCTGCGGCCGTTCCAGAGTTCCGTATTGCATATCGCCACCGTCATCGGCCCCTGACAGCCCAAATTGAAAAACAGGCAGGCCTTATTGCCGAACTCGGCGTCCTCGACATCGTATTCGTGATACTCGATGCGGGTGCAGCCCTGGTGCACCATGGTATTGAAAAAAGCTTTCGGACGATTCAAATGGTCGAGTTCGACCGGCAGCCCGGAAGCCAGCATGGCCAGCGTTTTGGTCATTGCATTGGGATGGGCGGGACAGCCCGAAATATTGATGACGGGAAGTCCCTTGCGCGACCGCCATTCGATCGGCAAAAGTCCACCGGGATTTTTCTTATCGAATTGCAGGCCGAGGCAATCGGTAGGATTGGGCGGCGCGGCATGAACGCCGCCGTAAGCGGCGCAAGTGCCCATCGCCACCACGTATTCGGCTTTCTCGACCAACTCCCGGACCAGGCTCATTTTGGAGCGTCCGCGATAGGGATCGTACATGCCTGAGCCGTCGGGCCCGGTTATGATGCTGCCTTCGATGCATAAAACATCCAGTGCTTGCCGATCCGCCAGAATGGCCTCGATCAAGACATCCAGTTTTTTCATCGGCTCCATGGATAAAGATGGCTGCCAGAGTACTTCGATGCCATACTCGTCGACAAGGTCTTCCAGAGAGGGACTGTCCGCGCAGAGCATCGACATGGTGTCCCCCCCGCAAGAGCCGGTTTGCAGCCAAAGCAATGCCGTCACAAAAACTCCGATAACGCTTTAAAACTGTAATAATTTTAGTTCAATTGTTACAAGACTATTTACTATTTTTAAACTACCGGCTCATTGCGAGATTTTCTTGCGCATCGAACGGCTTCAATCCCTGACCGCTTCGATCTGAATGATCACTTTGACCTCGTCGGCCAACGCCGGCGCATATTTGTCCACGCCAAAATCGGAGCGTTCGATCGTCGCGGTCGCGTTCGCCCCGCAGACATTTTTCATCGAGATCAGATTCATTCCGCAGTGGAAGCGGTCCACGGTCAAATGCACCGGCTTGGTCACGCCGTGCAGCGTAAGTTCTCCCTTTGCGCCGGTTAATTGTCCCTGCTTGTCGAAGATCAACTGTTTCGATTTGAACAGGATTTTCGGAAAACGCGCGACATCGAGGAAATCCTCTCCCCGCAGATGCTTTTCCAGTTCCGGGAGGCCTGTGCTGATCGAAGCCGCATCGATCGCGACATCGATCGAGCCGCCGGCAGGCGATGCGGGCGCGAGCGCTATTTTGCCTTCGGTCTGATTGAAACGACCCCGCTGTATCGAAAAACCGAGGTGATCGATTTCAAAGCTCGGAAAGGTATGACGCGGATCGACAGTATAAGTGTCGGCTAGCGCCGTCGATGTAAAGCCCGATACAGCGACAGCAGCGGCAAACAACGCGAATAATAAACGGATCATAGGAATTTTCCTCAGCAAGGGGGTCAATATTTGTAAATACAATATTAGCGAGTTATCGGAAGTTTTGATTGATTATCAACATAAAAGAAACAATGAATTAATTCAATTCCGCTTGATAGTTCGGCAAAAACTAATATACTAATGCCATTGCTTTAGCAAACTCCATGCCAGGTTTTTCGAACAGCCAGTGTCCCCGAGAGGCCGGCCTCTCGCCTGCCAAGAGTTTCAGCGCGGCATAGCTTCTATTTTCAGCCTTTTTCATACACCTCCTCGAAGTGTGAAAAAATTCGGAACCTCCACAATCCGAAGCGTTTGTCTCCCGGCGCCCGTAGTAGGCACCGGGAGTATTTTTTTGCATTTCCCCCGTTGATTTTCCCGTTACGGCGAACCCGCCGATTCCGGCAGCCAGTCCAATACCTGTTGCCTTGCGCGCTCCGCCAGCTCGGCAAAGCCTTGTACCGCCCCCTGTGCATCGGGACTGATCTTGCCGCTGCGCAAAACGAACTCCCGCGCACCCAGCTTCTTTTTGCTATCGGCCGCAAACGCTTCGACCGAAAAGTGCATCAGTACAAAAGCACTTCCCGGCGCCTCGAATTGCTGCTCGAAATTCACCAGGCGAATCACCAGAGAATAGTTCGGACCTAAGCGCCCCGAACTGAAATGCAGCCTGAGCAGATCCGGCGGAGGCGCAATCCACTGATCCAGATTATAGAAACGCACCCGGGTCGGCTGGTCGTAAAGCAGCCGGTAACGGATCCGGTTATCGCTCAGCCATTTCGGCGCAATGACGCGAATTTCCGCGGTCGCGGCATTTTGCGGGCCGGCCGCCGCCGGCGGAAGCGGGCCAACGCCGAAATCGTGCAGCGCCGGTACCCGCACGGTTTCCGAACAACCCAGCAACAGAACGCCGGCGGCATAAAGTAAGCGGTATTTTTTCATCGAGGCTCCTTATAGCCCGGCTCGCCCGGTGCGGGTTCCTGATCGGGGAGGCCAAAAATCAGCGACTGCGGGTTATTTTCGAGCAAATTCGCGATTTTGTTCACCTGCTGCGCTGCCGACTGCAACTCGCTCATCAGCTCGTTGACTTTCGGAAGCGTAGTCTGAGTGACCTGGTCGCTCACTTCGAACCCGGTCTCGGCCAGTCTCTCGGCCTTTTGCTCCAACGCTCTGACATCCTTGCTCAAGCTCTGCAAGTCGTTCGCCAGCCGATCGATATTGTCCAATGTTTTTCCGGCCCGATTCCCGAGCTTCGGCACCTCGGCCAGCGCCTTGTCCACGCCTTTTTCGAGTTGATTCAACTTATTCGAGAGGCTTTTCAGATTGTTCAGGATGTCGGTGACGTTCTTTTCGTTTTCATCGCTCAGAAATACGCTGAGCCGCACCATGATATGCTCGGCTTTTTTCAGAATATCCTCGCCGGTGTTCATCAATCGGTCGGCCAAAGACGGCTGCAGCGGTATCCGATCGGCCGGATCGCTTCCCGGCGGCAGCGGCCCGCCGGGGTGTTCGGGATCTTCGAGCTGAATTTGAGTCAGACCGGTCACGCCTTTTAACTGCAAGGTCGCGAACACGCCTTTACTCAGCACGATCTCCTTGTCGACCTCGATCGGAACCAGGATCGCCCCGGAATCGTTCGGATCGAAATGGATGTCGAGAACTTTGCCGACCGCAATGCCGCGGTAGAACACGGTCGACTCGGGATTCAGGCCGGTCACCGACTGGCGGGTCGAAACATAGTAGACGTTGCGTTCGCGCTCGAAATGGCCGATCCAGTACACAACCACGGCGGTGGCCGCCGTCAGGACGATCAGGAAGACGCCGGTAATCAGCGCATATTTATTTTTGCCCATGCGTCGTATCCAGATTTTGAAAAACCCGCTCGGCGCGGTTGTTGTGAAAAAAACGCTCGACGAACGGATGCGGACAGCTTAACACCGATTCGAGGGGACCGAAGGCAACCAGTTGGCCGTCCGCCAATACCGCGATCCGGGTACACAGATCGCGCAGAATGTCGAGGTCGTGCGTCACCATCACCACCGTAAACTCCAGATCGCGGTGCAATTCGGACAAAAGACTGACGAAATCCTCGCTCGAAATCGGATCGAGGCCGGAGGTCGGCTCGTCCAACAGCAACAAATCCGGTTCGAGGATCAGAGTACGCGCGAGCGCCACCCGCTTGGTCATGCCGCCCGACAAATCCGCCGGCTTCAGCCAGGCGTCGCGCACCGACAAGCCGACCCGGGACAGTTTCATGAACACCAGCCGCCTGATGATCTCCTCATCGTCGAAACCGAGCTCGCGCAACGGAAAGGCGATATTGTCGAACACATTGAGCACGCTGAACAACGCGCCTTTCTGAAACAGTACCCCGCAGTTACTCTGCAGATGCCGGCCGATTTGATGCAGCGACTGTCCCATTACGAAGATTTCGCCTTCGCTCGGCGCCTGCAGGCCGATGATTTCGCGCAGCAGCGTAGTCTTGCCGCTGCCGGAAGCACCGACCAGTCCGAGGATCTCGCCGTGCTCAAGGCTCAGATTGATGTCCCTGTGCACAATTTTGTCGCCGAAGCGGGTCCAGATATGTTCGAGACAGATCGCCGAGTCCTTCATATCGGCATCCCGATGCCCATGAACAGGATCGCGAACACCGCATCGACCATGATCACGATCGTGATCGAAGAGACAACCGAATTGGTGGTTTCATTGCCCAGGCTTTCGGTATTCGGCTTGATCTTGAAGCCGAAATGGCAGGCGACCAGCGCGATCAGAAAGCCGAACACCGCGCTTTTCAACAGGCCGATAAACACATTCAACAACGGCACCGCATCGGGCAGCTTCAAAAAGAACTGCATATAGCCGATGTCGAGCGTGTTCTGCGCCGAAAACATCCCCCCGAGCAGCGCCGAACCGCTGGTCCACACGCCGATCAACGGCAGCACGACCGCCAGGGCCGCGACCTTCGGCAACACCAGCCGCAACGAATGCGAAATGCCCATCGCGGACAGCGCATCGAGTTCTTCGGTGACCCGCATGATGCCGATCTGCGCGGTCATCGCGGAACCGGAGCGTCCCGCGACCAGGATCGCCGCGAGCAATGGACCCAGTTCGCGAATGATACTGAGCCCCAGGATGTCGATAATGTAGATTTCCGCGCCGAACAGCTTGAGCTGCAGGGCGGACAGATAGCTCAGCACGATACCGATCAGAAAACCGACCAGCGCGGTGATTCCGAGGGCGCGTACGCCCGACTCGTAGATAGTGATCGAAATTTCGGTCCACGGCACCTGGCCCGGATGGCGCAGCAAGTAGCCCACATCCAGCAGTAACTGGCCCAGCAAGGTCACCAGATCCAATGTTTGCCGGTAAAAATCGGCTATAAAGCCGTAAAGAAAGAGCAATATCGCGCCGAGATCGCGTTTGGGCGGCGCGGTTTCGGAAACTTCCTGCGCCTGCCAGCGCTCCAGCATACGCAGATGTTCGGGACGTATCGCCAGCCCCTCGGGCAAGGTCCGGCCCCACTCCTGCCAAAGGATCAGCGCGGCCGCATTGTCGAGCACATCGATCGTCTCCAAATCCCAGTGCAGCCCGGACTTGCTTCGCGCATACTTTCTGAGTTGGCGGCGCAGCGCCGGCATCTCGCACAGATTACGCAAATTCCATTCTCCGGACAATCTGACGCCATACAGTTTTCCGTCCCGCTCGATTGCGTCCAGCGCAGGCTCGGCTCTTTCACCTATGAAAAACATCGAAACGTCCGGACACTGGAGGTGTGATCAAAGAAAAACGATTGCAAACCCATCATACGCTCATTGCTCGCCCCGGCCTATGCCGAACTGACGCTTTTAAATGCTCTCCGACGATCTCGAAAACCGGCCTTCCGGCCACCGGTGCCGAAACGGCCGCCCAGCCTGCGACCTTATAGCGTTTCCCGGCCTCGATCGGCTTGCCGCCCTGCAGCCGCATCGCACCGATGCGTTTGCCCCCTTCGGCCGCGGGATCGCAATCGAACCGCATGCCGCCCGTCCTGACCATGTCGCCGCCCTGCCGATAGTAAGGATCGGGATTGAACAGATTATCGGCCACGTCTTCCAGCATGTTTTTCAATTGTGCGCCCGTCATCGTGGCGGCATAGGTTTCGGGATAAGTGACCGCGGTATGATTCATCACATCTTCCATCGCGATCGTCCGGCCAGGCAATACGGCCGTACCCCAGCGGAAACCGGGCGTCAACGCGATGTCCGCGCCGTACTCGGCCAGCAGCGCATCCAGAATCAGGCCGTCGAAAGTTCCATAAAAATTATCGCGGCGGTACAGCAGCTCGTTCGCCTCGGCCAATGGCTGCCGCAAGACAGGCAGATACGGCATTCTCAAGCTATCGATCAGACTCTGCATTTCCGGATCGGGTTCCAATAGCTCCGCAAAGACCGGCAGCAAACGATAGCGTATCGCCTGCAGCCGACCGCCTCCGGCTTGCAGGTCGATCACCGCCAGAAACTTGCCGTGGCTGCCCGCGTTGGTGACCCAGGTCCTGCCTTGCGGATTCGCGACCGGGATCGGTTCGGGAACCGCATCGTGGGTATGGCCTCCCAGGATCAGATCGATTCCGGCGACGCGCGAAGCCAGTTTCAGATCGACACCCATGCCGTTGTGGGACAGTAAAATAATCGCGTCGGGCCGTTCGGCGGCGCGTATCCGGCCGACGAGCGACTGCAGGCGCCGTTCCTCGATCCCGAACCGCCAACCCTTGACGAAACGCGGCGGGTTCGCGATCGGCGTATAAGGATAAGCCTGGCCGATCACCGCAATCCGGATTTTGCCGAACTGTTTGATCAGGTAAGGCTTGAACAGCTCGTCATTGTCCGTGCCAAACTCAAAAACCGCTTCCTCGGCCTGTGCCGCATTCTGCGCGAGAAAAACGCCTTTGAAGCGTTTCAGATTCTCGAAAAGCCGCTCCTTGCCGTAGGTAAACTCCCAATGCCCGGTCATCGCGTCGACGCCCAGCAGATTGCAGGCGTCGACCATATCCTGCCCGCGCGTCCATAACGCGGTCGCCGAACCTTGCCAACTGTCGCCGCCGTCGAGCAGCAAGGTCTTGTCAGGCCCGCGTAAAGCCCTGATCGTTTTGATCAATGTCGCCAGGTGCGCGAAGCCGCCCATTTTTCCATAACGGTGCGCGGCGTTGTCAAAATCGAGATGAGTCAAGGCGTAAGCCTCGCGGCTGTGCGGACGAATGCCGAAACGGCGCAGGAACTGCTCGCCGCTCAGGTGGGGCGGCGCATTTTTGCCGGCGCCGATACCTAGATTGACCGCCGGCTCACGGTAATACACCGGCAGCAACTGCGCATGGCAGTCGGTCATGTGCAGGATCGTGACGTCGCCGAACTCCGGCTGGCGGTAATAATCGCGGCGCGCCGCCGAACAGCCGTAAACGGCGGCAGGCGACAAAGCGAGGTATTGAAGAAAGCGGCGACGGTTCATCTCGTAGGGTACGCTGCGCGTACCTTGCTCGGGAGAACTCCCGGATAGCTTTGGAAAAGGTACGCGCAGCGTACCCTACGCGAGCCGGGAAGCATAAGCGCCATATGCCCGGTAAGCCGCAACGAGGGACAAGATCAAAAAAATCGTTCCGCTGATCCGGTGCAGCAACGCCAACGGAAATTTCTGCAGGATCGTGCGTCCGGCCAGCACGCCCAGCGCCGAAGTCGTGACCAGCGCCGCGGTCGATCCGATCCAGACCGCGGCAGGCATCGAAGTGCTGCTCAGCGCCACGACCGCAAGCTGCGTTTTGTCGCCGAACTCGGCGACCGTAATCAATAAAAACGTGGTAAAGAAGATGCCGTGCCCGCTTTTTTCGCGGATTTCCTCGTCTTCATCGCCGCCTGCGCGCAGGGCGTGAATCCCGAACGCGCCGAACAGAAAGGCGACCGTCGCCGCGACGATGTACTCGGGCAGCCAGCTTGCAATCGCGGCGCCGAATACGACCGCCAGCGTGTTCAACAAGGCGAACGCCGCGCTCGCCCCCAACACCACCGGCCAGGCTTTGTGCCTGGAAGCCAACGTCATACAGACCAGTTGGCTTTTGTCGCCGATTTCGGCAGTGACGATCAAAGCGAAACTGGTGGCGGCGGCAAGCCCGGTTTCGCGCCAATTGCCGCCGGTCAGCAAGGCAGCAAACTTGTGCAGGAAAACCTGTAAATAGGACTCGGCAGGAAGACTATGGAGCCAGGCGGTCAGGTGCGTCAGTAATTGTTCGGCTTTGTCCATGCAATGGCTGAATGGAAAGATCGGTAGAGTGTAAAGCGGGAAAGAAGAGAGTTCGCGCGGCGCATGCCGTTCGGCTCAACCCAGCATATTGTCCAGAATCATCATCAGGATGAAGCCGAACATCAGCGCAAAGGTGGCATAGCGGGAGCGTTCGCCCGCGCCGCCATGCGTCTCCGGGATAATCTCTTCGCTGATCACGAACAGCATCGCACCGGCCGCAAAGCCCATCGCCACCGGAAGAATCGGCTGGAAGACCGTCACCATCGTAATCCCGAGCAAGCCGCCGACCGGCTCGACCAGCCCGGTCAGGGTGGCAATCGCAACCGCACGCCATTTGTCGTAGCCCAATCCGACCAGCGGCAGCGCGACGGCCAGGCCTTCGGGAATGTTCTGCAAGCCGATCGCGATCGCCAGAACAATGCCGGTTTTCATTTCGCCGGTGCCGAAACTGACCCCGACCGACATGCCTTCCGGAAAGTTGTGAATCGTGATCGCGACGATAAACAGCCAGATTTTGCCGAAAGACGTTTTGCGCAGATCGGACACCTGATCGAAATGCACATGCGGCAACTGACGGTCGGCATAATGCAGAAACAGCGCGCCGATCAGCATCCCGAACGAAACCAGATAAATGCCCTTGCCGGCCCAGACCGCGTTGCCGAAGCCGATGCCGGGAACCAGCAGCGAAAACGCGGTGGCGGCGAGCATCACGCCGGCTGCGGCTCCGAGCATGCCGTTGAACAGATTGTTCGAGATATTCCGGAAAAACAGCGCCGGCAACGCGCCGACGCCGGTCGCCAATCCGGCTAGAATGCTGGCCAGGAAGCCGATCACCACGACTTTGCCGAAGATCAGGTACAAAGCGCCGAAAATGATCAACTGCGACAACAGAAACAAACCGGCGATCGTGGCCCAGCGTTCTGTCGGCGGCAACGCCATCAATTTCCGATAATAAGGGCTGGCCATCGCCTTGACTACCTGGGCCTCCAAAAATCCTTGTATCTTTTTAAATTTCTGGTCCTGTATCGTCGTCATTTCGCCCGCCTCTGCCGATGGTTCATATTGACTGCCGATTATAACTAAATACAAATAACCGATGTAAGGTTATTGCACTGAATTGATTATCCTGAACATCGCAATTTAAAAATTTAATTCATCCTAAATTCAGCTTCACACCAATATGCTATCGCTTCATTTACCCACAACTGTAAGGATTCACCATGTCAAGAAAAGCGTTCTTATTTGTCCCATTATTGGCCATCGCTGGCGCAGCCATGGCGGAGCAGAGCCTGCTCGAAAGCATTGCGAAACAGGCGGCTAAAAATACCGCGACAACGGTAGCTCCCGGCGCGGTAGAACGCGCCGAGGCAGCTAATCAGGCCTTGCAGGATGCCAAGCAAGTGAAGGAAGCCGTACAAAATGCGCCTGAAGCGGCAAAAAGCCAAGCCGTAGAAACGCTCAAAGCAACCGCGAAGGAAAAACTGGAAGCCGCGACGCCGGAACAACTGAAGCAAGGCGCCGACGCTGTCAAAAAAGGCACGGAAACCGCCAAACGACTGAAAGCACAAGCCGGCAATCTGCCGGAATCTTCAAAACAGGCGGCCAAGACGGCGAAGCACAAGGCGAAGCAAAAAATGGCGGAAAAAGCGTTGGAAATGTTGCAATAAAGCCGATCCGAACCGTTTCAACCGTAGTGAAACTTAAATAAATACGGTTGAAACGGTGCTTAACTCAGGGCGGAAGAACCCAACATCTGACACTTTCTTGATTCTTCTCCTGCCGGACTCACTCCTGGGTGTCGTTGACTAAATCATAAGTGACGTTGGGATTAAAGCCCATCGGCCAATAGATGGCAGCGAATGGCGGCCAGAAGATAGACACGACGCGAAATTTGGTCCGCAATCTGCCTTCCTTGACCGTTTGCCCATCTTTTTCCAATCGGTAAGGAATCCCGCCGCCCGGCGGCATACCGGCCGCGGTCCAGAAGAACGGCTTGGTCGTGACCTTGCCGCCCGCATCGACCTGCACCGGTTGCGGCCGTTCATAAATATACAACTTGGAGCCTTCCGGTACTTTGAAGGTCCCGGTCGTCGTACAACCGGTCGCCAAAATCAACGACGCCAACAGCAAACTGGTTTTTTTTATCATGCTCATTTCCTCGGGTTGATTCGGGATCGTTCAATCCCAGCGTTTAAAAATCAGGGAGGTGTTGATGCCTCCGAAAGCGAAGTTGTTGCTCATCACATAACCGCAGTCGAGCCGGCGGACCGCGCCGACAATATAATCCAGTTCCGCACAATCCGGATCGATCGTTTCCAGATTCGCGGTCGGATGAAACCAGCCTTCGCGCATCATCCGGATCGCGGTCCAGGCCTCCAGCGCGCCGCAGGCGCCGAGCGTATGCCCGGTATAGCTTTTCATCGCGCTGATCGGCGTATGGGCGCCGAAGATCGCCCGAGTGGCATGGCTCTCGGCGACGTCGCCATGCTGGGTCGCGGTGCCGTGCGCACTGATATAGCCGATCGCCCCCGGCAGCAGACCCGCGTCGTCGAGCGCGAGCCGCATCGCGACCTGCATGCTGCGGCTGTCGGGCTGGGTCACGTGCAGGCCGTCCGAATTGGTGCCGTAGCCGACCACTTCGGCGTGAATCGCCGCGCCGCGCGACCTGGCATGCTCAAGCTCTTCGAGAATCAGCGTGCCCGCCCCCTCCCCGATCACCAGTCCGTCGCGGTGCAGATCGAACGGCCGCGGCGTGGTTTCGGGCGCGTCGTTTTTCAGGCTGGTCGCATAGAGCGTATCGAACACGGCCGCCTGGCTGGCCGAAAGCTCGTCCGCGCCGCCGGCCGCCATCAGCGTCTGCCGGCCGTACTTGATCGCTTCGTAGGCGTAGCCGATGCCCTGACTGCCCGACGTGCAGGCGCTGGACGTCGTATAAACGCGGCCGTTGATTCCGAAAAACAGGCCGATGTTGACCGCCGCGGTATGGCTCATCATCCGGATATAGGAGGTCGCATTCAGCCCGTCGGTCCGGTGGTTCAGCAGCATGTTGCCGAAATCCGCGATCGCGTCGAAACTGCCAGAACAGCTGCCGTATGCGACACCCATACGCCCGCTTTTCAGTACCGGATCGTCGATCAATCCGGCATCCTGCAGCGCCAGTTCGGTCGCATAGGCCGCCATCAGAGCGACCTTGCCCATGCTGCGCGTCTGCTTGCGGGAATAATGCGCGGGCCGCGCGAAATCGACCGGGCCTGCGAGCCGCGTATTCAGCCCCTGGTATTTGTCCCATTCGGGCATGGCGCGAATGCCGGTCGCCTGCGTCTTTAAACGTTCCGAGACGGTCCGCCAGTCATTGCCGAGCGGAGACAGCCCGGCCATCCCGGTCACCACGACGCGCTTCATCAGCACAAGCCTCCGTTGACCGCGATCACTTGGCGGGTAATGTAGGCGGCGTCCTTGGACAGCAGAAAAGCGACCGCTGCGGCGACCTCTTTCGGCTGCCCGACACGGCGCGCCGGAATCATCTTTTTGATCTCGTCCAGCGGCAGCGCTTCGACCATTTCGGTTTCGATCAGGCCGGGCGCGACGCAATTGACCGTGATGTCCCGCTTGGCCAGTTCCAGCGCCAGCGCCTTGGTCGCGCCGATGATGCCGGCCTTGGCGGCGCTGTAATTGACCTGGCCTCGGTTGCCGATCAGACCGGAGACGGACGACAGAGTCACGATGCGGCCCGGTTTACGCCTGCGCACCATCGGCATGATGATGGGCTGCAAGACATTATAAAAACTGTCGAGGTTGGTATGGATCACGCTGTCCCACTCTTCCCCGGTCAGCGACGGAAACGCATTGTCGGCGGCGATGCCGGCATTGCAGACCACGCCGTAATAGGCGCCGTTCGCATCGATGTCCTCGGCCAAGTGCTGCGCGCATTGAATGCGGTCGCCGATATCGAATTGCAGGATCCGGGCGTTGCGGCCGAGTGTTTCGATTTCCGCCGCGACCTCCGCGGCTTGATCGCGCCGGCTGCGGCAATGCAACACCGGATCGTAGCCCTGGGCCGCCAGATACAAGGCGATCGCCTTGCCGATACCGCGGCTCGAGCCGGTCACTAAAACGGTCTTATTTTTCATAATGCATTATCGTATCGAGGGGTGCCTGGTAGACATTCAGCACGGCGCTTACTTTAACATGATCGCCGGTTAGCCGGCAGTCGAACACCGACAAGTGCCCGTCCTGCATGATTTTTTCGACCCGTACCGTCAATACGGAACCGATCCGGAAGCCGGGCGCGCTGCTCTCGAAACGCCGGGTGCCGAGTAAAAAGCCCAGCCTGATCGGCTCGCCGGCCCGCTTGGCATGCAGGCCGGCATACAGGCCGATCGTCTGCGCCATGTATTCGATGCCGGCCCAGGCCGGAACCGTATCGCCGCCGCCGAACAGCGGGCCGGTCCGGACGGTCAGCTCGGCAGTGGCCGTCTCCTCATCCCAGGCAAGCACTTTGTCGAGCCAGATCATCCCGCCGGTATGCGGCAGCAGTTCGGCGACCTCGAACAGCGGAAAATCGTTCATGCCCGCCCGACCACGATCGAGATGTTATTGCCGCCGAACGCGAACGAATTGCTTTGGCAGGTGTCGATCCGGCGCTTCAGTTCGTCGCCCGGACGCGCGAGATTCAATGGGGCCAGTAGCGGATCATCCGTGTCGTCGCTGACGTTCGGAATCGGCCGGCCCCTTTCGTCGCCTCTGTTCAGCAGCAGCCAGCAAAAACCGAGTTCGAGCGCGGCTGCCGCGCCCAGCGTATGGCCGGTCATGCCCTTGCTCGAACTGGCCGGCACTGCGTCGCCGAACAACGCGTTGACCGCCTTGCTTTCCATGCTGTCGTTCAGCACGGTCGCGGTGCCGTGCAGATTCAGATAATCGATTTCCTCGGAACGCTTGCCGGCATCTTCCAGAGCCAAGTGCATGGCCCGACCCACCGCCAGCCCGTCCGGATCGGGCGCGGAAAAATGGTAGGCGTCGCTGGTGGCACCGATCCCGAGCAGTTCGACAGGACCCTGCACCCTACTCAACACGAACAGACTGACCGCCTCGCCGATGTTGATCCCGTCCCGGTGCGCGCCGAACGGCTTGCACAAACCGCCGCTCAACGACTCCAGGGCCGCGAAACCGTTGACCGTCAGATTGCAGAGCGTATCGGCGCCGCCGACGATTACCGCATCGCATAGCCCTAAGCGCAGCAGGCGGCGCGCGGACGCGATCGCCCGTCCGCTCGAAGAACAGGCGGTCGACAAGGTATAGGCCGGTCCGCCGAGATTCAGGCAGGCGGCCAGAAAATCGGCGCCCGACCCCATTTGCTGCTGCTTGTAATGGAAACCGTCCGGCAAGCTGCCGTTTTGGGCCTGGTGAGCCAGCGCCAGCTCGGTGTTCCGAACCCCGGACGTACTCGTGCCCAACACGCAACCGATACGGTCCTTCCCAAAGCAGGCGACCATTCGCTCGACCGTATCGCGGATTTGTTCCAGTGCGGCCAGCAACAGGCGGTTATTGCGGCAGCGGTAATACCCGAAACGGTCGCCGATTTCCGGCAGTTCGGCATCGATCCGGCCCACCGCGAACGGCCGGCCGGGGCTGAACCGGTCGGTAAAGACCAGGCCCGAACGGTCTCCGGCCAGCAGCCTCGCCAGTACCTCTCGCTTACCGTTTCCGGCCGCGCAAAGCATGCCGACGTCATTCAGATACAACTTCATAGCTGACCGTCCGGATCGCAAGCCGGTAATGATACTGCAGGTTGACCAGTTCGGCCGCTTCCGGCCATGTGCCGTCGGTGTTCGGATAGTGTATTTCGACCAGAGGCTTGCCATCCACGGATAAGCGGCGGAAGCCCGGTCCGGCCTCCAGCGTCAAGCCTTTCGGCAACTGCTTCCGCACGCTGTCGAGCGGCCAGTAAACCAGTTGCAAATCCGCAACGATCAGCTCGGGAACGAGCGTCTCGGGAACCAGAGGATTTTTGTCCGCTTCCAGGGTCTTCCCGTCATAGGTCAAGTTGAACAGGCTCAGCCCATCCTGGGTAAGGCCGGCCATCGCGATACGCCGGCTGTCCAGTTCCAGCACGCAGAGCAGCGTTTCCTCGCTTTCCGGCCAGTGCGCGGTCAACTGCTGCACGATGCGCCGCTCCGGACCCAAAGGCGGCGCGAGCGGAAACAAAGGCTGCGGGCGCACCCCGGCTTGCCGGGCCGCTTCGGGCAGGCTTCCGTCTTGAGGATGAATCGACGCGCAACCGGCCAAACCAATGATCAAGGCAACCAAGCTTAACTGTCGTCGCGGCATAATTCGGCGAGCGTATCCAGCCGCGAGCGGGCGTTCTTCACGTAAGGATTGTTTTCGTCCCAGGCGTAACCGGCCAAAATCGAGCAGATCATCGCCTTGACCTCGGGCTGCTGGTGCGAATGGAAGATCACGTCCTGAAAACGGCCGTCGTACCACGCATCGACAAATACCCGGAACGTATCGACGCCGCGTTTCAACGGCTGCGCATAATCCTGCTCCCAATCGACCGGCTCGCCCCTGAATTGCCGGTCCAGCGCCGCCGTGGCCAGCATTGCGGACTTCATCGCAATCGTCACGCCCGAGGAAAAAATCGGGTCGAGAAACTCGCCCGCGTTGCCGAGCAGCGCGTAGCTCTGACCGTAAAGGCTTTTGACGTTGGCCGAATAACCGACCAATGTATTGATCTTGTCATCGAATACCGCGTTTTTCAAAATCCGGCCGAGCCCCTCATCCTGATGGATCAATGCCTGCAATTGCGCGCCGTAATCCTCGCCCGGCGCATAAAAAGTTCGTTCGGCCACTACGCCGACGCTGCTGCGTCCGTTGCTGAACGGGATCAGCCAGAACCAGACGTCCTTGTGCTCCGGATGCACGGTGATCCGGATTTTGTTCCGGTCGAACGCAGGATCGTCGATCCGGTCTTCGATATGCCCGAACAGGGCCTGCCGGACCGGAAATCCCGACGGAGACTCCAGACCGAGCAGGCGCGGCAGTATCCGCCCGAAACCGCTCGCATCGAGCACGAAGTCGGCCGCGTAATCGTAAATCCGGCCGTCCGTGTCGGCGACAGTCAGACAGGCCTGATCGCCGGAAAAATCGACCGACTTCACCTCCATCTCCCAGTGGATGTCGACGCCCATCCGCGCCGCTTCGTCGGCCAGCAGCGCGTCGAAGCGGCCGCGCTGGACCTGAAAGGTCGTGCCGATGCCGGGGGTAAACTTGTCTTCGAAATCGAATTCGGTGTAATGGTCGCCGAAGGCGAACGCGGCGCCGTCCTTGAACTGGAAGCCGGCGCCCTTGACCGCGTCGAGCATCCCGGCTTCCTTAATGAACTCCATGCACTGCGGCAGCAGGCTTTCGCCGATGCTGAAGCGGGGAAAACGCTGGCGCTCCAGGATGATCACCTGATAGCCTTGTTTTCTGAGCAAGGCCCCCGCGATACTGCCGGAAGGGCCTGCGCCGATGATGATCACTTTGCTTTGACGCGGTTTATCCATGCGGGGGGATGTTCCTTGGCATGTGTAAGTGGAGAAAAGAAAATTATAATGCGGAGGTCGGGTTTTCGGAAAAAATGTCGGATTGATAAAACCCGTAGGGCGGAACGCGATAGCGGTTCCGCCAATTGGGAATTGCATATGGCGGAACCGCTATCGCGTTCCGCCCTACATTTTCATTCCCCAGAGTAACGCCCAAATACATATTGCTGAATTACCGGCCTTTCAGCATCGCAGCTTCTATCAGCTCGGCAATCGCCGCGATCGCGCCCCGGTTTTCGTTTAAAAACGCCCTGGCCCGATCCGCCAGCTCCTCCCGCCGCTCCGGGTCGGCATATAACGAAAGGAGTATCGCGGTAATTTCTTCCGGAGACCGGCACTGCAGCGCGGCCTGGCGCGCCAATACGCCGGCGGCAATCTCCTTGAAGTTGGCCATGTAGGGTCCGAACATCAGCGGCACCCCGGCCGCAGCCGCTTCCAGCAGATTGTGCCCCCCGACCGGCACCAGGCTGCCGCCGATGAAAGCCACGTCAGCCGCCGCGTAAAGCATCTTGAGCTCGCCCATCGTATCGGCGATATACCCATCGGTTTCGGCCGTACAGTGACTCCCCGACGTGCGCATCACGGCTTTCAGCCCGCGTTCCTCGCACAGATTCTTGACCTCGCTGAAACGCTCGGGATGCCGGGGCACGATCGCCAGCAGCAGATTCGGGATTTTTGCCTTGATTTCAGGATAAAGGTCCAGAAACGGCGCTTCCTCGTTTTTGTGCGTGCTGGCGAGAATCCAGACGAAACGGTCGCCAAAGATCGAAGCTTTGAGCCGCCTGCCCTGCGCCAGCGTCTCTTCGGCGATCTCGATGTCGAACTTCATGTTGCCCATTACCTTGACCGAATCCGGCTTCGCGCCGATCTGCACAAACCGTTCCGCATCATCCGCGGTTTGCGCGGCGATCAGGCTGACGTGTTTCAGCGCCGGACGAATCAGCGAAGGAATCTTTCGATAGCCGCGCGCGGATTTTTCGGACAGGCGGGCGTTGATCAAAAACAGTGGAATTTGCTGCCGGCCGCAGGCCGCGTACAGGTTCGGCCAGATCTCGGTTTCCATGATTACCGCAAAGCACGGCTTGAAGGTACTCAGAAACCGTCCGATCACGAACGGCATGTCGTAGGGTAGATACGCATGCTCCGCTTTGCCGCCGAACACCGCCTGCACCCTGGCCGAACCGGTCGGAGTGGTGGTCGTGATCAGCAGGCGCCATTCGGGCCGCCGCGCCTGCAACACCTTCAGCAGCGGAAACAGCGCCTCGGCCTCGCCGACCGACACCGCATGGAACCAGACAACGTTTTGGGAATAGATTTTATCGTAAAAGCCGAAACGCTCGTTCCAGCGGCGGCGGTAGGCCGAAGCCTTAAGGCTGCGCCAGAGTAACCGCAGCAAAATAAACGGCGTTAAAAGATAGAACAGAACGGTATAGAGCGCACGCATCAAAGGCTACTGTTTCGGCTACGGGAAGGGAATCGCTTTCCGATTGAAAACTCAACCGGCCCATTATAGCAACACCCGGAAGAAATCCGCTCCGGCAGTATTACGGCAAAACGGAGTTTGTAGTTCCGTCTTCAACGTTTCAGTCATTGCCTGAACTTCGGAGAAAAGATCCGGACGGGTTTACCAAACCCGTCCGGCGAAGGGCTGCATTCGATCGTTTTTTTAGGAAAAACAGCGTCATAACCGATCTAATGGGCTTACAACTCCTCTTCCGCCCTTGTTGAGAACATTCACTCTGAGGCGTACACACTCCATCAAGCGCATGCCCGTGCCGTAAAGGAGATTTGCCATCAATCCATAGACTCCGCTCATCCGCGCCAGCACGGTGCTCACCTCGGTTCGCGTCAACACACTGGGTAAACATTGCGGTTGCTTGGCACGCACGATATTATCCAGCCAGGGCAAATCGATTAAAAGGATTTCTTTGTACAAAAATAGTAAAGCGGACAATGCTTGGTTTTGTGTTGAAGCCGATACCTGGCCTTCCACTGCGAGATGCGTCAAAAAAGTTTCAATTTCCATTGCACCCATTTCTAACGGATGGCGTTTACCGTGAAACAAAATAAACCGCTTGATCCACTGCACGTAAAGCTTCTCGGTACGGATACTATAGTGCTTGACGCGAATCCGGTCACGGACTTGATCTAGGAGCTTTGGAGGTGTATTTTTCGTTAGCATAAAGAGGTTGCTATCAATAATTAAATATTGTAGTATCCAGTTTAGCAGATTATCAGAGTGGCGTTATACACCGATAATCGTAGATTAATATACACCTGTATAGGTGTCTACTTAACGTTGGGCGGCCAAATATGAGTGATCTAGAAAACCCAAAATACCCTCCTGACAACGAGATTAAAGTTGAGTGGACAACTTTTCATAAAATGATACTCATATTCACAACATTGCTTATATGGGTTTGGTTCTTTGTTAGTCACGGATTTTCTGGCGAAACTGCATTTAACAAATTTCTATCCTTGCTCGGTCTCAACATTGATATTGTCGGTGTTACAATCGCATCATTAAAACCGCCATACTACGGGTTGTTTTGTGACGGCGGAGCAATTGAGTTCAAGCGTCAAAAAGCTGAACATGAAAGCTTTAAGCGCGGTATGTTTTTAATTGCTCTTGGGTTATTATTTCAAGCTCTTGGTGTACTTGTGTAATAGTAAATCTTTTTTAATAAGGCACTACCTTCTGGTAGCATACAAACAAGCTCTTTATTTTGTGCCTTAAGTTTTTCAAGCTATTCGAGCAAGGCTAGTTTTCCGGCATCTGTGCTTATTTCAAAGTACGTTTCTGGTGTTTCAATAACATAGTTTTCAGTTTCAATAGTCATATTTGTGTTTTTTGGTTAGTTACTTGTTGGTCTGGTTTTCATAATTCGGCCCAACAAGTCGGTCAAGGCGACGCGCCGCCCGTTGGCGGTTTTGAAGTTTGGTTTTTTATCAAGGTTCGGCGGCTTCGTTTAAGCTCTGTGAACGGCGCGCCCCTTACCGTAACGTTAGGCGTTGCTAGGTTTCTTTGCATAGCAGGCGTACAATAAGCCACTAATTTCCTTACAATGGGGGCAGCATGAATTTTCATATTGAGTATGAACGCGAAGCTGATGGTCGCTGGTTAGCCGAAGTGCCAGAACTTCCTGGCGTGCTTACTTACGGTGTTTCCGCCAATGAAGCAATGGCTAAGGCGGAAACATTGGCTCTGCGAGTGCTCGCAGAACGAATTGAAATAGGGGAAAGTCAGCCTGTGCCAATCAGTATTGAGTTCGTAGCGGCATGAGCCAATGGCCTTCTACAAAGGCTAAACGTGTTCTTGCTGCTCTACTTTACATTGGCTGGAGCATTAAGCGTCAATCCGGCTCTCATCGTACCTTATCCCGTGATGGTTGGCCTGATTTTGTGTTCGCCTTTCATGACGGCGAAGAAATCGGGCCTCGTATGCTGACTCGAATAGCCAAACATACTGGGCTTAATCCGAGCGATTTATGAGTTCTTGGCTTTAACCGTTCTCTACAGCCTAACAAAACGGTCAAAGGGACGCGCCGCCCTAAGGCGGTTTTGAAGGATTGCTTTTTAATCGGGTTCGGCGGTTTCGTTTAAGGCTTGTCCACGGCGCGCGCCTTACCTTTACGTTATCCTTGTTAGAAGGGAAGTTCCACATGAAGCAAGATGTAGTAATGATGCTCGCGTTGGTTGCAGTCTTGGTAGGCTGCAAGGAAGGAAATGCACAAGAGGTTGTCCAAACTGTCGAATGGTTTAAAGAGCATCCTGCTGAGCGCAAAGCTCAGCTTGCCAAATGCAACTCAAATCCTGGTGAGTTGGCAGCTAAACCCAATTGTGTAAATGCCAGTCGTGCCGACTCGTCTTCGGTTTGGAGTAAACGCGGTGGAATTAAGGCTCCAGCCCCATTAACTTTCGAGAAAAATGACAAAAAATAAAACACCACTTCGCTGTCATCAGGCTAACAATTCGGTTAACCGGACCTGCCGCAAACGGCAGTCCGGTTACCTCCAACGTTAGGCAATAAAGCTATCAATCGTTCTAGCAATATCGGGAAACTCGTTAATAATTTTTTTATCCGCCGTGATTAGCGGAATACTTAAGAGCTTTGCCAAAGCAACAAATTCACAGTCGTATGCAGAGCAATTACTGGCGTTTACCAATTGTAAAATGTGAGCGGATGAAACCTCGTACTCATTTTCAAGCATCAAGTTTTCAGCCTGTTGGGTAATCAACAGAATTTCATCAAAAGTTAAAATGTTTTTTCGCAAATAGAGCGTTAACACGTTACGAAACTCACTTTTCCAAAGATTGGGGGCAATCCATTTCGGTTCAAGTATCAACAGTTGTTCCGCTTGAGCGGATTTCTCGCTGTTGAAGTAGAGATAGGCAATTGTGTTAGTATCGGCAACAATCATGGTCTGCCTTCAGACTTAGCTTTATCGATTTTTTCGTCTGTTAATAAGTAATTTGCGGTTTTAGCCCTCAACTGCTTCGCCATTGCCAAATGTTCGTTAACATTAATTTTGTGAGGGTTGATGGTGCGTTCCACGCAATACAGAATTTCACTGTTAATGCTTCTGTGATGTAATTTGGCCGCTTCCTTTAATTGGTTATAAAGATTGTCTGGTATGTTTTTAAGTGTCAAAGTAGCCATATTATAATCTCGCTGAGAACCAATAAGGTTTCATTATGGTTTCTTTTGGCATAATGTCAAGTGAAAAGCGTTGCCTTCGATTAAGTTCGTTGGAAAAACCGAGCCAGATGGCTGTTGTTCGGCGGTTTCTTGGGTGTGTGCTCGGTTGATTGGAATGATCCCTTACTTTTCCTCGGCTTGTTCCGTCCAAGGCGTCGTAAAAGTTCAACTATCCGCGGATTAACCTTCGGTTTTATAGTGCCACACAGGGCGTTACCCGCCCCTTCGGCGGCAAGGCGAAGGCCTTCCCACTCGATATTGATTGCCGCGTTCAGGTCGCGGCATTGCGTATGCCCGCAGTCATCGCAGCGAAAACCCGGTAAGGCGGATTCGCCGATAGGCAATCCGCCATCGCTTTGAAGCCGGTTGGCGTTCTGCTATCGCGAAAACGCCCTACGGCCCTTAGCTTGGCGTTGAGCGGCAAGAACCACAGTTCGAAGGAACAGATACGTCTATGAGCATTACTTATGAATAAAGTGCTAGTCATTACTGGCGGCAGTCGTGGAATTGGCGCTGCAACCGCACTGCTTGCGGCAGCGCGCGAATATACCGTTTGCATCAACTATCGAAAGAATCAGGCAGCCGCTGAAGCAGTCGTTGATGAGATCAAATCGAAAGGCGGCAATGCCATTGCTGTCGCGGCAGATGTTTCACTGGAATCGGAAGTCAAAAATCTGTTTAAAGTCATAGATGAGCAACTCGGGCCAATATCGGCGCTAGTTAATAATGCCGGTATTCTTGAGAAGCAAATGCGAGTCGAGGATATCGATGCGGCGCGACTACATCGGATTTTCGCGGCGAACGTGGTCGGCTCTTTTCTATGTGCAAGGGAGGCAGTGAGGCGCATGTCAACAAAACATGGGGGCCATGGCGGAGCCATCGTAAATGTATCGTCTGCCGCATCGAGACTCGGTTCAGCGGGCGAATATGTTGACTATGCGGCATCAAAGGGCGCGATCGACACGCTTACTATAGGTTTGTCCCAAGAGGTTGCGGAAGAAGGAATTCGCGTTAACGCGGTACGTCCTGCATTTATCTATACGGACATGCATGCTGATGGCGGTGAGCCAGGGCGGGTAGATCGTATAAAAGAATCGTTGCCGATGAAGCGGGGCGGGCAGCCAGCCGAAGTCGCGAATGCAATCCTCTGGCTGCTATCTGAAGAGGCATCCTATACAACCGGCACATTTATCGATTTGGCGGGTGGAAAATGATGTCTAACAAGGGAAATGCACCGGGACAGTCAAAAGCGTCGCTTCGCTGCGCTTTGTCTACCGTTGATTTGCAGCGTTAGATTATGGATCCAAATATCTATAAAGCCAGTTTGAAAAATCTTGCTCGTATTCGGGCGTTAATTTCAAAATCAGCCCGAATACTTCAATCGCCATACTATAAACAGTCGGAGATTGAAACAGCATTGGAGTTAGTAAGCGGCATCGAAGAATTGATTTCCGCCGGCAGTTTTTTTGTCGCCGAGTATCAAAATAGCTTCATCGGCTGTGGAGGTTGGACAATCGACGCTTCCGACGCTCAGAAAGCGGAAATAAGGGGCTTTTTCGTACATCCGGATTGTGCCCGAAGAGGTGTTGCCACGCGCCTCCTTGCGGCCTGCGAAAATGAATGTTTGCATAAAGGTATTCAGACTTTATATCTGACCGCTACACTTTCTGGCGAGCCTTTTTACAAAAAATGCGGCTTTTCTGAATTGGAGAGATTCAGGCAGGGCTTGTCAAATGGAGAATCTTTTGAATTGGTTAAAATGGCAAAAGAAATACAGCGGATTGAGGCATAATCTCATGTTTTTCATCAGTCGCGTAGGTCGGGCACGCGCTTTTTGCGCCCGACATTTCCAATGCCTTGAAAGGTGGCAGGGTTTCAGACCCGCGCCATATTCCGAAGCAGGATCGCCACATGAACGTCGGGCAACGATAAAGCGGTTGCCCGACCTACAGGGCTACCAGGCGGCGTGGGTTGCAATCGAATCAACGGTTCCATAAACACACGCCGCCCGCTTTCTCGATCGCGGCCAGACGCTGCCGGTGCGCTTCCAGTTCCCCCGGATCGCAGGCAATCACCTTCAAACGCGGCCGGTCGGACGCAATGCGCTGGACCAGGCCGGATTCGACCGCTACCGCCGCCTGGACCTCGGAGGCTTCATCGAGCAGCGAAAACTGCCCGCCGGTCATCAACAGATAAACGTCGGCGAGAATTTCCGCGTCGAGCAATGCGCCGTGCAGTTCGCGCTGGCTGTTGTCGACGCCGTAACGCTTGCAGAGCGCATCCAGGCTGTTACGCTGGCCCGGATGTTTCTGGCGCGCGAAGGCGAGCGTGTCGAAGACTTGGCAGTACTCGGTTATCGACGCCAGCGGATCGTCGAGCAGAGCGAATTCGTGGTTGATGAAGCCGACATCGAACGGCGCATTGTGAATGACCAGTTCGGCGCCCTGCACAAACGCCAGAAAATCCTCCGCAACGCCGGCGAAGCGCGGCTTGTCTTCCAGAAACTCGTTGGTGATCCCGTGCACTTCGATCGCTCCGGCGTCGATCACCCGTTCCGGGTTGATGTAAACATGAAACCGGTTGCCGGTCAGGCGCCGGTTAACCAGTTCGACGCAGCCGATTTCGATGACCCGGTGGCCCTGTTCCGGGCTCAGGCCGGTCGTTTCGGTGTCGAGCACCACGATGCGGGGATTGGTCGATCGCATATTCATCAGGATGATTCCCTAGCTGCTCTAGCCTGCATAGCGCTCGATCATTTTCTCGGCCTGCTCGGCGAATTTCTCCAGCTCCCCTTTCTTGACCGTCTCGACCGGTATCACCAGCGCGGTATTCAGGGTAATGTAGATGTAGACATAGCGCTTGCCGTATTCGACCCGAACCAGGTCTTTCCAAAGCATTTTGTTCTTGCCGCTCGGCGATTGCTCGAACAGATAAGCCGGATTGGCCGGATCGATCGTCAACGTATAGGTGCCGAACATCGCTTTCTTTTCCTGCGGCGTGTAATGCTTCAGAATTTGCCGGCGCATGTCGTACATCATCACTTTCGGCGACAGCAGCGCCCACAGCGCCGCGACCAGCCCGACGTAACCCGCCGACTTGGCGTCTCCGTAATAGTAATAATAAAACATGCCGATCAGCACCATGATGCTCGGCACGATCCAGCGATTTTTGTTGATTTGGTTTTGAACGTCTTTCGAATTCAGGTATTGCGCTTCGTTGAAATTGACCAGATCTTCTTCTCTGAACTCGTATTCTATTTCCAGCATGTTCTTGTTTTAATAATATTGAAGAAAAAATCAGTGCAGCTTGATCATCGCGTGCACCGTGCGTCTGAATAAATTGGAGAGCGTCAGCATGGCGGTCCGGAAATAGCCGTGGATCGCGACCTGGTGCATCTTGTATAAGGACAGGTACACGACCCGGGCAATGAACCCGCCGACGCTGACCGTGCCCATCAGGTTGCCCATCAGATTGCCGACGGTCGTATATTTGCCGAGCGACACCAGCGAACCGTAATCGTAGTAGACGAACTTGACCGGCGGCTTGCCGGCCAGCCGGTTACGCAGCGTTTTGTACAATGCCGACGCCTGCTGGTGCGCGGCCTGCGCGCGCGGCGGGATATTGCCGGGATGCCCCGGCCAGGCGCAGGCCGCGCAGTCGCCCATCGCGAAGATCGACGGATCGGAGGTCTGCAGGCATTCGTCGACGACCAGCTGGTTCAGATGATTGGTTTCGAGACCGTCCACTTGCTTCAGCCAGTCCGGCCCCTTGATGCCGGCGGCCCAGACCTTCAGATCGGCCGGGATGATTTCGCCGTCGTGGGTCTTGATGTGTTCCTCGGTCACTTCGGTGACCCGGCAGCCGAGTTTAAGGTCGACGCCCAGCTTGAGCAACTGCTGCTTGGTCGCCTCGGCAAGTTTGCCCGGCAGCGCCGGCAAGAGCTGCGGCGCGGCCTCGATAATCGTCAGCCGGACGTTGGTGGATTCGCGAAGCCCGTACACCGCCAGCAGATTGGTCACTTCGTGCAGTTGCGCGACCAGTTCCACGCCGGTTGCCCCGGCGCCGATGATCACGATCGACAGCGGCTTCTCATGGATGCGTCGCTCATCCGCAAAGGTCTTGATATAAGTCTCGACCAACTGCCGTTGAAAGCGGAAAGCCTGCTGCGTCGTGTCGAGGAACAGGCAATGCTCGGTAACGCCCCGGATATTGAAAGAATTGCTGACGCTGCCGACCGCCATCACCAGCGTGTCGTAACCGAACGTCCGCCGCGGAATCAGTTCCTCGCCACTGTCGCTCAAGGTCGGCGCGATCGTGATTTCCTTTTTGGCGCGATTCAGCCCTTCCATCCGGCCGAGCCGGAAGCGGAAACGGTTCCGATAACCCTGGGCCAGATATTCGACCTGTTCGGATTCGTCCAGCGTGCCGGCCGCGACTTCGTGCAATAAAGGCTTCCAGATATGGGTCGAAGCGGCGTCGAACAGCGTCACTTCCGCCAGCCCTTTTTTGCCGAGCTTGCGGCCCAGTCGGGTCGCCAACTCCAGTCCGGATGCGCCGCCGCCGACGATCACGATCTTGTGTTTTTCGTTATTCCTCTCCGCCATGGCCGCCCTTCAGCATCAGATTGATTCGAAAGGCGCCCATTATATCGAATCAGTCAGGACGAAGCGGATTTTATTGAAAAGACAGCGGCGGCGTCAGCGCGTGGTGTACGCTGCCGGCCTCAGGCCGTATCGATGACAGTGCCGGCTTGCCCGGGTTCTTCGAAAGGCAGCGGCGGTGCAGTCCACGACTTCACCTCTACCGAGGACAGAGGCTTGGCGACCAGATAACCCTGAATGGCGTCGCAGCCCAGTGCCTCCAGTACGCCGGCTTGCTCGAAATTTTCCACGCCCTCGGCAAGCACTTTCTTGCCGAGGGTTTTGCCGAGCGCTATCACGGCCTTGACGATGGCGATGTCGTCGTCCCGCTCAGCAACGCCGCGGATGAAGCTGCGATCGATCTTGAGTTCGTCCACGGGTAAAAGTTTGAGATAGCCCAGCGAGGAATAACCGGTACCGAAATCGTCCAGCGCCAGATAGGTGCCGCGCCGATGCATGTCGTTCAGCGTATGGCTGATGGTATCGACATTCTCAAGCAGGGTATGCTCGGTGATTTCGATGCCGATCCTGCCCGGTTCGACGCCGTGAGCGGCTAGCGCCGCACACACATCTTCGGAAATTCGGCTGTTGCGCACATGCCGGGCGGAAATATTGACCGCTACGCGCGGCACGTAAAAATTTTCGCTGTCCCAAGCGCGTATTTGCCGGCATGCGGTGTCCAGACACCATCGCCCGAGGTTCACGATCAGGCCGGATTGTTCAGCAATCGGAATGAATTTATCCGGCATGATCAGCCCCCGCTCCGGATGCCGCCACCGGATCAATGCTTCCACGCCGATGAGACGCCGGCTCTTGAGGTCGATTTGCGGCTGGTAAAGCAGGAACAGCTCGTTCCGTTCCAGCGCCTGATGCAAACCGTTTTCGATCGACAGCCATTCGTGCGCCGCCAGATTCAGTTCGTCGGTAAAGTACTGGAAGCTGTTGCGGCCTTGTTCCTTGGCGCGGTACATGGCGAGATCCGCGTAGGAAAGCAGCATCTTCGCCTGCTGCGTATCGTCGGGATAGACGCTGAGCCCGATGCTGACCGTCACGAAAATTCGCTGTTCGCGCACCAGTATCGGCGCTTCGAATTGCTTCAGAATATCGAGCGCCACCCGGTGGGCGCCGCTGGGATATTCTTCTTCGATCAGCAGAACGAACTCGTCGCTGCCGATGCGGGCAATGGTGTCATGCTCCCGGATCGTTCGCCGAATCCGGGCCGCGATCTCCTGCAGCAACTGATCGCCGGCATCGTGTCCCAACGTGTCGTTGATGCGTTTAAAATGATCGACATCGATGAACAGCAGGCTCAGCCGGCACACGTTGAGCCGGGCGCGGCTCAAGGCCAGGTTCAAACACTCCCAGAAATGCGAGCGGTTCGGCAGGCCGGTCAGTTCGTCGTGAGTGGCGAGATATTCGATTTGATGGATCAGCGCGACCGTTTCGGTCATGTCGCGGCCCACGCCGCGGTAGCCTTGAAATTCGCCGTGACTGTCATAATACGGTTTTCCCGAAAAACGGATGGTCAGCAAGCGCTGATTGCTGCCTTCGAATTCCAGGATCACATCCTGAAACGCTTTCTTCTGCCGCAAGGACTCCAGATAGCCCTGATGGGGATCGTCGACCGGGTCCGTAGCGCATTCGATCCGCTTCGCCAGTCCGGACAATCCGAAAAACAAAAGCTCCGGCGGGCCGCTGGTTATCTTGGTGATCACCATATCGCGATCCGACTCCCAAAACCAGTCCGAAGAGGCTTCCGCATAATCGCGGAAGCGTTGTTCGCTCTCCAGCAGGCGCTTGCGCTCGCTATCCAGTTCGGCCAGTTTATTATTGAGTTTGGACTGCAACCGTTCGTTATGCATCTGTTCGAGTTGCTCGTCCGGCAGCTGGGGCTCGCGCACCGACGCTTTGCCTTTGGAAGAAGATTCGATCGTTTCTTCCATGATCCGGAGCAGTTCCTGCATTTCGACCGGTTTTACGATAAACCGGTCGGCTCCCAGCGACAGCGCCAGGACTTCGTCTTCGCGATCCGTATAAGTGGCCGTATAGAAAATGAACGGCACCTGTTTGAGGGCCTCATCCTTTTTGATGCAACGGCAAAGCGCGTAGCCGTCCATGACCGGCATCAGAATGTCGGACACGATAATGTCGGGCGTGCAGGTTTTCGCCAGAGCGATCGCCTCTTGCCCATTCGACGCGGAAAGCACCCGATAACCGACCGCCGACAGGGTATTCTCCAGCAATACGCGGGAGTTCTCCTCGTCTTCCGCGATCAATACAATCGATTCATGATTTATCATAGGACTGGCTAACAACCATCATGATCTGCCCGATGATCGTATAAGGATCGATGGGTTTCTCGATATAACCGTTGCATCCGGCCGCCAGCAAACGTTCCCGGTCGCCGGACATGGCATAGGAAGTCACCGCGATGATCGGAATGTGCCGGCCGGCCTCCTGCTCGCGAATGCGCCTGAGCACTTCCTCGCCGTCGATGTCGGGAAGCTGAATATCGAGCAGAATGAAGTCTGGAATCAGCGTCAACGCGCGTGCAACGCCTTCAAGGCCGGAAGCGGCATGGTCGACACGGTAACCGTGCGCCTCAAGAATGAACCGGATCAATTCCAGATTATCTTCATTGTCCTCAATAACCAGAACCGAGGCCATTCCCATCTCCCGCCGCCGCAATACTGAATATGCGGCAAGTGTAGCACCTGCCCTCAAAAATTGCGAATTAACCGGAAGGATAGTGGTTTATCCGCCTCGTCTTGTCGGATTATGCCTTATTATCGCCCGATTCCCGCCTTGTAGTTTTGCCGATTCAAGAATAGAATCCAGCAGGGTTTGTTCAAGGCTTCGGAGAAACCCGCTTTCCTGTCGAGGCATTTGCTTTCAACGTGCCCCCTTTCCGCCGGAACCCGCTAAAAGCCGATCATGTTGTCTCTTCGCAAAGTTTTGCCGACCCAGCCTTTAGTCAGAGAGACGGGCGCCATTTTGCTGATGGCGCTGGTTTATTATCTGGCCGCCCGGCTTGCCGCTTTCAATGCCTCCGAATTTGCCGGCAACGCGATGGCTATTTGGCCGGCGTCGGGAATTTCGCTTGCCGCCGTGCTGGTTTGCGGTTACCGGCTCGTCATCGGCGCAGGGCTCGGATCGTTCGCCTATAACCTGCTCTATTTAAGCCAGCAGGGCGGCATGGCGATGCCGGCCGTTTCGGGAGCGGCCATCATGGCGTTCGGCTCGATGCTTGAATTCGCCCTTGCCGGCTATCTGTTCAAACTCAGCTTTTCCGGACTGGCGCCGGAAACGTTGCGGGATATCAAACGTTTTACTCTGATCTGCTTCGGCTCCGGGACCGTCGGCGCCGCCGCCGGTTGCCTCGGCCTGTTGCTGTCGCGGCAAATGGACTTCGGGCATTATTCCGAAGCGGCGTTCACCTGGTGGGTTGGGGATGCGGCGGGCATGCTTGTCATGACGCCGCTGCTGCTGGTCTGGAACCGGAAGGAAAGCCGCAGAGGACTGCTGTTTCCGCTCGTCGCGCCCTGCATCGGCCTGACAATGTGCGGATTTTTTATCGTCCATCAATTCGAAACCCGCCTGACGCAGAGCCATTCCGCGCCGGTCAAGGCATCCGTTGCGGCTTATTCCGGGCTGTCCCGCAACTGGTTGTCCTGGAACGTATTGCTGGCAGGAATAACGCTGACGTTGATTCTGGCCGACTATCTGGAAGTGCACCGCCGCGAGCAAAATGCCCTGCGGAGCAACGAAAAACGGCTGAAAAGGCAAAATCTCGCACTGTCCCGCATCGCGCTCGGCGATTCGATCAGTTCCGGCGATCTTTACGCCACGCTGAAAATCATGACCGAAACGTCCGCGGCGACGCTGGAAGTCGAACGGGCGAGCATCTGGCTGTTCAACGACGACCGTACCGCGCTTTGCTGCGCCGACCTTTACGAACTGGGCAGCAACCGCCACCTTTCCGGCGGGAAGCTGTCGACCGCCGACTATCCTTCCTATTTCGCCGCCTTGCTGGGCGCCCGCAATATCGCGGTCGACGATACGTTCGCAGATCCGGTCACGCAGGAGTTCCGCGACCATTACCTGCCTCAATTCAGCATTACCTCCCTGCTGGACGCCCCCATCCAGTTCGGCAACGAAATGATCGGCGTCATCTGTCATGAGCATGTAGGGACAAAAAGGCATTGGACGCTGGACGAACAAAACTTCGCCGGTTCGATTGCCGACCTCGCCTCCCTCGCCTTCGAAGTCGTCAAAAGAAAAGAAGCCGAAGACAAACTGCGCGCCGCCAATCTGGAACTGGAAGCCAAGGTCAGGGAACGCACTGTCGAACTGATCAAATTGAACGCCGAGTTGCTTGCGGAAGCGGCCGACCGCCGGCAGGCCGAAGCCACTTTGAGGGAAAGCGAACTGCGTTTGCGCCTGGCGACGAAAGCGGCGGATATCGGCGTATGGGACTGGAATATCGTGGATGACAGCGTCATGTTTACTCCCGAATACAAACGCCAGATCGGCTACGAAGACCATGAAATAGCAGGGCATTATCTGGAATGGGAAAGCCGGCTGCACCCGGAGGACAAGGATCGCGCCATTGCGGACAACTTCGAATATATCGAAAGGAAAAAATCCGCCTATGAATCGGAATTCCGTTTACGGCACAAAAACGGTTCCTATCTCTGGATCCGTTCGCGCGGCGAAGCGGTCGCCTGGGATCAGGAGGGGCGGCCCACCCGCATTCTGGGCTGCCATGTCGACATTACCCAACTGAAACAAACCGAAGAAACGCTGCGGGCATTCCGCTGGTTTTCGGAAAGCGCCGGCCAGGGCATGGGGATGGCCAAAATGCAGGGCGAAGTCATCTATATGAATCCTGCCCTGAAAAAAACGCTGGCTTCGCTCGGGATTCCTTTCGATCCTTCCAAAGTATTGACCGACTATTACACCGAAGAGGCCGCCCGCAGGCTCAGCTCCGAAGTCCTGCCGAAACTGCTCGGCCACGGCCAATGGATCGGCGAACTCGAACTGGGCAAGAGCCACGGAAAACGCATCCCGACGCTCGACAACTTCTTTGCGGTATGCGATGAAGGCGGCAACCCACAATACGTCGCCAATATCGTTACCGACATGTCCCAGCAAAAGGAAATAGAAAGGCAACTGCTTCAAGCCAAGGAAGCCGCCGTATCGGCCGACCGCACCAAATCGATGTTCATCGCCACCATGTCGCATGAACTGCGCACGCCGCTCAATGCGATCATCGGCTTCACCGGCATTTTATTGCAAGGCTTGTCCGGCGACCTGAACGAACGCCAGCGCGATCAATTGAGCCGCGTCGCCCGGTCTGCACGGCATCTGCTCGACCTGATCACCGACATCATCGATATTTCCAAGATCGAAGCCGGACGCATCGATGTCTTTCCGAGCGATTTCGACCTGCACGCCCTCGTCTCCCAGGCAACCGATACGGTAAAGGCTCAGGCGCAGGAAAAAGGCTTAGTGCTGACGATGGATGCCGAGCCTTTTCCTGTCCATTCCGACCAAAAACGGGTGCTGCAGTGCGTCATCAACTTGTTGAGCAACGCGATCAAATACACCGAACAAGGCAGTGTCGCGATTTCCGCGCGCGCGGCCGACGGAAAGGTATCGATCGAGATCAGGGATACCGGCATCGGCATCGAAACGGAGCAGATGCAGAAGCTATTCATTCCTTTCGAGCGCCTGGACTCTTTTTTGCGCTTAAGAACCTCGGGTACCGGCTTGGGATTGTATCTGACGCGAAAAATTGCGGTCGATTTGCTCTCGGGAGATGTCAGCGTCGTCAGCACGCCGGGGACCGGAAGCTGTTTCACCCTGAAGATTTCCGACCATCTGGGAGCGAAATAACGGCCGAGGCATTCTCGAAGCGAAAAAATCGCAGTCACGACCAATCCGCCGGAACGCCCCTCGTCAGCCTATTTTGCGCTTAAGGAAACTCCGAATAAGTCCCCCTCTTGCCGTCAAGTCAAGATATCTCGTAGGCCGGATAAGCGAAGCGCATCCACTCTATGATCGCCGGATGCGCTTCGCTTATCCGGCCTACGAGCCAGCATGGAGGAATCCAGGCCCCGGCTTGCAAACCGCCGTCAATCGCGCCCCGGCAACAGCAGCTGCTTCCGCAGCGCCGCCAGAATCTCCGGATGGGAGCCGAGATAAGAAATTCTGTTGTCAAGATAGCTTCGGTAAACCCGCGAGATATTCCCTGAGGTGATCCGGCTGCCGAGATGATCCTCGTCCCGATGCTTATAAATCGCATCGAAAATCCGATTCCCGAACTCGTAATTGAAATGTTCGGGATCCTGCCAATAAACGGCGCTGTTTTGAGTGATTGGCTCGCCGGTAATCCCGTTGTAGCGGCTAAACTCCCACAGCGCCGCACGGCCGCCCTCCTCTTCGAGAAGCGCGGCGACCGCGGTGAGCCCCGACCAATAAGCTTTGTAGGCGCCGCACACCGCGTCGAACTCCAGCCAAAGCGCATGTTTTGGGTAGGCGAGCAAAGTCAGTTCGATGCCTTTCCGTTTTGCGAGGCGGACGATATGCCGCAAGCCTTCCAGATCGAGTCCCGGATCGGCACCGGGCAAGGCCGCGTCCAGTATGGGCGGCGCGGGCACGGACTGTTGCAAGGAGGTCAGGTCGCAATGCTGTTTTTTCAGCCGCTCGCCGAAAAACTGGCGGAATTGGCCTTCCACGCCCGGCAAGCCCCGGATGTAATAATACATGCCTTCGCGGGTATGGCTCGGGCTGTTCTTGCGCTGCTCCCTGATCGTGCCGATCGAGGCGGAGACCGCTTTCAGGGACAACAGCAATTTGCTTTCCGAAAACCCGTCGATTTCGGGCAACCGGCCTTTGCAGTCGACGCGCGGCATGGCGCCCGGCGTGATTCCGATGAAGGCCCGCTTCATTCCGGTCGCAGCAACCGCATAATCGAAATAGCAAAGCACCCGCCCCCAATCCGCGCCGGCAATCCCGAAATTGTAGCCGGCCAATTTGCCGCCGCCGGTAAATCCGGCATGGGTCGGGTCGAAACCGATTTCCGCGAACGAACTGCCGAAAATCAACGCCTCCGGCTGCTCCCGCGCGACGACCATCGGCTTCACATGGCGTTCGAAACGCCGCATTTTGGTTTTGACCTTGTTCAGGCCGTCGATCTCGAAATCGCGGTAATACCAGAAAGGATCCACCATCCGGTTGAGTGCGGCGACCGCGGCGAGAATCAGGCCGATGCCGATCAGCAGCGACAGGGCAAAACGTTTCGGCCGCATTATCAGAATTGGAAATAGATGAACTCGCTGATCTCGTTCAGCGACAGGATGCCGAGCGTCGCGGCGGTCACGGCGAAGCCCAGCCATGCGCCGCTGGGCCGCCAATGCCACCAGACTTGCGGGATTTCGCCGGGAACGTCCAGGCCCAGCGCGGGACGATAGCGCGCCATGATTTGCTGGGTATTCGGAAGAAACCAGACGATGCCCAGGCAAATCAGAATCCGGACCGGCGCCTTGGCGGCGTTGAAGGTGTCGGTGTTGCGGAACTCGATGCCGTGCCGAGCCAGGATTTCGGCCGCTCCCCCCATCCCCTGCCGCCATTTCAAAGGCAGTGCGACGCCGTGCTGTCCGGCCATGCCTTCCAGCAGGAGCCGCGCCGCATCGACATTCTCGGCGCGGAAAAACACCCACGCCACCACGACGGCGAGAAAAGTCGTCAGCAATGCGATTTTGTGGTACACCGGCGCGGGCACGCAAGCCGTCACCCACCGGCGCAAGACGCTGCTCTGCCACTGGTGGTTGACGACCAGGTACAGGCCGTGCAGAGCGCCCCACAGAATGTAGGTCCAGTTCGCCCCATGCCAAGCGCCGCCGAGCACCATCGTGACCAACAGGTTCAGATACCGTCGGAACGGCCCGCGCCGGTTTCCGCCCAGCGGAATGTAAAGGTAATCGCGCAGGAAGCGCGACAGGGTCATATGCCAGCGCCGCCAGAAATCGATGATGCTGGCGGCCTTGTACGGCGAATCGAAATTCAGCGGCAGCTTGATCCCGAACAGGAGCGAGATGCCGATCGCCATGTCCGAATAGGCGGAAAAATCGAAATAAAGCTGGAAACTGTACGCCAAGGCCCCGCCCCAGGCGTCGAGCATTCCCAATGCCTCTCCTTCGGCCGCCGCATCGAACGCGGGCCGGGCATACTGCGCCATCTCGTCCGCAAGCAACATCTTCTTGAACAGGCCGATGAAAAAAACCGACAAGCCGACCGCCAGATTTTCCCAATCGATCCGGTAGATGGCGGGCTTGGCGAATTGCGACATCATCTCCTTGTGGTGCAGCACCGGCCCGGCGATCAAATGCGGGAAATAAGTCACGAACAAAGCGTAATGCACAGGGCGGAATTCTTTCGCATGGCCCTGGTAAGCGTCGGCGAGAAAAGCCAACTGGGTGAACGTGAAGAACGAGATGCCGAGCGGCAGCACGATCTCGGGAACCGGCAACGACCGCTCGACGAAATGATTCAGGTTGCCGATCAGAAACCCAAGATATTTATAGTAGCCGAGCAAGCCGAGGTTAACCGCAACGCCGAGTATGAAGACCGCTTTGGTCCATCTGGAAGAACGGAGTTTCATCAGGGCGATCTGTTTGCCGATCCGGAAGTTGAAGCCGATCGAAAGCAACAACAGCAAAAGGTAGTTCGGGTTCCACCAGCCGTAAAACGCCAGGGAAGCGAGCGTCAGCCAGGCGGCGGCCAGAAATTGACTGCGCTTTCCGATCAGGAAAAATAAAATCAACGTGATCGGAAGAAATCCGAAAATAAACGCATAGGAATTGAAAAGCACGCTGTAAACTCTTCGGCAAACCGGCGGACCGCTAAACCGGCAAAGCGGCCGGCAGATCGGCCCGACTGCGCTCGATGCCCAAACGCCGCATTTTTTGAAGCGCATAGGATTGGAGGGCGGCGACGATCGATCGATCGGCCGACACGTCATTTCTCAGCGCTTCGAGACGGGCAAAATACCGGTCGAACGTGATCCCGGCGCCCGGTATGCGGCCGCTCAGGCGGTCGGCGCAGAACTGCTGCCAGCGCGCCGTTTCTTCGGCGTTCAGCGAGTCCGGATAATTTCTCGCGCGGTAACGGAACAGCATTTCGGAGAGGCGCCTGTCGGTAAACGTCAATGTCGTCTCGGCGAGTTGGCCGGGCGACATCGAACGAAGCTTGGCCATTTTGCGCTTGTCTTCATCCGTAAAAAAACCGCCCTGGTAAATCGCCAGATCGGGGTCGGTCTCGGTCTCGAAATCGTTCTCCGCATCGAACACCTGCACGATTTTTTCCGCCAGCCCGGCGGCGGCTTTGATTTTGGCAATATGCGCTCGGCACGCGGCCAGATCGATCGCCAAGCGCTCGGCGTCCTGCCCGCGAATGACCGACACCGGCGCCAGCACCGGACATTTGTTCAAATGAACGGTCTTGAGCGGAATTCTTGTCTCCCCTTCGGGTAAATCTTCCGCCGCGGTAAAAATACGCCGGCGGATTTCCGCGGCAGACAATTCGAGCATCGGTCCGGGATCGATCGATACGTCGTAAACGATCACACCGTTGCCGTTAGAGGGGTGCCAGGCAACCGGCAGCACGACCGCCAGACAATGGCGAGAAGCAGGATATTTCCCCGAAACATGGACGACCGGCTCGAAGCTGCCGATTTGCAGCAGTTTCAGCGCTTCGGCCTTGACGCGATGCCGAAACAGGAACGGGTACAGTTTCGGCTGCGCCCGGCTGAGCAGCTGCGCGAGCGCAATCGTCGCCTTGACATCGGACAAGGCGTCGTGCGCAGCTTCATGCACAAGCCCGTTGGCTACGGTCAGGCGGTCGAGGCGCAACGTCGGCGTGCCGTCGTCATTGAACGGCCATGCGAGCCCGTCCGGACGCAACGCGCGCGCCGCCCTGACCACATCGATCAGATCCCAGCGGCTGTTCCCGTGTTGCCACTCGCGCGCATAGGGATCGTAAAAATTGCGGTAAAGGCAATTGCGCGTGACCTCGTCATCGAAGCGCAGCGTGTTGTAGCCCAAGGCGCAGGTGTTCGGCGTCGAGATTTCCCGATGAATCAAACGAATGAATTCGGCTTCGCAGACGCCTTTCTGTTCGGCCAGTTGCGGGGTGATGCCGGTAATCAAGCAGGCATCGGGGTGCGGCAGGCAATCGTCCGCCGGCTTCAGATAAACGACCAGCGGCTCGCCGATCGGATTGAATTGCAGATCGGTACGGACGCCCGCAAACTGGACGGGACGGTCCCGACGCGCGTCCGTACCGAACGTTTCGTAGTCGTGCCAATAAAGCGAGTGATCCGTCACAACCTACGACTGGGTTATTGCGTCGCGGCAAGCGCTTTGAACAGATCGGTCCGGCTGATGATCCCGACCAGTTCGCCGTCTTCGTACACGGGAAAACTTCTGACCGACAATTTCATGAATTTCTCGGCCAGATCGACGATACTGATATCGGCATTCACGGTAATCGGGTTTCTGGTCATGTAATCGCAGACTTTACCGCTCATGCCCTGATTATAGACCGTGTCCAGAAACGCCTTCATGCCGTCCATTTCGGAAAACATGCCCAGCAGTTGGCCTTTATCATCGAGAACGGGCGCACACGTGATCTTATGGCCGAGCATGATCTTTATCGCATCGATGACACTGTGATCCTGCGTCAATGTGACTAAGTGTTTGGTCATATAGTCTGCTGTTGATATTTTATTCAGCATAACAAACTCCTTAACGCATTAAATTGTTATCAATTAAAGCAGTTACCGAACCGAGACCAATACCGACGCTTTGTATAAATTAAGAGTTAAGGCTGCTGCAGCGACGCTTGTTCGGCCTCGAGTTTTTTTCTTTTATCGCATTTCTCAACACAGACGCATGAGCCGGAATTCAATCCGCCGCACGAACCTTTAATCGCGCGCCGTCCGAACATCACGCCGATCGCCATCAAGACGATTACTGCGAGCATGATCGCAAATGTCACTAAAAAATAAGTCATGATAAATCTCTAAGAAAGAAAAAAATCCCGTTTTTCAGGAACGGACAATCTCAAGATTGTATTGGACGAATAATACCCTTTACCGGAGTTTGCCGCCATCAAAATAAATCGGTCAATCAAAGGACCGGTAACAAGCCCAAAAGTTTATTCTCGGCGGAGATTTTCGAAAGCGGTCGAAAGCTTCTCCTTCATTTTTTATCGCCCCCGCTGCAGATCCGATATTTCTACCAGTATCCCATTCTCGAAACGAAGTAATTGTTTGATCCGGTTTCTCCCGAAATTATAGACCCATTCTTCGACCTGGACCTCCTCGAACTGTTGAATATCGAGAGTACGGCGGGGATGGTGCAGGATACTGCCGACAATCTTGGTCCGGTAGGAGATGTATTCCGGCTCGCCGCAGATTTCCAGCACAGTGTATTTATCGTCCTGAAGCTCGATCAGATTGTGGCCGCAGCGCATCGTGGAAATGCCGAATGCGGTACCGGCATACGTCAGCAAGATCATCAAGAGCAGATTCAAACGCAATCGCTTCCGTTTTGCTTGAGATGATTCATTTGCAGAGGAAAGCCAATCAGTCATGAACATAGCACCAAACGACTCCGATAAGGATAAAAGGAATGAGCGGCTGACGCATACATTCTTGTAGCGATGGTTTTCGGGAAAGCGTTAAAAACAGCGAAGCCCTCCTCCGCAAGACAGGTCGTGCGCGGAAGAGGGCCGGCAGGTCTTTAGCCGCCGAAATCGTCGAGCATGATGTTTTCCGGCTCGACACCGATATCGAGCAGCATCTTGATCACCGCTGCGTTCATCATCGGCGGACCGCACATATAGAACTCGCAGTCTTCCGGTGCCGGATGATTTTTCAGATAGTTTTCATACAGCACGTTATGAATGAAGCCGGTATAACCGGTCCAGTTGTCTTCCGGCAATGGATCGGACAAGGCGACATGCCAGGTGAAATTGGGATTTTCTCTCGCGAGCATGTCGAAATCTTCCACATAGAACATTTCGCGCTTGCTGCGCGCGCCGTACCAGAACGTCATCTTGCGTTTCGATTTCAGCCGGCGCAATTGGTCGAAGATGTGCGAACGCATCGGCGCCATCCCCGCGCCGCCGCCGACGAAGACCATGTCGGCATCGGTATCCTTCGCGAAGAATTCGCCATAAGGTCCCGATATGATACATTTGTCGCCCGGTTCCAAACTGAAGATGTACGAAGACATCTTGCCCGGGGGCACGCTTTCGTCCGCTCTTGGCGGAGGGGTCGCGATACGCACGTTCAGCATGATTTCTTTTTCTTCCGGGTAGCTCGCCATTGAATAGGCGCGCAGGACCGGCTCCTTCACGTCGGAGACATAGCGCCACAGATTATATTTATCCCAATCTTCATGGAAACGTTCTTCGATATCGTAGTCCTTATAATTGACCACATGCGGCGGACATTCGATCTGAATATAACCGCCGGCGCGATAATTGATCGATTCACCGGGCGGCAACTCCAGCACCAGTTCCTTAATGAAAGTCGCAACGTTATCGTTCGATTTGACCGTACACTCCCATTTTTTGACACCAAAAACCGAATCTTCGACTTCGATGTCCATGTCGTGCTTGACGCTGACCTGGCAGGAGAGACGTTCGCCGCAGGCCGCTTCGCGCTTGGTGATATGGGTCAATTCGGTCGGCAGGATTTCGCCGCCACCGGATTTGACTATGACCTTGCACTGACCGCAGGTTCCGCCGCCGCCGCAGGCCGAGGACACGAACAAACCATTGTCCGCCAGCGCGGTCAGTAATTTGGCGCCGACCGGCACATGAATTTTCTTTTCATCATTGATCAGGATCTCAACATCGCCTTCGGCCACCAGTTTTCGTTTTGCGCCGAGAATCATGAATACGAGCGCAATCACCAGCGCCGTAAAGATGAAAATCCCTAATAAAATATCCAGCATTCGATTACCCTTACAGTTGGATTCCGGAGAAAGCCATGAAGCCGAGAGACATCAGACCCGCAGTAATGAAAGTGATGCCCAGGCCCTGCAAACCGGCGGGAATATCACTGTATTTGAGCTTTTCGCGCACGCCGGCCATGACCGTAATCGCCAATGCCCAGCCCAGACCGCTACCGACACCGTAGGTCACGCTTTCGCCGAAGTTGTAGTCGCGCTCGATCATGAACAAACTGCCGCCCAGAATCGCGCAGTTGACCGTAATCAACGGCAAAAACACGCCCAGCGCATGGTAAAGGGCCGGAAAAAACTTATCCAGAATCATTTCGAGAATCTGTACCAGGCCCGCGATGATTCCAATACAGCTCAATAAGGCCAAAAAGCTCAGATCAACGCCGTTGATTCCGATGGAAGCCAAGGCGTTTTCCTTCAATACCGCATGATAAACCAGGTTGTTGGCCGGCACGGTGATCGCCTGTACGATCATCACCGCGACGCCGAGACCTATCGCAGTCGAAATTTTCTTCGACACCGCGATAAAGGTGCACATACCCAGAAAGAAGGACAGCGCCAGGTTTTCAATGAAAACCGATTTGATAAATAAACTGATATACGCTTCCATTAGTGGTGCCCTCCTTCACCGTGAGCTATCGACATGATTTTGTAATCGACCGTTTCGCGCTGGTTCGGCTTCGCTTGGCGCACGCCCCAGATGATCAGGCCGATGATGAAGAACGCGCTGGGCGGCAGCAGCATGAGGCCGTTTGGATCGTACCAGCCGCCGTCTTTGGTCAATTTGAGCACTTCAAAACCGAGCAGCTTGCCGGAACCCAGGGTTTCGCGGAAAAACGCGACGGTGACCAGGATCAGGCTATAGCCCAGGCCGTTGCCGATGCCGTCCCAAAAGCTTTCGAGCGGCGGATTCTTCATCGCATAACCTTCGGCACGGCCCATCACGATACAGTTCGTGATGATCAGGCCGACGAAAACCGACAGCTGCTTGCTGACATCGAACGCAAACGCTTTCAATAACTGATCGACCACGATCACGAGCGATGCGATGATCGTCATTTGCACGATGATCCGGATGCTGCTCGGAATATGGTTCCGGATCGCGCTGATCGCCGCGCTCGAAAACGCGGTGACCAGCGTCAAGGCCAGCGCCATGATCAGCGAGGTCGACATTTTCGAAGTGACCGCCAGCGCCGAACAGATCCCCAGGACCTGTAAAGTGATCGGGTTGTTTTCGACCAGCGGCGTGGTCACCACTTTTTGAGTTTCGGAATTGAGTCCGACTTTATCTAATACTGCACTCATGATTTTGCCCCTTGATTCACTCTCACTTTGCTCAGGTACTTCGCAAAGCCTTCTTGGCTCATCCAGTACCTGACCAGATTGGTCACGCCGGTACTTGTCAGGGTCGCCCCCGCCAAACCGTCAACCTGATATTCGGAACCCGGCTTGCTCGGATCGACGGTGCCTTTGATCAGGCTCAACGCCGGCTCGCCGACATCGGCTTCGGCAATCAGACCTTTTTCCATCGACGGCTGATTGGTCACCGCATAGACCTTTTTGCCTTTCCACAGTGCGCGCCAATTCGGGTTCACCACTTCGCCGCCCAGGCCCGGCGTTTCTGCCTGGTCATAAAAGTTGATGCTTTGCACCGTTTGGCCGTCCGGATCCAACGACAAGAAGCCGTACAGGGTCGACCACAAACCATAACCGCTGACCGGCAGGATGACCGATTTCAGCGTACCGCCTTCCTTGACCAAAAAGACTTTGGCCAGTTTTGCCTTGACGCGGATATGCGCAATATCTTTCTCCTTCGGAATCGCGACGCTTTGCGCCGGATCTTTCGCAGCCTTGCGTTGATCGTAAGCATTCGCGTCGATGTTTTCGACATAATCGCCGGTTTCCAGGTCGACGACTTTCGCTTCGATCTTATCCGCGAATGCCTTGTCGATATCCATGCCCTCTTCGAGCAGGCCGGCGACGTCGAGGATGTTTTTCTTCATGTCCAGATCCTTGTTATAGATCTGGAACGGCTTCAGCGCGACCGCCGAGAACGACACTAAAATCGCGCAGACAAAGCACAGCGACAGTGCGATCGCGATAGTCTTCTCCAGACTATCGTTGCCCATCGCCAGAATTTTATCTTTATAAATTAAAAACTTACGATAAGACTCGTATTCATTCAGCTTATTGCAAACCTTTTCCAGATGTTTGCATGGCTTTTGTTGATTAGGCATGGCGTTTGATCCTTCTTCTGATATTGGCCTGAATTACGAAATAGTCGATCGTCGGCGCAAACATGTTCGAGAACAGAATCGCCAGCATGATGCCTTCCGGAAAAGCCGGATTGATGACACGCACCACTACGGTCATGAAGCCGACCAATACGCCGAAAATCCAGCGGCCGGCGTCGGTCATCGCCGCGGAAACCGGATCGGTCGCCATATACACCATGCCGAAAGCGAAGCCGCCGGTGGTCAAATGCCAGTACCAGGGCATAGTAAACATCGGATTGGTGTTGCTGCCGATAAAATTGAGCAGAGACGAGGTCGCCACCATGCCCAGGAATACGCCGGCCATGATCCTGTAGGATGCGACGCGCGTCCACAGCAGGAAGGCTGCGCCGATCAGGATCGCCAACGTCGAGGTCTCGCCAAGACAACCCGGCTCAAAGCCGAAGAACGTTTGCATCCAGGTATAATTGGCTTTATAGACCGCTTCCATACCGCCGTTCGCAGCCAGACCCAGCGGGGTCGCGGCGGTATAACCGTCGACCGCAACCCAGACCGAATCGCCCGAGATCGAAGCCGGATACGCGAAATACAGGAAGGCGCGACCGGTCAATGCAGGATTCAGAAAATTCTTGCCGGTACCGCCGAACACTTCCTTGCCGATTACGATACCGAACGAAATGCCGAGCGCGACTTGCCACAACGGCATGTCGGGCGGCAGGATCAGGGCATACAGCATCGAGGAAACCAAAAAGCCTTCGTTGACTTCATGGCCGCGCACGGTCGCGAACAAAACTTCCCACACACCGCCGACCGCCAGGGTCACGATGTAGATCGGAAAGAAATACAAGGCGCCGTGCAGCAGATTGGACAGCGGATTCATCGTGTTATAGCCGAACAGGCTCATGATTACGCCGCGCCAGCCTTCGGCGCCCTCTCTTCCCAGCGCATTGATCGCCAAGTTCGCCTGATAGCCGGTGTTGTACAATGCCATCAGGATACAGAAAGCGGTGGCGATGACGACGAAGGTCATCGTGCGTTTCAAGTCGTTGCCGTCGCGAACATGGGTCGTGCCGCGCGTTACTGTCGGTGGCGTGTAAATGAAAGTATCGACCATCTCGTAGAGGCCGTAATACTTTTCAAACCTGCCGCCTTTTGTAAAATGTGGCTCTAACTTATCTAAAAACTCTCTAGCCGACATTATCCTTCCTTCTCAATCTTAGTTAAATTCGCTCTGAGCACGGGGCCGAAGTCGTGTTTGCCGGGATCGACAAACGTCAGCAGCGCCATGTCTTCTTCATCGAGTTCCAGGCAGCCGAGCAACTGGGCATTATCGGTGTCGCCGACGATCAGCGACTTCACCAGCGGCGTCGGCAGAATATCCAGCGGCATCACGGTTTCGTAAATGCCGACCGGCACGATCGCACGGTTACTGCCGTTTTTATTGGTCGTCAACGGGAACAGCCGGCCCGATTTTCTGTCTTGACGGCTGTGGATGTAGACGTCCAGCGCCGAGTATTTGTCCTTGCCGGGAACGATCCAGCCGAACAGTTCGCGGGCGCGGCCTTCCTGCAGTACGGAAACCTGGTTGCTGTAGCAGCCCAGGTAGGCCGCCCATTCGGAAGCCTGATGGCCATACAGCACCGAACCGCAAATGACGCGATTCTCGATGTCTTCGAGTTCGCCCTTGACCAGGTCATCGGTATTCGCGCCAACGCGGGTCCGGATCAGACGAGGATTCTTGACCGTAGGACCGGCCAATGAAACGACTTTCTCGACATTCAATTTACCGTTCGTAAACAGCGCGCCGATCGCGATCACCGCCTGATAATCCAGATGCCATACGAATTTTTCGGCATTGACCGGATCGATGAAATGGATGTGCGTGCTCGGCAGGCCGGCCGGATGCGGACCGGAAAACTCGGAGACCTGAACCGAAGGCGTATTGCCGACCGGCACATCCGCGCCGGTCTTCTTGCAGACATGGACCTTGCCGTCGGTCAGCTTGGAAATGACGGTGAGGCCGTTCACGAAATCGGCGCTGCGATCCTTGATGATCACGGCCGGATCGGCCGCCAGCGGACTGGTATCGATCGCCGTCACGAAGATCGAGCGGGGCTTCGTGTCGACGGCCGGAATCTTGCCGTACGGGCGGGTACGGAGCGTGGTCCACAAGCCGGATTGCAGCAGGTTCTCTCTGACCTGCTCGTCGCTCAGGCCCGCCAGTTCGGTTTCCGGATATTGCGCGAACGCAACCTGCTCGTCGCCGGCCAGTTCGATCACGACCGACTGCAGTGCACGCTTCGCGCCGCGGTTGATCGCCTTGACCGTGCCGGCTCCGGGCGCGGTAAAGTTGACGCCGGGATTTTTTTTGTCGGTAAAGATGATCTGGCCCAGCTTGATGGAGTCCCCTTCGCCGACCAACATGGTCGGCTTCATGCCGACATAGTCCGTTCCCAGAACGGCGACGGTTCTGACTTCGTTGCCCTTCTCGATTACCTGTTCGGGGCCGCCGGTAATCGGCAGATCCAAACCTTTCTTTATTGTAAATTGCATAGTTGAAACCTACTCTCCAAGCAAGTAGCCGCGAAATTGTCCCCCTTATTCCGACCGCAATCAAACATCCGGAGACACTATGGTAAAAAATCATCCCATTACATCACAAAACCGCACTTTTCTCAACCTGGCAAATTCTACAGAAATCCTTGATTTACTGGATTATTTCGTACAAAACCGTTAAGGCATTGATTCATAAAGACTGGCCAGTTCAAAACAAGACGATTGCGGTAAAAACCGCCATGTCTGTCCGGATTTCTTCGCCCTCTGCGCGGATTTAACAAGGCTGCCTCGCTGTTGTAACATATGGCGCTCTTTTCGACGTTGTTTCTCCATCGGCAGGAAGACGCAGCGCTTTTCAAATCACTCTGGAGAACTTGATGGCTGTCACCGGCGACGAATTCAAAAAAGCATTACAACAATGGGCAAGCGGCGTCGCCGTGGTCGCCACCCACTCGGCGAAGCTCGGGAATCAGGGAATGACGGTAACCGCTTTTGCAAGCGTTTCGATGACTCCGCCGCAGATTCTGGTTTGCATCAACGAATCCGCCGACACCGGCGAAGGCATCAAGGAAAGCGAGCGTTTTTCGGTGAATGTACTCAGCAGCCGGCAGCAGGACGTTTCGAGTCACTTTGCCGGCGGCCTGAGCCAGCAGGAACGCTTCGAACAGGCAGGCTGGACCGCAGGCATTCAGGGCGTGCCGCTGCTGAACGACAGTATCGCGTCGCTCGATTGCCGGGTCGTCGAAAAAGTGCACGCCGGCACGCACTGGATCATCATCGGAGAAGTCGAGAACACGGTCTGCCGCGACGGCGAGCCTCTCTTGTATTTCCGCAGCCAATACCGGGGACTGTCCGAACAATAAATAACGGTTGCGAATTTCTCGTTTTGCGAGCCGGCTTCAAGCCGGCTTTTCCCGCATCGGCACGCCGCAGTCCGCGCCGGCCGAGCGAATATGCACTTCCCGCTGCGGAAACGGAATATTGATGCGGTGTTCGCGAAAAGCCTTTTCGAGCCGCAGGTGGATATTGTGGGTCGCCTGCATGCGGTGCGACAGTTCGCTGACGAAAATCCGTATCGAGAAATTGAGCGAGTTCTCGCCGAAGCCGACGAACAGCACGCTCGGTTCCGGCTCGGCCAGCACCAGCGGCGTCGATTTGACCGTATCGCTCATCAACTGATGCGCCTCTTCGACATTCGACCCGTACGCAATGCCGACCGGAATCACGACCCGGGTCGTCGTATCGGTCAGCGACCAGTTGATCAGCTGACTGGTGATGAAAGTCTTGTTCGGCACGATCAGTTCTTTTTGATCCGAATCGATCAGTGTGGTCGCCCGCATCTGGATACGGGCGACCTTGCCTGTTACCGTCCCGATCGTGACCGTATCGCCGACCCGGACCGGCCGTTCGAACAGCAAGATGATGCCGGACACCAAATTGGCAAAAATTTCCTGCAAGCCGAAACCCAGGCCGACACCGAGCGCCGCGACCAGCCACTGCACTTGCGACCAGCTACCGCCCAGTTCATTGGCGACAACGACAAAACCGATCGCCATCAGCGCGTACCCGGCAAGCTGATTGACTGCATAACGCACGCCCGCCTCGACCGATAAACGCCTGAAGACCAGCAGTTCCATCACCCCGGAAAAATTTCTGACCGCCACCACGGTAATAAAGACGTAAAAACCGGCCAACAGCAAATTGGCCAGCGTAATCGGCAAATAAACCTCCTGCCCATCCACTTTGTCCAGATGCTGCCACAAGGCGACCCGATCCAGGAACGAGAATGCCGGCAAAATATCCTGCCAGACGATGCCGGCGCCGGCCAGTGCGGCAAAGGCAATCGATACGTGTATCAATTTAATCGTCTGCGCATTGATCTTCGGAATGTCGACCAACTGTTCGTCGACCGGCAGCATCGGATCCTCGCCTCCCGCAGGTGCGGCCGCCGCTTTTTCGCTCTGCATCGCCGTCTTGCGTTTTTGTCGCGCATTCCTGATCGCCAGCTGGCGGTTCGCCAGCGTCAGCCAGCGCATCGCGAGTTCGTGAATCACGATCAAGCCGAATGCGAACCGCAGGGTCACGACCAGTTTTTGTTGCAGTTCGACCGCGCTCAGATAGTAACCCGCCACCGCGAAGCCGACCACGATCAACGGCAAGAGGCAAACCGCCGGATACCAGATATAACGCAAACGCGCCACCCAACCTTCGGGATAAGTCAGCATGTGGTTGCTCAAGAGTCCCTTGTCGAACTGCAGAATCCGGCCGAAAAATACCCCCATCGCAATCATTACGGCAATCAGCGCCAAGCGTCCCAGACTATCGCCATAGATCGAGCTTTTCGACGCACTGGCGCAATAGACCGTAAAGACGCCGGGCACGACCACATAACGCACCCAGCCCAGATGCCTGCGCATCAGTTGGGCATTGGTTTTTTGCCATTGAAAATGTTTGACCGCCACGCCGTCGGCGCGAAACAAACGGTAAAAGAACTGCGTCAGGCAGAGCGGTACGGCGGACGTTTTGAGCCCGACCCCCACCGCCTGGCTGAAATCGGCCGCCTGCCAGGCGTTCTCCAGAAACCAGCCGATCAAATAGATCAAGGCAGGCGCCGGCAACACCATCAGCAGGGTATAGACCAGGGCCTGCAGACCGTTGCTGAAACTGTCGGCATAAATCTTTTCAGTCTTTTCCAGGAGTAAAGTCAGCCGCGGCTTCGCCCAGTTTCTGCCCAACGGCAACCCACTTAAAACCAGCACCGCCAACAAGGCCAGGAAAGGACGATTCAGCGCCGAACTCCACAGATCCTTGATTGCCTCCATCCAGTGCGAAGACGACAGCAACCATTGCGCCGATTCATACAGGCCGGCGAAAAATACCAGATTGACCGGCTCTGAGCTGGGCACCCAGAGCAAACGCTGATCGAGAAAGCTGGCGAATTTATCGATCTGCGACGCCAACTGCTGACGGGCGAAATCGAAGTCTCCCAGTGCCCGCAAATAGGCGGCATAAGCCACAGACAACCGGTTCAACAGATCTTTCCTACTGTTCAGCAGCACCCGCAGCTCCGCCTGGACCCTCATGCGCTGATCGACCGGCAGCGACGCATCGACCCGGGTGCGCATCAACTCGCTGAGTTCGACATCCAAATTCACGAGGCGCCGCCGCAGCTGGTCATCGACCTTGAATTGCTCGAGGCTGGCCGTCGCCGTGTCATCCTGCAGATTGTCGGTCAGCAAAAGGTAACGATCCTGGTTAGCCAGATTACGCCGTTGCTCGCGCAAAATCCTTCCCAGCGCGGGGCTCAGCCCGGCGAGGCTGATTTTCTTTTCGGCGGATTGGAAATCGTTGCCGATATTGACGGCGGCAGCGTCGATGGCGTTTTTCCGCTCGGCAAATTTTTCGGTTTTGCTGTTGATGTTCTGCAGGTCGCGCGTATATTGCAGATTCTCGCGCGTAATCTGCTGGATCAAGGGATGCTTGCCGGCGAGCTCTTTTTCGGCCTGACTCAGCGCATTCTGAATTTCCTGCGCTTCCTTTTGCCGGCGCTCCGCCAGCAATCCTTCTACGGTTTCGAGGACGGCCCCCAATTCGTTTTGTTTGAGATCAAGCCATTGCAGTTCGATTTTCAGCAAATCCACCCGCACCGGATTGCTGAGCGCTTCGGCTTCGAGCATTTTCAGCTCGGCATTACGTCTGGCGATGGCGGTCCGCAGCAATGCCTGTCTCGCATCGCTTTCCAGCGCGGACGTCAGACCGGCTGCCGGCGCCGTCAGATGCGACTGATCGGTTTCGATCGCCTGTTTCGCCGCCACGATCTCCTCCCGAATCAATTGCGGCCTGCTGTTTTGCTCGACAAACTCCGTTTCTTTCTTCTTGATCTGTTCGATCAGGCCGGCCATCTTGCTTTTTTCAATGATCAACCGCTGTTCGAGCTCTTCGGTCGGAATGCTGTCCCAGTCCTCATTCTTTGATCTGGAGGCTTTCTGCTGAAGCGCATCGATGTCTTTCTGCAGTCTCCGGGTCTCTGGCGGCGCGGTTTTTAAGGCCCCACGGTAATCCGCCTCGCGATCCGCAAATTTATCCTTATTTTCGAGATTGTCTCCCGCCTCCTGGTAAATCGCCAGCACCTTGGTTTTTAAGGCCTCATCGACGCCCTGCCGTTTGTTCAGCGCATCAATCCTGTTCTGCAGATCTTTCTTGCCGAACTCGGTCGCCGAATCGTTCGTGCTGGAGACGGGTAACGCCGTGCCGGCCCACATCTCTCCGGATCCGAGACTCAACAGCAGAAAAATGATCAGAACACCATGAATTTTCATTTTTTCGGTAAAAAAATATCGGTAGCTGCAAAATATCATGATAAAAACGCGTTGGAAATTGACTGCCGCCCTGAAGGACCACCGAAGCGGATTATTCCGGGCAGGCTCCGGCAGTCCGGCCCGCAGGATGAAATGAACTGAACACAAACCCGATCATCCATTATAATGGCCCGGATACACCGAAATTTGCAGGAAGCAATGCGCGGACGAACAACCGGATCGGTTACGGCAAGTAACTGATGAAGAAGGGTTAAATACAAATTTGGTATGAGACAAGCCCATTCAAAAAGCTCCGCCCTGGCCTTTACAATTATTGCCAACGCGATAAATCGATGAATCCGTTTATAGTAACAAAAATGACCACTCCGATGGGATTAAATCGAGTTGCCCCGGCCGGCCGGCCGCTTTCGACATTGAAAGCTCCAAGCAGTTCGAGCAAACGCCACTATCTCGCACGCCTGCTGCTATGTTTCTCTCTCGGCTGGCCGTTGCCGCCGCTTCACGCACAAGAAGCCCCCCCTCCCCAGACCGGCATCGGAAAAGAGATTTTTACGCTGATCGAATCTAAACAGCATCCTGACTTGGTCCAGACCGGTTTCGCCAGCCGCGCCGAGGACATGCAGACACTTTACAAAGCCGCGAATTACGAACCGGTCTGGCTGAACCGCAACGATGCCGAAGTGCTGATCGCGGAAACGCTCGATCTGTTATCGAATGCCGCCAGCGAAGGCCTGAATCCGCAACATTACGATGCCGGCAAGCTGAAGGAAATGCTGCCGGCGGCCCTCCAGCTCCCGCCGGTTGCGGCCCGGAAACGGGCCATGTTCGATACCGCCGTCAGCTTGTCCCTGCTGCGCTATCTGCACGACCTGCATTATGGGCGGGTCAGCCCGCAAGGCATCAACTTCAACTTGAAACTGCGCGAGAAGAAGCTCATCGACTTACCCGCGCTGATCCTCGCCGCCCGGGACCGGGGCCGGATTGCGCCATTGCCCGCGGAGGTCGAGCCGAAGCTGGACCAATACCGAAAACTTAAACAGGCATTGACGCATTACCGCGAATTGGCCGCGCGCGTCGCGCCGCTTAAACTCGATGTCGCCCGCTCCGTGCATATCGGCGACAAGCATCCGCAGTTGGAGGAACTGCGGCGCTTCCTGGTGCAAACCGGTGAAATTCAGGCCGGCGCGGACAAGGTCCAGACGCCGGCCAGCCCGGTTTACGACAAGGAGCTGAGCGAAGGTGTCAGGCATTTCCAGGCTCATCACGGGCTGACCGCAGACGGCGTGCTCGGCAGAGGCACCGCCGCCGCCCTCGGCGTACCGCTGTCCGAACGGGTAACCCAAATCGAACTGGCGCTGGAAAGACTGCGCTGGCTCCCCGAAATCGGCGGCGGCCCTTATATTCTGGTGAACATTCCGGCGTTTCAAATGTGGGTGTATGACGATATCAGCAAGAACGAACCTTCACCTCTCAGCATGCGGGTCGTGGTCGGCCAAGCGATGAAGACCCAAACCCCGGTGCTGATGGCCGAAATGAGGTTCATCGATTTCATGCCTTATTGGAATGTCCCCTACAGCATCACCAAAAACGAGATCGTACCCAAACTGATCGCGAATCCGGCTTATCTGCATTCCGAAAACCTGGAGATCGTCGCCGCGTTCAGCGACCAGGCCAAACCGGTTCCGCTGAACGTCGATTCGCTGCTGATGCTCAAACAGGGCCTTCTGAAGATCCGCCAGCGGCCGGGTAAAAAAAATCCGCTCGGCAAAGTCAAATTCATGTTTCCCAACAAGGACGACGTCTATCTGCATGATACGCCGTCGAAATCGCTGTTCAACCGATCGACTCGCGACTTCAGCCATGGCTGCGTGCGCATCGAAAAACCGCAGGAACTCGCCGAATTCGCGCTCAGAAACCAGCCCGAATGGACCAAAGAAAATATTCAGCTCGCGATGCAGGCCCCAAAAATGCAGCGCGTGATGCTGAAAAGATCGATCCCCATTCTATTCTTTTATACGACCTCGTTCGCCGAGCAGAACGGCGAAGTGGCTTTCTATCGCGACATCTACGGCCACGACACGGTGCTGCTCGAAGCCCTGAAAAACAGCTCGGACTTGTCCGACCAATTGCTGTTCGTTAGCCAGGGTACTGCATCGCCAGCGCACTCAAATGGACGGCGTCTTTCAGAGCCTGCCGGGTCGGTCGGCATTTAGGCCCGATTTAGGTTTACCGGAAGCCTTCGATGAGGGATATGAAAACGGAAGAGCGCTTGAGGATGGGTAAGAAAACTAACCATTGCCTATCCGCAAGGTATCATTATTTAATCCGTTACATTGTACCGCTCGCGGATATACACTTTAATCGCCGAATGAAGTTTCGAGATTATCTCGCCAGCGGCCCGAGCACGCGGCGCCTATAGTGCCCGCGATCTTCTGCGGCGACGATTATGGCGACTGTCATCGATCTTTTTGCAAAGATTCGATTAAACGGCTAAAGGATTTATTAGCGGAATATGTCACCCCATTTTTAGGACTAACAGATAAATGAGTATTCTTATAACGGGCGGAGCAGGTTTTATCGGTTCCAATTTCGTGCTTGACTGGTTCAAACAGCACGAGGAAACGCTGATCAACCTGGACAAACTGACTTATGCCGGCAATATCGAAAATCTCCAAAGCCTTGAAGAGGACGAGCGGCACCGCTTCGTCCGAGGAGACATCGGCGACAAAAACCTGGTCAATGCTTTGCTGACGGAACACCGGCCGCGGGCGATCGTGAATTTTGCGGCGGAAAGCCATGTCGACCGTTCGATTCACGGTCCCGAAGACTTCATCCGGACCAATGTTGTCGGCACTTTCCATCTTCTCGAAACCGCGCGGCATTACTGGAATACGCTGCCGGAAGAGAGGAAAGCCGGTTTTCGTTTCCTGCACGTTTCCACCGATGAGGTCTACGGATCGCTGAGCGAAGAAGATCCGGCCTTTTGCGAAACCGACCGCTACGAACCCAACAGCCCTTATTCGGCCAGCAAGGCGGCCAGCGATCACTTGGTGCGCGCTTATCATCATACCTACGGGCTGCCCGTAGTGACGACCCATTGTTCCAACAATTACGGCCCCTACCATTTCCCCGAAAAACTGATTCCGCTGGTGATCCATCATGCGCTCGCCGGCAAGCCGCTGCCGATTTACGGAGACGGCCGGCAAATACGCGACTGGCTGTATGTGAAAGACCATTGCAGCGCGATCCGAAGGGTCCTGGCTGCCGGCAAAGCGGGAGAAACCTATAATATCGGCGGCTGGAACGAGAAAGCGAACCTGGATGTCGTCCATGCCTTGTGCGATATTCTGGACGAACTGCGGCCCCGGTCTGACGGCCGGCCGTACCGCACGCAGATCACTTTCGTCAAAGACCGCCCGGGACACGATCGCCGCTACGCGATCGACGCGACGAAGCTGGAAAGAGAACTGGGCTGGAAGCCTGCCGAAACGTTCGAATCCGGCATCCGCAAGACGGTTCAATGGTATCTGGACAATCCGGACTGGGTACGCAATGTGACAAGCGGCGCCTACCGGGACTGGATCGACAAGCACTACGTGGTATGAAAATTCTCTTATTCGGCAAAGACGGCCAGGTCGGACGCGAACTTCGGCGGACATTGCTGCCGCTGGGGGAAGTGTTCGCGCTCAATCGGCAGGACGCCGACCTGCAAAACCTTACCGGACTGGACCGCCTACTGCAGACGGTAAAACCGGAGCTGATCGTGAACGCGGCCGCTTACACGGCGGTGGACAAGGCCGAAACCGACTCCGCAACGGCCTTCCGGATCAATGCGGAAGCCGTGGAAGTGATGGCCGGCCATGCATTCCGTCAAAAGATTTTACTGGTGCATTATTCGACCGATTACGTGTTCGACGGGCAAAAACCGGGGGCTTTCGTGGAAACCGACGCCACGCGCCCGCTCGGCGTGTACGGCCTGTCCAAGAGAAAGGGGGAGGAGGCGATTGAACAAAGCCGGTGCAACGCGCTGATTTTTCGCACCAGCTGGGTGTTTTCCGCGCACGGCGGCAATTTCATCAAAACGATTCTGCGTCTGGCCAAAGAGAAAAATCGCCTGAATATCGTCGCAGACCAATTCGGCGCCCCGACATCGGCCGAGTTGATTGCCGACGTCACCGCGCTGGCGATCGCAGGTTATCGGTCCGGCCGCATCGGCAGCGGCATTTACCACCTGACCGCCAACGGCGAAGCCAACTGGCACCGATTCGCCCGCCACATCGTCGACCGCGCGCTGGCCAACGGCCTCCCGCTGCACCTGGACGCGTCGCAGATCAATGCAATCACCGCCGAAGACTATCCGGCTCCCGCCCGACGCCCGAAAAATTCCCGGCTCGATACTTCGCTGTTGTCTTCCGGGCTCGGACTGCAGTTGCCCGACTGGACCGTGCACGCCAACCGCACGATCGATCAATTGACGCTTTCACCTTTCTCCTAAAGAACTATGCAACGTAAAGGAATCATCCTGGCCGGCGGTTCGGGCACCCGCTTACATCCCGCCACGCTCGCCATCTCCAAGCAGTTATTGCCGGTATTCGACAAGCCGATGATCTACTACCCGCTCAGCACCCTGATGCTGGCCGGTATTCGCGACATCCTGATCATTTCCACGCCGCAGGACGTGCCGCGCTTCGAGCAGCTCCTGGGCAGCGGCGAACAATGGGGACTCGACCTGCACTATGCCGTGCAGCCCAGCCCCGACGGGCTGGCGCAGGCGTTCATTATCGGCGAGTCGTTCATCGGCGGCGATCCTTCCGCCCTAATTCTGGGCGATAACCTCTTTTACGGCCACGATCTGCAGGAACTCCTCGGTAATGCGATGGCGCGCGGCGAGGGCGCCACCGTATTCGCCTACCACGTCACCGATCCGGAACGCTACGGCGTCGTCGAATTCGACCGGCAAGGCAAAGCCCTCTCGCTGGAAGAAAAACCGCCCTTGCCCAAATCGAATTACGCGGTGACCGGCCTGTATTTCTATGACCGGAACGTGGTGGAACTCGCCCGCAATCTCAAGCCTTCGGCGCGCGGCGAACTGGAAATCACCGACCTGAACCGCATTTATTTGGAGCAACGCAAGTTAAACGTCGAAATCATGGGCCGCGGCTATGCCTGGCTCGATACCGGCACCCACGAGTCCTTGCTGGACGCCAGTCAATTCATCGCCACCATCGAAAACCGCCAGGGACTCAAAGTCTCCTGCCCCGAAGAAATCGCTTTCAGACAACAGTGGATCAGTGTCGATCAACTCGACAAGCTCGCGCGGACGCTTGCCAAAAACGGTTATGGACACTATTTGCAGCGGATTCTGCAGGAGAATATATTCTGATGAAAGCGACTCCCCTTGCGATAGCCGACGTTATCCTGCTCGAACCCGCCATGTTCGGCGACGAGCGCGGTTTTTTCTTTGAAAGTTTCAATCTGCGCCAATTCGAAGAGATCGTGGGCCGAAAAGTGAATTTCGTGCAGGACAACCATTCGCGTTCCGCGAAAAACGTCCTGCGAGGATTGCATTACCAAATTCACCAGCCCCAGGGCAAGCTGGTGCGCGTGGCATGCGGCAAGGTGCTCGATGTTGCGGTAGATATTCGCCGATCCTCGCCCACTTTCGGCCGCTGGGTCAGCGCCATGCTTTCCGCGGAAAATAAACACCAGCTTTGGGTACCCGAAGGGTTCGCGCACGGTTTCGTCGTACTGACCGACCACGCCGAGTTTCTTTACAAGACGACCGATTATTACGCGCCGACCCACGAACGCTGTATTGCCTGGGATGACGCGACGCTCGCGATCGACTGGCTGATTCAGGATGCTCCCGTTCTATCGGCCAAGGACGCCGGCGGTTTGCCTTTACATCAAGCCGAAACATTTGCCTGATGCTGCGCTTCAGTATTTCTCCCCGCGAAATGATTGCCAGCTTCTGGCGCAACCGCAGCCTGATCTATACGCTGACCAAACGCGAAGTGATAGGACGTTATCGCGGTTCGTTGCTGGGCATGGCCTGGTCTTTTTTCAATCCGGTCCTGATGCTGCTGATTTACACGTTCGTGTTCTCGGTGATTTTCAAGTCGCGCTGGGGGAGCGGCGGGGAAGAAAGCCAAACCGAATTCGCGATCGTGCTTTTCGTGGGCATGATCGTCCACGGTTTGTTCTCCGAATGCCTGAACCGCGCGCCCGGCCTGATCCTCTCGAATGTCAATTATGTGAAAAAGGTCATTTTTCCGCTGGAAATCCTGCCCTGGGTCGCCTTGAGTTCGGCGCTTTTCCATAGCTCGATCAGCCTGATCGTCCTATTGGCCGCGCAATTGCTTCTCAGCCAGCAGATCATGTGGACGGCCCTGCTGTTTCCGCTGATCTTGCTGCCGCTCGTCTTCGCGACGATGGGCTGCGCCTGGTTTCTGGCCGGGCTCGGCGTCTACGTGCGCGACATCGGCCAAATCACCGGTATGGTGACGACGATATTGATGTTTCTTTCCCCGGTGTTTTACCCGGTCAGCGCCCTGCCCGATCAATACCAGATCTGGCTGCAAATCAATCCGCTCACCTTCATCATCGAAGAAGGACGCAATACGCTGATTTTCGGAAAAGTGCCGGATATTCGGCAATGGACCCTGATGGGAACGGCGGGATTGATCATTGCGTGGACCGGCTTCGTCTGGTTCCAGAAGACGCGCAAAGGATTTGCCGATGTGCTCTGAAATCGCCATTCAAGTGGACAATCTGTCCAAATGCTACCAGATTTACGATAAGCCGCAGGACCGGCTCAAACAATCGATCTATCCGCGTTTGCAATACCTGGCCGGACAAAAGCCCAAACAATATTTCCGCGAGTTCTGGGCACTAAGAAACGTCTCTTTCGAAATAAAAAAAGGCGAAACGGTCGGCATCATAGGCCGGAACGGCAGCGGCAAATCGACGTTATTGCAGCTTATCTGCGGCACGCTCAATCCGACGAGCGGCAACCTTCGAGTTCATGGGCGTATCGCGGCCTTGCTTGAACTCGGCTCGGGTTTTAACCCGGAGTTTACCGGACGCGAAAACGTCTATATCAACGCCGCCGTACTGGGATTGAGCCAAAAAGAAACCGATGCCCGCTTTGACGACATTATCGCTTTTGCCGATATCGGCGACTTTATCGAGCAGCCCGTCAAAACTTACTCCAGTGGCATGATGCTGCGTTTAGCGTTTGCAGTCATTGCCCACATCGATGCGGATATTTTGATAATAGATGAAGCGCTCGCGGTGGGGGATGCCTTCTTTACCCAAAAGTGCATGCGGTTTTTACGCCGTTTCATGCAATCGGGAACAGTATTCTTTGTCAGCCATGATACCGGTTCTGTCAGAAATTTGTGCACCCATGCCATTTGGCTTGAAAAAGGGTCTATTGTACGGCAAGGTCCGCCCAAAGAAATTTGTGAAAACTACCTGGAAGCATTCTACGAAGCCCAGCAAGGAAAAAGCGCAATCCCCGCTAAAATCGATTCCGTCGATCATTCGATGACTCATGCCAAAGCTGATTGCCTGACAAAACTTAATAACCCACTGACGGAGCAGAAAAAAAGAAGACATACCGGAATGGTAAGTCGTCCATCCATCGCGACCTATCGACCTGACGCTTCGAGGCTTTGGCCGGCGCGGGATCGTGGCAGGTGAGTAACGCCAAGGAGTCGATCAACGCTTCGCCGCGAGCCAAAGCCCGGCGTAGCCAGTTCCAACCGATGCGGGCATAACTTTGTCCGCGGAACCAATGCGGATCAACGTAGCGCCGTTTGCCTTCGGCTACCACCGCTACGCCTTGGCAGACCACTACCAGTGTGGCGACCGCCATCACAAAACACAAGCGCTGCAGCGTGCCCACATCGCTCAGCTTCGATGACTCCCACTGGAAGCCGTTGGACTTGTGGTCCAAAAACGTTTCTTCGATGGTGAACCGACGCCCATACTCGTACAAAGTTTCGTCATCGGTTGGTTGATCGCTGACGATGATCCACGGCTCTTTGGCGCCCTTTTCCCAACCGACCGCGAGATGAACCGGTAGATGCTCTGCCGTCAAATAGACGTTGTGGTAGTAACAAACTTCGCCCGGCAACACGCGTAAGGTCAAGGCACGGTAACCGTGACGCGTCCTTTCAAACATGCCCACATCGCGTTTGCAGCGCACACGCACGTGCCAATGGCTCTGCCGCTGGCACCAACGCAATAAATCACCATGCATAAAACCGCGATCTGCCAGCAATACCACTTCGTAACCCTTCAACAAGCGCGCCGCAAATCCCAACACCCCGCGATAATCGCGGAACGCCACACTGGCACTCGGGTGCTCCAAGACTTTCCACACCAACGGGATACCTCGTCCCCGATACACCAATGATACTTGCACGACGCAGAACTGATTCCATAACACCGTGGTATCCAACGCCACCAGCAAGCGTTGATCTGCCAGCGTCCCCAAGGCACCCCGCAACACCGCTGCGTAGAGCTGCAATACGTCAATCCGGGGATTCGCCAGCCAACGCTGAAACCGCCGCTCACTGCTTTGTGCGTACTGCGCACGCCCCACCACAAATGCCGTCCATTCGCTCAAGGCAATCCACCCGCTCGATAATAGACCGACCACCATCCACGACACGGCCGCTAAATGCCGGCGGTCTCGCCACGGGGCATCGTGCAATAATTTCAGTACCGTGTCATACAATCGGGTCTCTGGCGGCATCCGTCGGCGTCCTTGCTTGTCAATATTACGAAATGCTTATTTTGACACCTCCGGCAGGGCGTTGCTAAGTTTTGTCAGGCAATCAGCATGCCAAAGATCAGCGTCGCGAGTTTATCAATACCAGTAATTTGCGTAACGACATCCGATTATTTGAATTCAACCCGGAGGCGCCGTCATTCGGAAAAGGCGAAGCTCAAATTGTTTCGGTCAAATTTCTCGATAAAGAAGGCAACCCGCTGGCCTGGGTTGTCGGTGGAGAAGAGGTCGCCTTGAGAATCGAAGCCAGAGCGCACTCGCCCCTCGATTCGCCCATTATCGGCTTTTTTATAAAAGATAAATTGGGACAGTACTTATTTGGAGACAATACTTATCTCAGCTATATCGATTCCCCTGTCGTCTGTACCGAAGGTCAGTGCATAATAGCGGATTTTTCGTTTCAAATGCCTCGATTGTTTGCGGGTGATTATTCCATTACCGTAGCGATTGCAAATGGCACGCAGAACGACCATATCCAGCACCACTGGATGCACGACGCAATATTTTTCAGATCGGAATCGACCAGTGTGGCGGGCGGCCTTATCGGCATTCCAATGAATAATATCAAACTTAAAGTTAAGAAATTGCATGAAGAGTCTATCGGATAGTTTACTGGAATCGGCTAAATTTACGCCTATCTCATTGCAGGCCCCAGAGGCTTGGTGTGGGCATATGCCTTTTGCGGCTTGGTTGATACACACCGTTAATCCAAAAATTTTTGTCGAATTGGGTACGCATTCGGGCAACTCTTATTTTTCTTTCTGCCAGTCGGTAAAAGAAAACAATCTCGCTACAAAATGTTATGCCGTCGATACCTGGAGAGGCGATAAACATGCGGGCTTATATGGCAATGAAATATTTGACCGAGTCGATCAGCACAACAAAACGCACTATGCGCAGTTTTCCCGTTTGCTGCGCATGGAGTTCGATGAGGCCTTGAGCTATTTTTCCGATGGATCGATTGAACTGCTACATATCGACGGACTACATACCTACGAGGCAGTTAAACACGACTTTGAAGCCTGGTTGCCCAAACTCGCGCCCAACGCTATCGTCCTCCTGCATGACACCAATGTGCGCGAAAATGAATTCGGCGTCTGGAAATTATGGGAAGCGCTGCAAGAGCGCTATCCGAATCACATGGAGTTCTTACACTCGCATGGGCTAGGTATTTTGCAGTTAAACGAAGCCTCGACAAGTGAACAAAAATTTGCCTGGCTGAATCCCGCGTCTTTTGAACAACGGCAGATTCAAAATTACTTTTCGGCTTTAGGCGCCAAACAGTTGGAACGTTATGAATTTGATCAGGCAAAAATCCATTTATCCACGCTTAACCGATTACTCGCCTCACGTAACGAGGAGATTGCCAATCTCAATCAAACACTGGTTGGCCGCACTGCCGAGGCTGACCGCCTGAACCAGGCCCTGGCCGAGCGCGATACCCGGATCGACAGCCTGAACCAAGCTTCAGCCGAACGCGACGCTCGGATCGACAACCTGAATCAGACTCTGGCCGAACGCGATGCTCGGACCGACGACCTGAACCAAACTTTGGCCGAACGCGACGCTCGGATCGGCAGCCTGAATCAGACTCTGGCCGAACGCGATGCTCGGACCGACGACCTGAATCAGACTCTGGCCGAGCGCGATGTTCGGATTGACGGCCTGAACCAGGTTTTGGCCGAACGCGATGTTCGGATTGACGGCCTGAACCAGGTTTTGGCCGAGCGCGACGCCCGGATCGACAGCCTGAATCAAGCTCTGACCGAGCGCAATACTCAGATCGGTAATCTCAATCAATCCATTGATGAACTTCTTGACAGTACCAGTTGGAGAATCACTTACCCTCTGCGCATGATATCTTCAAAGGCAAAAATTCTTGGAAGTATAATAAGCATATTGCCCGATATAATTTATATTTGCGGCGGTATCGGAGGAGTTATCGATAAAACTCGGAAAGTCTATGCGCGCGAAGGCTGGGCTGGAATAAAGCGGCGTATTGTCTGGGTGGATACCGCACGAAAAGGCTCCCCAAGTCATACGAATCCACATAATCGATTCTCGGAAGAAGAGGATAAAGCCGAATATACCCAATGGATACAACTTTATGACACTTTAACCGATACGGATCGGGAAAAGATTGTATCTCATATCGAGGGCTTTCAATATAAGCCGCTTTTCTCGGTGATAATGCCGGTCTACAATCCGCCTCTCGATTTCTTCGAAAAGGCCATTCAATCCGTCCGCAATCAGCTATACCCGCATTGGGAGCTATGCATTGCCGATGACGCGTCCACCGACCCCTCGATACGCAAAATCATTGACCGCCATTGCCGGCAAGATGCCCGGATCAAAGTCGTTTACCGGACCGCTAACGGCCATATCTCCCAAGCGTCCAACAGTGCGTTGGCTTTGGCTCGAGGAGAGTTTCTCGCGATGCTTGACCATGACGATGCGATTGCCGAGCACGCGCTTTATTTATTTGCGGAAGAAATCAACCGCAATCCCGAAGTAGATTTTTTATATAGCGATCAGGATAAGATAGATATCCACGACATCCGCTACGATCCCTATTTCAAGCCAGACTTCAATCCGGACCTTTTAAGGTCTCAAAATTTTGTAGATCATCTCGCCGTTTTTCGGACCTCCGTTGTTCGAAAACTGAATGGCTGGCGTAGGGAATTTGACGGCAGTCAGGATTATGACCTGGTATTGCGCGTTACCGAACAAATATCGCCATTGCGGATCAAGCACATTCCCTATGTGTTGTATCACTGGCGTGCCGTACCCGGCTCGCTTGCGACTGACTCGGAAGCAAAGAATTATGCGCCCGCCACTTCCCGCAAAGCCCTGGCGGAACATCTGAAAAGACTCGATATTCAAGCGGAAGTCACATCTCATTACCCTCATCTTTCCATCCACCGGGTCGTTTATTCATTACCGGAAGAACCGTTAGTGAGTATTATCATTCCTACCAAAGACGGTATAGACTTACTCAGTAAATGCATAGATGGACTGTTAAACGAGACCATCTATAAAAACATTGAAATAATCATAGTCAACAACCAAAGCAAAGATCCCGCCACCTACCGGTATCTTAAATCGCTTTCCATCGACCCGAGAATTAAAATCATAGATTTTGACGAGCCGTTCAATTACTCGAAAATTAACAATATGGCGGCAGGTAAGGCAAGCGGAACTCTCCTGGCCTTACTCAACAACGATATCGAAATCATTAACGCCGATTGGCTTCGAGAAATGGTCAGTCATGCAATGCGCCCTGAAATCGGCGCCGTAGGGGCCAGACTGTATTATCCGGACGGCACCGTTCAGCATGCGGGCGTTCTGTTAGGCTATAAAGGAAAAGCCGGCCATATGCATCGTCATTCTTCGCCCGAATGGCTCGGGTATTGGGCGCGCTCGGTTCTTATCCAAAATCTTACGGCAGTGACCGCTGCCTGTATGGTATTGAGAAAACAAGTTTTTGACGAAGTTGAGGGATTTGACGAAAATTTTTCCGTAACTTTCAACGATGTCGATCTTTGCCTGCGTATCCATGAAAGAGGGTATAGGAACTTGTATACGCCTTATGCGGAAATGTATCATCATGAATCGAAAACCCGCGGTTTGTTGGCCCATCAAAGCGAAGAAGATTATTTTGCAATAAAATGGAAGGCCTATATCGAAGATGATCCGGCTTACAATCCGAATCTTTCTCTAAACTCCGAAAACTTTGCACTGGCATTCCCTCCCCGCGTCAACCGGCCTTGGATAAAACGGCACGAAAGCGGAAACATAGCCCATTCACCACTGGTAACCATCATCACGCGAACCCATGGGGAAAGACAAGATTTCTTAAAACAAGCCCTGGCCTCGGTTTTTCAGCAAACCTACCGTCCGATTCAAATCGTGATCGTGGAAGACGGTTCCGAAAGAACCCGCTCTTTAATGAGTACAATAACGCCACCGCCGGGAATTACGATAGATTATGTATCCACGCCCAAACGGGGGCGCTGCCATGCCGGCAACTGCGGACTGGAAATGTCTCGCGGGCAATTGATAGGATTTCTGGATGATGACGATTTATTTCTACCCGATCATATTGAATCTCTGGTCCGACATTTGCTTTTACATCCTTCCGCAGTAGGCGCATATGCGGGTTCATGGGAAGTTCCCACTGAAGTGTTGAGTTTATCGCCATTAAAATATAATGAAGGGAAGAAGTATCTTTTCGGATGCTCCAGCTGGTCGTTATCTAACTTATGGAACTATAACTACATCACAATTCAATCGTTAATATTCCGAAAAGAACTCTATACGAAACACGGCGGCTTTAGCCTGGAATTGGATTGTCTTGAAGACTGGGACTTATGGATGAGGTATACAGCGGAGGGAGACTTTGTTTTTCTCAATAAACCCACCTCGGAGTTCAGAATACCCAAAAATGAGGCCGTTTTACTGGATCGTAGAAAACAGCATTTGAAATACTTACCCACGCTCAGAAGGAGGCAGAAAGAACTTCTAAATAATTATAGAGACACGCTCCATTATGAAAGGCTATATGACGCCTTTAGAGCAATAAGCGGCAGCCAGATTGCTTAATATGGAAAAGTGTAAGCATTAATCTCCCGTTAGCTTCAAAAGCCGGCTCAATACATGGCAACCCTGGCAGGCGAAATATTCAACAGGCCGGCGTCCGTTACAGTCATTATCGTCAACTGGAACAGCGGCGTTCTGTTGGATCGATGTGTAGCACAACTTGCTGAACAATCCCTAAAACCGGATCATATCCTGATCATTGATAATGCCAGCACGGACGGTTCGGTTGATTTTATCCCCGCTATCCCTGGGGTTACGATTCAAAAGCTCGTTAAGAATATCGGATTTGCCGCTGCCAATAACCTTGCTTTATCGGTCTGCAATACCGAATTTTTAGCCTTGCTCAATCCCGATGCATTTCCGGAACCCGCATGGCTGGAACAACTGTTGGCGGCGGCCAAAACCTATCCCGACGTCTCGGCTTTCGGTTCGAAGCAATTGATTTACGGTTCGGATGACCTCATCGACGGCATCGGCGACGTCTATCACTGCTCGGGCTTGGTCTGGCGCCGTGGCCATAGGTGCCCTCAATCGGATTTCGAAGAGTTGCCGCATGAAATATTTTCACCCTGCGCCTGCGCCGCTTTATACCGACGCGAAGCGTTGCAAACGGTAGGCGGCTTCGACGAGGATTATTTTTGCTATGCCGAAGACATCGACTTAGGTTTTCGCCTCCGACTCGCCGGGTACAAAGCCATGTACGTTCCCAGCGCGGTGGTACGCCATGTCGGCTCGGCGACAACAGGCGGCCGTCATAGCGATTTCTCGATTTATTACGGCCATCGAAACCTGGTCTGGGCTTACGTTAAAAACATGCCGGGGATTTTGTTTTGGTTATTTCTCCCTTTTCATATACTATTGAACGCGGTTTCCGTTATTTATTTTAGCGGACTGGGCAAAGGCAAAATCATTGCGCGGGCCAAATGGGATGCAATTCAGGGAGTATCCAAGATGTGGAAAAAGAGAAGGGATATCCCACAATATAGAAAGGCCTCCATACGCGAAATCTGGCGAATATTGGATAAAAATTTGTTTCTCTTGCGGTGATGAGAGCGTAATAAATGACGTTCACCCTCTCTGCAGTTATCGTTAATCACAACTCGAGGAATTTACTTCGCGCATGCGTTGAGTCCCTATCATCCCTTAGCTTCCTGCCTGTCGAAATCATCGTCATCGACAACGCCTCCGTAGATGAAAGCCTCAAACAAATCGAAGGTTTACCTGCGGTTACGCTCGTCAGAAACGCCGCCAACACCGGCTTTGCTTCCGCCTGCAACCAGGGTGCCGCCCTGGCGACAACCGATTATCTGCTGTTTCTGAATCCCGACTGCTGTTTCGAAAAAGGCGCCCTGGCCGAATTATTGGCCGCGTTGAAAGCGGAGGACAAAGCCGGAATGGCGGGCGGCCTGCTGATCAATCCGGACGGTTCCGAGCAGGGCGGAGCCCGCCGCGCGGTACCGACACCCTGGCGTTCCTTCGTACGGGCATTCGGTTTGAACTATTTCGACAAGCGCTGGCCGAAGCTGTTCTTCGACTTTTATCTGCACAAACAGCCGCTGCCCGAAAGCCCTGCCGAAGTGGAAGCGATTTCGGGCGCCTGCATGCTGGTGAAACGCGAAGCCATTGCCGACGTCGGCCTATGGGACGAAGGCTACTTCCTGCATTGCGAAGACCTCGACTGGTGCATGCGTTTTCGTCAGAAAGGCTGGAAAATCCTCTTCGTCCCTTCGGCACGGGTGATTCACGCGCAGGGCTCGTGCAGCCGCAGCCGGCCTATTTTCGTCGAATGGCATAAACACAAGGGCATGATGCGGTTTTACCTCAAATTTTTCCGCCATCAGTATCCCGGCATATTGATGTGGCTGGTCGCATTGGGGGTCTGGTCCCGATTCGGTTTGATCGCCGGTTACCGTTCGTTCAAAAATGTCGAACGCAGGTTAGGATTCGGAAGTGAAGCATAATGCGATGACATCGTTTCCTCATCATTTATCGCCGAACGATGCGGAACCCACCCGCAAAAATCTGGCCGTCATTGGCGCGACCGGTCTGGTTGGAGAATGTTTGCTGGCGCTTTCAACCAAGGCAGGATGGAAGGTAACCGCCTATTACCGGGGCGAATCGGCGCCTGCGTCCGAAGCAATAGAATGGCTGCCTCTACCGCAACCGGGCGTCGCTGCCGCTCCCCATTCGCCAAGCGAAACGGCGGCCAAATACTGGATCTGCACCGCCCCTATCTGGATTCTGCCCGAGTATTTCGCCTTGCTCGAATCCCAGGGCATACGGCGCCTGGTAACCCTGTCGTCAACCAGCCGCTTTACGAAAAAGAATTCTTCCGATCCGGAAGAGCAGGCCGTTTCGCGCCGCCTGGCCGAAGCGGAGGCCAGGGTGCAACAATGGGCGGAAAGCGGCGGCGTGGAATGGGTGATCCTCAGGCCAACCTTGATTTACGGATTCGGGCGGGACGGAAATATCGCCGAGATTGCCCGCTTCATCCGGCGATTCGGGTTCTTTCCCTTGTTCGGTAAAGCACAGGGGCTCCGCCAACCCGTTCATGTGCAGGACGTCGCCCATGCCTGTCTTGCGGCGCTGGAATCGTCGGCGGCGGCCAACCGCGTCTACAATCTTTCCGGCGGAGAGACGCTTTCTTACCGGGACATGCTTATCCGCGTGTTCACCTGCATGGGCCGGTTTCCGCTGCTTTTGCCGGTGCCTTTGTTGGCTTTCCAGATAGCCTGCGCCCTATTCCGCCTGTTTCCCCGCTACCGGCACTGGTCGTCCGCAATGGCCGAACGGATGAACCGGGACATGGCGTTCGACCATAGCCAGGCCGCGCGCGACTTGGCGTTCAAGCCGCGCGCCTTTGCGCTTTTTCCCGAGGACCTTTAAGTTGAACCGGGAATATCGGATAACCGGGAATATCGGATAATAAGAAGCGGACTTTATCGAATCAATTCGGCTTACCGAACTAGAAACCCGTGGCTTGGCCGCGTTTGATTTTAGCGCCGATCAGCTTTTCGACCAGCCGCAACGCATTGCTTTCTTCCTCTGAAATCAAAGAGACCGCAAGCCCGCCCCGGCCTGCCCGACCGGTGCGGCCGATACGATGTACATAATCGGCGGAAGAGCGCGGCAATTCATAATTCACCACATGCGGCAATTGGACGATGTCGATCCCGCGCGCGGCGACATCGGTCGCCACCAGTACCCGGATTCCTCCGGATTTGAAATCGGCCAAGGCACTGGTTCTCGCCCCCTGACTTTTATTACCGTGTATGGCCTTGGCGGAAATCTGGGCGGAATTCAGCTTCTCGGTCAGCTTGTTGGCGCCGTGTTTGGTACTGGTAAAAACCAAAACCTGCCGCCAGTCATTGTGCTTGATCAGTTGTGTCAAAAAAGCGGCCTTGGCGGTCTTGTTGACCGAATAGGCAATCTGTTCGACCGTATCGGCCGCCGCGTTTTCAACCGCAACTTCGATCCTTACCGGATCGATCAGCAGATTCTGCGTCAGCTTGCGGATTTCCGGCGAATAAGTCGCGGAAAACAGCAGGTTCTGCCGCTTTTTGGGCAGCAACGCCAGAATTTTGTGGATATCCCGGATAAATCCCATGTCCAGCATGCGGTCCGCTTCATCCAGAACCAAAACTTCGACTTGATTCAATTTGACCGCATTCTGCGCAACCAGGTCGAGCAGGCGCCCCGGCGTAGCGGTCAAAATATCGACGCCGCCGCGCAGGCGGATCATCTGCGGGTTGATCTTGACGCCGCCGAATACGACATCCGATTTCAGTAGCGGGACGAGATGCGCACCGTATTTGGTTACCGACTCGCCTACCTGAGCCGCCAGTTCGCGAGTCGGAGTCAAGATGAGTGCCCTGACCGGACGGTTGCGGTCGAAATGTTTATCCGCCAGCCGCTGGAGAATCGGCAAGGTAAAGCCTGCGGTCTTGCCGGTGCCGGTCTGGGCGGCGGCGAGCAGGTCGCGGCCCGATAGAACCGCCGGAATGGACTTTTGCTGGATCGGCGTGGGCACGGTATAGCCTGAATCGCCGATCGCGCGCAACAGGGACTCGGACAGGCCGAGAGAAGAAAATGGCATAGAAAATCTCGATAAGAGGGGGATTAAAATCCCGGCATGGGGGAGGAATCTCGGGCACCCTGATGGCGGTTTGTTTCCAACGCCAGAGGCCCTCTCCGTATGTTTAAAATTGCAGAAAGGAACTTCCTGCTAACGACGCCGGCCCTTTCTGCCTGAAGTCTCTTCAAAGTTGACTCGGAGCGGCTTGCCGCCGTAGAGCATGCCGCTAAGCTTGGCGATCGCGGCTCTGGCCTCATGACCTTCCATGCCGATATAGCCGAAACCCTTGCATTTGCCGCTGAACAGATCGGTAACGATCTCAATGGAATGAACTCTGCCAAACTCCGAGAATAAAGCCGATACACTGGCTTCGGTCGCGTCACTAGGTAGATTTCCCACAAATAATCTTTTCAATAGAGGTCCTTAATAAGGGGTGTGAAAAAGGTTGTATCCGGCATAACCCATTACTCCGGTATACAACAGGATGGCGCTGCGCTGACGGATTCGTCCCAAGAAAAAGCAAGTCATCAGTCTGCTTGTAATCCTCTGGGCAAGCGTAGCGAAAATTCCGGACTGGAGTGGCTCAGGGATAGGGTATCCCCGTACCGCCCCTTCTCCGGAGAGGAAGAAAAGGGACTTGAAATTTTAGGCGACGCTGCAATCCGCCGGCGATCGAGCTTAGCCCTTAGTCATTCACATCAATGAATCATCGACATGCAGTTTAGCATGTGAAGTTCAAAAAACACCTCCGATTATAAGACATATCCCCTCTGTGCGGCAATTTAATCGTCCTGCTCGATTCGATTCGTTTCTCCAACCGATTGCGGAAGCATTTTGGCGCCTGTCATTCCGGTAAACCCGAGCAAGCGCCGAGCGATGCGTATAAAACGCTGGATGCCGTATGCTTGCAGGGTCAAGGGAATGCATGATTTTTGCCTCTCTACTGGGTAATTCCGGTCAACGAAATGAATTCCGATTGTTCTTGTCGGAATTAAAACATTCACTTTTTACTGAACGTGTTATGATTCCTGCTTCTGAACTTAGCAAATTGGTTATCGCTACGGATCAGGAACATCCATCCATAATAAAAATAGACGGAGGACACTATGAAAAAAATCACTTTGATCGGCGCCGCTTTAATGGGTTTCTTAAGCTTTTCGGCTCTTGCGGAAGAGCACGCCGATGCGGCTCTGAAGCATACCAATATGGCCATCCAATATGGAAAGGCCGAGCACAACGCCATTCTGACGACCCATGCCAAAGAAGCCTTGACTCATGCGAAAGCGGCTGCCGAAGTGGCCAGCGGCGAATCCAAAACGCATATGGACGCCGCGGTAAAATCGCTCGAAGCGGCGATCGAGCACGGCAGAATGAAAGGCAAGGAACATGCAAAAGCCGCAACCAAAGCTGCAGAAGAAGCCGCTCAACACATCAAGGCCGGCAATCAGTAATTTTAGGCTTGAGTATGCGTCTTTAAGCGGAAAAAACCGTAAACTGCAGAAACTCTGGGCTTTTGCCGGTATGTTCAAGATTAATGGTTCTCATTTTTTGCAGGTTGAAAGCCCGCGCTATTTATGAATAGCGCGGGCTTTTTATTATGCGAGCCAAGCTCATCACCGTCTTTGCACGTTCAGCCAGGGCGCCGCTCAGACAAAATCTTCTACAGAAATTTTCCCTTTTGACAATCCGATTCGGCCATCGCGCCCTTTAGCCTTACCCCCGATCGCCAGATATCGCTTGACTTTGTGAAATATGAAGCCCATACTGGCCCCAGCTAGAAAAAAGATTTACCCGCTGTTTACCATTTCGACGTCTCTCCCGTAGTTTCTCGTCCTGTTTTTCATTAAGTAAGTTCTCTTTTACAGCTACATCTGCCCGTTCAGGGCGCTTTACACTCAATTATTTATCAGGACTCGCTAATGTCTACAGTTACTACCGGTACCGTCAAATGGTTCAATGCAGAGAAAGGCTTCGGCTTTATTCAACAACAATCCGGCCCCGATGTTTTCGTTCATTTCAGAAGCATCATCAATGCGGGCGGCTATAAAACCCTCGATGAAGGCCAAAGGGTGGAATTCAGCGTAAGCCGCGGCCCCAAAGGCCCTCAAGCCGAAAACGTAAAAGTCGTTTAATCCATGAATTCGGCAGGCTGCCCTCGCATGAGGCTACAGCCTGTCTTCCGCTTTATTTATCCGCACAGTTTTACCGCATCCTTGATTCCATGAGCATCAAGCCCGCTTCAAATAGAACCGGGACGGTAGAATGGAGCAATTTTACGTTGAACTCAAACGAAGAACCGGCTTGACGGATAGCAGAACGGCCCGGGGACGGCTCGATTTCGAAAGGCAATAGATCCGCTGCGTTGCAGATGGAGAGCAGAAACAAAAAACCCAGCCGTTAAGCTGGGTTTTTTGGTATATCCGGTCAGTTTTTATTACAAACTGATTGAACTAGAAGCTCCTGGTCTTTGCTTTTCACCGTCTTGCGGATCCAGGCAGCCAGTCAAACCAACAATTGTTAGAGTCAGAGCCAGAAGTGCTAATGCTTTCTTCATAATAATATCCTCCACAGTAGAGTTGAATTATTTTTATAAGTGTGTGCTCAACGGCACGTTCACTTTATATCATGACTTTTTAATTGATGCAATAAGACAAACCGAACTTTCAGCCACTCGATTAGAGTGAAACGCTAGAAGTAGCGCCTGGTCTTTGTTTCAAATCATCTTGAGAATCAAGGCAGCCAGTCAGGCCAACAATCATCAGGGCTACAGCCAGAACTGAAAGAACTTTTTTCATAAAATATCCTCCAAAAAAATTTAAATTATTTTTATTCGTGCGCCATAAAAGGCGCGTAATTTATACCATGCCGGTTCTAATCGCGCAATAAAAAATAGACCGGCACGACAAATGCTTCATAGTTCGTTGATATTGTCGGGCATCTCTATCGAGATTACACCGTTGTTCCATCTCGCCGTTCCGATCTCAAACCAGGGCGAAGCGAAATTTTTATGCAGCTGATCCTCGACCCACTCCGTCGGCGCATCGATTTTTTTCATCTTCAGATGGAAAACCGTCCGATCGAGCGGCAAACCGATCTTTTGTCCCCAGAATGCGGTCACCTTCATGATGAATTTTTTCAGCCGCGTCTCGTTGATCGTCGGCGTCACCGCAATATTCGCCCACATCGAATGCACCCGTCCCCAGTTCGGCGCCAGCAGTCTGCCCTGCTCGTTCACGAACGGCAGCCAGTGCTCGCGGCCTTCCGCGTCGGTATAAGTGATCCCAATGATCCGGTCGTAGCCGGCGAAATGATCGTGCAGATACAAGGCATGCGGCGCGATGCCGAGAAACAGCTGGGAAACCGAGATCAGCTCGTTGCTGCCTTTGACCATCGCCGCCAACACCGGGCTCTCGGGCTTGTTCCATTTGAAGCGGTACAAAAAACCATAGTGGATCGTGCTGTTCAGTTGCAGCAGCACGATTGCAACCAGAACTTTCGCGAGTTTCCGCGCAAAAGCCTTCGGTTTCTGACCGGCATACTCTTCGAATATTTGATGGTAGAAAGTCCGGTCCGGTAAAGGGGTCGAAATCACGCACGCTTCCGTACAAGTCACACGAGCACGGGTATCGGCGATTTGCCGGTATTTTCTTGCGGCCAGATGATAAATGCCGGGTACTTTCAGCATCAAGCCCAAGAGGGCCGGATAACGCATCTCGATCAAAATCCGGATATAGGTATCCAGCCCCGCATAAAGCCGGTTTTCCCTGTCCAGGGCATACAGGTCTTTCAGCAATTCCTCCTGGCTCAGCGCGCGCAAGGCGGAATACTGTCCGGCATATTCCTGCGCGCTTTTGAAATCGATCCGGCGGAAAATATCGAAATGGTTCAGCACCAGCACGGTCCGGTTGCAGAGCGGGCAAAGCTGGTCGTAAAACACGGTCAGCGACGGCTCGCGCGCGGTAAAAAACCGGCCGATCCGGCGCCACCAACTGAAAGGCACCAGCAGCGTGTAGAAGCTCAGCATTCCCAGCCCGAACGGATAAATGTTCAGCGACAGCGTAATCCCGAGATGCAGGCCAATACCGATGAACAGATACAGAGGGCGCAAACACCGACGATTGAAGAAAAACAAAAACGTGAACTGGAAGACGATGATCGTATAGCCGAACGCCTTGACCAGATACTCCTGATTCAGCAGGAACGACATATCCAGCGCGGAGACATAATAAGGCTGCGTCGAAGGCAGCCACGAGCCCAGGCCGTTGCGCCAGTGTTCGGCAAACAGTTTATGGATCGCCGAATCGAAATACAAAAAGCCGAGACAGATCAGGACCGGCAAATAATAAGTCAGCGACGACACCCTGGGCTCGGGATAGCTGCGGTAAGGCCGGAACGGCGTGCCGAGCTTATGCCGCAACGCATCGATCGCAAACGCGCGGTCGCCCGGCATGAACAGCAGGAAAAAATTGGCGCCGGTCATGAACATATCGAAACCGCCGTCGAAATCGCGCTGCATCGGCGTAAAATTGACGAACACGATCCAGAACAGGTAATTCGCCAGCAGCGAAAATCGGTAACGGTAGCCGATCACGACGAAAAACGCGACCAACGCCCACAGCCCCAGAAAAAACGGAATCGTCGGAAATTCGACGTCGATAAACGGAATCGGATCGAAAATTAGATGATTGAAATAAATCAGAAACAGGACTTCCTGAAGGGTAACCAGGCCGTACAAAATCCGGAACAGGCCGATGCCGGCCGCAGGAACCTGCTTGGCGTGCAGCCGATTGATCAGCGAGAGAATAAATTGAAACATGCGGTTAAATAAGGTTGATCGAAATGGGCCGCTACAATGCCAAGAATTGCACGAAACATCAAGCCCACAAAAAAAGAAAGGTTATTTAAAGCGGGCAGATTTTAGACGAGAATCACGGATAACCCAAATGTAAACCCCGTAAGGACGGAATTTTCGTCGGGCTTGGTTTTCGTAAAGGGTTGCCAAAGGCAAAGATTTACCTCCGAATGCTGCGCTTCGAAAAATCCGTTGCGGTCGAATTTGCGCGCCCGAAATTGCCGGAACCTGTTGTAAACTTAAGCACCATCGTAAACGGCACCGGCGGACGGGAATGAAGAAGATATTGATCACAGGAGCAACCGGACAGATCGGCTCGGAATTGACGCGGGTCTTGCGGCAATCATACGGCGCGGACAACGTGATTGCCGCTTCCAACCGGAAACCCTCCGCCGATTTTGCCGAACCGGGTCCTTTTTACCTGCTCGACGTGCGCGCCGGCGACCGCCTCGATCACCTCGTCGCCGAACACCGCTGCGATACGATTTTCCATCTCGCCGCCCTGTTGTCCGCGGTCGCGGAAACCCGGCCGCAGGAAGCCTGGGACATCAACATGAACGGCCTGCTCAACGTGCTCGAAACCGCCCGGAAACACCGTTGCGCGATATTTTTCCCGAGTTCGATCGGCGCTTTCGGCCCCGGCACGCCGTCGATCGACACGCCGCAGGATACTCTGCAGCGGCCGACAACGATCTACGGCATCACCAAAGTGTCCGGCGAGCTGTTGTGCGACTATTATTACCGCCACTTCGGCGTCGATACGCGCGGCCTGCGCTATCCGGGACTGATTTCGAGCGAGGCGCCGCCGGGCGGCGGTTCGACCGATTATGCGGTCGAGATTTTCTACGCCGCACTAGCCGCCCGGCATTACGATTGTTTTTTGAGCGCCGACACGCAACTCGACATGATGTACATGCCCGATGCGATCGATGCCGCGCTCAAACTGATGAACACGGCTCCCGACAAACTGCGCCACCGCAATGCGTTCAATGTGACCGCGATGAGTTTCACGCCGGCGGAACTGGCGGCCGAAATCCGGAAACGCATTCCCGATTTCACGATCGATTACCGGATCGACCCGGTTCGCCAGGCGATCGCCTCCTCCTGGCCGCGGCACATGAACGACAGCGCCGCCCGCGCCGAATGGGACTGGCAACCGCGCTTCGATCTGGCCGCGATGGTCGAGGATATGCTCCAAAAAATCGCGGTCAAACTGCAAAAGAACTAATCGGAGATCACGATGTCGCTGGCAAAAATCGAAACGCGGTTGAACGACAAAGTCCGCCAATTGCGGATGCAAGGTATCGGCAAAGGGCAAGAGAAAGTAATCACCGGCATCCGGCCTGCGGCAAACGGTTTCGGGCCGCGCTATTGGCTGGAAGGCGGCGGCGATACCGCTTATCTCAGGATGAATGCGAATGCGTATCTGGGCCTCGGGCTCGACCCGCGCGTAATCCGGAGCGAATCCGAAGCGTGCGACCGCTTCGGCACGGGGCCGGGCGCGGTTCGCTTCATCAGCGGCACGTATCAACCCCATGTCGCGCTCGAAAAAAAACTGGCCGAATTCCACGGCCGCGAAGCCGCCATGCTGTTCAGCGCGGCCTACGCGACGATGCTCGGCGTGCTGCCGCAACTGATCGAGCAGGAAACGCTGGTAGTCAGCGATGCGCTGAACCATAACTGCATCATCAACGCGATCCGCCTTGCCCAACCGGCCCGGAAAGAAGTGTTTGCGCACGGAGACCTCGACGCGCTGAACGACATTCTGTCTTCCCATCGCGGCCGATTCAAACGCGTCTGCGTGGTCACCGACGGCGTATTCAGCATGCGCGGCGACCATGCAGCGCTCGACCGGATCGAGGCGATCTGCAAACGGCATGAAAACGCTTACGAACAAGGCATCCTCACACTGGTCGACGATTCGCACGGGATTGGCGCCTTCGGCCGGACCGGCCGCGGCACCGAAGAGGTCGTCGGCGGCAGGGCCGACGTGCTGGTCGGCACGCTCGGCAAGGCATTCGGAGTGAACGGCGGCTATGTCGTCTCCAGCGCCGCCGTGATCGCCTATCTCCGCGAAAGCGCGCCGCTGTATATCTATTCCAACCCGATCACGCCCGGCGAAGCGGCAGCGGCCCTGACCGCCCTGCAAATCGTGGACAGTCCGGAAGGCATCGAATTGCTGGAAAAACTGCGCCGATTGAGCCTCGGCCTGCGGGCCGGCCTGAAACGCCTGGGCTTCGAAACCCTGCCCGGCGAACACCCGATCGTGCCGATCCTGATCCGCGACACGGCCGCCACCGCCGCGCTGGCCGAACATTTCTTCGCGCACGGAATTCTAGCCGCCGGCCTGAATTATCCGGTGGTTCCGAAAGGCGAGGAAGAAATCCGCTTGCAGATCTCCGCGCACCATACCGAAAAGGATATGGAATATCTGTTGGAGATACTGGCAAAATTCAAGTAGTTCGCTGGTTCCAGACGCGATCGCCCCATTCGTGGGATCGTCGCCTCCCATGCGTAGATACTGTTATCCACGTCAAGCGTTATGAAGAGCAGCGTTGTAGGGCGTTTTCGCGATAGCAAAACGCCAACAGCCTTCAAAGCGAGGCGGATTGCCTGGCGGCGAATCCACCCTACAAGAGCTTGAGCGCGAATACGCTGCGCCTCGGCCTTCAAATAAAGCGGCGTCACTTTCCGGCCTTTCCAGTCAACCAACGATTGCTGCAAAACCCAATCCTTGTTTTCCGAAATCTGCTCCAGCCAGTCGAGCAACGCAACATCGCGCATTTGAATGCCGTAGCCTTTCGAAGCCAGATAACCGGGATGGGTAATTTCGCCAAGAATCAGCCGGCGCACGTCGGGCGGAATGTCTTTGCGGGATTTCAAATAACCCATGTTGGACGGTTTCTTGCCGGTTCCTAAAGCGGAAATGATGTTGTCGTCTAGTAAATGCTTGAGGTACAGCCTCGGCAAATACCCGCCTAGGTTCTGGTCGTAGGTTTCTTCATCGAGAAGCCCGCGGTCGACCAGCTTCTGCCCCACATCGATGATCGTCTTCTTCGTTTTGACAGCACTGGCCCGTATGGCCTCGTTCTTGATGATCGAGGGATTCGCATACTTGTTGGTCAGGTACTCGAACACATTGGCCTGATCCTCTCCGGCGTCTTTGAAGGCGTCGTAAATACCTCTGGCCACCTCGTCGACCTTGGCCAGTTTCCCCAGCGTCAAATACCGCTTCACGAGGTAGTCGTCTTTATTGGGCAGGTCTTTAAGTGGACCCATGCCGTCCAGCGCATGAATGATGTTGTCAAGATAGTGCTTTGCCCTATTCTTCAACTCATGTCGTGATGATTCGCTGTGATCACCGAGTAATTCATCAATGGACTGATTTTCGTTCTGTGCCCGGCTGAATTTGATGCCGCTTGAACTTTTGTCCGAATCAGGCGGCTTCCGGTACTTGACAAGATCACGGTCAGTCTTTAAGCTTTTGTTCCAAGCCCTAATTTTACTTGGCTCGCTGGCGAATTGGACGCCAGACCCCAGGTAAAACTTAGGGCTTATTTTTTGGTTGACGTACAGGGGCTTGTGATGGCCGCTCTCAATATATTTGTCAACTGGCATAACGCCACGGTCTTTTGCGTAAGCCGTCAACACTAGATGGCGATTTTTGGCTTCAGTACGCCCTTTGCTTTCCGCCTGCGGTTCAAGTGCAACGATAATTGCCTTACCATCCGCCGATTTCTCTGGCGCAATAATCGTCAGATGTCCATCCGACTGGCGTTCCAAAACAAGATTAGGATTTTCTAGCCATTCTGGGATCTTCTTCCATTGTTCTGCGGTCAGCGAATGGTTGTAATGGCCGTCGTCGACGGCGTGAGCTTCATGAACATAAACAGGGAGGTCTCCAAAGCCAATCAAATCCAACACGTCGCCACGATCAAGTATTTTGATTTCACGTAGACTATTGCGATTGATGTTTTGCGGATCGGCAAACAACTCATCGATTCGCTTCTCATACGCCTCTCGGGTCGTCTGGCTGCGGCTCGCCATCCTGTCCGCTTTACCATTCTCACCGGTTTGCTTTACGTTTGAGCTTGCAACCTTTGCCCCATATCGCGACATCGCCGCCAGATCGGCCGGCGTCAGCGACTTGATAAAACCCATGTCGAGCCCGGAACGAATCAGCGCCACACGGATTGCCGCAATGAAATCCTCGATCGCCTTCCGGACCATGCCGCCCAGTGAATCAGGACGCTTGCTGTACTCCGAAACCAGATAGGCGCGATATTCCTCGGCTTGGTCGGCGGCTGGCGTCTTAGCGTCCATCACGCGCCGGTATGCGGCCTTTTCAATCGCGCTACCACGGCCGGCCGCCGCATGTTTGAAACTGCGGTCGAGCTGGTTTTCAAAGCGGTTGATTGCGGCTTTCAGTTGCGGGTCGACGGCTTCGGCCCGGTGCAGGAGTTCGTGGGCCAGGACGGACGGCAGGTTATCCTGATTGAGCATATCAGCAACCAGATACATCTGGTCGTGCCGCCCGTCATAGAGCGCCTCGACGCCGGCCAGCTTGCTATATTTCGCAGTGATGCTGATATCTTCGTCCGAGAAAATGACATAGTTGTAATTTTCGCTTTCGCCGGATCGGCTTGTGGCGTCGAGGTATTTGATTCCGCGAATGCCGGCTCTGTGCATCCTATCGGCTCTGTCCTCTTTCTCGTAAGAGCCATCACCAGGACGGACGGCAACATCTCCACCCATAACGTCATCGGGATTACGTGGCCACATACCCAAAACTTTAAGAGCCTTCTTAATCTTATCGCTCTGCTCACTCAGCGGCTTATCCCAAAGCAAATACTCGTCTTGTTCGGGGGCAAGTTCAACTTGGTATAGACGACCTTGATTGGCCAGGGCCTGTTTTGTCTCATCAGATAAGTCATAATCATCGGGGTGTTTTAATGCCGCAGAAATAGCTTGGTGTGGGTAGTCAAACCCCAGCCAATCATCATTCTGCAAGGCAATCAATAGCTCCTTCTGCGCATCACTCAGATTGGGATTTGTCAGCATTTCATCAACTGCATCACCGGGGGTCGAATACTCATCGTATGAGTCCCTCGCCAAGTCAATGAAGTCTCTGGCACTGAGCCCCTTGCGGTAATACTCAGCAATCCCTTTACTATCTGCAAAATAAAGCCCGTAGCCGAACGCCTGCGCGCCCTCACCTTTGCCGATATGTTCCAGACTGAACCGGTCAAAATCGTGTGGTGTGCCATGCCAGGCCGCATGATACAGCGCTGTGCCGCGCTCCTGTAGATAGGCCGGAAGATCTTCGACCGATTGCACTACTTTCAACTTGCCGGCATCGAGCAGCCGCTTGACGCGCTTGGGCAGCCAGGATTTAACGTCGGCGACGGTGCTGCCGCTTACCGGCCGATCGGTTTTCGACGACAAGCTTGTATTTTGGTCTGTATCCGTTATACTTGTTTCATCCGCCTTGGCCTCTGGGATTAAGAGGGTCTGTTTATCAGATGACGCGCTGGGCCCGGCGCGCTCCCAAAGCGGTTTTTTATTTTTGAACTGATCGTCTCTTCCTGGGGTTGCGTTTTTAATCTCGTAAAATTCCCCATCTTCGCTTGGCTCTAGTTGAATAGCGGCAAACTTTAATTTGCCTTTGTCTTCAACCAAAATCAAACTTCTGCTGTTTGGCTTATCGCTTTTGTGAATGCGCGTAAAATTGCGCGTAATTTCATTAATGAAATCAATAGCACTATCAAACCCAAGCGCCTTAATGTCGTCCTGATGACGAAGTTCAATATGCACCAAGCCTTCCTTTTCATCGCCATAACGTAAACGAATTTTTGCCGGCTGCCGGCCTATTGTTGTCGAAATATCTTGAGTGATCTCTCCAAAATCTAAAGAGCCGTCAGGAGATGAAACGAATGTCTTTGGATGGGTATTTTTAGTAGATCGGCTGAACTTGATCCCGCCCTTATTTTCGGCGCTGCTGACAGCATCCCCATGCAAGGGATTGCTTGGGTCTTCGGAGACCGGCGCCATCTTCTTCAACTTGTCGGCCACGGCCGCCAAATCCGCCGACGACTTGGCCTTGCTCAACGCGATCTTGATCTTCGCCATCTCGCCGACCACGTTGTCTTTCGCAAATCCCTTTAAATAGTCGTGTCCCGCAATCATCAGGTAATAGTCCGGATGCGCCGCTACATCGCGCCGAAATTCATCGGCGTCAACTGACAGGATCTGAGAGACAGGGCGGTAAGAATCAAGGAGAATCCGCTGGGGGAATGGGGCGTCAATGCCATGGATGCCGAAAGGCATATGCTGCGGGGCCATATGCTGCGCGAGCATTATCATGACGTTAAGCGGGCATTGGAATACGGAGAGCCGGTGTCGCGGGAGGTGTTGAACGACTACCCGGATTTGGCGGCCGTAGCCGACAAGTTGAAGAAGATGGCGCCGGTCTCCGAAGACCCAAGCAATCCCTTGCATAGGGACGCTGCCAGCAGCGCCGAAAATGAGGGCGGGATCAAGTTCAGCCGCGCCATCCAAGACGACCTCGCCTTTGCGCAAGAAGTGCTGAATGAGCTGGCGGAGGTTGACGAGTTCTTCCGGTTTCCAGTTAGTCCAAAGACCACGCTTGATGGCGTGATGAAAGACATTGCGCCAGACTTTGAATTTGTTGGCGAGGATACGCGGGAAGATGAACGCAGCGAGTCCGGCGCGGATCGGCGCTTTGTGTTTAAGACCGACAAAGGCAAGCCGTTTTATGTGTACGAACGTGGTGATGAAATTTGGATTGATGTCAGTCGGTTAAGTACGGGCGAGGGCGGTGCGGCGATCTATCACGCCCTGGGCAATTACGCGCATAATGCTGACAAAGTGTTTGTTGGCGACCCCGCAGGGCTGAGCGATGACGCGGTAATCCGGCGTACGGCTAATATGCTGTCACTGGCTTTACGTTTGGGTACGACCGATTTTATGGAGCCAAGCATCGAGCAAAGGCGTGGGATTCCAGAGATTGGCGTTGTGCCGTTGAAGTGGCAAGGCAGTGACGTTGACAAAACACAGTCATTGATTCAGACTTTCCTTGCTAATCTGCAAAAATCAATTTCCAGAATTATAAGGATATTCAGTATGACTTCGGAAAAAGACAGTTTGTACGATCCATTGACGGACAACCCGTGGACTGGGCCAAGTTCGATAAGTACCAAAAGGAGTATGGAGTTGGACGAGCAGCGCGAGCAGGTTCGACAACGACTCGTCGCGGCGCATTCCTCCAGTCCCTTGTATCAAGCGCGGGCGGAGAAAGATCTGGAATACTGGAACACGTTTTACGTGGGTCGCGTCAGTTAGTCAAACAAGGCGGGCTCGACCGCCTATTCTCCAAATCCCCACCCACCACCGGCAGCACCGTCGCCGACGTTAAATCCTGGCTGCCCAAGCGCGTCAAGCGGCTGCTCGATGCCGGCAAGTTGCGCGTGGAACAAGCCGCCGCCGACGTACCGCAAACCGCCGAATCGATCGATGCCGGCGGCGTCGAGGGCTTTTACGCTCCCGAAGTCGCGGGTGATGTGGGATAGCGGCGATTACATTCCGTTTTACCGGGTGATCGAGGACAACGTGAAAGGTCCGCGCGGACGGCGCGGATTGACGCACCAGACTTCCGGCATTCGGCGATTGAAAGGCGGCACGGCCAGTTTGGGCGATCCGCTTGAAAACATCGTACGCAACTTCGCCCATTTGATCGATGCCAGCCTGAAGAATAATGCCATTCGTAAGGTGGCCGACCATTTCGACGGCGCCGACATCCTGAAGGAAATCCCGCGCATTCAGAGCCGTAGGCTGGGCTGAAGGTACGAAACCCGGCTTTTCCCAACGCCGGCAATGCCGGGTTTCCGCAAAGCTCCAACCCGGCCTACACAGCTGAAACTTGAACATCGACAAACTTCGAAAGTCGACACGAAGTCGTCGCTCCCACGGTAAAGGTAACGGCATTACGCCCGTTATCCTTCTCATACCACCGTATCAGGTCAGCCAAAAGTGAACATCCTAAAAAGTGAATCCGGAAAGCGGGTTTTCCAGACAGTTTTAAATTAAGGATACCGTCGGTTCATGTTGCGCGCCGTAAAAGAACGATCCCTCTTTTTTTCTCGCCCGCTTGCCGTTCCGGAAAGGCTCGTTTAACATGCCCGCTTTAGGCAACTCTGCCTCCAACCGCTTCTGAATCTCAAGAAGGACAAGCCCTATGAAACCTTTTCATAAGCCGGGCGCACCCGGCACCACGGCGCGCAAATCCTCGAAAACTCCTCCTTTCATTCCGGCCGCGGCGCTAATGGTGCTGGTCGGCTGCGCGGCGACCAGCGTTTCGGAATTGAATGACTCCAAAGCGACGGCCGGTTACGATCCGAAAGACACCGACAAGCTGTTCGTGGTGGACTGCCTGTTGCCGGGACAGGTGCGCAAGCTTGGCGCGAAGGCGATGTATCTGACCGCGCGGCGGCCAATCCAGACCACCGCCGGCGACTGCGAAATGCGCGGCGGCGAATATGTCGCTTACGACCGCGCGAATGCGGCCACGTCGCTGAAGATCTGGCTGCCGCAGGCGCAGCAGGGCGATCCGGAAGCGATGGTGAAGGTCGGCGAAATCTACGAAAAGGGCCTCGGCGGGATGGCCGATCCGAAGCTGGCCGCCGAATGGTATTTGAAGGCGGCCGAGAAAGGCGATTCGCAGGCGCAGATCAACCTGGGCTATCTGTATGAAAAAGGCCTCGGCGTCAAACAGGACAAAGCCACCGCGTTGAACTGGTACCGCAAAGCTTCCGGGCTGGCCGGTTCCGATCTGCAGTTTTCGAGCGTGATCGAGGCCAATTATCAGCAGCAACTCAGCCAACTGCGCGAAGAATCGCAAGGCTATAAAGCGGAAGCCGAAAACCTGCGCGCCCAACTGGATGCCACCCGCCAGCAGCTTGCCGAGCAAAAACAGCAGTCGAGAACGATCGAACGGCAGCTCGACGAAACCCGCGGCCGACTGAAACAGGAAAAAGGCAAGGCCAGCCGCAACGAGGCGCTGATCCAATCGCTGCAGCAGGAAGTCGATACCAGGCAGTCAGACCTTAAAAACCAGCGGCAACAGGTTTCCCAACTGGAAAAACAGTTGAAGGAAGAAGAAAGACAAATCAAGAGCCGCCCGAAAACCCAGACGATCGCTCGCCAGGAAACGGTAGCCACACCCGATACCGAAGAGCCCGGACAGGTCGAAGAACCGCAAACCCAGGCTTCGGAAAGCCGGCTGGCCGAAATGGAAGCCCGCATGAAATCGCTCGAAACCGAGTACCAAGCCAATGCGGCGCATATCAACATGGAAGTCAGTACCATCGAGGAGAAGGCCGGACAAGCCGGCACGACGCAGGAAAAGCTGGCGGTCGAGGCGCGGCGCGGCAAATTGTCCCGCTCGAAGAGCGAACTGATCGCGCAAGGCCAGCAGATCAAGGAACTGAAAAATGCGATCGCGAATGAAAAGCGTAATCTGGCCCAGCCGTTGACGGTCGCGCAGGGAGGGCCGGCAATCGAAATCCTCGATCCGCCGGTCAAGTTGACCCGGGGCACGGCGCCGAGTTTCCGTCTGCGCTCGGCGACCAAGATCAAGGAAATTGTCGGCCGGATTTCGGCACCCGGCAGTTTGAAGAGCCTGAAGATCAATCAAATGACCGTCCAGCCCGACAAAGACGGCCTCTTCAAATCCGAAATCGCGATCGCGTCGGCCTCGACCCCGGTCAAGATCCTCGCGACCGACCGGCAAAACCGCCGCAGCCTGATCGCCTTCAATCTGCTTTCCCCAACCCAGACAGCCGCACAGACGTTCGACGAAGCGCCGGAAAGCACGATTTCAAGCACCTACCCGTCGGTCAATTTCGGCCGCTATTACGCTTTGATCATCGGCAACAACAATTATGCCAGCATGCCGACCCTGAACACCTCGGCCAACGACGCCAAAGCGCTGGATGAAGTGCTGCGCTCGCGCTACGGCTTCAAGACCAAACTGCTGGTCAACGCGAACCGGCACCAAATCATGACCGCTTTCAACGACCTGCGCCAGAGCCTGACCTCCCAGGACAATCTGCTGATTTATTACGCGGGCCACGGCGAAATCGACAAAAGCGACGAAAGCGCCTACTGGCTGCCGACCGACGCCGAACCGAACAATACCGCGAACTGGCTGTCCAGCTTCAACGTAACCAAATATCTGAACGTGATTCCGGCCAGGCATATTCTGGTTATCGCGGATTCGTGTTATTCGGGTGCCATGACGCAGGGCGCGATCGTCCGCCTGCCGAAGGACATGCCGGAAGACAAGCGCGAAAAATGGCTCAAGTTCATGATGAACCGCAAGGCCCGCACCGTCATGACATCGGGCGGCGAGGAACCGGTGCTGGATTCCGGCGGCGGCAACCACTCGGTCTTTGCCAAGGCGCTGTTGGCCGCGCTGAATTCGAACAAGGGCATGATGGTCGATTACGAGCTGTTCCGGATCGTTTCCGGTCAGGTCAAAAAATCCGCCTCGATGGTCGGCTTTCAACAGTCGCCCGAATATTCCGCCTTGCAGCATGCCGGGCACGAAGGCAGTCCCTTCTTCTTCGTACCTAAAAGTTAACTCGATTACGAGCCGTTTATGAACGACAAAAACCCCGACGATGATGCCGATGATGTGACCCGGATTGCGCCGCGACCGCCTAATCCAACGGCCGGCCAAGCAGCGGCTTCGGCAAGCGCGGCGGATACCCAGGATGCGAAGACGCGCTTGAGCGCTTCGTTCCGTACGCAGCCATCGGCCCCGGAAGACGATGCGACGGTCATTGCCGCCGTCAAAACCGGGACTCAGCCGCCGGCGCCCGCAAACCCGCCGAATGAAGATGCCGAGACGATCGTCGTGAGTCCGGCGCCCGCTACGCCCACGCCCGCCACTTGGCGCACCGCGGCGATGGCCAAGACGCTGAGTTTTTCCACCGGTTCGCCCTCGGCGCCGCTGACCATCGGCTCGGTGATCAAGGACCGTTTTGTGATTAAGGAAATCATCGGCTGCGGCGGCATGGGCACGGTATTTCGGGCCACCGATTTACGCCGGGAGGAAGCGCAGGACGAATCCCCGGATGTCGCCATCAAGGTATTGAACGAAGAATTCCGCCAGGACCCGGAGCTGTTTATCGCGCTGCAGCGGGAAACCAAAAAAACCCAGCAACTGGCGCATCCCAACATCGTGACAGTCTACGATTTCGACCGGGACGGCAGCAATGTCTTCATGGTGATGCAGATTCTGGAAGGCCAGTCGCTGCGCCAATACATTCGCGAACAGGCGCCGGATGGCCTGCCCTTCAAGCAAGCCTGGCCGATCATCAAAGGGCTGGCCCTGGCCTTGGCTTACGCGCACAAACACAATATCGTCCATTCCGACTTCAAACCCGGCAACGTCTTCATCACGACCGGCGGCGACGTCAAAGTGCTCGATTTCGGCATCGCCTGCGCGGCGGCCCGTTCGGACCACGACAAGACCGTTTTCAACGCCCGCGACCTGGGCGCGCTGACCCCCGAATACGCCAGCCTCGAAATGTTCGAAAATCAGCCGCCGGACCCGCGCGACGATATTTATGCACTGGGCTGCGTCGCTTACGAACTGCTGACCGGCAAGCATCCGTTCGGCAAAATCGAGGCGCCGAAAGCCTACGCGGTCAATTTGCAGCCGCCGGCCATCCCAGGCCTGAAGCGGCGGCAATGGAATGCGCTGACGCATGCGCTCGCGTTTAAAAAAGCGCAGCGCACGCCCTCTATTCCTCAATTCATCAGCGAATTCGAACCGCGATCGAGGATCACCTGGATTTTATCGGCAATCACCGTGCTGGCGCTATTGAGCGCCTCGGGCGCTTACGTCTATCTCTACTACAATGTCGATCCCCTGGCCGACAAGGTCATCGCGTTGACGCCCGAACAGGAACTCAAAATCAAGGACCTGCTGGAACTCGCACAGATTCACTACGATGTCGGCTTCATCACCGCCCCTTCCGGCAGCAATGCGCTCTGGGCCTATCGGCAGGTACTCGAAATCGATCCATACAACAAAGCCGCCAAAGCAGGACTCGAAAAAATCGCCAACCTGTGCGAGCAACAGGCGGAAGAATTGTTCGCCCAAAACAGCATCACCGAAAGCATGGCCAAGATCGAAGAAGGGCTGGAAGCGGTGCCGAAACACGACGGCCTGCTGGCGTTGAAAAAGCAGATTCTGGAATTGGAAGGCCAACAATAAAAGCGCCTCGCGCAACCTTGAAGTCCATACCGCGACGCGCCCTATTGCTTGGTTGCCTGACGCTGTGGCTGGCCGGTTGCGCGACTCCCGAAATCCGCCTGGACCGGGAAGCCGAACGACTGCATTTGATTCGGACCGTGGTCAAGGGCAGCGATTTTGTACATGTCGCCTATCTGAGTCGAACGCAGAACCAAACCGGCGAACTGCACGTCTACCTGGACGGCGACGGCTCGCCCTGGCTGCATCACCGCTGGATTTCGGACAATCCGACCCCGCGCAATCCGCTCGTGCTCAGGCTGATGGCGCAAGACCCGATGCCCTCGGTTTATCTGGGCCGTCCGTGTTATCACGGCTACGGCGCGAAACCGCCCTGCTCCGCGGATCTCTGGACCGGTCGGCGTTATTCCAAAACCGTCGTCGAATCGATGACGGCCGCCTTCCGGCAAATCCACCGGTCATTGCATCCGCGCAGAACGGTATTGATCGGCTTCAGCGGCGGCGGCGCCCTGGCGATGCTGATGGCGGAACAACTGAATATTGTGAACGGCATCGTCACGATCGCGGGCAATCTGGACCCTGACGCCTGGGCCAAGCATCACCATTATTCGCCGCTGACCGGTTCGGAAAATCCTGCCAGGCGGCCACCCTTGCCCAAAAACATCTTCCAACTGCACTTGGCCGGCGAAAAAGACACGAATATCCCGCCGGATTTGATTCATCCGGCCGTACGGCGCCAGCCTTCGGCAAAATGGGTCGTCATCCCCGAAGCGGATCATGACTGCTGTTGGGAGAATCGATGGCATGCGATCCTGGACATGATCGCAACGCGTCCGGACCCGCCCGGCCCGGAATAATTCAGCCCTGCGAACCTGAACAGGTCCCGCCCGTTTCTAAACCGGCTTTGGTGTTTCCTTCAATAGCAGCGGCGGAGCGAATTTGAAACCGAAATATTTCGGATCTTCCCCGATCACCGCGGCCGAAAAGATATAGAAGACATAGTCGTAGGTTTCTTTCGGAATCTGGTATTGGCGGATGAATTTCCAGAAATTCCGGTCGCGCGGATTGTCGGGCATCTTTCTGATCATTTCCTTGACCCGATTTTGCCCGTAATTGTAACTGGCGATCACTAACAGGCCCGACGCCTGCGCCTCGGTCCCGTAGATCAGCTTTAAATATTTCGCTCCGGCCCGGGTCGCGCGGTCGAAATCGAAGCGCTGATCCTGCTCGTCGTATTCCCGGGTCGCGGCCAGCGGGCCGGATTTCAGCCCGAAATCCTCACCGGTCGACGCCAGCAGCTGCCACGCGCCTTTCGCGATCCCGAAGCGGGTTTCCGGGCCGACCGCCATCCTGTCGTAGCCGCTTTCCTGCAACGGCAGATAAATGAAATGCGGCGGCAAGCCTTCCTTTTCCAGAGCCGCCAGGATCATCGGGGCATAACCGTTGCCCTCCAGCGCTGCCATCGCCTGCCCAATGCGCGGCGTGGATTGCCAGTACTTGATATAACGCTTGACTTCTTCGACGAAATCCTCGGGCAGCTCCAGTTCGCTTTCGCCGAACTCCCGGGCAACCCTGACGATCAGTTCTTCTTCGTAACGCGCCGGGCTTAGAAAACGGATACGCAGGGATTCCGCTTCCTTCACGTACTCCTGGTACTTGACCTTCATCCGTTGCAGCCGTTTGCGCTCCTCCGCCAGCCGCAGGCTCTCCGCGGCGACTTTTGCCTGTTCGGCCTTGATGCGTTCCTGCTCGGCCTTCAACTTTTCCTGCGCGACTGTCTTGACCGTCTGTTCGAGCACTTCCGCGCTGGATTCGATCGTGATCTCGGCACGCGACAGGCTGACTTCGAGCGTTTTGATATCGTAAAACAAATCGATCGCCAGGGCGCGGGCATTGGACAGCGCGATCCTTTGATACACCGCCATGCCGCCGGCAACCAGAAACAGCACGGCCAGAACCGTGATCCATTTATTGTATTTTTTGCTTCGGATCACTCGGTCTTCGCGAATCAGCGTCCGCACCATCCGGGTGTATTCGCCGGCATCCTCGGCCTCCTCCTGGGACATCAGCCGATTCCTGACCGCCTCTTTGGATAGATGGTGTTTTTCCGCGGCTTGTTGCGTCAGTGTGACCGAAGAAGGAGCCGGCGGCGTCGGAGCTTTGTTCGGGCTCGGTCCTTTGGCCGGCTCCCGCCCGGCCGCCTGAATTTGCAGAAAAATCTCTGCATTGCCCACCCGCACCCGAGTCGGCAGCGCCAATCGGGCTTTTTGCTCCATCCGTTCGTCACCGATAAAAACTCCATTCGCGCTATTCAGATCGACAAGCCACCATCCGCCCTGTTCCTGTTTCACTTCGAGGTGGTGGCGGCTTATGTCTCCGCTCTCCAGCACGACCGAGTTGTCATGCGCGCGCCCGGCGGTAAATCCCTCGGCAAAATGATAGTCTTTCAGCGTTCTGCCGGTGCTGTCCTGGACAAAGACCCGCAAACCGGAGCGGAATATCACGGTCCGGTCGGCGTCCTGCACGGCGGGCGGAGAGAGGGACGGCTTGAAAACGGTTTTATCGTCCTGCATCGGATTGGCTGGCCGGGCCGGAGTAAGGAAACTTGGTGAAGGCGTTCAACGAAAATATTCGCCGGCGGAGGACAGGCATCATTTTGAAAATATCACTTCGATTGGACGGACCGAGTCCTCAACCGGTCCAGAAGCCACGCAAGGCCGCAGGCGGATCGGCAAGCGACTGAAACCTTGCCAGACGCGCGGCATTGCCGTTGCGGTGGCTCAGGAAGGGCATGATTCCGAGGCCAAGAATTTTTTCCGCTGCCCGATCGGTCAAATGCGTTTCCGCGCACGGCAACAGCGTTGAACCGCCGTCCTGTTTTAAAATGTACGCCGGCAGATCGTGGATTTGCAAGTCATCCCCAGGCCGCATCGCATCGCCGCGCCCAAGATAGGAACGACCCAACAGCAATGCGCAAAAAAAAGCCGGGTTACCCCATAAAAAGTCCGCATGGGGGTAAGGTTGTGCAGTCTCCTCAAACGCAAAAGATTCGACCGGATCGGAATCGCCCCCGTACGGCAAGCGCAGCAGAATTCGGGGCAACGCCAAGCCAAGCCACGGAGCGATCGGCGTCTGCCGCAACGCCGCCCAACGTTTTTCCGCCTCCGGACTCATCTCGCTCCAGTCGTGAGGATCAGGCGATTCGGCCAGGACGCGGCACCCCAAAAGTCCGGAATCGGCCGCAGCGATAAAGGGGCCGCCGGCCTGAGATGACACCAAGCCGCACGCCGCCAGCAAAGCGACGTCTTCAGGATCGCTGCCGAAGGTATAATTTCCGATTATCGCGGACCAGGATTCCCCGCCGAACGAACCGGCGTTTTGCCCTGCCAGCAGGCGATACAAAGCGGAGCGGCTCAGGTTTTCCCTCGCAGCGCTTATCTCTTCGAACAATTCATCCTTGCCGACATCCAGCAGATGCAACGAAAGATGCTCCCCGGTTTCGAGATTCGAAACCAATATCCACATCGCTCTCCAAGCCGCTTCGAGCGCCTGAAAATCCGGCCGATGCAATAACTCCCGCATTTTCACGCTCAACGCCTCGTCCGCCGCTTTGAGGTAAACGGCTTTGAAAGGCCCGGGGTCGGGCACGATATACTGAGCCACGATCTGCTCGATATACCGGGCCGTAACCGATGCGCCTGGATTCTTACGGGAACCTTCAGGATGCACGGCGCGCCCTCCGATCAGGCGATCAAAGGTCGCCTGATCGTCTTCGGGTGGGGACGGTTCCCCGTCGGTTACCGGAGGCGCCGCAACTTGCATCAGGCCGCGCAACATTTCCGCCGCCTGCGCAAATGTCGCGTCGTCGTTCAGCCGCTTCCTGACGCGGGCAAGCTCCTGGAATATTTCGAGATTTCGGAACAGCGTATCGGGATGGAAGTCGTCCATCTGCCGAAACGCGAGTTCCACGTCGGCATCGAGATGCAGGCGAGGCGCGATCCGCGCCATCACCGCATCGAAATTATCGATGTCCACCTGATGAATGACGCGCTCGCCAAAACCTTGCCGCTTCGCTTCCCGTCGCATACCGGCCCCGCTGAAGTCGCCCAGGATCAGGATACGCATCGGCCAGTCCTAAAATTCGCTGCACACGCCGAGATTAATCGAGTGCTCGGACAGGTTTTCGCGTCCCACCATCGCTTCGTAAAACAGGAACGCAGAGAGCCCGTGCGTGAACGTCGCCGACATGCCGGCGCCCAGGTTCGCATAGTTGCGGTCCGGGTTGTCGCTGACGACGGTAAAGACGTTCTGCGCGGGATCATTGTTGAACTGCCAGTTGACCAGTCGTACTCAAAGCCCAACTCCCGCTTCGTCGCATCCTTGTCGCCGGCATCGAAGTTGCCGTTCATGAACACGCCGAGCCTGTCGAGCGAGCTGTCCTTGTCGCCGCCGGCACCGCCGCTGGACTGGCCGGGGAGGCCTGCAGACGCCAGCAGGTTGGGACCGCTCACCCCGCTGACGATGAAGCCGCCCCAGTCGCTGTGGCGCAGCAGCATCAGCCGGTTCTTGACGTTGCGGAACTGCTGGTTGGCAACCGAGATCGCCAGCGTCGACTGCGCCAGCGCTTGATAGGGAGTCAATTGCGCAAGGGCCTCGAAATTAGTTGATTCGTTAGGCCCGCCAAAAAGGGCATTGGCACAGGTACTGGAAAGATCCAGCTCTGCCAAAGTCGGAAAAAATCGGGCCGCTGAAACTTCGGATTGTGAATTCTGATTAAAATATATGCTGCAGGGATTCGCGAAAGCCGACTCGATACTTCCCAGCGGGACCTCGGCCGTCAAAACCGCATGCGCGGCATAACGAAGCAATCTGGGTGCACGGCAATCCGGTAATTGGCCTGAGGCTGAATTTTTATGAAGATTTAGGGTTGGCGTCATGTTACTCACACTCTGTAATTGAAAATTGCCCATGACTGAAAATTTTATTGCAGGATCCGTCGGCGGTTGGCACGGTTTAAAAAGAAGTACGGGAACGGCAGGTAAAAAATCCGTATCAAACCCAGCGTCCGCCCCCATCCCTCCGTCAAAACCGGCGTCCGTCAAACATTTCAATTAGGTTTTCTTGCCGAATTCAAGCTTTATTAAAACCGTAAAGCTCTTTAAATTCACATACATTAAACCCTTTCTTAAAGAGTTTTTCAAAGTTTTTCGCAGGCGACCGAGACGATGACTACCGAAATATTATCCCTGCCCCCTCTCATTTCCGCTTCGCGAACCAGATTCCGAACAATCTCTTCCGGGGACCCTGCCATGCAATAAGCGATGATATCCGCATCCGCGAGTTCCTTGATCAACCCGTCGCTGCACAAAATAAACAAATCCCGATCGGCAATTTCTCCTTCCCCAGCGTCGAGCTCCAGCAGCTCATCCGCCCCGACCGCACGCGTAATCACATTTTCATGGACCGGAACGGCTGAAGCCTCGGAGGCGCCAAGCCCGCCGTCCGCTATTGGCGGTGATAAGGAGTGATCCTGGGTCAATTGCTCGAGAATCCCTTGCCGGTAACGATACAAACGGCTGTCGCCCGCCCAAAGGTAACGGAAGTGCTTGCCGGATATCAGCAACACTACGATCGTACTGCCGATAATCTGGCCATGGCCCCGACTTTCGGCCATACGCAGCAGTTCGCGATTGACCGACTGCAGGCATGCCTCGACCCGTTCCTGATAGCGGTCAATGCCATCTTGGCCGGAAATCTTCGCCAGGGCCGCTACCGCGGTTTTGCTCGCAACATCCCCCGCGCTGTGCCCGCCCATCCCATCGGCCACCGCCCACATCCCGGCCTCGCACCTCTCCAGGATCGCGTCTTCATTGAGCTTACGCCGCATCCCGACCACGCTCAACCCGGCGCTCTCCGTCACCCATTTTGCGCCCGAGCGTCGTAACGGGGCACGCGTCTCCCGGCCGCGCGTAATCTCTCCGTGCTCCCAAACCGGATCGCCCGCGGCCGGTCCGGTTGAAGAAGCTTCGGCCTCGATCGCTGGTTGCGAAACCTTGGTGTCCGTTACCGGCAAACTCCCGGCCAAGCTAAGATTCGACAAGTTCCATTGGCGATTCGGCCATACGCCATTCAGAAACCCGACAAAAGCATCGACCGGCGGCATCCCGTCGCAGAGCAAAAAGGAAGTCTCTGAAGCTTCAAGCGCGGTCGAGCGCCAGTAGCTGCAACGTTCCAAAAAACGTGCGCCCAACCGGCTCCCAATCTGGCGCAAGGCCCGGGGCGTATCCGCGGCCGTATCGAGCCGGAAATGAAAAGCCTGTCGAGCCGAAGCGGTATCAAGCCGCTCCTGGCCATAGCGAATCGGCTGCACCGAAACGAATTCGCGAAGATGCAGGCGCTCTAACCTGCCATCAAAACTGTCCAGGTCGAAATCATAATCGAGCGAAAACAGCGCCAGTTGGGACAACGCCTCGAACCAGCTGCAATCGGGCTCGAACAGATCGGTCAACGGCCAGTTATTGACTTTCGCGGCCAGCGTCAGCGGAAAATACCGCCCTACCCTGTCGACGCTCGGCATCATGACCCCGGCCCAGGCATCGTTCCCGCACAGACCCGCCGGCAGGGCGAACTGCCAGATCGGACTAATTAGAAAGGTATCCAGCCAGGCCGGACCCAATTGCTCGCGGCTGGCGGTCAAACCCGCCTGCAGCCATTGGTCCCAGGGTTCGATAAACTGGCGCGGCAAACGCCGGGATAAAAAGTCGCCGTGGCTCGGGATCTTGCCGTAAAAGCCCGGCGCGGATTGCGGCTGAATCACAAACCTTCCGGACAACGGAAACTTTGCAGTTCCCGCAGATTGAATGGGTTCGTCACGCTGGCCGCGCGCAGCTCATAGCGCGCGCTCATACCGTCCAGTTGAAACGTCAGATTGAATTTTTCCGGCGCCGAAGTCGGTTCGATCGTCGCTTCGTCGAGCAACCGGAAAAAAGCCCAGGTGCCTTCCTTACTGCGGCTGGCCTGACGCCCGTCGAGACTTTCGAAGACGATCCGCACACCCTGGCTGGGAGTCGGCCCAGGCCACTTCAGACTGGTGGCCTGTTCCGGACCGTGCCGATAAACCGCCTCTTGGCCTTCGATTTGCAGGCGGAAGGTCCCGACATTCGTATCGAGCCCCTGCGGTTTCAGCTCGAATTGCACCTGAGGCGAAGGCCCGGCGGCGAAAAAGGCATCCCGGATCTTGGCCGCCAGCTGAAACCGACGGATTGACTCCTGCGACAAACCTAACGGCTTTTCGGCCACCATTTCAGACCAGACGGGCCTGCTGGTGTCGACAAAGGGTTTTAGATTCGCCTGGAAAAACTGGTCCATCAGCCCGGAAGGCGCAAAGATTTTCGAAAAATCGGCCAGCAGGACGTCCTGATTCGTTTTCACATTGAACGGATAACGTCCCGTTAAAGCCGCTTTACAGGGCGAGGCGACGGCCGTTTTGACCATTTCGCTCAGCTGGCCCTTGGCTGCCGAAGACAGTTTTTGCCCACCGCTGTTCACGACGATTTGCAGCCAGCCTTTCAACGGTTCGGGCAGGCGGGCAAATTCGAGCTGCGCCTGTTTCAGCACGTCCGTGCCGGCGCCGCTAAACAGGCTCGCCTGATTCTGCAAGGCCTGGCCGCCGGTATTGGCGCTGCTCAATTGCAGAAAGTAATCGCGCAGGCTTTTCAATTGCTGCAATACCGAATCCAGCGCTACCGGTTTATCCGGCCCGCCGCGCACCAGATTGTTCAAAGGCTCGAACTGCGCCTCCGCCGCAAGGGCCGGATCGGGCCCGGCATCGACGCCGGCCGCGTTTTTGGCCAAAGCGAGCAATTGCGAGGTCTTCGTATCCGGCGACTTCAATGCGCTACCGACCGCTTTCGCCATCGAGTCGCTGGCCTGTTTGCTTAACTGACTGAATGCCGTATTCGCCTCGATGCCGTCCAGCAATTTGCGCAAAGGACCGTCGGGCCTGGACAGAATGTCGAGCATCTGGGCGGTCTGGCTCGTCGTCAACGCGGGTTGAAGCTTCAGCTTGGCGATCAGGTCCGACCAGACCGTTTTATATTCGTTGACGTACAGCTTCTTCAATTCGGCATGCAGTTTTTCGACTTCCGCGATTTCCAGTCTGGCCTGACTGCCCAGCACCCAGTTCTGCTCGACCGCATCCTTCACGAAATCGCGGCTTTTGGTCAAAAACAGCTCTTTATAGCCGTAACCGGTGAACACCGCCGGGATCGCATAAGACGAAAAATCCTTGCCGTCCGATAGGGTGAAAACTCGCGCGCCATCCACACCGAGGGCCTTGCCTAATTGGAAATCATGCGCCTGGTCGAGCGATGTCTCCGACTTGAAGCGTGAATAAATCTGGCCGATCAGCGGCACCTGCGTCAGCTTGCCTCTAACCGAGTTCACGAAAGCCTGATCGATCTGCACCGGGTCGAGCTGCAGTTTGAGCAGGTTATCCAGATACCCGGCCAATTGGGCAACGGCTTCGGGATCGCCGGCGTATTGCAGGTCCCAGTCCGCGCGCACCCAGGCCATCGCAGTTTCCGGCACCAGCCGGTCAGTCTGGTTGAACATCAGGTAAACCTTCAGCAGCTCATACAGCACGTCGAGTTTATTGCCTTCAGCCCCCTGCATCCGCTCTTTCAAACGCAGCATGATCGAAGGCAGAAAATACTCGCGCAGCATTGCCTCATAGGCATGGCCTGCGGCCGCCTCGATCTTGTCGCCCTGCGACAGGCCGTATCCGGTCCATAGCCCGGCCTCTTTGTATACATTCCGCGCCGTCTGCAAAATATTCAGACGCGGCAACAATACCCGAAAATTATCCTGGGTACTGCTTGCGGACATTTTGATCGTGCGGTATTGCTCAATCTGTTCTTCGATCTGTTCCAACGCGGCCCGATTGTTGAAATAGCTGACCGTCCAGAGCGAAATCACGGCCAAAAAAACGAGCCCGGCGCCGGCATAGGCGCTCAGCTGCAGTAAGCGCGTCCGTTTTTCCAGTTTCGGATCCTGACCGGCCAGTTCCGCTTCGGGAAACAACACATCCTTCAGCAGGCGCGTCAGAAAGAAACTCTTTCCCTGGCCGCTGTACATCGGGACAGCCTGCCGGTCCAGGTGAAAAGCGCCGGCCAGGATGCCCAGCATCCGGTCGATCGGCGTGCCTTCCTGGGTACCGCTGGTGAAATAACAGCCGCGCAGGAGTACCGGCTGCTCATACCGGTTTGCCGCGAAAGTTGCCTGTAAAAAATCCAGCAGCGCGGGTTTCAGCAATGTCATTTGCTGCGGGAAATCCAGAATCGCGCCACGCCGGCGCACATCGCGCTCGTCCTGAATCCGTCCGATCGTCAGATTCTGCAGGCGCTGCAGCAATTCGTCATAGGAATCCGCGAAACGCGCAGGTAAATCCTGATCGCCGGTCAGGGTGTCGGCCGAAAAGGTTTCTCCCCAAACCTGGGCGCGCTGCTCGGGAGTCAGATCGGCGAAAAAATCGTTGAAGCCAGCCACCAGATCGGCCTTGGTAAACATCATATAGACCGGCAGCCGTACGCCGAGATGCTGATAAAGCTCATGAATCCGCGCACGCACGGCCTTCGCATGCAGCAGGCGCTCCTGCTCGGACTGCTGCAGCAGATCGGAAAGGCTGGTCGCCACGATCACGCCATTTAACGGCCGACGCGGACGGTATTTTTTGATCAGCGCCAAAAATCCGGCCCATCCGGCCGCATCGACGGCCTTGTGGCTTTCCTGAGCCGTATAACGGCCGGCCGTATCCAGAAAAACCGCATTATCGGCAAACCACCAATCGCAATTGCGCGTCCCGCTGACTCCTTGGATCGCATGTTTGCCGAGCTTTTCGGCGAGCGGAAAATGCAGGCCGGAATTGATCAGTGCAGTCGTTTTGCCGGAGCCGGGCGGTCCGATGATCGCATACCACGGTAATTGATAAACAAACTGGCCAGAGGATTTACTGCCTGTGCGCGATTTTTTCAATACCGCAAACGCGTCCTCGAAGCCTTTACGCAACATATCGACTTCATCGGCCGACGCTGCCGCCACATGATCACTGTCGCCGGTGACCAATTGCTCGACCAGTTTTTTCTCGGTGCTGCCGGCACGAAGCTGCATGACCAGCCGAAAAATCACCCAAATCACGAACAAAGCGATAATTACCAGTATCCTCGCCGGCGCCGACTCCAGCGGCACGCTGCCGGCGATCGCGATCAGCGGCCCCGCGAACCATACCAGGCAGCTGAGCGCCGCCAGCCCTAGAAACTGAATCACCCATTTATTGGTAAAAAATGCCTTGAGCTTTCCCATTTGCGCTCTCACAAAATCAGTAAATCGACGCGACGATTGATCGCCCTGTGCTCCGGCGTATCGTTCGGGATCAACGGCTCGCTTTCGGCCCGTCCTTCATAGCGGATCTTCCCGCTTTGCGTGGCCAGACTATTCAATATTTCGCTGACCTGCTTGGCTCTCGATTGCGACAAATGCCAGTTGGAAGGAAAGCGCGCCGACACGATCGGTTTGTCGTCGGTGTGCCCGGTCACCAGCACATTGTCCTTGCCGGCAGCAAACTCATCCGCGATCTTTCTCAGCATCGGCCTGAATTCCGGCTTTAACTGGTCACTGCCGGAGGCAAACGAGTTTCGGATCCGAAGCAGCCGGTCGTCGACGACTTCTACCATATTTGCCGCAATTTCATTCGCGAGCAGCCGCTTGAAACGTTCCTTCCGATCCGGATCCGCCGGTTTTACGACCGGCGCCGGAATCGCCGCGTGCGCGATCTCGACCGGCTGTTTGGCCAGCGCGAACAGGTCCTTATAAATCTGGTCGGACCTCGCATTCAATGCCAGAACAAACCCGATGTAAACCAGAAGCAAAAGCACGCCCAATACCGCGCCGACCACCCAGAGCGGCACATACCGGACCAGCGCATTGCGCACGTCCTTCAAGCCCTGCCAGCGCGGCGACAGTTCGCGTTCGCTATCGCCCTTCACGCGCTGAATCAACTGATACAGTTCGGCGCGGTATTTCTCCAGCGCGTTCGCACCGTTCGTCAATATCCGGTACTTGCCTTCGAATCCCAGACTGATAAAAAGATAGGTCAATTCGATCAGCACCAGATTCTGGGCCGGCTGTTTGACCAATGCCGCGACAATATCAAAAAACTTTTCACCGCCCCAGGCTTCGCGATGGAAAGAGATCAATAAACTTTGCTGACCCCACTGGCTTTGCGAACCCCACGGGGTATTCAAAATCGTTTCATCCAGAAAGCTGCACAGCGCATAACTGGCCATACGGGTATGGTCGGCGCTGATCCCGGATTGCAGCAACCGGTTTTCAAACAGAGTCACTTCGTTGCTCATCCGTTGGCGCAGTTCCTCAACCGCCGGATACACCGCGGTTTGCCGCAGCCGCCCGGCCAGCGAGATCAGCGACAGCGCCGCCGCAACGATCGGATTCTGCTTAAACTCGGCAGGGGGTAGTTCCACGGGGGCTGTGGGACGGTAAGATGGTGCCGGAGAAATGGGGGGCACCGGCGGAATATCCGTTACCGTCGGTGCGGCGGCGGGCTTGCGTCCACCCGGCATCGGCCGGATGATCGTACGATCGCCGTCATCGAAGGGTCCTGAAGGATTGCTTGGATTCATACCGTTCAACCTTTTCTAATTGCCCAAAACTCGAGTTCCAATTCCGGAAAACTGCCGCCGACATGAATCGCAAAGCCGCCGGAAGCCGCCATTTTTGCCCATAGCTCGCTTTGCTTGTTCAGCTCGAAATAAGAGTAACCGGCATGGTAAGGAATCTGCCGCGGCGCGACCGGCAAGGCCTGAATCGCAATGCCGGGCAGCGCCGAACGCACCAGCAATTGAATGTCTTCGACCGGGCCAATCTTAGCCTGCGGCGGGAAATGGCTGCGGATCAATTCGGAAGATACCTGAGCCTTCGCGGCAAGCACAAAAATTGCACCCTCCAACAACTGTAATTCCGGGCGTTTTGCGACATAGACGCCAGGCCGGGCTTCGGCCAACGGCAACTGCACCGCATTCTGTTCCAGCACCATGCTCAACAGGCTACGCAGTTCGTCAATCAACGGAATGAAACTGGCTTTCAAGTCGTCGTGCCGGTAATCGGGAAACGCAATCGGCCGTTTGCCGGGGCGATAAAAGGTCGCCAATTCGCCGGCCATTTGCAGGCAAAGCCGGAAAAAATCTTCCGGATGCATCACCGAAGTATTGGCCAGATGCGCCAGCAGCGGTTCGTAGCGGTTGATCAGCTGCAGCAGCATGAAGTCGGCGATTTCTGCCACGCCGCCCTGGCTGCTGCCGGCGACTCGTCCCGCCAACGCTTCGCCGCGCGTATGCAGCAAGCCTTGCAACTCGCCGGCAAAGCTGCCCAACAGGCCCGCAGAGGCGCAGTGCACGGCCGGCGGAATGTACTGTTTGTCGAGAATTACCGTCTTGTCGGCGCGCACTTCGACGACCCTGGCGATACCCAGACAGACATAGCCCGAACGCTCCTGGCTTTCGCACATCAGGCGCGGCTTCAGTGCGCCGATCTGTACGTCGTAGCGTCCGTCGGAGCCGCTGTTATGATCGCGGACCTGGCGTTCGGTCAGGCGGTAACGGGCCATGTTGTCCGGAAAAGCCTCGCTGTCGACTTCGGTAGCATCCGACCGGCGCAGCGGCAAGGCCAAATAGACAATACTGGCCTTTTCATTTTCGGGTACGTCCAGCGGCATCGGCAGATCATCGTCTTGCGGCAGGTTGAAGGGAGTGCCGTCCGGAAAGACGCCCTTGCATTCGCAAAGCCCGACCTTGCCGATCGCGAGGCATCCCTGGTCGAGTTTCAGGCTTGCAAAGCCCCAGGCATAGGCGTGAATGCCCAGCGACAAGCCATGCAGCAGGCTTTCAAAATAGCGGTCATGCTGCTGGAAATGCTGGGGACGAAGGAACATTCCCTCGGACCAGACTACCCTATTGTGTTCAGACATATTGTGGTTTCCCGGCAGAAGTGCGGTAATAAGGCTATTGTTTTGAGGAGCGGCTCAGCAACTGCATTTGCTGCTCATAAGCATCGCCGAAAGCGTCCCCGAAAAAGTCTTCCTGGGCGGAAGCCTTCAGCTTCGGGTATTGATTCGTATAGTGCTCCCAGCATTTGGCTTTTTTCTGAAACTGGATCCCTTCGCCTTGGGCTTTCTCGATCAATTCGGGATCGAAACCGCGCAGAATATCCGCCAGCGCGGCCTGGATGCCGGCGGTCATCGCCATCTGATGATTCATGATGTCCGCAAATCCTTCCCGCACCGCTTCTTTCGGCGTCAAAAAGCCGGGATTCGTCGGCGCCAGAATCAGGCGCAGCGCATCATCGACATTCGGGGTAAATTTCAACGGATTATTGTCGACCGACCGCATCGTGGTCACCGAAACGCGAAACTGGCTTTTCAGCTCCGCGCGGGCGCGCAGTACGCACATCAGTCCTTCGACCATGCTGCGCAGCAGTTCGCCAGAGGTCCGGAACAACTCCGACCATTGTTCCGGTGACAAAAACTGGGAATCGTCAATCCCTGCCCCGGTTAGAAATGCACGAATCAGTTCGCTGTCCGCTGCCGCTCTTTCAGTATTGGAAGGGGCGGTCATGCGCACCCGGGCTTCCTGAGGAGCCACATGGGGCTTCGGTATTGGAGCTACCGCCTCCGGTTCTCTCGCCTCGACACTGTGAATTGCCGTCTCCAAGCTAAAGGGCGCGGCTGGATCAGCTTCGCGTCCGGAACCTGCCTCTGGGAATGGATTTGACGAAAATGGAGACGCAGGTAGCTCGTTCGCCGCTACCAGTTCCTCTTGATCGGTTGCCGCGGTATTAAACGGCGAAGCCGGCAAATCCGCCGTATCAAGGTGCGGCGAAGTGGCAGCCGACATCTTAGCGGATTCCAGCATACTCTCTTCCTCAAAAAAATCGGCTGGCAGTTCGGGGAAATCGGAAAGCAATGAAGGGCTCGAGGCTGACGGCTTAAAAGCGCGGCCGTCCGGCGCAGACGGGGAAGCCGACAAATGATCCAGGGTCGAGAGTAGATCGCCGAAGTCGAGATCATCTTTCACCTCTTCCTTCTTCTGAAGCCGAGGATCCGCTTGGGCTTCCGGTGGGGTAAAGCTTTGATGAAAAACCGAAGCATCGGGCTGTTCGATGAAACTTTGATGTGTTTCGGTTTTTACTGCGACACTGGGTTGAGGGCCAGAAAGTCCGCCCAAGGCGCTGCTATCGGCCAAATCCAGCTGACGGACAGGCTCTACATAAGACTGATAAGGCTGCGAGAATGCCGGCGCCGATTCGATTATCGTCACCACCAGTTCATATTCACCGATGCGCAGTTTTTCGCCATCGGTCAAAGCCGCTCGGGCCTGCTGCAGCTGCTGGCCCTGCTGTTCCAGGTAAGTCCCTCCGGCGCTACAGTCCTGAATGAAATACTGCCCCCTTTCGTATTGAATCTCGGCATGCAGGCGGGAGATGTACTTTTCGGGATCGGGTAACACCATCTGGTTATCCGGCGAACGTCCGATCGAACCGCCCTGCTCTTCAAACCGAACGCTGATTTCTGACGTCAGCGGCGCATCCTTGTAACTGACGGCTTTAATGATCAATGTCATCTTCGCCCCCACCAACGATTGAACGGCAGCACGGACAAATGAGCGGAGAACTGAATTGACAGATAAGGGGAAGCGGACCAGAGCATCGAACCGAGAAAACAGCCAATCATTAAAAACGCCTATGATACAAATATTGCCATATTTTCAACAAGCATCTTCCTTATGGCTTGTTTATGCCCGGTTGGAGCGGCTCAACGCGCACCGTATTGCCTTGCAGTTTGATTTCGGCCGTTTGCGTCTGGTGAGCTGTCACCGGTAGCATGGCGCGCCATTGCGCGTTATCCAGCAGCCTAAAAGCGGCGAAGATTCCTAGCGTTTTGATGTCGGGCTCCAGCTGCAACGAAAGCGACAGATGGTCGTTCGGCTTGATCAGCAGTTCTTGTTTCCTTGCCATTTCAGCGGACAGCGTCGCCTGATCCTTATCGAACAGCGAAAAAAAGTCGGCGGAATTAAAGGCACTGGTCTCCCGCAATTGATAAATCCGGAGCATGACCGGGGCGCCGGCACCGATCGCGTCCGCATTCAGGTTTGCCGCGCTGCTGATCTTTAAATTCACGACGGTCGGCGGCTCCGGCACGGGGGCAGGGGGCGCCGGAGGCGCGCTGCCGCAAGCCTGCAACAATACAAAACTCAAAACCGGTACAAAACGGGATCGTTTCATTTACTCATTTCCACTTTTAACACTTACATTCGAGAGCTTCGTAGATACTCAAGGCGATCCGATTTTTCTAAAGGAGATCAATTGATCATTACGATTCCACCCTTCATGGTTAGTATACCGTCGCCGTTAACGGTGGTCATCGGGCTTTTGAGATCGGTCTTAACCTGTCCTTCTATCGTGATCATGATGCCCTTCAAGGTAATCCCTTTCTGATCGATCGTTATGCTGTTCTGGCCAACCTTCAGTTCGATCGACTGCATGGCCTCTTCTTCGATGCTGCCGAGATCGACCTTTACCGTACGGTTGCCTGTTTTGACCTTCACGCTGTCATTCCCGGTGTCGATGCTGGCAGAGCGATTTCCGGTTTTCACCGTCAGTTCGTGATTGCCGGTATCGACGCTGACCGTCCGGTTGCCCGTTTTTACCGTCAGGCTGTCGTTACCCTGATCCAACGTAACAGTCCGGTGATTGTAGATATCAATGGCTTGATCGCCGGCGTCTTTCTTATCGAAGCCGATCTTTTGCACGTCGTTGTTCTCGACAATCCGTGTGAAGTTTTTTTCGGCATGAATATAAAGCTCTTCTTCGCCTTTTTTGTCTTCGAAACGGATTTCATTGAAATTCTCCGCCCCTGCCCCTTTGCTGCTGCGGGATTTTATCCCGCTTTGGGTTTTGTTCGCCTCAAGTTCGTACGGCGGCATCTGGTCGGCATTATAGACTGCCCCTGTAACGATCGGCCGATCGGGATTGCCTTCCAAAAAATCAACGATCACTTCCTGGCCGACACGCGGAATATGGATCGCGCCCCAGTTTTTACCGGCCCAGATCTGGGCGACGCGCACCCAACAGGAACTGTTTTCATCCTTTTTACCCTCTCGGTCCCAATGAAACTGGACTTTAATCCGTCCGTATTTGTCAGTGTAAATTTCCTCTCCGGATTTACCGACCACGATAGCGGTCTGTACGCCCTGCACGACCGGGATAGGAGTCAGGCGGACCGGCCGGTATTGGTTTTCCGCTTTGGCAGGAAGCACGCGGTAAGCGCACTCGTATTCCTCGGCACAATCGCTGATTCCATCCGATTCGTAACCGTTGTTCTGAATCCGAAGATCCGAGGAAACGATTACGTATTCGCGATTTTGGTCGGCTACCGGAAAATCGACCAGGGTGAATTTCATCCCGGCCGCGAGCTGACGTGCGTTCCCGCGCGCGGAGATTTGTTCGAACTGGCTGCGCAACTCTTCCAGGCGTACTTTAGAGTAGTGTTCGCCCTCGGGCTTCTTTTTATAGCCCCCCGGATAATCGTAAACTTCTTTACTCCCTTCAGAGTGCGCTCCAGGATTGGATGACTTGGAGGTTAAATCAGTGCTCGGCGCCTCAAAATCGAAGTCGTCCAATTCGTAATTTCCCGGCTGTATTTCTTGGCTCAAACTCCATTCGTATATGTGCCCTTCCTTGCGGCGATTTTCGTTGGCTTGGGGAAAATACAAAATATTGGCATTAACCGGAGCGCTTTTTTGTGAGGATACTGAGTCACAGAGCATCAAAGTATGGCTCGTATTGCCATGATCGAAATAGTAATAGATCCCCTCGTCCTCCATCAGGCGGCTGATAAAATCAAAATCGGATTCGCGGTATTGGACGCAATATTCGCGTTTCGAATATTCGTGGGAAAGTTTCAGTTCAACCTCCGAAACTCCGTGCTCTTCGAGGATCAGTTTGACGATCTCCGGCACGGTCTTCAGGGTGGGCATGATTCGGCAATTGCTGCGCCGCGTCAATAACCAGGCCTTGGGCCTGAGCGTAGCCCGGTAATGATAAAATCGGCCCATCATCCCACACCGACTGGCCCGGATCACCATGCCATTGATCGAGCGCTGCCCGGCTTCGTCCAGAAGGTTCAACTTGATGGTCATGCTCTTGCCGAGCAAAGGCTTTAAATTAATATTATTTTTTTCGCTGAGCAGGTCCAGTTCGTATTCGAACAACCGGCTCAGCTGCTCGCTGCCGGATACGCGCCACAGAAATAAATCGTTTTCAGGTAGCGGTGTTGTAACCGAAGCCACACGGCCTGCTTGAGAAATGGGCATAACAATTCCTGATCAATTCGGCTTTAATTTGTCAATGGACTATAACGGCCCCACTAAAACGAGCCATTTGATATTTCCCGGAATTCACTGCGTTATTTGTTGTTATTTATTAGCCGATCAAAACCGTGGGATACCCCAAAACAATCATTCCCCCATGGGCGGTCGAATCTCCCATTCGGGCGGCCGGCATGCCACCGATAAATACGGTGAAAGATCCCAGAACAATCGCATCCGGAGGGCCTACGCAGGTTGCCATGTCGCCGACTCTTGCCGCAGGCAGTTTGCCAATCAGCACCGTCAGTTCTCCCGGCGGCAAAATTGGCCCCCCGACATGCGGTTTAGGACCGTCAAACATCGGACAAACATGCATATCAGAAACACGTGCCGCAGGCTGGCCCATCGTTTATAGCCTCCAAATCAACCTTGCCAGGGACGCCCATTGCCGCCGTTCGCTATGTCGACGCCCTGGGTCAAAAAGAAACGGTATTTTTCCTGGATCGACGCCGGTTGCCCAATCACGGCCGCCAGCATCACCGCACCCGCGACCGCCTTGGCCGTCAAATTATCCGCCGGCGGCACCGCCGGGGCATCTTCAGGTACCATGCTGCCCTCGCTCCAAAACGCCGCCATCGCCGCCCAGGAGGCAGGACTGTCGAAAGCCGTGGCCTGTGCCGCCGCCTCGGCCAGCCTGCGATTGGCCTCCGTCGGCTTGTATACCCATTGTTCCGCCGCTGCAAGTGCTTGGACGGCTACCGGTGGCGCCTCCGGACCCAGCACGCCGCGCGTACAAATACACGCCCACCATGCCGCTTCCCGTTTGGGCAGCACGCGCGCCAGAAAACGTACCGCGTCGGGGTAAGACTCGCGTTCAAACAAAGCATTCAGAAATTCAACCGGCGAGGGGTCACTCGCAAGACACTGCACCGCCGCCGGATCGAGGTCGATGTCCTGACAAAGCGCCGCAGCTTTCGGTGAAACAACTTTCTTCAATACGTCAAAACCGGCCATTTGTTCTTCTTGCCCCTTGTCTTTCGAACTCCCGCAGCGCGCACTGACTCCATGCCGTCGCATGCGATATCGGCAGTAAATGAAAGAGCCGACTTTAACATGAAATCAAGCGGCAAGCTATGACCAGATGGCGTTTCTTTAGACTACTTCCGGACGGTCCTGTCAGTTCCGGCAGAAATAGATTGCCATGATCGTCATACCAGAACCAACGGCTCTTATCGCCCAAAGCATCCTTTCCTATTTTGGCGATCAATTACGGTTTAGATCCATATATCGACGTTGCACCGCTTCGGCATTACCGAGAATTGAATATTGCAAAGGCGGGGCCGTCCGGCATGACACCTTAATCGATTCGTCGCCATGCCCAGCGAACTGAACCTCCGCCGTGTTGATCCATGTCGAAGCCGATCGCATCGTTCAATGCTTTACGGATGATTTCGAACTCCAGCTCCGACAGAACGGCGTATAGCTTTTAGCACTTCGAATTTTACCGTCTTTGTGCATCTGTTACTGACGGTTAAACTGAATCCCAGGATGAACCGATCATATCCCATTCGCTTGGGGACGAAGAGGTGCCTCGTTCTCCTTTCTCAAAAGTCTAATCCGTTCTTCACGGAACGGATTGGACCGCTCCGTCCACCAGCGAAACCCGATATTTGCGTTGTTTTTCGTCTTCGATCAGCAGCGCATCGCCGCCCTGGTTTAACACAAGGCTTTTGAAAAAAACGATCTGCACGTCGGTCTCGCGGTTCGAATCGAGTGCGGTATCGTAAACTTTGGCGAGCCACACGCGTTTACCCGTCGCGACCTCGGTCGCGCTGACGTAGCCCCCCGGCGGTAATCCCTTTGACGAAGGAGCCTTGATTTGTTCGTAGCGTATGCCCTGGTGCACGACCGGCGCAACCTCGGGGGCGCGAATCCGGCTGGATGAACGTATAGGGCGGCCGTCTGAAGCATCGGTCATGATGAGTACCTCGTGAGATTCTGTTGAAAAAACGGAAGGAGCGAAAGGTGCCGGCTGGTTGGCGGAAACGCCGGCCTCTCCTGGCAGGCTCCGGCACATGAACAGCGCGGCGAGCATGAAACTAACAATCCGCATGAACGCCTCCTTTACGGCGTTTTCAATGCCGTCTTGCGTTCGCTATCGGACAGTGCATTCGCACAATCGGCGGCGAAGTAAGCCCAGTTTTCGGCATTCGTAATCGCCTTGTTGCCATTGAATTTCGGGTCCATCGGATTGATGCCCTGCCAACCGTAAGAATTGTCGCGCGGGTAGTCTTTCGTATCCAACTCGCTGTGCGTCAGCTCATGGATGATGATGCGCGCCCAATTATTGCGCCCGGACAACACGTTCGCGCCACGGGCAAAAAATCCCTTTTCGATGTAAACGACTTTCAAACTGTCCTTCCAACCGCCGCTCCAGACGAAAGCTTCAGTGTTAGTTTCGTCCGCGGTGCCGCGATCCGGCGGGTTATCGGTAAAGATCAAACGGTTGCCGTTAAGCACCCCCTGAACTTTTTTGAAGCCCGCAGTCAGCTCGCTGACAATCGACGTCAAATCGGTGTCGGACGTGCCCTTGGTTTTGAACCAGCGTTTGACCAGTGTCATTGATTCGCCTTTGTCCTTGCCGGCATTCGCGAGAACTATCAATGTTTTTTGCACCCACGCCAGCGCAAACTGAGCGCCTTCGTGCATGTGTTTCTTTTGCGACGAACTGAAATATTCGCGAACTTTGCCTAGGTTGTCTTTTAACCGCGTTTCGTCGCTGGCCAACGGTTTCAGCTCAAGGCTTGGCCAATCGGTATACCCTTTCGGCACTGAAATCACCCAGAGGCTTTTGGCGCCGGTTTTCGAAATGAAGTAACTGTGGCGCAGCAGTTTCAGCGCGCTCGCGCGCTGTACCAGAACGGCATTACCGCTGAATTTTTTCGCGGTATCGTAGGCGCCGGCCATTCCGAGAATTTTCGCGGCTTCTCCGGAACTGGTTCCGAGCACCACACGGCTCAGCGAGAAGGTCATGATCTCTTTTCTGAGCAGCTCGAGCGCATCCGAACTGGCGTCATCGAAGCCATCGGAAGCGAGCAATTTTTTCAGCTTTTTGATCAGATCATCAACTGACTTGTCGGCAGGAAAAGCGCCGTTGCAAATGCTGTCGCGCGCCGCTTCATATTCTTTGGAAAAACTGTGTGACATATCGGCATCCAAGGCTATCGCATAAATCGTTTACCGTATGAAAACCAGCAAACCCCGTTGTGCGCTTTATTAGTATAAATATATTTCAGTATAAATATTCTTCATAAAGAAATAAAGGGCTTCCAAGAATTAACTTTCGGCATCCACGGCCGGATGTTCCATTTTGGCGTTCGCCCTGTGATCGTGGAAGAGAGCCAAGCCAGATGACTGATCTATCGTTGTATTCTCTCAGCACTGTTAGCGCATTTTTGATTCGGGTGCATAATCTATTCGGTAGGGGTAAACCTTAACATTTTCAACCAAATGATCACCTGAACCGCTAAACACCCTCGCGACTGCTTCATCATCCACTTGGATGGAAAGATCGGGTCCAGCGACAAGGTAAAAATTTGTCTCTTGACCACGAGGCAATAATTGTCGGCTCGAGCCGGTATCGAACCCTGGCTGATTGCGTGTTCCGATTTTGCGGAAATGGGCTATGCTAATCTCCGAAAATAAATTTTATTCATCGCCATCAAACGCATCATTTAAATACCACACCAATCCATAGAAAAAATGCCATTCGCGACATGTCGATGAAAGGTGGAATACGGTCAATCGGCCACACGCTTGACGTTTCCGCATTTCAAGTGATTCACGTATCTTGGAAATTAGCATTGGGTCAAATAATAGCTTCCGCCTACGCTGCGCTTGTAGGGCTCACGAACGCTGACAAAGCCCCAATATTGAAAACGAGGTAAGTCAGTTTGCCCACCCTACCGGGCTCGCGAGAGTTGAGTTCTGAAACGCCCCTGTTACTCCTGCCGCACTGAGCGATTGGTGATATCAACGATGAATTTTCGCCCCTTCTCATCAACAATTTTTAGTTTTTTGCTAAAAAAGGGTTTTGACATGGATTTAATAAAGATATCTTGAACATCTTTCTCCATGCCTGGATCATAGGTCACATCATAAATCTTTAATACCCACAGCTCTTTCCCGCTAGCCATCTCAATGGCCGAGATATAACCTCCGTTCTGTCATAAACCTCAATCTTTTCCCCAATGAATGACTTCATATCTAATACCCTCTATAATAATGGGCGATACATTAGCCGGTGGAATCCTATCTGCTTGCATCATCACATTAACCTCTTTTGAATTTTTAGGCGCCATTTTGGCATCTTGTCCTGCATACGCATAGTTCATATGCACACAGATAATTATAAGGGCTGTCAATTTTAAAAAGACAGTTTGTCTCATCATAAATGAAGACATAAGAAAAAGCCTCCATCCGAGCATATCATTTAAGAAAGCTATTCCTATCGGACTCGGGCATATAGCCCGCCAAATCTACGGCAAAACAGGCCCAACTATCCGCATTGGTGATCGTTTTTGTATAAGGCAAATTCGACTTATTGGGCTTCAACCCTTGATGCCTGTATCGATGATCCTCGGTACGAATCTCATGATGTGAGAACTCATGGATAATGGTTCTCGCACAGGTCCACAAATTCCCGCTTCTGTTCGCCAGGTCGGTAAAAGCGCCTTCAATATAAATAATCGGCCCCCGCCTGGAATCGCTCCCCCCATCAGCGTGTTTCTACGGTCTCGCCAATCGGGATAATCCGTAAAAACCAAGGTATTTGAATTACAGCAAACCGCGATTCTCTTGAATCCATCAGACAATTTAGCAATCGCCTCGTTAATTTCGGTGTCGCCGCAATCCTCATCCATAAACCAGCGTTTTACAAAACTTTTGGTCGTTTCGTTGTTATCTGCAAGCTTTATCTTGGTATCCTCGGATATCTTGAGCGCCAACGCAAGCGCCGAACACATGCTGTTCTTGTCAGTCTCGGAGAAAAGCTCCGCCTCCTTGTTCAACTTGGCTATCACGGTTTCTTTATTGCCGGTGATCTCGTCGAAAATCCAACCCGCATGCTCACTCGGCGGCGAGTAAATCCAAACGTCTTGTGCCCCGCGTTTTTTAGCTCGGTATAAATGCTTGACGAATTTCAACGTCGCGGCGCGGTCATTCACTGCCGTCGGGCTGGCGGTATTGTTTGCCGCCTCGTAAATCACGTCACCGCTCGTTTTTCCCGCGCCGAAAAAACGAACGATTGCATAAGACGTTTGCGAGTAAATTTTATCTCTTACCTTATCGGGAGTTTTAAAGTGGGCAGAACTAAAGCCATCAGGCCCGAACAGACTCGCTATTTGTGCCTCGTCCTTCAAAAACTTCTGCCAATCAGGAGATGAAAACTCTTTGGTGTCGACTATATTCTTTTGCTTTTTTATAGGCTTCGGTAAATATTTTCATCTTTCATACCTAATCGAATTGTTCAAATGAATATCGTATGCCTGGTTAGACGGGTATTTCTCGAACCGGTTTCCTTCCCCCCGCCTCCTAAAGCGCCGCGCTTGATGCGCATGCGTTGTTGGCTTGGCAAAACTCGAAAAACCGTTCGTCGTTCCATTGCATCGACAACGGCCAATGCAACACGAACGTACTTAACGTGGCGTTTTCGTTCGCAATACCGTTTACATCATTCAAATCCATTACCCACATCTACACATCCACCGATCGTTCGCACCGCCTACTTGGCATCATCCACCTGTAAAACTCGCCGCCGATTCCCGGCAAAGTAGGTCGAGCGGCGTTTCATCGCTCGACACTTCAATCGAAGCCAATGCTGGAAACTGTATCGGTCGATTATTTTTCTTCCGTGACGTCCCGTGTCCTCAGGTCGAGCAAGTAGATTTTATGCGCTTCGTTTTCGATGCGTAACTGACTTTTATCCGGGCTGGCAGTCATGTCGGTGATATGGACCTCCTGCACATCCTTCTCTTCGTTGGGGTCGTAGACCGTTCGATAGACAACCAGGGTCCATAATTCTTCGTTTTTGGTCATATCGATGGCGGCGATGACACCGCCATTCTGATCGAAGCCGCGTGACTTCGCACCGCGCACGACTTCGTAGCGGATGTGATCGATCTCTACTGGATCAACAGGCTTCGGTGCCTTTCGTTTGGCTTTTTCTTCCATAGGGACTACCTCTTTGGGCTGTGTTTGGGGAATAGGATCATTGGCGCAGGCGGACAAAGCCATTGACAACATACCAACGCCGCAGCAAATGCGAATAAAATCGACCGCGTTCATTTCAAAACGTTTTTAACGGTGGCCTCGGACAGGACGCCAACTAAATCTGCGCCAAAATACGCCCAACTGTCGGCATTTTTGATTGCATTTGCCGGACTGATACCGCTGCCCGGTTTGAGACCGTCATAGTCGTATCTTATGTCGTCGGTATGGACTTTTTTATGCGACAACTCATGCACCACCGTCAACGCACACAGCCATAGTTTCGGGATGTTACCGAAAAAGGTACGCTTTCCTGCGTCCAGGAAAGCCTGAAAAATGTAGATGACCGGCAGAGTGTCGTCCGCGCGGACCGACGCAAAAGTCGTATCGTTCCAGTCCTTATCGGCCCGCTTATGAGGCCTGTCTGAAAAAATAACGGTCGTGGAGTTGCAGACCGCTTCGATTTTTTTATAGCCGTCCAGCAAAACGGCCGCGGTGGCTTTGACTTCCTGTTCAGTTGCACTGTCGGTATGAAACCAACGCTTGACGACAGCCAGTGTGCTTGCGTCTGCGGTGCCCAGTTTGATCACGATATCCATAGACCATTTGCGCGCCAGTTGCAATGCATCGGACATCATTTTGCGACGAGAAGCGCCGAAGGTTTCCTCCTCTTCCGCCAACATCGTTTCGACGTTTTTTAGCTGCTTTCCATCGAACTGGTCAAACGCCCATTGGGTGTAAGTCTTGGGATGGTCAACCACCCAAATGCTTTGGTTACCTTTTTTGGCTACAAAATACACATGCTTAAACGTTTTAAGCGTGGCCGCCCGGTTCTGGAAACCCGTCGTGCTGGACTTGGCGGCTTTCAAAATTTCACCCGCATGGGCGCTGCCGGGATTGAAGAGATCGAAAATACCCGCCGCGCTTTCGATTTTTTTCCGGGCTTTGCTCAAAGCCTCGCTCTTTGCCGCGTTTGGGCCGGTATCGACACATAACGCTTTCAGCTCCGCCTCGATATCGGACCAACTGCTATCGAGGGACTTGGTTTTCAAGATATCGATTATCTTGGTGTATACCTCGGTAAAGATATCCATAACGCCTCCGATTTTAAATGGTTTAAAAAAGTGAATATTTTCCAGCAAAATCGATAATAATGCGATTCAACTCCATGATCCATACTCATGCGCGTTTCGTCATCCGTACCACGCCTGAAGCGCCCAACGCGCCTTATGCAGTTTTTCGCGAAGTTGAGACGCGGTAGCCCACTCCACATCGACGGTTCCGACTTCAAATTGATTGTAAGGGTTGTAAATCTTGAATTTTTTCATTTTGGCCTCGAAGCCCACTATCAGCAAGGCATGCCCCGAAGAACCGTAATCCCAGGTAAAAAACAAGGGACCGTAGCCTTTCAACACATAAACGAGCTGTTCGTCGTCCCACGCTTTGACCAAACGACCTTCCCAACCGCACATTCTCAGCGCGGAACCTGCAACCGGCCATTCTTCAATATAGATGCCACGCTTGCATAATTCCTTGTAATCCAAACCGGCAGCAGTCAATTTACCGGGAATCGTCGATTCGTCCTTGCCGGCCATTTGTAAATCATACGGTAACACGAAAGCCAACACGTTGCCGTATTGTACTGACCGTAGCCTTCTTTCTTCAGTTTACCCTCGTGGTTGACATCGATTAGCATGCTTGCCCTCTTATTTACAGTCGTTTATATCTACAAAAAAAGCCATCGGATGAACGATAGCGAAGCGCATCGATCGCGAACGATGCGCCTCCTTACGTCGGCACATTCTGTGGCGCGGCTTATGGTCTTACAAATAGCCGAGTAGATCGGGCAGCGCTTTTCTGCCCGACATTTCAGAGCCCGGAAGCATTGAAACATCGGGCTACCCAGCTGAGTTATACTAAAAGTGCGGGTACTTTTAAGAATTTGTTGGTCGAGATTGGCGCGATGGATCCGGTGACTCTCGTTATTGATTCTGAGGTGATGGATAATTTCTTTCATATCGATCGGCATGCAAATTGGTGGACGATGCAAGACGATCTGATCAAGACACTGGCTGCGAAATATCCTCAATTTCGAGACCACATTCAAACCAAAATTAAGCATTTGGCAGGGAGAGAATATGATTGAGTCTATTTTTGATGCTCCGCATCATGCTACCCAAGAAGAGTTTTTCATTTTGTTTCGTGATGCGTTTTCATCACGGCAAGATTATGAACAGCATAGTTCGCGGCATCATGATAATAGACTGCTTCATTTATGGGAGCTTTATCAGTTGCGAAGCGACAAGGCCGGTATGGCGGCCCAAGAAGCGCGTTTAGACGATCCTCATTATCTTGATGAGATCAAATATCGTGATACGTTTGTGGATATAAAAACACTCGGAATTTTGGATCAAACAAGCTGATTTTTTTATTTTCGCTCTGCGGAAATTATTTTTATTTTTTGTTCCGTTTTATCCCTCTTCATTTCGTTTCATTTCCATTTATCTCGCTTTTCCCCTTTCATTTATCTAATTTCTATTCACTTAGCTGTTGATTTAGGGCTACCGCCGTGTGTAGGCAATGCCGTTAAGGAAACTCTGATTAAGTAGCTTTTATCGCTAGAACCGGTCAATCGGCGTGGGCGGCTGGCCGAAAAATCGTCCGATTTTCGACGAGAAGCGGCCTATGAGAGGCCGTTTTCGTCCTTCGCCCCCGGGGTTTCCAGGACGCAGGACGGACGTCTCCTCTAGGCCGGCATCAACGCCTGCCGGATGTGGTAAAGATTACCGAGGGCAAACAGCAAGTAGAGTTGCTGCGCGTTCTTGAAAAGTCCCCGGTAGCGCACTTTGGTATAACCGAATTGGCGCTTGACGATCCGGAACGGGTGTTCGACCGCGGACCGCAGCGAAGCCAACATGCGGTTGCAAAGGGCTTGCTCCGCCGGCAACTCTTCGCCCTTCCGGCGCTTGAACGGAAAAGCCCAGACTGGCTCGCCTTCCTGACGTTCCGCCGCCAGATTGCGATCCTTGCGCGTATAGGCCCGGTCGCCCAGCACGACCTGTTCATCGCCGTGCAGCAACGCATCGGTCATCACCCCGTCCGCCACTTTCGCAGTAGTGATCTCGACGGTGTGCACCAGCCCCGATGCGGCATCGACCCCAATGTGCGCTTTCATGCCAAAGTGATAGTTGTTGCCTTTCTTGGTGGAACTCATCTCGCCATCCCGTTTGCGATCGCGGTTCTTGGTCGAGGGCGGGGCGGCAATCAAGGTGGCATCCACGATCGTCCCTTGCCGCAGCAACAAGCCTTTGTCGGCTAACAATGCCGCCGTTTCATCGAACAGCGTTTGTGCCAACTGATGGCGTTCCAACAGGCGCCGAAACTTGAGGATCGTCGTCTCATCCGGCATCGCCTCTTCACCGGCATCGAGCCCGGCAAATTCGCGCAACAAGGGCATGTCGTGCAAGGCCTCCTCCATCGCCGGATCAGAATAGCCGAACCACTGCTGCATCAGGTGGATACGCAACATCGTCGCCAAAGCAAAGGGACGCCGGCCTCGGCCCGCCATCGGATAGTGCGGCGCAATCCGACGCGTCCACAACGCCCACGGTACCACCTGTTCCATCTCCTGGAGGAATTGTTGGCGTCGGGTCTGCTTCGGCTTCTTCACGAACAGCGGGGCACTGAGTCCGAGTTGTTTCATCTGCGGCGTCCTCTCGATAAGGGTGGCTGCGGATATTTTATCGCAGCAACAGAACTTATTCAGAGTTTCCTTAAGTTAATGAGCTGTAGGCCGGGCATGTTTTTGACGCCAGCGGTCTCCATCCAGCTTCAAAATTGCGGTCATCTTATCAGCCTTCCTGATCGTCGGACGGCGATAAAACTGTCGCCGTCATTCGGTTTTTTGCTCGCGTTTTCAGCGCTTAATGGTCGCCGTTCGCGTCAAGCGTAGCCCAAGTCTGCACTTGCTTGGCGTGAATCGACAGGGCCGCATAAGCAAAGCTGTCAGCGTTACGCACCGACTCATCCGGCGTCATCGTGGCGTAGCCGCCTTCATGACCGTAAAAGACGTCGTCGGTATGCCAGTATGAATGGGTCGCTTCGTGGATAATCAGACGCGCCAGCCCGCGACTGGAATATTGCTTCGCCAGATCGAACGCCACGTGCACCGGCCCGGCAAGCTCAAGGAAGAGCGCTTTCCGGGTGCTCACGTAGCCTTCGATGTAAGGCATGTCAATCACGTCTTGCGCGCTGAGCGGAGAGCCACCCATAGTTTTGCGGTTGCCTCCGTCTATGTCGAGCAGATACATGCCCGTGTTGATGTGAAATGAAGTCGACAACATGCACGCCCTGATCTTGTTCAGGTAGCGCAGCCGCTGAAACTTGGTTTCACCCGGCTGTCCCAAATGGAAGTGTTCGGTTACGATATCCGTCAAATAGGTTTCAGGACGCTGAAAGAACACCACGCGATCCATCTTCCAGACGGTGGCGCGCATGATCTCGGCCGATAACTTCACGGCCTCCACCAGCTTCTTCTTGGTAGCTTTGTCGGGCTTATTCTGGTCGCTGTATTTGATCAACAGACAAGGGTGAACCAGTTCCTTCTTGTTCAGATGCTTCTTGGCCATTCGATGACTCCTCTGTGCGTTTCGGTTATGTATGATGTGGTTTCGGGAAGCGCCGATGCAAAACCGGCAGGTTCGGTTCTTACCATTCCAAAACTCGAACCCACCCTTGATTATTCGTCAGCTCTTGGTGCGAATCCATTCGATTAAGAATCGTTTTCTCTATGGCATACCCGAAAAAATCGGGCAGCCCTTTTTTTCGAGCAGGCGCATTCTCGAAGGTATTTTTGTAGGTTTTCTTTGCAACTCTGCATCTGTCTGCATCTCCTCGTCACCATCATTTTTCCTTAAACAAACCAAAGAAACACCTGGTTCCGGCATAGATAGCTCCCGGATTCGTTATCGAACGGAAAAAACGGGCGATGAAGCGAGTTGCTTATTCAAACCCATACCCAAAATCCCCATCCGCGACGCTTACATGTACCCGATCGATCGGCTTGCCTTCCATCATCCGGGTTAAAAACTCTTCGCTGATCCGGGGCAGCACCGTGTTGGTCAGGATGGCATCGATCATACGTCCGCCGCTTTCGAGTTCGGTGCAGCGGCTCGCGATCAGCTTGATCACTTCGTCGTCATACGTGAACGGCACTTTGTGGCTTTCGGCGATGCGTTTCTTGATGCGGCCGAGTTGCAGGCGGGCGATCGCGCCGATCATTTCGTCGCTGAGCGGATAATACGGAATCACGACCAGACGGCCGAGCAAGGCGGGCGGGAACACTTTCAAAAGCGGCTCTCGGAGCGCTTTCGAGATGCCTTCCGGGTCCGGCATCAGTTCCGGGTCGCTGCACAGCCCCGCGATCAGGTCGGTGCCGGCGTTCGTGGTCAATAGAATCAGCGTGTTCTTGAAGTCGATCACCCGGCCTTCGCCGTCTTCCATCCAGCCTTTGTCGAACACCTGGAAGAAAATTTCGTGTACGTCGGGATGCGCTTTTTCGACTTCGTCAAGCAACACTACGCTGTACGGGCGACGGCGCACCGCTTCGGTCAACACGCCGCCCTCGCCGTAACCGACATAACCAGGCGGCGCACCTTTCAAGGTCGAGACAGTATGCGCCTCTTGATATTCGCTCATGTTGATCGTGATCACGTTTTGCTCGCCGCCGTACAACACTTCGGCCAAGGCCAACGCGGTTTCGGTCTTGCCGACGCCGGAAGTGCCGGCCAGCATGAATACGCCGATCGGCTTGTTCGGGTTGTCGAGCCCCGCGCGCGAGGTTTGAATGCGCCGGGCGATCATTTCGAGCGCGTGACGCTGGCCGACGATGCGCTGTTCGAGCAAGCCGGGCAATTTCAGCACCGTTTCGATTTCGTTTTTGACCATGCGCCCGACCGGAATGCCGGTCCAGTCTTGCACGACCGCGCCGACCGCGTGCTGATCGACGGTCGGCAGAATCAACGGATTTTCACCCTGCTGTTCGTGCAGTTTTTCCTGCAAATCTTTCAGTTCCGCCAATAACGCTTCGCGGTCGTTTGCCTCTTCGGCCGGCGCTACGCCGGTTTTGTCGACTTCGTGTCCAGCCGCGCGCAGTTTCGCGCGTAAATCGAGAATTTTGCCGACCAATTCTTTTTCGGCTTGCCAGCGCGTGTCGAGCTCGGCAAGGCGGGTTTTTTCGGCTTCGAGTTTTTCGTTGGCCGCCTGTTCACGCCCGGCGACCTCGATGCCGACCGCTTTTTCGCGGCCGATGATGCCGAGCTCGGTATTCAGCGCATCGATCCGCTTCCGGCAATCGTCGACCTCGGCCGGCACCGCGTGCTGGCTGATGCCGACCCGCGCGCAAGCGGTATCGAGCAGGCTGACCGCTTTGTCCGGCAATTGCCGAGCAGGAATATAGCGGTGCGAGAGCTTGACCGCCGCTTCGAGCGCCTCGTCGAGCACCAGGACCTGATGGTGTTTTTCCTGCACCGAGACGACGCCGCGCATCATGCGGATCGCTTTTTCCTCGCTCGGTTCGTGCACTTGCACGACTTGAAAACGGCGGGTCAACGCCGGGTCTTTTTCGATGTGTTTCTTGTATTCGGCCCAGGTCGTCGCCGCGACCGTGCGCAACGCGCCGCGCGCCAAGGCCGGCTTCAACAGGTTCGCCGCATCGCCGGTGCCGGCCGCGCCGCCCGCGCCGACCAAGGTGTGCGCTTCGTCGATAAACAGAATGATCGGCTTCGGCGACGACTGTACTTCTTCGATCACTTGACGCAGACGGTTCTCGAACTCGCCTTTCATGCTCGCGCCGGCTTGCAGCAAGCCGACATCCAACGTTCTGAGCGTCACGTCTTTCAACGACGGCGGCACGTCGCCGGCAACGATTTTGAGCGCGAAGCCTTCGACGACCGCCGTTTTGCCGACCCCGGCCTCGCCGGTCAAAATCGGGTTGTTTTGCCGGCGGCGCATCAAAATGTCGATCACCTGGCGGATTTCTTCGTCGCGGCCGACGATCGGGTCGATCTTGCCGAGCCGCGCCTGTTCGGTCAAATCGACGGTAAATTGCTTCAACGCTTCCTGTTTGCCCATCGCGGCCGGCGCGATCGCGCCGCTCGCCTCGCCGGGCGCCGCCCCGGCTTGAAAACCGTCGCTCGCGGCCAAGCCGTCTTCGGGCGAACCGGCCACGATGTTGGACAATTCATCGCTGAACGCGTCGGGCTTGATTTTTTCAAACTCGCGGGAAATGCCGACCAATTGGTTGCGCAGGGTGGGGGTTTTCAAGATGCCGACCAACAGGTGGCCGCCGCGCACCTGGCTTTCGCCAAACATCAACGTACCGTACACCCAGCCGCGTTCGATCGAATCGGCGATGTGCGGCGAAAAATCGGAGATCGCGGTCGATCCGCGCGGCAGCCGGTCGAGCGCATTGGTCACGTCGCGCGCCAGCACCGAGGCGTCGAGGCTGTAATGTTTGAGCACGCGGTGCAAATCGGAATCGGGCAACTGCAAGAGCTGGCTCAGCCAATGCACCAGCTCGACGTAGGGGTTGCCTCTGAGTTTGCAGAACACGGTCGCGCCTTCGACGGCCTTGTAGCAAACCCGGTTTAACTTTCCAAATAATTTGACTCGGCTTATTTCTGCCATGACTCGTTCCTGCTGATCGATTGTTGTTATAGTGTGTGCCGTCCAGCTTTAAAACGCGGGTCTCGACACCGGTGCTTTACACGCCTCCTCCAGAGAGAAGGTGTTTGGCGATTTTGCAAACGGTTGTTTTTATTTCTGTTAAAAAAATCATGGAGAGACCTCAAAACGTTAAAGCCTACTTTGTTTGACGAACGGATTCAGCATCAAATCGTCCGCGTCACTGAAACCCGGCCTGGGTCCCAACCACATGCTCCAGCCCAACTGCGCGCCGCCGTTCATGCTGTCGGGCCGTTCGGTCTTGGGCCGCCCCAGCGAGACTTCCCGAGGCACCTGGTCGCAGCGCAAAATCAGATTGATGTCCCAGACGAATGCGTCGCCGACGTAATTGCGCACGATCGCGGTCAGTTTCGCCAACGCTTCCGCGCCCGGCAACAGCGCCAAATACTGCGTCAACGACAACGGCCCCACGGTCAGCCGAAATTTATGCTGGCAGCCCCAAACGTACGCGCCGAGCAGCGCCGATTGGCCGAGCGTCGCCACCTGCGGCGAATAACCCAGGCGCGTATGTTCTTCCGTTTCGATTTTCATCCATTCACCGACGAACTCTTCGACGCGGACTTCGACGCCCAACAGATCCGAGGCGACCGCCCGCAAACCTTCGGGATTTTTCGCCTGCTCGGCAAAACGGCCCGCATAAAACCGCTTCGCCCGATCCGGCAGCGCATCCCGTGCCCGAAAAGCCTGGCCACCCAACCCCAACAACGTATCGACGTAAAACGGAAAGCGGTCGACAGACGGCCGGTCGTAGGCGACTTCCGGGCGCGCGTCGGCCCAGGCCCGATAAAACAGGCACAGCATGCGGTGATGAAAAACGTCCGCGAACGCGGACAAGGTGGAATCGTGATGGTTTCTGAGCCGATCGCGCACATATTCGGTCAAATGCAGCGGCAAAGGCCCGTTCGGACCGAACAAACCGAAAAAATGCACCGCCAGGCGCGGCGGCGCGGCGTCACGGGAATAATGCGCCAAGGCGGACGCAGGAAATTGAAGCTCCGGCACTTGCCCGAGACGCACCGGATCGTCGGCCGCCTTCAAGCTGTCGCCCAATTTCGGTTTATCGGGATGCCAGGTTTCGATCAAGCGCATCGCCTCGAAAAAATCGAAGCGGTAAGCGGCCTCTTCCAGCTCGGCGCTTAAAAAATGTGCCGCCGTCCGATTCTCGCCGGCCATCTGGCCACCTCTCCGCGGTCGGTCGAACGCACCACCGTTTCGACAAACGAATTGATCGATACGTGCTGCGCAAAAAATTGTTCCAAGACTTTGCCCATCAAAAAATAACCGCCGCCTTCAAACGCCGATTCGTCGAGCGTCAACGACACCTCCAGGCCGCGTCCGAACACGATCGGCCCTTTGGTGTCGATCCGGCGCACGACGTTTCTGGCGCCGACCGACACGACACCTTCGATTTGTTTGCGCTTGACCGAATCGCGTTGATCGGCGTAAAGACTCAAGAGCTCGCGCAAGGCCACGGCGCCTTGGCCGGCATCGCTGTCGATCAGCGACAAATAATTCAAAGAAAGATGGCTGATCAGACGCCAGACCGTATCGCCCTCGTAAGCGGCAGGTAAGGGCCGCGTGGGTCCTGCGACGCAACGGATCGCTTGCACCGGCGCGCCGATCTGCAACGTGAAGTCGGTGTCGCCCACGCCGACCGGCATCAACAGCGGCAAATCGCGGTTCGTGCATAAAATGTCCAGACCCAGCATCGAGATGTTCGGCGAAAACGGCGCTTCCGCCGCATCGACCAGCGAGACGAACATTTCGCTGCCGATATAACTGGAGCGGATACCTTCGCGCCGCTGCCTGGAAGACAACACGCGTTTGCGGCGATTCAGCGTATAAAACGCGGTTTCGCTTTGGCCTTGATAGGCGCTGCGCGACCCGTAAAACGGCAGAAACGTTTGCTCGCTGCGTTGTTCGCTGCCGTAACCGGTCATCTGCTCGATGCTGTGGACTTCGTAATCCATCGGCCGCGTCCGGTCGACGACGACATGGAATTCGGATTGGCGCGGGTCGACGTGAATGCGGTCGCTCCGCTTCGGGAACAGGTTGATCGCCGGCACGCAAAACAAACCGAAATTCGACTTGTCCAACGCATGAATCAAGTTGGCGTCGCTGCGCTCGAACAGCACGAACAACTCCAACTCGTGCCCCGGACACGTGCCGCACAACGGCGCCAGACCGGAAAGTTCGACGAACAAATACCGCTCGGGAAACGCGAAATATTCTTGCAGCATCCGGTAACCGGTGAACGAACGCGGGGTGTTGCGCAGCATCGCTTCGTCTTCGGCAAATCCCATGCCCCGCACGAGCCCGGCACTCGCCGCATAGTTCACCTCCGCGACCTCGTTGACGCGAAATTTACCGGCCACCGCTTTGCTGTTGGCCAACAGTTGCTCGTAGAGACGGTAAGGAATGCCGGCTGTGCCGCGTAAAAACAGCGTCAACGTGTCGAGTGCTATTTTATCGAACGGCACGCCGGCCGTGGTATTCAGCACGATGCGCAACGCGGCTTTGACGTTCGTCAAATGTTTGCCGGACGTCAGGCCGCAGGCGGATACGGCCGCCAGGGTCGGCAAATAATCGACCTGCCGTATTTCGAGCGGAAACAATTTGAGTGGATGCGCGGTGCGGTATTCGCAGGCGGTCTGCTCGCCTTTGCCGATTTGGCCGCGCAGCACGGTGTCCCTAGGAATCACGAAGCCTTCCGCCAGACCGGATTCGCTCAATTTCGGCGCAAACTCGACGACCGCCATCGACGGCGTGCTCGCCAAATAATGCGGGTAAACGATTTCCAGCAAATTCTGCGTAAAGCGTGGAAACTCGGCATCGATCTTGAGTTGCACGCGCGCCGCCATGAACGCGAAGCCCTCGAACAAACGCTCGACATACGGATCGGCGCATTCGAAAGTATCGAGGCCCAAACGGGCGGCGATTTTCGGATATTCGGCCGCGAATTCGGCGCCGATCTCGCGCACATGCTGCAATTCGCGGTTGTAGTAATTCAATAAGCGGGGATCCATACCCTAACCTCCCAGATCCTTGACCGTCACCTCTCCCGTTTCGAGGTCAAAACTGCTGCGGATGAACAAATGCGTCGGCAACGGCTGCGCCCATAACTCGCCTTCTATCGTAAAAGATACCGCTTGTTGGTTCATTTTGCCTTCATCGGACACCAATTTGACCGTCAGCGAATTGGCAAGAATTCTCGGCTCAAAGTCGAGAATCGCTTGTTTGATCTTGCGCTCAATTTTAGCCGCATCCATGCTGCTGACCGAAGTACCGGAAGATAACGGCGTACCGTAGTTGATCACCGAATGTTCAACAAAAGGGTAAGCTGTCAGATCGACCATGGTATCGAACGCGGAAGCGCTCAACAACCAACCCAAATCGCGCAGTACGCTTTGCCTCAATTGGCGCAAAGACAACACCCGTTGCTCCCGGCTTTCGATTGATTTATCAGGGGCGCCGTCGGTCAAACGGTCCAGTAAGGACGGCTGCAAACGCTCTTGATGGGTCAATTCAGCCATGATGCGTCAACTGTCGGGATGATTGAAAACCAATTCCCGGATTTCGAACAGCGCATAATCGCGATCGTTCGTGGCCAAGACTTTTTGACCGATACCAAACGCATGGCCTGGATACGGTTCCAGCCATTCGGTCTTGCGCGCCAAGCGGATCGCGGAGTCTGCCGACGTTTCCGAACCGGGGTAACGCGTGGGAATAAAGCAGGCAGCGCCGCCGCCGTTTACCCAAGTCACTTGGGCCGGCAACCAAACCAAGTCGCGCAAATCGACCGGCACTTCGATTGCCAATTTGCGTACTGCTGTGCTTGGCACCCAATAATATTTACCGTTCACGATCAGCTCCAGCACCGGTCCCAAGCGGGTGTCGGTGTCGGCCAGCCAGTCAAAAGGCTCATTGTTGACCGTGCCGGTGACCGTCGGTGCCTGTTCATAGGCCTGATCTCGAACCTGTAACGCGGCTTCGTAATTGCCCGCATTGAGCAATTTTAGCGATTCCAATAACAGTGCTTGCCATTGTTGCGGCTCGCCGAACATGATCGGCATCGTGTGCGCCTTGAACACTTTCTCGCGGAGCAGTTCGCAGCGAATCGTTTCGCGATAGGTCTGCACCATCGGAAAGTTTTCGGCAGACAATTCGCCGGCAACATTCAATTGCGCCAACGCTCTTTCCCAATTGCCCAACACCGCCAACAACTGAAACAAAAATACCCGGTGTTTCGGATTGGCGGAGTCTTTTCTAACCTGATCCTGTAACTGTTTCAGCGATTCATCCAAATCGCCCATTTGTAAACTTGATTCAGCGCTCACGGCAAATAATCCTTAAACGGCAATAAAAAGAACCGGGCAAAAAAATTGCCCGGTCATTTTTTAGCAAAGGCTTAGCCTGATTTGACGTTTTCTTCGATGTTCCATGCGCATACGCCCGCAGAAGCAGTTTTACCTTTATCATCCTGTTTGAAATATTCAAACTTGAATTCGGCAAAATTCACCGACACGTTTTCGGTCAAACGATCCTCGCCACCACTCCCTCCGGTCGAAACCGAGGAGATAATGCACTTTTTCAGCGTGATTTCAATATATTTTTCCTGTGTTTCCCCTGCCTTGCGACATAATAGAACCATTTGATCTATATGCGTCCCGCCACAACAATGTAATTGGATTGCCGGAGACGCCGCATCAATGTACTTGGTAAACGAGATATCCTGCACATTGACTTTACCGGCGCCGCCGCCGCCACCTACATGAAACGAGCCCGATTGCGACATACCCCAAGACCAAGCCAAAATGTCGATATCGCCTTTTGCTCCTTGAGCCTTATCCTTCGACTCTCCCTTGATTTTAGATCCCATGTTGATAAACATATCTACAGCCATTTCAATCTCCTACTTAGTGTGATTAATGAATAGTAAAGCATTTAAAATACTTTGCCGGCAAAGCGAAAAAGCTTTCCGCACGCCTAATTAGCCGCTTTTTGCGGAAGGCAATTTCGAAACCAGACGCAATGAGACCGTCAGTCCTTCCAACTGATAATGCGGTCTTAAAAAGAACTTGGCACTGTAATAACCTGGGTTGCCCTCGACCTCCTCGATAACGACTTCGGCAGCCGCCAGCGGTTTTTTAGCCTTAGTAATTTCGCTGGAGTTGATCGGGTCCCCGTCGACATATTGATTGATCCAATTGCCAAGCCAACGCTCCATGTCTTCGCGCTCCTTGAATGAGCCGATCTTGTCGCGCACCATGCACTTCAAATAATGCGCAAAGCGACAGGTCGCGAACAAATACGGTAGGCGTGCCGCCAGATTTGCATTGGCGGTCGCGTCCGGGTCCTCATATTCGGCCGGCTTTTGCAGCGATTGCGCCCCGATGAATGCCGCAAAATCAGTGTTTTTCTTGTGGATCAGCGGCATGAAACCGCTTTTGGCAAGCTCGGCCTCGCGCCGATCGGTGATTGCGATCTCGGTCGGGCATTTCATGTCGACGCCGCCGTCGTCGGTCGGGAAGGTATGCACCGGCAAGCCTTCGACTGCGCCGCCGGATTCGATACCGCGAATCCGCGAGCACCAGCCGTACAGTTTGAACGAGCGGTTGATGTTGACTGCCATCGCATACGCCGCATTGGACCACGTGTATTTGCTGCTGTCGCTGCTCTCCGTATCTTCCTCGAAATTGAACTCTTCGACCGGATCGCTTTTTGCGCCATACGGCAGCCTGCTCAAAAAGCGCGGCATCGCCAAACCGAGATAACGCGCGTCTTCGGACTCCCGCAGCGAACGCCAAGAGGCATATTCCGGCGTGGTGAAAATCTTGGTCAAATCGCGGGGATTGGCCAGTTCCGACCAGCTTTGCATCTGCATGACCGCCGGCGCCACGCCAGAAATGAACGGGGTATGCGCGGACGCGCTGACCTTCGCCATTTCGCCGAGCAATTCGACGTCGGGAGGAGAATGATCGAAATGATAGTCGCCGACCAGACAACCGAAAGGTTCTCCGCCAAACGTACCGTATTCTTCTTCATAAAGCTTTTTGAAGAGCGGGCTTTGGTCCCAGGCAGTCCCCTTGAATTTTTTCAATGTCTTACCGAGCTCATTTTTTGAAATGTTGAACACGCGGATCTTCAACATCTCGTCCGTTTCGGTATTATTGACCAGATAGTGCAATCCCCGCCATGCGCTTTCGAGCTTCTGGAAATCGGGGTGATGCATGATCAGGTTGAGCTGTTCGGAAATCTTTTGATCCAGGCCAGCAATAATCGCCTGTATGCTGCCGATCACGTCATCGGAAATTTTCGTGACGTCCTGCAAGGCATATTGCGCGAGGGTAGAAATGGCCGTATTCACATGACTGGCCGCCTCGGTGCCAGGCTTGAACTCCTTTGCCAACAGCGCGGAAAATTCATCAATTTCCAGGGTTTCTGTTGCCCCTTGTGAGACTTGGCTTTCCAATACCGACATGACTAACCTCCGGTAGTTTCTGAAGCGGTTGCGTCACCGCTGGATTCAGCAGGTTTCGCCGATGCGACAAGCGACTGTAGCAGAGCCGGATCGTTGATCAGTTTACCGATCAATTCTTCTGCGCCGGTTTTCCCGTCCATGTAGGTGATCAAGTTGGCCAATTGCTGTCTGGCTTCGAGCACTTTGTCTAGTCCGGCAACTTTTCTGACAACTGCAGCCGGTGAAAAATCATCCATGCTTTCAAAGGTGATATCGACACTCAGGTTGCCCTCGCCGGTCAAGCTATTCTGAACCGGAAAAGCGACCCGAGGCTTCATCGATTTGAGCCGCTCATCAAAATTATCGACGTCAATTTCGAGCAACTTGCGGTCGGCGACGGGTGGCAAAGGCTCAGACGGCTTGCCCGACAAATCCGAGAGCACTCCCATTACGAAAGGGAGCTGAACTTTCTTCTGCGAACCGTACACTTCGACATCATATTCAATCTGCACGCGAGGCGCACGGTTTCTTTGGATAAACTTTTGACTACTTTCGGCCATGCCTCTACCCTCTCTATTTTTAGTTTGATAAAAAAATTATTATTCCGACGCTTCCGGACCTTTGATCATATCCATTTGGGAAATCGCATCCGGCAATAAATTCTGCAGAATTTCCATAAAATCGGCGGTGACAAGACGCTTTGCTCGATGCAGTAAAATAGGCACAGGGCTCGAAGGCTCGGATTCCCTATAATATTTGCAGATTAGATCAAGGGCTTTTAACACATCCTGGCGCGAATTGATCTCTCCGACTCCAACGTTTTGTTTACGGGGCAAATTAGCTTGCTGCGAAGCTTGATCGCCGGCAGGTTCTTCTTCACCGGACAGTTCCGCTGTTTCCTGCGCGGCCATTGGCGCATACTGGTTATGGGCTGACTGCATCTCTTTCAAGAGAGAAGCCAAGGACGATAAGTCGGCTCCATTACCGATTCCCACCTGAATGTTGACAAAGTCCTGGAGTCGCCGAACCAGATCCACACTTTCGACGATGGCTTGATACATGAACGCAATGCTTTCAGGAGGCAGTTCCTGAAAGGCGGCTTTGATCACACCCAGGTCGGTTCTTGTTTCTCCCTCGGGTAAACTGATCTTATCGGTCGAAATCTGAATATCGCGTAAACTATAGCGACCAACCGCTTTCGAATCGGCTAGCGGCGCCAAACTCAAAGGCCTGAGCACGGAATCAAAGTTATTCAATTCCTCAAGAATGTTGATCCGCATGGTGGGATCGAGATTATCGTCCGGATCCAGGACAGGATGAATTTCGACCCAGTATTTTTCCAGCAAACCCAGCAATAACGACAGGCCGTCCCGAAAACCCGGGATCCCTTCAAGCGGAATCAACGCTCGCGTCAGGTAGACGGCGACCTGCAGATCCTTACTCCGTTTCAGGATCGCCAGCGCCGATTTTTGAATGTCCCGCCAGTTTGGTGGCTGTGCCTTTTCGCCGGTGATCGGATCTTCCGGTTTACCCTGGATATCTTTGGCTAACTCCAGATAAGCGGAGTCATACTCCAAGTAATCCCCGCAAGGACTATCCGGTGAAATTTCTTCGAGTAACTCATCCAAGTCAGCCATAAATAGTCTGTTCAGCATATTGGGACAGTAAAGCGCCGGATTATGTTAATCGAGTTCCGACTCTAATTCAAAGAAAAAATCCCAAGAAGCTGTCTGGCAAAACAAGATATTGTAAAATCAAGATTTTTTTATTGTGATATAGCAAATGGGATACAAAAGTGACCTCACGGATGCGGAATGGGCATTAATAGAACCAGATTTTCAGCCGCGGAGTCGTCGAGGGAGTTGACGCAAACATGCCATCAGAACGGTAATCAACGCGATTCTGTATATTGTCAAAGGCGGAATAGAGTGGCGAATGATGCCCAACGGTTTTCCGCCGTGGCAAACGGTTTATGATCATTTCAGCAAATGGAACAAACGTGGCGTTTGGGAGGCCTGTTCGGATCGATTGGTCGCCTATCGCCGTGAACAGGCAGGTCGTGCCGCCGCACCGAGCTATGGCATTATGGATGCGCAAAGCGTAAAGACCGTCTACGCCAGTGAAGAGCGCGGGATTGACGGCGGCAAAAAGGTCAAAGGGCACAAGCGACATATTGTCGTGGATCTCTTGGGTAACTTAATTGTTTGTCATGGTCCATGCCGCGAATCTCAGTGACACAAAAAGCGCCTGCGAGGTAGCAGAGAACGGTTGATAAATGGCCTTCATTGCAAGCTTTTCCGGCCGATGCCGGCTATGGCGGCACTGCGGTAACATTTTGCACGGAAACATTGCACAAGCCTTTAACACATCTCCAAGAAAATCAAAGATGGCTGGGCGGTTCTGCCGAAACGTTGGGCTGTTGAACGCACTTTTTCATGGCTTGGCAATTTTCGTCGCCTCTCCAAAGAGGTCGAAATTCTCACTGCCACTTCCGAAAACATGATTCGCATCGCCATGCTTAAAATAACACTTGCAAAATGCGTTTAATGTTTTGCCAGACAGCTTCTTAGGTGTCAGTCGTTATTACACTGAGATTGGGGCGCTTATGAGCGTCATCTTGACAGCGACCAGCATGAAGGGGGAAGCGCAACGCGCAAAAGATTGAACGCAAAAATTTAAATTTCAGAACCTGGATTAAGCGGCTCACTCGGAAAACGATTTGTTTTTCTAAGCTGGAAATAATGCATGATACGGTCATCGGGTTACTGATTAATAAAGTCGAGTTTGGCTTGGATATTCATGCTTAATTACAGATTTAATCCACTACCCCCGAATTATTGGAACTCTGCCTGGCCCGGGGAGCGCGGGATAATACCACGATCGTCCTCGCGGGATGCTAGAAACCGGGATTCGCTAAACGGATCAAGCAACTCTTTAATCATTTTACCAACAATCATTAATATTGCTTTGATTCTTAGAGACATTGTTCTTGACAAGAAAAACACTTAGCGATTTAATCGCAGCCAGACTCCTTCTAAACAATCACCCAAACAGAAGTTGGGCGTCTTAACTGAAGTCTTGAGCGAAATCATGAATTTTCAACAGATTTATACGGGGATGCGGCTATGCCAAAATTAATTCGACATATCGGTTACGGAGTTCTGACGACGGGATTAGCGCTTGTAGCCGCCAAAGCCCATGCCGCCCCCGATCCCTGTGCCACGGTGTTCAGCGAGCTCGTTCAAAGCGAATTGTCGCTTACCTCGGCGCAAGAGGATCTTGTATCGACCTGTAGGTACCAGAATGCCGGTGACCAATTGACGCCATACCAGGCGCTTGCGCAAACGACGCTGGCAATTTCAATCGCCAATCAGCAATTCCGGAACGTAAAAAACCGGCTGATACTGTTGCGCCGTGGCCTCGGCAGCGGGATCGATGTCAACGGCCTCAATCAGCAGTCGACAGACTCGCTTTTACCCGCTTCCTTATCCGGATTTTCCCGCCAGTCAAACGGCGGCGGCGCCAGTGGAGACAAGGACAGCCCGTTCGACAGACTGGGCATATTCGTTAACGGCAACTTCGGCGTCGGCGATAAGGACGGCACCGACCGGGAGTTAGGGTTCGAGTACGACAGCCAGGGCGTAACGGCAGGGATCGATTACCGCTTTACCGATAATTTCGTGCTGGGCGGCACCTTCGGCTATAACGCGATCAAATCCGATTTCGATGCATCCAGGGGAAACCTGAACCTGGACGGTTACAGTTTTTCGCTCTACAGCACCTATTACAACGACGACTTCTATCTCGACACCATATTTTCGGGCGGCTGGAACGAATATGACACCCGCCGGAACATCCAACTGCCCGGCTTCAATCAAACGGCTCTCGGCAATACCCGCGGCAACGATTATTCCTTCAATGTCACCGGCGGCTACGATTTTCATCAGCAAGGCTTGACCTATGGCCCCTATGGCCGGGTCAGTTATCAAAACGTCCAGATCGACGGCTATCAGGAAAATACGAGCAACCCGGGTTCGACCGGCTTCGGCGCCGTGACATCGATCGGCAAGCAAAATGCCGTTTCCCTGCAAACCGCTTTGGGAGGTCAACTTTCTTATGCGATCAGCACTTCATTCGGCGTATTGATGCCGACCGCGAGAGCGGAATGGGTGCACGAATTCCACGACGGCAGCAGGCCGGTGAACTGGAGCTTCGCCAATATTCCAACCCAGACTGCTTTCGTCAATCTCAGCGACGGCGCCGACCGTAATTTCGGAAATCTGGGCGCGGGCTTATCCGCAACGTTTACGCACGGCGCCTCCGCTTTTTTATTCTATGAGACCATGGTCGGGCGAGACCATATTTCGGAGCATTCGATCAATGCGGGCGTGCGCGCCGAGTTTTAAACCGCTTCGGCATGATGGATTTTATCCCCTGCATATAAGTCCAGCTCCGTAGGGTACGCTGTGCGTACCATCAATGTCGCAAGGTACGCACCCGGCAACTGCTCCTGCATTGCTCTCGATCGCGTGTTCCCGACGCGATCTACCTCCCCCATCCCTGGGGTCGTGCCTCCTGCATCCCTGCAGTCGTCGGCAATTGCTCCTGCATTGCTCTCGATTGCGTATTCCCGACGCGATCTGCCTCCCCCATCCCTGAGGTCGTACCTCCTGCATCCCCGCTGTCGAGCGTACCACAACCCGTAAGATACAGATACCGAACAGAACATTGATCCCGTCCGTAACGTTTGGAATCGCGCGAGCCCAGACGAGGATTTCATGCGGGCGGCAGGTCTTCAAACGTGGGGAACGGGGTTATAAACCATGCCCTTATACACAAGTTCGTCATTCCGGCAGGGATCGCCGGAATCCAGGCTACAGGGATGTATTACGCTTGCCATCCCTGGCTCTGGATACCCGCTTCCCGGCGGGTATGACGACATTTGTGTAAAGGATATGGGTTATAAACCCCGTCCCGCTATAGCCCAGCGCTTCGGCTAACCAGCGCAAAGATTAGGCAACGTAGCCGTCGTCGTACCGCCGCCACCGTCTTTATCGGTTACGGTAAGGCTTGTTGGCCTAGAATACTCAATAAAGATACTGGTTCCCGGATTGTAATCAAGAAAGACAGGGGCGCCGCTGGAATAATCACTGACGACTTGCTGATAATTCTCCATAGAACAATTCCCGTCCGGACAGATATAGATCGACCAGTTAATGGTAAGAACGTACGACTCATCAAGAGCGTTTGCCGGATCGGAGTAAGTTACAACCACATCGCCCTCGCAACTGTCATTCCATGAAGCATCCGTAATCGTAGGCGCCACGTTGTTGACGGTGACCCGGGCGGTATCGCTGCCCACCGCCCCCTTCTCATCGGTTACCATCACGGTCACCGTATAGACGCCGTTATCGCCGTAGACATGGTTGAGCGAAAAATTCTTACCGGCCAGAGTCAACGAATGAATGCCGGTCTCGTCGCCGTAATTGACGATCGCCGACCAGGGGCCGGTACCGGAATCGACGAATGAGCCCGTCTGGCTGAACGCCGCGCCTTCATCGATGGTCGCATCGGCGCCGGCATAGACCTCCGGCGCCACGTTGTTGACGATGACCCGGACGGTGTCGCTGCCCATCGCCCCCATCTCATCGGTCACCGTCACGGTCACCGTATAAGCGCCGTTATTGCCGTAGACATGGTTGAGCGAAAAATTCTTGCCAGCCAAAGTCAACGGCTGAACGCCGGTCCCGTCGCCGTAATTGACGGTCGCCGACCAGGGGCCGGGGCCGGAGTCAACAAATGAGCCCGTCTGTCTGAGTGTCGCGCCTTCATCGATGGCCGCATCGACGCCGGCATCGACCACCGGCGCCACGTTGTTGACGGTGACCTGAACGGTGTCGCTGCCCACCGCCCCCTTCTCATCGGTCACCGCCACGGCCACCGTATAGACGCCGTTATCGCCGTAGACATGGTTGAGCGAAAAATGCTTGCCGTTCAGCGCCAGTTCGCCGCTCGTCCCGTCGCCGTAGTCGATGGTTGCCGACCAGGGGCCGGGGCCGGGATCGACGAATGAGCCCGTCTGGCTGAACGCCGCGCCTTCACCGATGGTCGTATCGGCGCCGGCATCGACCACCGGCGCCACGTTGTTGACGGTGACCTGAACGGTATCGCTGCCCGCCGCCCCCTTCTCATCGGTCACCGTCACGGTCACCGTATAGTTGCCGTTGTCGCGGTAGAGGTGCTCCAGGCTGAAGGTCTTGCCGTTCAGCGCCAGCTCACCGCTCGTCCCGTCGCCGTAGTCGACGGTCGCCGACCAGGGGCCGGGGCCGGGATCGACGAATGAGCCCGTCTGGCTGAACGCCGCGCCTTCATCGATGACCGCATCGGCGCCGGCATTGACCGCCGGCGCCACGTTGTTGACGGTGACCTGGACGGTATCGCTGCCGCTGCCGCCATCGTCATCGGTCACCGTCACAGTCACCGTATAGGCGCCGTTGGCGTGGTAGGTATGCTCCAGGCCGAAGGTCTTGCCGTTCAGCGCCAGTTCGCCGCTCGTCCCGTCGCCGTAGTCGACGGTGGCGGTCCAGCTGTCCGTGCCGGGATCGATAAACGTGCCCGCTTGGCTAAACGCCGCGCCTTCATCGATGGCCGCATCGGCGCCGGCATCGACCGCCGGCGCCACGTTGTCGACGGTGATGGTCGTAGAAACCTGGTTCACCCCTCCTTGGCCTGTTACACGCAGGACTACCGTCTGAACAGAAGGACCATCGATACCCTGGAAGCTGGGCGTTGCGCCGGATGTTTCGAAGCTTCCGTCATTGTCCAGATCCCATTCGAAAGTCAGCGTATCGCCATAAGGATCATGCTCGGAATTGGCGCCGTTAAGAGCAACCGAACTGCCTTCATTAACCGTATACGTTCCTCCGGTATCGGCAATCGGCGGCCTGACTCTCGCCAAATCTTCATCGATCTTGCCGTCGCCATCGTCATCGATCCCGTTAAACAGCTCTTCGTCAATCCTTCGGTCGCAATCGTTGTCAATGCCGTCGGCCGGCACCGTTTCGGTCGGGCTGCACTCATCCGCGATTTTCGCCAATCTGGCCCCACCCGAATAGCCATACGAATCGGAGGCCGCAAAACCATAGGAATAGACGCCGAAAGGCACATTCTGAGGATCATGGCTTATTTGATGCACGCCGATATCGACCTTGATTTGCGCGCCGGAAAATCCCGTCGCCCCTATCGCGGTAAACGGCCCGGAAATCGCGTTTCCATCCAGGCGCAAGCCTCCCAATTTGTCCGTCGGCGCGACGATATTGATATAGTTTTCGAAGCGAACCGGATCTTCGGGCGGCGTGCTGATCAGGTAGTCGGCGCCGAACTGCTCGGTCGGAGGAATGATCATCATGAAAGGATCGGATACCACGCGATCGGCCGTGGTCCCTTTGGAATACTGAACCACCAGCGCCGGTCCGCTGGTGGTAATTTGGTGAAACGAACCGGACGCCAGATCGACTTGTTTGAATTTTCCTCGTTTCAGCTTGGCGACGGTTTTTCCGTCAATGTCGACTTTGGTCCCGTTCTTGGCCGCCAGGATCCGGAAAATATCGCCACCGGTCCGGGTAGCCAAGGGTGTGGTCAAAAACGACGTCCCCCAGGTATCGATCGGCGGAATTTGTTCCACCAAATGGTCGCAAGCCAACGCCCGGGCCGGCACGACACCACATTGATGGCCGCCGAATACCGATACCGGTTTGGACGAGATGACCGCCGAACCGGTCAAATCGGCGGCAGTACCGCCTTTGGCCTTAAACTGAATGCTCTGCAGCCGGTTCAGGGTGAAACGGGCGGACTTGCCGGCCTTGATCGATTTTACATCGGGCCCTTCGAGCGTCTTTGCTTTCGGCGTGATCGTGACCTCTGTCCCGTCTTCGTACGCGATGATGAGCAACTCGCCAGGTAAAGACTTCTTCGCGTTCGCCATCGAAGGCACGATGTATTCGGTGCCCGAACTGTCGATCGGCAAACCCAGATAAGCATCGGTCGTAAATACTTTCTGGTTCAATCCATAAACGACGAACTCATCGGGCGCCGACAAAAGCAGCCCCTTGTCTTCGATTCTGCCGCTTCCCGTGGCGCGGACCGTTACCGGCAAGCTGACCGGCGTTATCGTTCCCGGGTCTACCGAAAAGTCCGCCGGCCCGAACCCGGCACCCTGCACGGTCACCGTCGTGGCTTTGGCGGCGGTCAGGTAAAAGCTGACGCTGCCTCCGCCGTCATAATTTTCCATAAAGCCCAATACGAAGGCTTTTCCCTGATTATCCGGCGCCGCAAAAGCCGGAGGAATGACGCCAAGGGCCACTGCAACAAAAAAGTGGATTTGCAGCAGCCCGAGCAGCCGGGACTTCAATTCGAGTTTCATGATCCTTTCTCTCCCCCAAACGATGAAACGATTGCAACGGCCATCGGCTCGGTCATTTCCGAGTTTCTCAAGCGGCGCCGCAATGATTATTATTCAAACTGTTCGTATAACTCAAGCCTTCAAGGAAGGGCTTCCCTCGGGCCGCCGCTAGCGAGAAGACTGAAAACGGCCCAATCCATCCGGCGGCACGGCCGCCAGTCGAACGATATCGCCGCCTTTAGCCCAGGCGGTTCGATTTCGGACGGCAATAGAGCCAATAGCGCCGCCCCAGGCCTTTCGGGCCTTGCGCCCAAAGAAATGAAGAAGGCCCCGGAATAAACGGGGCGAAGAAACTGACTGTAACGAGACGGATGGCCTAAAAACGCCCGAAGGACTGCCCTCGCTTTACCGCATAAGCTCCGTACGAGGTTATCCATACGGGCGATAAGAAGACAATATCCCGATCTTGTTCATCGATCGCGAATTTCCGTGCGCTTAACCACATAGCGATTTCGCTGGAATATAAACCAAAAATTTTTTACGATCAAATTCCGTTTAGCGCCGCCCAATCCGCGTTCTGGAGGCGCCCGGGCCGGGCAGTTAGCGCCGCCACTCCGACCTCAGCTTTTCCCGGTTCAATGCCAGCCACTGCAGCGCCAGAATCGGAATAGCGGACTCGATTTCGCCGCTTTCAAGCATCCCGTAGGCTTCGGCGAAAGGCACGGCGCGCACCAGGATGTCTTCGCCCTCATGATCCAGCCCGTGAATGCCGCCGACGTCCCGGCTGTCGACCTTGCCGCAAAACAGCGTGATCATTTCCGAATAACCGCCGGGAGTCGTATAAAACCGCATGACCCTGATCAGCTCCTCGACCGCGCAGCCGGCTTCTTCTTTCGCTTCCCGGTAGGCCACGTCTTCGGCAGTCTCTCCGTCCTCGACCGCACCGGCGACGATTTCGAGCAGCCACGCCCGCTCGGGATTGCCGATCGCGCCGATCCGAAACTGCTCGATCAAAACGACGGCATCCCGTTCCGGATCGTACAGCAAAACCGCCACGCACTGGCCGCGGCCGAACAATTCACGCTCGATCTCGCCGCTCCAGCCGCCGGCGAACAAGGTATGCCGGAGCCGGTATTTTTCCAGACGGAAAAATCCCGAGTAGCCGATTTCCTGGCTGATGATTTCAAAGGTTTTGCTCATTTGCCTCGTTTATATTGCACTTTGTAGATTACGCCCAGCTGATCGTCGCTGATCAGCAAGCTGCCGTCGGGCAGGGTCAGCACGTCGACCGGTCGGCCGAGCACCTTTTCTTCCTTGGTCAGCCAGCCGTCGATGAAGACTTCCTGGTCAACCGGTTTATTATCCCTGAAAGTCACCAGTACAACCCGGTAACCGTCCGGCACCGAACGGTTCCAGGAGCCGTGCTGGGCCACGAACAGCTGGTTCCGGTAATGTTCCGGAAACTGCTCGCCGCGGTAGAACCGAATGCCCAAAGCGGCAACGTGCGCGTTGAACTTCCAGACCGGCGGCGTATAGTCCGAGCACTGCTTACCTTTGCCGTATTCCGGATCGGCGATCGCGTCGCCGTGGCAGAAGGGATAGCCGAAATGCTCGCCGATTCTGGACCAGCGGTTCAGTTCGTCGGGCGGCAGGTCGTCGCCCAGATAATCGCGTCCGTTATCGCTGAAAAATAGGCCCTCGGTTCCGGGTTGCCAGTCGAAGCCGACCGTATTGCGGATGCCGCGGCCCAGGATTTCGAAATTGTTGCCGTCCGTGTCGACCCGGACCAGCGACGCATACACCGGCCGTTCCGGATTGCAGATATTGCAAGGCGCGCCGACCGCGGTATACAGCTTGCCGTCGGGACCGATGCGCAGGTATTTCCAGCCGTGGTGCCTGTCGGTCGGCAGCTTGTCGTACACGACCGACGGCTTCGGCGGGCTGGCCAGATTTTGCAGGACATTGTCGTAACGCAAAATGCGGCTGATTTCGGCCACATACAGCGCGCCGTCTTTATAGGCGACTCCGTTCGGCATCGTCAAACCGTCCGCAAGTACGTAAAGCGTTTCGGCGGCGCCGTCCCGATCCTTGTCCTGCAGCGCATACACCTTTCCTTCCCGGCCGGTGCCCGCGAACACGACACCGTCGTCACCGAACGCCAGGCTGCGCACGTTCGGCAAATTCCGCGCGAACAGCGAGATCGAAAAACCCTGCGGCACATTCAATTTGGCAATCACGTCTTCGGGAGCCGTTTGCTGCGCACAGGCGGAGAATCCCAAGCCGAACAGCAGGGCCGAAACCAAGATGGATTTCAAATGCTTCATAACACCCTCCTTTAAACTTTTCTTGTATATTATCACTCTGACCCGTATTGATTTCACTTATTCAGTCCCTATTTTGTCGATATACCAACCCCTTCATAAAAGGCAAACACCATGATGCGAATTTTCCTGTTTTTAGCGACCAATGTCGCGATACTGGTGGTGATCAGTATCGTTTTCAACGTGCTGGGCTTGAGCGGCGTCCTCGATGCGCAAGGCGTCAACCTGAATCTGAATGCGTTGCTGGTGATGTCCGCCGTGATCGGAATGACCGGCTCGTTCATTTCGCTGCTGATGTCGAAATGGTCCGCAAAAAACGCGATGGGCGTGTACGTGATCGAACAGCCGCAGAATCAAACCGAACGCTGGCTGGTCGACACGGTCGCGCGTCTGGCCCGGCAAGCCAATATCGGCATGCCCGAAGTCGGGATGTTCCGGCAGCCTGAAGCGAATGCGTTCGCGACCGGCTGGAACAAGAACAGCGCGCTGGTCGCGGTCAGCACCGGCCTATTGGAATCGATGAGCGCCGACGAGGTCGAAGCGGTGCTCGGCCATGAAATCAGCCACGTCTCGAACGGCGACATGGTCACGATGGCGCTAATGCAGGGCGTCGTGAACACCTTCGTCTATTTCTTCGCGACCCTGATCGGTTATGTGGTGGACCGGGCGGTGTTCAAAACCGAACGCGGCTACGGCCCGGCCTACTACATCGTGCAGATCGCCGCGCAGATCGCGCTGGGCATCCTGGCTTCGATACTGGTGATGTGGTTCTCGCGCCGCCGCGAATTCCGAGCCGATGCGGGCGGCGCGCGACTGGCCGGGCGCCAGAAAATGATCGGTGCGCTGCGCGCGCTGCAGCGCACTCAGGAAACCGCGACGCTGCCGGGCCAGATGGCCGCCTTCGGGATCAACGGCGACGGCAGCCTGACGCGCCTGTTCATGAGCCATCCGCCGCTGGAAGAGCGAATCGCGGCCTTGCAGAACAACCGCTAAACCCAAGCCGGGGCGGACGACATCCGTCCCGTTCCGGCACCGAGTTTCCGGCGCTTTCCGATCATATATGCCTCCCTTACCCCAGACCTGCCAGGTTTTCAAAACCTGGCAGGTCTGGGATGTTTCATCGTTCCCACGCTCTGCGTGGGAATGCAGACTGAACCGCTCCTGCGGTTCGGGACGCAGAGCGTCTTTCAATGTGTTCCCAGCAGAGCGTGGGAACAATAAGCGGAAGTTATTTTTAACCCAAACCTTTGCGCGCGTTGAATTCCGGCCGCCCATTTCCCCCGTTTTATGGGATAATTCCACCAATTTTGTGAAATTATCCCGATCGCACATGAAGTTTCCCACCATCGAATCCTTCGTCGGCAACACGCCCCTGGTCCGCCTGCAGCGTCTGCCCGGACCGAACAGCAATACGATCCTGGCCAAGCTGGAAGGCAATAATCCGGCCGGTTCGGTGAAAGACCGGCCGGCGCTGAGCATGATCCAACATGCCGAAGCCCGGGGCGAAATCAAGCCCGGCGACCGGCTGATCGAAGCGACCAGCGGCAATACCGGCATCGCGCTGGCGATGGCGGCCGCGATCAAAGGCTACAGAATCACCCTGATCATGCCCGACAACATGAGCGCCGAGCGCCGCGCCTCGATGAAGGCCTACGGCGCCGAAATCATCCTGACGCCGGCCGCCGGCAGCATGGAAGCCGCGATCGACCTGGCCCGGCGGATGGAAGCGAACGGCGAGGGACGCATTCTCGACCAGTTCTCGAACCCCGACAATCCGCGCGCGCACTACGAAGGCACCGGCCCCGAAATCTGGCGCGATACCCAGGGCACGATTACCCATTTCGTCAGCTCGATGGGCACCACCGGCACCATCATGGGCACCTCGCAATTCCTGAAAGAAAAAAATTCGGCGATAGAAATCGTCGGAGTTCAGCCGGAAGGCGAATCCAAAATCCCCGGCATCCGCCGCTGGCCGCAAGAATACCTGCCTAAAATCTACGATCCGGGCCGCGTCGACCGGATCATCCGGGTCGACCAGCACGCGGCCGAAGAAACGACCCGCGCATTGGCGGCGCGCGAAGGCATCTTCGCGGGCATCTCCTCCGGCGGCGCGGTGTATGCCGCGCTGCAACTGGCGCAGGAAGTCGAGAACGCGGTGATCGTCGTGATCGTCTGCGACCGGGGAGACCGCTATTTATCGACCGGCGTGTTTCCGGACTGATTACCCCGTATTACAATTCCGTTGAATTAAGGCTGCAACGTCATTCCTGCAGGGCGGGATTTGCCGAGTGTTGAAACTCGGTAGGTTGGGCTGACGTCAGGAAGCCCAACATGGCTAACAGATTATTGTCGGGCTTCGCCTTGCTCAGCCCGGCCTACGGTTCTAAAGAATTCGGCGAAGACGCCGGCCTTCGCCAGAGCTTGACGCCGAGTTAGCAAGCTGCGTAACCTGACGCAACGATTGAAAACCGCAGGCACGAATTACCGACCTACCCTAACGGAATACGACACCAAAGGAAGCCCCCCTCTAAATGGCCATTAAAAAAACCGAACTCTATTCTTCCCTCTGGGCCAGTTGCGACGAACTGCGCGGCGGCATGGACGCCGGCCAGTACAAAGACTACGTGCTGACCCTGCTGTTCATGAAATACGTATCCGACAAATACAAAGGCGATCCTTACGGCATGATCGTGGTACCGCAAGGCGCCGGCTTCGACGACATGGTGGCTTTGAAGGGTGATAAGGAAATCGGCGAAAAAATCAACAAAATCATCAGCGCGCTGGCCGAAGAGAACGACCTGAAAGGCGTGATCGACGTCGCCGACTTCAACGATGAAGACAAGCTCGGCAAGGGCAAAGAAATGATCGACCGCCTGTCCAAGCTGATCGGACTGTTCGAAGGGATGGACTTGTCCGCCAATCGCGCCGACGGCGACGACCTGCTGGGTGATGCTTACGAATATCTGATGCGCCATTTCGCCACCGAATCCGGCAAATCCAAGGGACAGTTTTACACCCCGGCGGAAGTGTCGCGCATTCTCGCCAAAGTCATCGGCATTAACCCGAGCACGCCGCAAGACGCCACCGTTTACGACCCGACCTGCGGTTCCGGCTCGTTATTGCTGAAAGCCAGCGACGAAGCCCCGCGCGGCCTGACCATTTTCGGCCAGGAAATGGACAACGCCACCAGCGCGTTGGCGCGCATGAACATGATTCTGCACAACAACGCTACCGCCAAAATCTGGAAGGGCAACACCATCGCCGATCCGCAATGGAAAGACGGCAACGGCAAACTGAAAACCTTTGACTTCGCGGTCGCTAATCCGCCGTTCTCCAACAAAAACTGGACCAGCGGCATTAATCCGCAAGAAGACGAGTTCGACCGCTTCGTCTGGGGCATTCCACCGGAGAAAAACGGCGATTACACCTTTTTGCTGCACATTCTCAAAAGCCTGAAAAGCACCGGCAAAGGCGCGGTGATTCTGCCGCATGGCGTGCTGTTTCGCGGCAACGCCGAAGCGCGCATCCGCGAAAACCTGATCAAGCAAGGCTATATCAAAGGCATCATCGGCCTGCCCGTCAACCTGTTTTACGGCACTGGCATCCCAGCCTGCATCATCGTCATCGACAAGGAAAACGCCGTGCACCACAACGGCATTTTCATGATCGACGCCAGCAAAGGCTTTATCAAAGACGGCAACAAAAACCGCTTACGCGCCCAGGACATTCACAAGATCGTCGACGTGTTTACCAAGCAACTGGCCTTGCCGCGCTACAGCCGCAGGGTGGCTTTGAGTGAAATCGCCTCCAACGATTACAACCTGAATATCCCGCGCTATATCGACAGCAGCGAGCCGGAAGACCTGCACGATTTGAGCGCCCACCTGCAAGGCGGCATCCCCAAGCGCGACATCGACGCGCTGCAAGCGTATTGGCAAGTGTTCCCCAGCTTGCGCGACACGTTGTTTGCCGAAGACCGCCCCGGATATTGCCGGGCTTTGATTGCCGCCGCGCACGTCAAAACCACGATTTTGCAGCATGAAGAATTCAAAACCTTTGCCCGGCAAAGCCTTAAACCTTTTGTCGCATGGTGCGAACGCGCGGCGTTGAAGAAGATAACCATCGGCCAGCATCCCAAAGCCATCATCCAAAGCATCAGTGAAGACTTGTTACAAGCCTATGCCGCTACGCCGTTGCTGAACAACTATAATGTCTACCAAATCCTGATGGATTATTGGGCGGAGGTCATGCAAGACGATGTTTACGTATTGGTTCAAGACGGCTGGCTAGCCGGTAAAACCCTGCGTGAACTGATTGCCAACAAGGGCGAAAAGCTCAAGGAAGCGCCCGGCCTCGTCATCAACAAACGCAAATACAAAGCCGAACTGATCCCGCCGGCGTTGATCATGGCGCGTTACTTCCAATCAGAGCAAGCCGTCATCGACCGAATTCAAACCGATCTGGATGCCGCGACCCAGGCACTGGAAAGCTACTTCGAAGAACACAGCGGCGATGACGGTTTGCTGAGCGAGGCGCTGAACGACAAGGACAAAGTCACCGCCGCCGGCGTCAAAACCCGATTAAAAGTCGCCAGCGAGACGGAAGAAATCGCCGTACTGCAACAGGCGCAAAGCCTGTTCGACACCGAAGCCGAAGCCAAAAAATCCCTGAAGGAACATCAGGAATCGCTGGATTTAAAAGTATTCAAGCAATACGCCCAGTTGAACGAAGACGCCATTAAAACGCTGATCGTTCAGGATAAATGGCAGGCTACTTTACAAGCTCGTATTCAAGCCGAAATCGAGCGCGTCACCCAACAACTGGCCAATCGCGTTAAAGAACTGGAAGAGCGCTACAGCGAGCCGCTGCCGGGCATTGAAACAGCGGTCGCGGCCTTGAGCGAGCGGGTTTATCGACACTTGGAAGCCATGGGAATTCGGCTCAGTGGAGAGTTGAAAATAGAGAGTAAAGAATGAAGCGACTAGACCGCCAAAAGGCTTCGCACCCATTCGCGGACGGGGTCAATTCGATGAATTTAACCAACAATCTACAGCCCTTAATAAAAGTATGTAGGGTGGATAAGCGTCAGCGCATCCACCAACCCAATAACTCATGAGCAACTATCAACGCTTGCGTATCACTGGTGGCTGTTATTTCTTTACCGTCTTCACTTGGCGGCGCAGGCGGGTTTTTATCGACGACGCGCGCGTTCAAATGCTCCGGGATGCCTTGCGCAAAGTCAAGCAGACGCGGCCGTTTCAAATCGACGCCATGGTCGTGCTCCCCGACCACCTGCATTGCATTTGGCGGCTGCCGGAAAATGATGCGGATTATTCATCCCGCTGGCGGGAGATTAAAAAAATGGTTTCCCGCCAAATCGACACCACCACCAACGCTCGCCAAGAACGTTTGGTGTGTGGCAGCGCCGATTTTGGGAACACGCCCTGCGCGACGAAGACGATTGGCGGCGGCACATGGACTATATTCAGTACAATCCAGTCAAACACGGATTGGTGCAACACCCCGGACATTGGCCGTGGTCGTCGTTCGCCGGCGCAGTGAAAAAAGGTTGGTACGATGCGGATTGGGGCAGCCAACCACCAAACGATATAGACGACATGGAGATCGAATGACCCAACCCACATGCAAATGCAAGAAACGTAGGGTGGATAAGCGCCAGCGCATCCACCAAACAGCAAAACCTTGCCCTATTGGAAAATCGGTGGATGCGCTAGCGCTTATCCACCCTACGGATTTACTGATTTTGGAAGCGCCATGACAAGCAAGAATCGAGTCGCCGAGGCGAATGTCAAGTATTTGGCGGATGAGGTCAGGCAAGCCGTGCCGGTTGGGGGCTTGTATCCGCCAGGGTATAAACAGACAGAAGTGGGGGTGATTCCGGAGGATTGGGATTGCTGTGCGATAGGAGATTTTAATCCGTTTGTAACAAGTGGTTCACGAGGCTGGGCTTCATTTTATGCCTCACATGGAAATATTTTCGTTAGGATTACCAACATGTCGCGTGAGTCTATCTATTTAGATTTGATTGAGACAAAGTTTGTTTTATTGCCCCATCAATCGTCGGAAGGTAAAAGAACTTCACTTGAGAATGGCGATATTCTTATATCCATTACCGCAGATATTGGTATTTGCAGTTATGTGGACGTTCGGTTGGAAAAGCCTGCTTTTATTAATCAGCACGTTGCACTTGTTCGTTTTGATAAAAACGAAATAGATTCAAAATATGTAGCTTACTTTTTATCTTCCGAGAATGTTCAAAAACTATTTAAAGGAGCTGCTGATCAAGGCGCGAAAGCAGGAATGAATCTTGATGCAGTGCGGAAGATAAAAACTGCAATTCCATCAAAGTTAGAACAAACCGCCATCGCCAATGTCCTGTCCAATGTCGATGCGCTGATTCACTCACTGGAAAAACTGATCGCCAAAAAGCAGGCCATCAAAACCGCCGCCATGCAGCAACTCCTTACCGGCCGCACCCGCCTGCCCCAATTTGCCCTGCGTGAAGATGGTACGCGGAAGGGTTATATGCAAAGTGAGCTGGGGGAAATTCCGGAGGATTGGGACTGTATACACTTCGGTAATTTATTTGAGGATACTCTCACGAGAAAAATACTCAAAGCATCTGATACTGTTTCTTTCGTAGGAATGCAAGATGTGACAGAAAATGCTCAGCTATCTAACACCTCATTGATTAAATTTAGTGATATTAAGAGTGGTTTTACTTACTTTGAAAAGGGTGATGTTCTAGTCGCGAAAATAACACCATGTTTTGAAAATGGTAAAGGCTGTCATACTGATTCATTACCTACCGAAGTAGGATATGGAAGCACAGAGTTCCATGTTTTTAGGGCTAAAGAAAATTCTGATGCACGATTTATTTATTTCTGGACTACTCGTAACAACTTTAGAATTACACTTGAGTCTGAGATGGTTGGAAGTGCTGGTCATAGACGAGTTCCTTTTAGTGCAATTCAAAAATATCTAATACCAAGTCCGAAAAACAAAGAAGAACAAACCGCCATCGCCACCATCCTCTCCGACATGGAGGCCGAAATCCAAACCTTGCAAAAACGCCTCGCCAAAACCCGTCAAACCAAACAAGGCATGATGCAGGAATTGCTCACCGGGAGAATCCGGCTGATATGAACAAATACTCGCTCGGCGGTTCGCAAACCACCTATCAACCGGGTTCCAATAATCGGGTATTGCTGAATAAACTGGGTATTACCGATCCAGAAGAGATGGATGAGGTTGAGTTGTTGTTATTGCAGCAATTGTATGATCGGGTATTGATTCAGCAGTTGTATGAAGGTGTCATAACGGTCGAGCATCTCAAGACATGGCACCGTCAGTGGCTTTTTCCAATCTACGATTGGGCTGGCGAAGAACGTTCGGTCAACATGGGCAAAAACGGCTTTCAATTTGCTGCGGCGACGCAAATTCCATATTTGAATCTTCTGGATAGAGATTATCTGTCCAGACTGACGCCTTGCCAGGCGTTATCGGATGACGAGCTGATCAGGCTATGGCTATCATCCATGTTGAGCTTATTCTTGCGCATCCATTCCGCGAAGGTAACGGAAGGCTGGCGCGTCTATTAGCCGACATCATGGCTGTACAGGCAGGTTACGGCACTTTGGATTACACGTCTTGGGATAATAACCGGGAGGATTATTTTACGGCTATTCAGCAAGGATTAGCTTGCAATTACCAGCCAATGATGAATTGGATCGAGCGCGCCTTTAATGAGACTGAAGCCGATTAAGAGGCCAGTTTTAAATGACGGTATTTTTTGCTGGCTACCTTGAGTTTGGCTTCAATAACAGCTATCGGCTGCCCTGTTTCGATGGCGGTGGAGCTAGCGATTGAACGAATGATCATGGATTTGCTGACCGTGGGGGCTTTATTTTTAGGACGTTTGATGTTCATGGTCTGCTTAAATCTTTGCAAAATTAAACTGCTTGAAATCATAGCACGAGAAACAATTATCTTTTATTTTTTAATCCGACTTTGCTGACCGCACAATGTTAAAAACGGAGTTGCTGGAAATTGTAGTTAATGGCGAGAATTCGGGCATCGAGTTCAAGCGTGATGATATTCGACCCGAGCAACTGGCCAAGGAAATCGTGGCGATGGCGAATTTTCAGGGTGGCAAGGTGTTATTAGGCATTGAGGATGATGGTGCCATCAGCGGAATTCAACGGCCCAATCTGGAAGAATGGCTGATGAATGTGATGCAAGAAAAAATTCATCCGTTGATTTTGCCGTTCTACGAAGAAATTAAACTGGACGGAGGGAAAACCGTCGCGGTAATCAGCTTTCCGCAAGGCATATCAAAACCCTATGTGCTCAAGGATCGCGGCAAGGAAGAGATTTATATCCGTGTCGGCTCCACTTCGCGGCTGGCCACGCGCGAACAGCAGATGCGCCTGTTCGAACTGGGCGGCATGTTGCATACCGAACTGATGCCGGTGCCGCGCACCGATATGCAATGTCTGGACGAAGCGCGGCTGAACAATTATTTGAAAGACATAATCCGCGATCCGGATATGCCGCATTCCGAATCGGAATGGCAACAGCGTTTATTGGGACTGGGTTTTTTAACCGATGCGGGCGGTGTAGCGAGTTGTACCATTGCCGGCTTGGTGCTGTTTGGCAAACAGCCGCGTCGGTACTTTAAACAGGCAGGTTTGCGGGTGTTCGCGTTCGATAACGCGGAAAAAGAATATCAGGCTCAGTTGGATGAAATTTTAGATGGCCCCATGGTTGGCCGGTGGGATGTGACGCCTTCGGGCAAGCATTTGATCGATGGCGGCATTATCGAGCGTTTCATGTCGGCGATTCAGCCGTTTATCAGCGAGCAATCGTCAACTATTGATGCCGGTTTACGCCGGGAGACTCAGTGGTTTTATCCGCTGGAAGCCATCCGGGAAGTCTTGATCAACGCCTTGGCGCACCGGGACTGGACGCGCTTCGTCGAAATCGAAGTCGGTTCCTATGTTGACCGTTTCGAAGTAATCAGTCCCGGCTCTCTCCCTAATTCGATGACGATCGAAAAGATGAAAGCCGGGCAGCGTTCGCCGCGCAATACCCTCATCATGGAAGTATTGCGCGACTACGGTTACGTCGATTATCGGGGCATGGGCGTCAGAACCAAAATCGTGCCTTTGACCCGCGCTTTGACCGGTAAGGAGCCCGAATTCGTGGCAACGGCTGATTATCTGAAAACCACTTTGTACCGTTAGCTAAAAGGAGTTTACTTTGAGTCAGGTCGGCCAGCGCGAACGCGCCACGCAAAACCGCATCGTCGAATTTTTTCAGCATCAGCTGGGCTACCGTTATTTGGGGAACCGGCACGATCGCGAAGACAACAAAAACATCGAAGTCGATTTGCTCACGGCTTGGCTGAAAAAACGCGGCGTCGGTGAGGCGTTGATCGCTCGCGCCATTCGCCAACTGGATGCGGCCGCAGCGCTAGGCGAAGGCAAGAAACTTTATTACGCCAACAAAGAGGTGTATCGCCTGCTGCGCTACGGTGTCAAAGACAAGGAAGGCGCGGGCGAGCAGAACCAAACCGTCTGGCTGATCGATTGGAAGCACCCGGAAGCCAACGATTTTGCGCTTGCCGAAGAGGTATCCATCAAGGGCGAAAGTAAAAAGCGCCCGGATATCGTGTTGTATGTCAATGGCATCGCGTTGGGCGTGATCGAATTGAAGCGCTCTTCGGTATCGGTTTCCGAAGGCATCCGGCAGAATCTGGATAACCAGAAGAAGGATTTCATCCGCAATTTCTTCACCACGATGCAACTGGTCATGGCCGGTAACGATACCCAGGGCTTGCGTTACGGCACGATCGAAACGCCGGAAAAGTATTATCTGGAATGGAAGGAAAATAATGTAGATTGGATTGAGCAAAGCGAAGCCCAGCAAAATCAAACCGTTGGGCTTCATTGCATTCAGCCCAACCTACACAAGCTGGATTTTCATCTCAGCCGCATCTGCAACAAATCGCGTTTCTTGCAGATCATTCACGATTTCATCGTGTTCGATGCCGGCGTGAAAAAAACTTGCCGCCATAACCAGTTTTTCGGCATCGAAGCCGCCAGGCAACACGTTGCCCGCCGCGAAGGCGGCATCATCTGGCACACGCAAGGTTCCGGCAAAAGCCTGACCATGGTGTGGCTGGCCAAGTGGATTCGGGAGAACGCCCGGGATAGCCGGGTATTGATCGTGACCGACCGCACCGAGCTGGACGAACAGATCGAAAAAGTCTTTACCGGCGTCGAAGAAGAAATTTACCGGAGCAAAAGCGGCGCGGATCTGATCGCTACGCTGAATCAGGCCACTCCCTGGCTGATTTGTTCGCTGGTTCATAAATTCGGCCGGCAATCCGACAGCGAAAACGATACCGCCGCAGATGCTTTTATCGAGGAGTTGAAACAGGCGTTGCCCAAGGATTTCAACGCCAAAGGCGATTTGTTCGTGTTTGTAGACGAGTGTCATCGCACTCAATCCGGCAAGCTGCATGAGGCGATGAAAGCGATTCTGCCTGCGGCAATGTTTATCGGCTTTACCGGCACGCCGCTGATGAAAAAGGACAAGAAGAAGTCGGTGGAGGTGTTCGGCCCCTACATTCACACTTATAAATTCGATGAAGCCGTGGCCGATGGCGTGGTGTTGGATTTGCGTTACGAGGCGCGCGACATCGATCAGCACATTACCTCGCAGAAGAAAATCGACGAGTGGTTCGAGGCCAAAACGCGCGGTTTGTCGAATATCGCCAAAACCCAGCTCAAACAGAAATGGGGCACTCTGCAGAAGGTGCTGTCCAGCAAGTCGCGCTTGCAACAGATCGTCAACGACATTTTGCTGGATATGGACACCAAACCCCGACTGATGGACGGCTACGGCAACGCCATGTTGGTTTGCGCCAGCGTCTACCAGGCTTGCAAGGCTTATGAAATGTTCAGCCAGTCGGATTTGGCCGGCAAGGTGGCGATTGTGACCAGTTTCCAGCCTACCTCTGCTGCGATCAAAGGCGAGGAAACCGGCGAGGGGCTGACCGAAAAACTGTTCAAATACGACATTTACCGGAAAATGCTGGCGGATTACTTCGAACAGCCGGAAGACGAAGCGGCCAAGCGGGTCGAAGCGTTCGAGAAGGACGTCAAAAAGCGCTTTATCGACGAACCCGGACAAATGCGCTTGTTGATCGTGGTCGATAAACTGTTGACCGGATTCGACGCACCGTCGGCGACCTACTTGTACATCGACAAGCAAATGGCCGATCACAATCTGTTTCAGGCCATTTGTCGGGTGAACCGGCTGGACGGCGATGACAAGGAATACGGTTACATCATCGATTACAAGGATTTGTTTCGTTCACTGGACAAGGCGATTACCGACTATACCCAAGGCGCGTTCGAAGGCTACGACAAGGAAGACGTGGCGGGTTTGTTGAAAGACCGGCTGGAACAAGCTCGACTGGATTTGGAAAATGCGCTGGAAATGGTTCGGGCGCTGTGCGAGCCGGTCAAGGCGCCGCGCAATACCCAAGATTACATCCATTATTTCTGCGGCGAATCGGGGTCGAACCGGGATGCACTCAGCGAGAAAGAAGCGCTGCGTCTGACGTTGTACCAAAATGTCGCCAAATTATTGCGCGCCTTCGCCAATATCGCCAACGAGATGCCGGAAGCGGGATTTTCCAGTACGGAAACCGAGAAAGTTCGCTCGGAAGTCGCGCATTATGAAAAAGTACGCGACGAAGTGAAACTGGCCAGCGGCGACTTGCTGGATATGAAACGTTTCGAGCCCGCCATGCGCCATTTGTTGGACATGTATATCCGCGCCGACGACAGCGAACCACTGATGGACTTCGAGGCACTCGGGCTTATCGAACTGATCGTCGAGAAAGGCGTTGATGCGGCCGAATCCCTGCCCGAAAGCCTCCGCGGCAATCAGGAAGCGATGTCGGAAACCATCGAAAACAACGTGCGCAGAACCATCGTCGATGAAAATCCGGTCAATCCCAAGTATTACGAGCACATGTCGGTATTGCTGGATGAATTGATCGCGTTGCGCCGGCAAAAGGCGATCGAGTATCAGGAATACCTTGAGCGCATTCGTGAGTTATCCCGAAAAATGATTCGTCCCGAACAAACGAGCTCAAATTATCCGGCTTCGATGGATACAAAAGCCAAGCGCGCTTTTTACGACAACTTTGGCAACGACGAGATGCTGACGACCAAAATCGACAACGCCATTCGTTATACAAAAAAAGCCGACTGGGTGGGCGACCGCTTCAAGGAGCGGGAAATCGCCAATGCAGTACGGCAGGAAACCGCCGGTTACGACGTGGATGTTCAGAAAGTGATGGAACTGGCCAAGGCACAGAAGGACTATCACTGATGCCGTTGATCCGGATTGGCGAGTTATCGCTGCAACTGAATCGCAAGGCGATTAAGAACCTGCATATCAGCGTATTGCCGCCCGATGGCCGCGTGCGGGTGTCCGCGCCGGAACACATGACCGATACGGCGATTCGCATGGCCGTGGTGAGCCGTATCCCTTGGATTAGAAAGCAACAGCGCGAGTTTGCCAGTCAACCCAGACAATCCGAACGGGCTTTGGTCAGCGGCGAGTGTCATTACTTCCGGGGCAAGCGTTACCGTTTGAATGTCACGGAACGGGCCGGCCGCCATGAGGTCAAGGTAGCGGGCGGCAGAATTCACCTGTTCGTTAATCCGGGCACCTCGGTTGAAAACAGAGCCCTTGTGCTGACGGAATTTTATCGAACTCAACTCAAAGCCCATATTGAAAAACTCGTCACCGATTGGCAATGCCGCATCGGTGTCGAAGCGGCCGATTGGAACATTAAGAAGATGAAAACCAAATGGGGTAGCTGTAATACGCGGGCTAAACGCATCTGGTTGAATCTGGAGTTAGCCAAAAAACCGCCCGAGTGCGTGGAGTATATTCTGGTTCATGAACTGGTTCACTTGCTCGAACGCAATCACAACGAACGTTTTCGGGCGCACATGGACAAACTCATGCCCAATTGGCGGGAAAGGCGGGATCTTTTGAATAAACTGCCGTTGGCGTTTGAGAATTGGTTATATTGAAAGGAGTTCTGAATAAGTACCTCTGCCTCCGGGCACAGGCACCTCCACCCGGTGTTGAACGTGCCTGGCGTAGGATGGGTAGAGCGCCAGCGAAACCCATCAAGCCCTCGTCCGCTTGCGAACGAGCGCCTCGACGGTCTGAGCTCCGAACCTAATCAGATCCGGTCCCACATCGGAGTCTCCGGCGATGGGTTTCGCTACGCTCTGCTCATCCTGCGACCTCGATGCTTGACAAGACGGGAAGTTGTGTAGATAGCTATGCCACGAGAAGGCAGTATGAGGAAATCTCTCATCGATTTTTTCCCTCTCCAAGGACCTCTCCCACGGGAGAGGGAGTTTTCCAGACCTACAAAAATACATCGGGACTGTTCCCAAGCGTGCCGTTACCTACCCTACGTTCGATGCCTCATTTCCGCAAACTTGACCGTAGCAAGTTACTCCTGCTCTCCGGTCTGCTGCCATTCGCCTTCCCCGCCGCAGCGATCGAGGAGGTCGCGCTGGACATCGGCTCGCTGAGCGCACAGGGCTGGAAACTCGAAAACGTCCGACTTGCCCTCGAAGGCATCCCGAACTCTCGCCAGCAGTTGGCCCTAACGATCGGAAAGCTGGCCCTGCCGAAACCGTTCGACGACCTGCAACTGGCCGACATCCGCTGCACCGCGTTCAAATGGAACGACCGTCAAACCGTCTGCGAACAGGGCCGCGCCAGGATCGGCTCGAAGCGCTGGCGTTCACCGAAGGCTGCGTTTTCGTTCCGGCTCGGCGAGAAATCGAGTAGCGCGGCCGTGACCGGCCTCCGGCTATCCGGCGGCATCCTTAACGCCGAAATGACCGAACGGGCGATGCGTTGGCAGGTCAGGCTGGCCGGCGAAAAACTCGACGGTGAGCTGCTGCGGAAGCTGTTCGGCTTCAGCCCGGTCGAGATCAAAAACGGCGAGTTGGATTTCGAGCTTCTGGCCTCCGGAATCAAAGGCAAAATCGGCGACATCGCCCTGAGCGTCCGGCTTCATGACCTTTCCCTGCAAACCCCGGACGGCAAAGCCGCGACCGAAGCACTGTCCGCAAACGCGAAAATCCATGCCAGCCACGAAGGAGAGCGCTGGCACTGGCAAATCTCCCCGCAGCTCACCGGCGGCGCGCTGTACCTGGAACCCGTCTATCTCGAAGCAGGCAAGGAAGCGATCAAATTCACCGGACAAGGAAGTTGGGACCCCGCCCGGCGATGCGTCGACATCGCCTCGTTCGTTTTCGAACATACCGGAACCGCGGCCGTAAGCGGCAACGCCTCGATCGAAACCGGCGCCCCGGTGAAACTGGCCCGTGCCGCCTTAACCGTACAATCGGAGGATTTGGCGCGCTTCTCGGCGGTCTATCTGAAACCTTTCGCCGAACAGACCGCTTTCGAGAGCCTCTCGCTGGAAGGCCGGGCGAAAGCGGAACTGACCTTGGCCGAACAAGCCCTGACGCATCTGGCGTTAAACTTCGCCAGGCTTGCGGTACACGACGAAAGCGGCCGGGTCGCCGCCGAAGGCGGAGCAGGCTCGATTTACTGGTCGAAAGCTCCCGACGCGGCCGTCCCGTCGGCGCTGAGCTGGCAAAAACTGTCGCTGTATTCGCTTCCGATCGGTCCTGCCCGGCTGCCCTTCTCGGCGCGCGCCGACCGGATCGAACTGCTGAAAAAAACCCGCCTGCCCTTTCTCGGCGGCACCATCGCGCTGAACCGGTTCACTTTGCAAAGCCGCCCCGAACAGGAACCCGACGTCTATTTCGAAGGGCGCCTGAACGATATCTCGCTCGAACAACTGACCGGCGCCTTGCATTGGACGCCGCTGTCGGGCACGGTCAGCGGCAGGATACCCGGCGTCGAATACCGGGACAAGACGCTGAAACTGAAAGGCGAACTGAACGTCAAAGTCTTCGACGGCAACATCAGAATCGCCAATCTGGCTTCTTCCGGACTGTTCAGCGACTTCCCGAGGCTCTCCGCCGAGATCGAACTGGACCGCCTGGACCTCGACCGGATCACCCGCAAATTCGAGTTCGGCGGGATAACCGGCAGATTGTCCGGATTCGTCAAGAATCTGCAGCTCGAAAACTGGCGGCCGGTCGGCTTTTATGCCTGGTTCGGCACGCCGGAAGACGACGACTCAACGCACCGGATCAGCCAGAAAGCGGTCCGGAATATCGCGAACATCGGCGGAGGCGGCGCGGCCGACCTGCTGTCGCGCAGTTTCCTGCGCTTTTTCGATACCTTCGGCTACGACAAGATCGGCCTCGGCTGCTACCTGCACGCCGGCGTCTGCCAGATGATGGGCATCGAGGCCGCCGAAAACGACGGCTACCGGATCATCAAGGGCGGCGGCCTGCCGAGAATCGACGTGATCGGGTATAATCCACGGGTTGACTGGACCGTGTTGATGGAGCGCCTGCAACGCATCACCGCATCGGACGAAGTCATTATCAAATAATTCAGGTGAAATCGATGAGAAAACTTTCCCTTCTGAGCGCGCTGCTGCTTTCCGCCTGCGTCACGATCAACATTTATTTTCCGGCCGCGGCCGCCGAAAAAGCGGCCGATGAAATCATCCAGGACATTCAGAACGCGGTGCCGCCGAAGCCGCAATCGAGATCCGGCCAAGATGACGAACACGCGGCTCTCTTCCGCTGGATCGACAGGGCCATCGGCACAGTCATAACTTCCGCCAAGGCGGCCGAGGCCGATCTTTCGATCGACAGCCCCGACATCCGGAAGCTGCGCGCGTCGATGGAAAAGCGCTTCGCCTCGCTGCAGCCGAACTATGCGGCCGGCTACATCGGCATCAAGGCGGACGGCTCTTTGACGGTCCGGGAAGGCGCCAATATCCCGTTAAAAGACCGCAATCAGGTCACCAAACTGGTCGCGGCCGAAAACCAGGACCGGCAGCGCCTGTACCAAGCAATCGCGAACGCGAACGGCCATCCCGAATGGCTGGACCAGATCAAGGCGACCTTCGCCGCGCGCTGGATCGGCAACGCCCAGTCCGGCTGGTGGGTTCAGTCCTCGAACGGAAGCTGGAAACAGAAATAACAGATGGCGGGAAACAGAGCGAGAAAGAAAACCCTGCCGGAAACGCCGGTTAGAACCACGATCGAATCGCTCGCCCATGACGGGCGCGGCGTTTCGCATGTGGACGGCAAGGCCGTGTTCATCGACGAGGCCCTGCCCGGCGAGGAAGTCGAATTCGTCTACACCGAAATGCGCCGCGATTTCGCCGAAGGCAGGGTCGTGAATCTGATCACCCGCAATCGGGCGCGCAGCGAGGCGCTCTGCCCGCATTACGGGGTCTGCGGCGGCTGCAGCTTTCAGCATGTCGAAGCGGCCGAACAGATCCACATCAAAGAGGATTTGCTGAAAGAGCAGTTCAAACGCATCGGCAAGGTCGCCGCCCCCGAACTCTGGCCGCCGTTGACCGGCCCGCACTGGGGCTACCGGCGCAAGGCGCGCATGGGCGTCAAATATGTCGCGAAGAAAAGCCGGACGCTGGTCGGCTTCCGCGAACGCCGCCATCCTTACCTGGCCGAAATCGACAGCTGCCGGGTGATGCACCCGGTTGTCGGCGAGAAACTGATCGATCTGTCCGAGCTGATCTCGGGCCTCAGCATCCGCGAAAAAATTCCGCAGATCGAAGTCGCGATCGGCGACGAGCAATGCGTGCTCGCCGTGCGTGTAATGGAACCGCCGACCGAGACCGACAAAGAAAAGATGCGCGTCTTCGCGCACGAACACGGCGTGTCGATCTGCCTGCAGCCGAAAGGCCCCGATTCGATCGTGCCGCTGGACGGCGAGCCGGAAGTGATTCCGACCTACGCCCTGCCCGAGCAGGCGATCGAATTCAAATTCCGGCCGGCGATGTTCACCCAGGTCAACTACGAGATCAACCGGCAGATGATCAACCGGGTGCTCGAAACGCTGGAACTGAACGAATACGATACGGTGCTGGACCTATTCTGCGGCCTCGGCAACTTTACGCTGCCGATGGCGCGTTACGCCGGCCGCGTGGTCGGCGTCGAAGGCGACCAGCCGCTGGTGGACCATGCGAAAGAGAACGCCAGGCACAACAAGATCGAGAATGTCGAATTCTACGCGGCTGACCTCAGCAAGGATGTCTCTGACCAGCCCTGGTTCAATCGTAAATACAACAAGATCATGCTCGACCCGTCGCGGGCCGGCGCGTCGGAAGTGCTGAAATATTTCAAGAAATGGCAACCGGAGCGGATCGTCTACGTCTCCTGCAATCCTTCCACCCTGGCGCGCGATGCGGGCATCCTGGTCAACGAGCTCGGCTACAAGCTGGCCAAAGCCGGGGTGATGGACATGTTCCCGCAGACCGGGCATGTCGAATCGATGGCGCTGTTCGTCAAATAAAGGCTGTCGAATCATGGCCGACACCTACCTCGACGTTTCAATCGCCAACCAGCGTCTGGCATTGATCGAAAACGGGCAAACCGTCAAAACCTATCCGGTTTCGACCGCGAAAAACGGCCCCGGCGAACGGCAAGGCAGCGAATGCACGCCGCGCGGCTGGCATCGGGTGCGCGCAAAAATCGGCGGGGGCCAGCCGGTCTTCACCGTCTTCAAGAGCCGCCGCCCGACCGGCGAAATCTACAACCCGGAACTCGGCCGCCTGTATCCGGAGCGTGACTGGATCCTGACCCGAATCCTGTGGCTCGGCGGTCTGGAACCTGGCTTTAACCGCTATGGCAATGTCGACAGCACCTGGCGCTACATTTACATCCACGGCACGCCGGACGAAGGGATGCAGAGCCCGCCCGCATCGCACGGCTGCATCCGGATGTTCAACGCCGATGTGCTGGAATTGTTCGACCACCTCGAAGCCGGCGTCAGGATTTACATTCATGAAGATTAGAATGGCCTTTCCGGCAATCCGCGTAGGGTACGCTGCGCGTACCTTTTCTCCCAAGGCCCGAACCGATACTACCGGATTCGGTACGCGCAGCGTACCCTATGCCTTGACGTCCGCCCTATGACCCGCATCGTCCTCGGCATCGAATACGACGGCAGCGCCTTTTCCGGCTGGCAATTCCAGGCCGAACGGCGCAGCATCCAGGCCGCACTCGAACGGGCGCTGGCAAAAGTCGCGAATCATCCCGTCACTGTGATCTGCGCCGGACGCACCGACGCCGGCGTGCATGCGCTCGAACAGGTCGTGCATTTCGACACGAAAGCCGAGCGGGCGCCCTACTCCTGGGTGATGGGCGGCAATACCCACTTGCCCGACGACGTACGCATCCTCTGGGCCAAGCCCGCGGTCGGCGACTTTCACGCGCGCTACAGCGCGATCGCGCGCTTTTACCGCTACATCATCCTGAACCGGCCGGTCAAATCGGCCCTTCTGCCCACGCAAACGACCTGGTGCTATACGCCGCTCGATGCGGACCGGATGCACCGGGCCGCCCAATGCCTGATCGGCCACCACGACTTTTCCTCGTTCCGGGCGCAGGGCTGCCAGTCCAAAAGCCCGTTCCGGCAGGTCCATTTCGTCGACGTGACCCGCGAAGGCGATAAAGTGATCATGGATATCGCCGCCAACGCGTTCCTGCACCACATGGTCCGCAATATCGCCGGCAGCCTGATCGCGGTCGGCGCGGGCAAACAGCCGGCCGACTGGATTCGGAAACTGCTGGCGGTCAAAAAGCGCGCGCTCGCCGGCATCACCGCCCCGCCTCACGGCCTGTACCTGGGCGGCGTGTTTTACCCCGAATGCTACCGGCTCGCCAATCACCCCGTTTTCGCCAAACTGCCGGCCGATGCTTGCCGACACCAGGATTAAGGGCCGTAGATACTGTTATCCACGTCAAGCGTTATGAAGAGCAGCGTTGTAGGGCGTTTTCGCGATAGCAAAACGCCAGCAGGCCTCAAAGCAATGGCGGATTGCCTGGCGGCGAAAACGTCCTACAAAAGCTGTTATCCACATCAAACGTTATGAAGGGCAGCGCTGTAGGGCGTTTTTGCGATAGCAAAACGCCACCAGGCCTCAAAGCAATGGCGGATTGCCTGGCGGCGAATCCGCCCTACAAAAGCTGTTATCCACATCAAGCGTTATAAAGAGCAGCACTGTAGGGCGTTTTCGCGATAGCAAAACGCCACTAGGCATCGAAGCGATGGCGGATTGCCTGGCGGCGAATCCGCCCTACAAAAGCTGTTATCCACGTCAAGCGTTATGAAGAGCAGCATTGTAGGGCGTTTTCGCGATAGCAAAACGCCAGCAGGCCTCAAAGCAATGGCGGATTGCCTGGCGGCGAATCCGCCCTACAAGAGCTGAACTTAGCATTAAATCATCCTCTCTACTAAAGCATTTATCCTGATTAAAAAACCGCTCGTCAATGAAGAGCTAAACTACACGGATCAGGCCATGACCGAACCCTTCGAATTCCCGCCCCTAAAAAAATGAATTACATTGCGCTAACCATGCTGATGGGCGACCGCGGAAAGTATCTCGGCATCGTGATGGGCCTGACCTTCGCCTCGCTGATCATGACCCAGCAGCCCGCCATTTTTCTCGGCCTGATGACACGGTCGTACAGCTTCATATCGGACGTCGGCCTGCCCGACATCTGGGTGATGGACCCGAAGGTGCAGTTCATCGACGACATCAAGCCGATGCAGGACACCGAACTGTACCGGGTGCGCGGCGTGTCCGGCGTCGCCTGGGCGGTGCCTTTGTACAAGGGGCTGATCAAGGCGCGCCTTTACGACGGCACGTTTCAAACTTGCAATATGATCGGCCTGGACGATGCTACCCTGATCGGCGGTCCGCCGGAGATGCTGGCAGGAAGACTGGAAGACCTGCGCCGCAGCGACGGCATCATCGTCGACATTGAGGGCGCGACCACCAAACTGGCCAAGGCGCCGGCGCAAGACGGAAAACCCGTGCCGCTGGCGATCGGCGACACGCTCGAACTGAACGACCGGCGCGCGATCGTGGTCGGGATCGCCAAAACGACGCGCACTTTCCAGTCCCAGCCGGTCCTCTATACGACCTACAACCGCGCGCTGCAGTATGCGCCGCGAGAGCGCAAACTGCTGTCGTTCGTGCTGGTCAAGGCCAAACCCGGCCAGAACATCGGCGAACTCACCCGCCGCATCCGCGAATCGACCGGCCTGGCCGCCTATACCCAAAAGGAGTTCCAGACGCTCACCTACGATTATTTCATGAAAAACACCGGGATCCCGATCAACTTCGGCATTTCGGTCGCGCTCGGCTTCATCGTCGGCGCGGCGATCGCGGGCCAGACCTTTTATAACTTCACGCTGGAAAACCTCCGGCAGTTCGGCGTGCTGAAAGCGATGGGCGCGAGCAACGGCGTGCTGCTCAGGATGATTCTGCTGCAGGCGCTGCTGGTCGGCAGCATCGGCTATGGGCTGGGCGTCGGCCTGACCGCCCTGTTCGGCTTTACGATGCGCAATACGATTCTGGCATTCAAGTTTCCCTGGCAATTGCTCATGTTCAGCGGCGCGGGCATAACTTTGATCTGCATGTTCGCCGCCTTGCTGAGTATCCGCAAAGTGATCAAGCTGGAACCGGCGGTCGTGTTCAAAGGATGAGCATGAATGGCAATGGATTGGCCGTATTGTGCCGAAATGTCGTCAAAACCTATGCTGCCGGCTCGCAAAAAATCACCGCCCTGCAGGGCATCGACCTCGAAGTCCGCGTCGGCGAACTGATGATGCTGGTCGGGCCGTCCGGCTGCGGCAAGACGACCTTGATCTCGGTCATCGCCGGGATTCTGGACCAGGATTCGGGCCTGTGCAGCGTATTCGGCCAGGACCTGCTGAAATTGAGCAGCCGGGAGAAACTGAAGTTTCGTGCTGAAAATATCGGCTTCGTCTTTCAGGCTTATAATTTGCTGCCGACGCTGAGCGCGGCCGAAAATGTCTCGATTCCGCTGATCATCAACGGCATGGACCGCCACGAGGCGGTACGCAAGGCGAACGGCGTCCTGGAACAGGTCGGCCTCGGAAATCGCGTGGACGCCCTGCCTTCCCAACTGTCCGGCGGCCAGCAGCAGCGCGTGGCGATTGCGCGCGCGCTGGTCCATGACCCGCGGCTGATCGTCTGCGACGAGCCGACCAGCGCGCTGGACCACGAAACGGGGCGGCATGTGCTCGAACTGCTGAAGTCGGTCGCGGTCGACAGTTCCAGGGTGCTGGTGATCGTGACCCACGACGCCCGCATTTTCGATTTTGCGGACCGGATCGCGCAAATGGACGACGGAAAAATCGTCAAAGTGCAGCAATCCCGGACTGATGATGAGCAACGCCGAGTTTAACTCTTCACGGAATTAAGGATGCTACCCAAATATACTCTACCCGTGCTGGCTACCGCCGGCTTTCTGTTCGGCGTATTCGAGGTGTTCACCAGCAACAAGCCGACGCCGATCGCCCAGGCCGCGACCGAACCGGCCACCTCGCCTTATGCCTCGTTCATCGCCGGCGCCGGCATCATCGAGGCGAAAAGCGAGAATATTGCGATCGGCACCCACCTGGCAGGTATCGTCAAGTCGGTCAACGTCAAAGTCGGCGACCGGGTCAAACGCGGCGATATTCTGTTTTCAATCGACGACCGTGCGGCACTGGCCGACCTGAGCGTGCGGGAAGCCGATCTGGCGCGGGCGAAGGCCGCGGTCGGCGAAGCGAAAGCCGGCGTCAGAGATGCCGCAGTACTGCAGCGCCTGGCCGAAAGCATCGAAGACCGCCGCGCGATCAGCACCGAAGAACTCGACCGGCGCCGGAACGCCACGCTGATTGCACAACGCAGGCTCGACAGCGCCGAGGCGCAGGTACTGCAGGCCGAAGCGGTGGTCAAAGAAAGCCGGACCACGCTGGATTTATTGCAGGTCGAAGCCCCGATCGATGCCGAAGTGCTGCAAGTGAACGTGCGGCCGGGAGAATTCGCCCAGGCGGGTCCGCTTGCCACCCCGCTGATGCTGGTCGGCAATCTGGAAGACCTGCATGTCCGCGTCGATATCGATGAAAACGATGCCTGGCGCTTCCGCCGGGAAAGCAAAGCGGTCGCCTATTTGCGCGGCAACCGCCGGTTTCGGACCGATCTGGCGCTGGCCTGGGTGGAACCCTTCGTCGTGCCCAAAAGATCGCTGACCGGCGACAGTACCGAACGCGTCGATACCCGGGTTTTACAAGTGCTGTACAGCTTCGATCGCAATAAAATGCCGGTCTTTGTCGGGCAGCAGATGGACGTTTTCATCGAGGCGCCCGATGTCGGCCGCGAAACCACACCGATCCGCACCTCTCCTCCCCCCACGCCGCCGGCATGAACAAAGCGCTCTTGCTGATTTTCGCCGGAACGATGGCCGGCTGCACGGTCGGCCCGGATTATGTCCGCCCCCGAATGCCCGCGCCCGCCCAATGGAGCGAAAGCTCCTCTTCCCCGGATACGCCGCAAAGCGATCGGGCCTGGTGGAAAACGTTCGGCGACCCGGTTTTGAACCGGTTGATCGATGAAGCGGCCGCGACCAATCCGGATCTGAAACAGGCATTCCAGCGCATCCGGATCGCCCGCACCCAAAGGACGCAGGCCGTTGCCGCCGGCCTGCCGACGCTTTCCGCGCACGGCAGCGCTTCCCGCCGCCTGAACAGCTTCACTTCTTCAGCCGGAACGACAACCGCGGTCGGCGGCACGGCATCCGGCGCCGGCGGCGCGTTCGGGATCGGCAACAATCTGATCGATATCTTCCAGGCGGGCTTCGACGCGCAATGGGAGCTCGACCTGTTCGGAGGCATTCGCCGGACCGTCGAGGCAGCGGAAGCGACTATCGAAGCCGAAATCGAAAACCGCCGCGCCCTGACGGTCAGCCTGCTCGGCGAAGTGGCCGGTCAATACGTGATGCTGCGCGCCAATCAGCAGCTGCTGGCGGTGATTCGCGATAATCTGGCTACCCAGCAGGACACCCTGCATCTGACCCGGGAACGTCAAAAAGCCGGCCTCGCCTCCTATCTGGACGTGGCGCAGGCCCACGCGCAGGTCGAGGCGACCGCGGCGGAGCAACCTGTTTACGAAAACCAGATCAAACTGGCCCTGCACGCGCTGAGCGTGCTCCTGGACAGAACGCCGGGCGAACTGACCCAACGCCTGCAGCGGCCCGCGCCGATTCCGCAGCCGGCCGAGCCGGCTTCCGCCGAACTGCCCTCGGAACTGCTGCGCCGCCGGCCCGACATCCTGAGCGCCGAACGAAGGCTGAAAGCCGCCAATGCGGATATCGGCGCCGCGGTCGCCGCCCAGTATCCGCGCATCAATCTGGCAGCCTTCATCGGCCTCCAGAATACCGACATCACCGATTTCACGATGCTCGGTAAATCGTGGTCGGCCGCTTCGACTCTGGCGTTTCCGATTTTCAACTGGGGCAGTATCCAGGCCAATATCGAAGGCAGGAAAGCCCGTCATCAGGAATTGGTATACGCCTATCGAGCCGCCGTCCTGAATGCTTTCAAGGAAGTCGAGGATGCGCTGGCTTCGATCGAACAGGAGCGGCGGCGCCAGGCGCAGCTGCGGCAAGCCGAAGCCGCCGAAAAACTGGCGCTGGACCTCGCCCGCGAACGCTATTTGAAGGGATTGACCGGTTTTCTGGACGTGCTGACCGCGGAACGGTCGTTGCTGACCCGGCGTCAGGCTCTGATCGAAAGCCAGGCCCGGCTCGCCGGCCAACGGGTGGCATTGTATAAGGCGCTGGGCGGCGGCTGGGAAGTTGCGGAGCCGGAAAATCGCCGGCAGCACGGTCAACTTTCGCTGCCCCAGACCAGTCCCCTCTCTTAAGCGGCGGCGCCGAATCCGTCAGACCGGCCCGGCAGTGGCAAGGTTAAAAACCAGCCCCCGCGCCGATCAGCGCCGAGACATAATCGAAACGTCCGGAGAAACCGTTCGGCCAGAACACATGAAAGGCGAAGAACGCGGCAAGGTTCAGGATCACGCCGACCACCGCCGCGGTGATGCCGGTCAACGGGGCGGTAAATTTGAGATTGCCGTGCGTCGATTCGATCAGCGGACCGCCGGCCAGAATAAACAGAAAACTCGGCAGAAAAGTAAAAATAGTGCGGAGCCCGTTTGCCGCCGATCGCTCCGAGCAACGCCGCACTCAGGACGATCAGCGGAATCGGCATATGGAGCAGGAAGATCGCCAGAAACGCCAGCGCCGCGATCGCCCGAAGCTGCGCATTTTTCAGCGCCCGCGCCCCGATCCGGTAAGCCGCGAACAGCACGATCGCGGTCACCGCCGGTTTAATTCCGTACAGCACGCCGGCGATCACCCCGCCTAAGGTCCGGTGCATCAGCCAGCCGATATAAGTCGCCAACTGCTGCGCCTCGGGGACCGGGCAGCAGCATGCAGTAGTTCAAGACATGCAAATAACGCCGCGCGGAAATCCAGCGTTGCTTTTCGACCAGATCGTAGGCATGATCGCAATCTGCCCGGCCGGCCCTCCAAAACTGATAAACCCGAGTTTGAGCCAATAGCCGGAGGCTTGGCGCAACGTGACGAATTGGGGCGGCTCCCCGGTCGAATCGGGCGGATTCATCGGTCGTCTCTCCGGTAGTGCGAGGAAAAGTGACCCGAATTATACCCAAACTCGACCGTCTAGAGCATTTTCATACCGTGTGCAGGGAAGTCCTCACCTTCTGAAGGGTGCCCTGCCGTTAAGCCCAGCCCTGTAGGGTACGCTGTGCGTACCCTCGATGTCGAAAGGTACGCACAGCGTACCCTACGGGGGCTGAACCCGTAAGATACAGATGCCGGGCGGGATATTTGAGGCTGTGAAAGTATTCCTCGCCCTTGCTAAAATAACGGAGCCCGCCACCGCCCCGTTAGCGCCGATGCCCCGTCCGTACAAAGAAGGACAAAACCGCCAAGAAGTTCTCCGTCTACCGCCACGGCTGGACGACTGGGTGGGCGCGGATAACCCGGTCCGGGCCATGGATGCGTATGTGGAGCCGCATAGGTCGGGCACGCGCTTTTTGTGCCCGACCTACGCGGCTTGGGAGGAAGCGGTTCAGGCACGTATCCAGCAGCAAAATGGCGTATTCCGAAACACGTATCCAAGCGGCTCACCGTTTACGGGGTCTTCGCAATGAAGACTCTGGGATTACTTACGGAAAAAGAGTGGCCTCATGGTTTTCGTTATCCGCGACAGTTCAACCGGGTCGTTGAATTGAGGTTAATAGAACTTGAGCCCTGGTACTTTCTGGCGGGGCAGCCCCTGAGAGAAGCAATGGCTGGACTTACCGAAAGATATCCTGCACGACAGCTCGTTCCTTTCGCTCGCCGGCAAGATAATGATGATATTGCATGCTGGGACGTCGGCAAAGAAGACGAAGTATTTGTCATTCATGACTTCGCCTCACCCGGATGGGAACAACGCGCTCAATTTGCCAGTTTCTATGACTGGCTTCGGCGTGCCGTTGAAGACTTTATCGAGTTCGACAGTTGACAGGTTCTCGATTTAAGTCAGTACATTCAGAAACTCCGGCGGTACCTGACCAGCCGTGTAGGTCGGGCAACCGCTTTATCGTTGCCCGACGATCATGTGGCGATCCTGCTTCGGAATGTTGCGCGGGTCTGAAATCCTGTCACCTTTCAAGACATTGGAAATGTCGGGCACAAAAAGCGCGTGCCCGACTACGCGGCTGGGGTCGGCATTTCTGGGCGCGGGGGTATTTTTGTGCCACGGTGGGAGAGATGACCGAAGAGATGATCAAAGAATATCTAGAGCATCATTTTGAGTCGGATCCAGCTACCGAATTTAAAGTTGAACCGTAGACGCGTCGTTAAGCCGACGCGTATCCCGGACTTTCAGTCCGTAGCCCAAACCCACCGGCTTTTAGCCGGTGGTTGTTTAGTATTTATCAAAGCAAGTTTGGTGCGCGACTAGGGCGGATTCGCCGCTAGGCAATCCGCCGCGCTTTAAAGGCGGTTGGCGTTTTGCTATCGCGAAAACGCCCTACAACTAAAAGGTTTTAAAAACCTCGTAGGTCTGATTTTCGCCTGGCGGCATCCGCTCTGGCAAGTGTCGTTCCCACACAGGCTCGAAAACACGACAAAAATCGTCGATCAGGCAATGCAATTCGGTTAAACTGTTCATGAGCGCCTTCCGATCATGGTCAGATTTGTTTATGGAAACAGAATCTTACGCGAAAAAAAGGGGGCGTTCGCCTAGCTTTTTATTATCCCGAACTCAGGTTGAAAAAGGAATCCGCGCTTAACCGAGACGATTGCCGTGAATGAGATCCCGCATTACCGCACGCTCAACGAGTTTTATCCATTCTACCTCAGCGAGCACGCCAACCGCGTCTCGCGCCGGCTGCATTTCGCCGGTACCTCGATCGCCTTGGCGCTGCTGGTCGCCGCTTTCGCGGCGCCGGCGGTGTGGCTGGCGGCGGTTGTGCTGGTGCAAGGCTATGCCCTGGCCTGGACCGGACATTTTTTCTTCGAGCACAACCGGCCTGCCACCTTCAGGTATCCCTGGTTTAGCTTTCTGTGCGACTGGCGAATGTGGTGGGACATGTTGACCGGCAGGATTCCATTTTAAGAAAATCCGTCTTCCTGCCCGATCCGACAGCCCTCGGCGACCTCTTCGTCCGGAGGCAACACAGCCAGCGTAGAATGTTATAGATACCGCAGCGATGAAAAACACGTCTATCGATTACAAATCCAGGTAGAGATGGTCTGCAAAGGCGTATGACGAAGTTTTATTAGCTGCGGTATGTATTATTGCGCCCTACAGCCTCCAATACTCCGAATGCTGACTCAATAAAAACATGTTGACCGATTTTTCTCTTTACCAGACTTTGTGCATTGCGCTGGTTTTCGTCTGGACCGGCTTCGTCCGGACAGGGCTGGGTTTCGGCGGCGCCGCGCTGGGCTTGCCGCTGATGCTGTTCATCCGCGATACGCCGCTGTTCTGGCTGCCTATCATCGGGGCGCATCTGCTGTTTTTTTCCGGCCTGACGCTGCTGAACCGCCTGCATAACGTCGACTGGCGCTATCTGCTGCGCTCTTCGCTTTACATCATTCCGCCCGCCATCGTCGGCGTTTTCGGGCTGGTCAACCTGCCGGTGTTATGGCTGAACATCTTCGTTTATTCGATTACCTTGTTTTACGGTTTCATTTGGCTCTTCAACCGGGGCATCGAAAGCCGCCATCCCTGGGCGGACAGAGGGCTGCTCGTTTTGGGAGGCTATGTTGCAGGGATATCCCTGTCCGGGGCGCCGTTAATGGTGGCCGTTTTCATGAATAACGTCGGCAAACGCCAATTGCGCGACACGTTGTTCGTCTTATGGTTTATTCTGGTCGGCATCAAGATGACTACGTTTGTGGCCCTGTCCGTGGATCTGCATTTGACCGAAGCGCTGACGCTGCTGCCGGTAGCCGCCATCGGGCATCTGCTGGGCCTCAAAGCGCATGACGCGATCATGCGCAACGACAGGCTTTTCAAGCGGTGGATCGGCGGCGGCCTGATCGCGGTCAGCGTTCTTGGGTTAGGGCATTTGTAGTGCATGAAAGTCCGGAGCGCCACTCCATCGGGAATACAAGAAAAATACCCGCCTGTTGAGGTTCTTTGAACCAAGCTTAGTTCGTTCTACACTTCGACCTTAAAACCTGAAGAATATGAAATCCAAATCAACCCAGTCTTCTATTCCGATAAAACTACTTTTGCGGTCGATATCGGCTTTTGGAATGACGTGGATGCAATCGGCCATTACCTGTCTTTCAAAAATTTACATGGATGGCATTTATGTAAAATGAAAGCGGACAATCAGGGTGACAGGCCGCTTCTCCATCGCCTGCCAAGTTATAAAGCATGTGCATCTGATGCCGCCCGTCTACCTGAAGCTGAACAAAGCGACATGTTCGGTGTTGTCGATGAGTTTCATGATGAATTTCCGGCAAGTGCCTGCCCACGCCCTTTTAGTCTTCCATACATAAATGTAGGCATTCGTGATCGGGTTGTAGCGCAGGCCGTTTTTACCTTGGGTCATCGTTTTCTCGAGGTCACCCAGGGGGGCGCCGCTCTCACAGGCAACTGGCTGCGATTTAGGGTATAGCGCGGAAACGATGTTCAACCCGTAATCGCCGCCAAGGCTTAATTTGATCGGGACCGCTCTCCCTGCCTTGACGGTATTCGCCATAGGCGGGTTGACCAGCGGGGGAATGAAGCCGGAGAAAGGATAAGGAGGGACAAACTCATAGGCGCCGATGTCGCAGACCGCAGTGCCATCGCCATCCCCGTCCACCGGGCGAAACTGATTGCGCTGATCTAAATTATTGACCGGGGCAGCGGCGCAGATCGTGTTATCCGCCTGATCGATGGCGAGGCTGCCGGCCGATAGGGCATGGGTCTGGGTAGGGCCGCCGTTGTCGGCCAGTGGTCCGAGATCCGGACTGCCAATAATGAAATGCGCCGGATCAGAACTCGCGTCGCAGGAACCGTCTCCTATCAGACTAACACCGGATATATTTAGAGTACCAGCGTTTTCGCAATCAACACGATCGTTGTTAGCAACGATCGTATTGGCCAGGTTGAGAGTGCCCGAGAAGTTTCTGATGCCACCGACATATGGCCCTCCCAAGTTGAAGGATAAGGTGCTATGAATAACGGTGAGGGTGCCAAAGTTTGAGATGCCGGCGCCGTCGGCCGCGCGGTTGCCGGAGAAGGTGCTGTTTCCGATGGTGAAGGTATCGTTATTGGCGACCCCGCCGCCCGTGCTGTCAGTACTATTGCCGGAGAAGGTGCTGCCGGTAACGGTGGCGGTGCCGGCAATGTTGCGGATGCCGCCGCCACTGAAGATTGAGTCGTTGCCGGAGAAGGTGCTGTTGCTGACAGTGAGGGTGCCCTCGTTGGCGATGCCGCCACCAACTGCCGCGAAGTTGTCGGAGAAGGTGCTGTTGCTGACGGTGAGGATACCCGCGTTATAAATGCCAGCGCCTATGCTCGGGCTTGAAGGGCCATGGCCATTGCCGGTGAAGGTGCTGTTGCTGACGGTGAGGGTGCCGTAATTGAGGATGCCGTCACCGCCCACATAGTCGTTGGAGGAGAAGCTAAAGCCTTTGGTAATGGTAAGTCTTTTGAGGTGGAGCTGGGCCCCGCCGTTCACACGCATCACCCGTACGGTACCGCCGCCGCTGACGATGATGTTCCGCCCGTCTCCGTTGAGAATAATCGAGGATCCGGTAGTAATATCAAGAGTGCTGGCCAGCATGATCGTGCCGCTGACTCTGAAGGTGATAGTATCGACCTCGGAGCCGGCCGCGCAATCACCGAGAGTGGTGTCGATGTCCTCATTGGCGTTGGCAATCGCCTCGCGTAGCGTGCAAAGACCGTCCGCAGCCTTGAGGGTGTCGCTTAACGTATTGACCCTAAGCTTAGCGGCCCAGGCGGGACATCCGTTCAGCGCGGTCAGCAGCAGGATGCTGTTGAGCAGGTAGAGAGTAGCCGGGGTAGATGCTTCCGTATTCATAATTTCCCTCCGTTCAATTTAAAGATCTAGGAGAATTTGTTTTCCTCTTTTTCCTAGTCGATGATGCCCTTTTTAGAGCCGTCCAACAACGGCGCTTTAGTCATCGCCATTACACTCCGGACCTTTCCATTTATCCAGGCCGACAGCCTTACAGGCCAGAATACTACAGAGACTTCGGGTCTGTTGCGGCACAGCCGAACCGATCCCTCACCGCGATCCACGATCAGAAAAACGCTTCGAGACGGTTTCTTCGTAATGGCAAAACTCGACTTGTCAAACCGGCGTCTCCTTTCGCCGGCTCGTCCCTTCTTCCGCAAAAACCGGACAATAAAGGCCAAAGCAGGGCATTATTCCAATATCCCGGTCTGCCTTTCGCACTGCCAGTCCGCACTGTTGAAATCGACTTGTTCGACCGCTTTTTTATCCATGCACAGCCAATACGCGGCCGGTTTCAGCTCTTCCTGGCACGCCGTCGACAGCGGCGTGATCTCGGTTTTCTCGTTGCCTTTGACTTTCTCCTGTTCGTCGAAGCGCCGAGTCGCGCGCAAACAGATGGCGTATGCCTCGCCTTGCGAGCCGGCGGAACCGGTAGCCTTTCCTTCCGAAGCGGAAGGAGAATCGGAGCCGGCAGGCACCGTTTCAGGAGAAGGCTCCAGCACGTTCCGCGGACGTTCAACCCCGCTAGGCGCCTGGGCCGCGCCGACCGCGGGCAGGATCACGATCAGAATAAATCCCGCTATCAAATTACGCATGTTGGAACTCCTCCGGAAACGGGTATCAAGGGAAATGAGCGCGTGACACGATCATCCGATGCCGTCTATATAAGCCCTTCCGCTGCAAAAGGTCGGTGCGCTCCCGCACGTACGGCGCGGCGGCCGGGGATGGGTCCGCCAAGGCATTGCGCATTGCGGCGAACGGTAGTAAGTTAGAAATTAGAGGAGCTCTTTTTCGGTAAATCTGGTAAATTTCCCGCTCCGTTCATCCGCACAACCCGCGTTACTTTTGTGGAAAGTCATCATGCAAGCATTAACAAAACCATTACAGCACAATCTGGCCTTGTTCCTTTTCAGCAGCCTGCTTGCCGCGATGCCGGCAATGGCGGCATCCGATCTCGAAGCGCAAGAAGGCTTCGCCAGGGCACGGTCGAAAAGCCTTCATCCGGGAATGGATCACTCGGCACATCAGAACCCTGCCGACAAGAGCCAGGAGTTTCACGGCGTTTTTTACGGCTATCTTCCCTGCAGCGATTGCGACGGGGTCAAAACGACGCTGTCCTTACAGCAGAAGAACAACTATCTGATCGTAATTCAGCCGGCTAAACAATCCTCACGGGAGTATTTTGAAAGAGGCAAATATGACTGGAATGAAGAAACCCGCACCGTGGTTTTGACGCCGACCAAGGGAGGAACGAAAACGCGCCGCTACCACATCGAAGACGAAGGCACGCTGATCCAGCTCAACGAAGATGGGATCAAGATGGAGGATTACGAGCTGCAAAGAAGCGATACGTACAAGTCGCGGGAAGTGCATATCCACTAACCTAAGCGGCCCGAATGCCAGTTGTAGGGTACGCTGTGCGTACTATTGGGGATGAAAAGGTACGCACAGCGTACCCTACGGCGGTTTGTGCCTTTTAGGATTTAACCCAAGCTGGCAAAGGGGGTATCACGGTAAGCCCTCGGCAAGGGAACGAGAGGGGAAGTTATTATCGACCAAATCCTAAGCGGCCCAAACGCCAGGGAAGGCATATCGCGTCCTGCCGATCCGCCCGAGGTAAACCGCCTTTCGGCCATCGCCTGGGCGGTTTTTTACTTACCGAAACAGGAAAATATCGATCAGCTTTTGCCGCCCTTCCGGCTATTCCGCTCGACGCAGCAGTCCAGCGCAAACCGCAGCAGCAATAACGTGACCGCTATCGGAAAGACCAGGTAATGGTCCAACAATTCCAGGCTCCCGAGCGTTCCCAACATGATCGCCCAGGGCTGCAGGGCTTTGTGCCCGACAAGCCGGCGCATGTAGCCGACGGTTTCATTATCGAGGCGCTCGCAGGGGCCGATAAAGGCGAGCGAGATAAACGCCGTCATCGCCGCGAAATAGACCGGAAAGAAAAAGAACATCGGCGAATCGTCCTGGAATTGGGTTTTCCAGTAGGCGAACCAGGCCAGCAAGACACTCGATGCAAACAGGTCGTACCAGACCGTAAAATGCCTCTTCCTGAACAGCATGCCGGAGACCGCCAGCAAGGCGCCGCCGATGCCGAGATAGAGTGCCAACGGCGATACCAGCTGGCTGAGCAGCGGATTGGAAGTCTGGACGAAATAGCCGAGAGCAAGGCTGAGCAGAATGAAAACAAACATGCATCTTTCCGTTAGAGGTGTTTCAAGAGGGTTCCCATCGAATTTAACGGGTGTCGCGCTTCATGTTATGCACATTGCTCCGAATGTCCGGAACGCGGAAATTTTCGCAGCCCAAACTCTGGCAAAACCCGATCAATCCTAATAAATTATTGATATCAAATAACTATTCTGTTTCGTATAAAATTTTTACAATTTAACCGCAAGGCAGGCGCTATCGGGTCCCCAAGCGGTTATCGAGAGTCTTTCCACAAAGTTATCCACAGAAATTGTGGATAAGACGATCCAGACTTCCGCCGCGTCTTTTCGATTTCATAACGATACCCCGAAAGGTTCCACCCAGACGGCTTCGTTTGCCCGAACGCCGCCGCAATCGGCCGGTAGAACGATGTAACAGTTACTCCGCGCCATCGCGCCCAAGAGGTGCGATTCCTGGTCGCCTCCTGCGGCAACGAAGAATTCGCCCTGCGCATTTTGGGTCAGAACGCCGCGTTGAAATTCGAGGCGGCCGGGCTCTTTTTTGAGAGGAACCGTACAGATGGCCCGGATGCGCAGCGGATGGGCGGACCCCTGCCCCGCCAGCCGCTTCAGCGCCGGCTCGACCATCTGCCGAAACGTAACGGCCACCGCCACCGGATTGCCGGGCAGGCCGAAGAAAAACGCCTTGCCGATTTTGCCGAAAGCCAGAGGCTTTCCGGGCTTCATCGCAATCTTCCAGAGATGAATTTCGCCGAGCCGTCCGAGAACCTCGGCGATGAAATCGGCCTCGCCGACCGAGGCGCCGCCGGTCGTAATGATCACGTCGTGATCCGGGGCCGCCCGGCTCAGCGCGGCCTCCAACTGCGCGCGGTTATCGCCGATCACCCCCAGATCGGCGGCACGGTAACAGGGATCGGTCAACAAACCGCCGAGCAGGTAGCGATTGCTGTCGTAGATCCCGCCGGCCGACAAGGCCTGGCCGATCCCGGTCAGCTCATCCCCGGTCGAAAAAAAAGCGATATTGACCGGCCTTTTAACCGCCATGTCATAAACGCCTGCCGAGGCCAGCAAGCCAAGGTCGGCCGCGGTCAGCCTTTTGCCCTCCCCGCACAGCAGATCGCCCTGCCGAAGATCTTCGCCGATTTCGCGCACGAAGCGGCGCAATTCCACATCGGCCGGCAGCACGATCGCGTCGCCGTCTGCCGCCGCGAACTCCTGCATGACGACCGAATCAGCCTGATCCGGCACAACCGCGCCGGTGAAAATCCGGATGCATTCGCCCCGGTTCAGCCGGCCTTGAAAAGGCTTCCCGGCCCAGGAAGCACCGGCCACCCGCAGACGGACCGGTCGCAGGCCGTCGAGATCGGCGCTGCGGAAGGCATAGCCGTCGACTGCCGCGTTCCGGTAATGCGGAATAGGGAGCGGCGCGCGCACCGGTTCGGCCGCCACCCGGCCCAGCGCCTGTTTCAGCGTCGCTCTTTCCGCGCCGGAAACCGGCTGTACCGCGGACACGATCCTGTCCAGCGCGGCCTCGGCGGACAGCATCGGTTCGAGGCTGCACGGATCGGCCATTATCTGAATTCCCGGTAGTGGTCCAGAAGGTAGCGCGCGATCAGGTCGGGCCGGTTCAGGTCCAGCCTGACCAGCCGGTCCGGCGCCTCGACCGGCGCGTCGCTCGCAATCGCGATGATGTCCGGATCCTGTGGAAACAAGAGCGGCCTTTGCAGCGACGGCCGGTGCAGTTCGATTTTGGGGAATTTTTCAGCCTTGAAGCCCTCGACCAGGATCAGGTCCAGGCCCGACTGGTCCAACACCTTGAGCTGCTCACCCAGGCTCGGCTCGCCGGGCGTTTCGAACTCGTTGATGATCGCATAGCGGTATCGGGAAACCAGCATGACCGGAGAGGCGCCGGCCATGCGCAGCCGGTAACTGTCCTTGCCGGGATGGTCGATATCGAAGCTGTGATGGCTGTGCTTGATCAAACCGACCCGGAGGCCCTGCTGTTTCAGCAGCGGAATCAGTTGCGTCAGGAGCGTGGTCTTGCCGGTGCCGCTGGCGGCGGCAAAACCGAGGATCGGCTTTCGTGCATTCTGCATGGGGATTGAATCATTGAATTAGAATCGATAATCGCGATATTCTAAGGCATTATTAAGCCCGGCACTACGATAACGGCGGCACGGCCGTTATTCTCTCCCGCCGTCCCGCGCCGTTGAGATTTTAAGGCAGAACCCGAGTTTTCCCCGGAGCCGACATTGATTCGCATTGCGTTCGTTTTACTGCTGATTTGGCTGGTTTTTCTTGCACTGCGCAAATTGCGGACAGCCCCCGCCGACGTGAAGGCGCGTGTGCTTCGTTACGCACTGATCGCCGGCGGTCTGGCGGCGCTGATTTACATGGCAAAAGCCGGCTGGCTCGGCGGACTGTTTGCCCTGCTCGGGCTCGCGGCGGCGTTTTTGCTCCGGTTATTGCCGTCCCTGCTGCGCAATGCGCCTTATCTGCATCAAATCTGGGTCGCGTGGCAACGCGCGAAACAGGGACAGGCCGGTCCCCGGCAGGAGCGGCACGATCGCCCGGCTTCCGGTAAAATGACCGCCGCGGAAGCTTACGAAGTGCTGGGGCTGAAAATGGGCGCTTCCGACCAGGAAATCATCGAAGCGCATCGCCGGCTGATGCAGAAAATCCACCCGGACCGGGGCGGCTCCGATTATCTGGCCGCGAAGATCAACCTGGCCAAGAAAACGCTGCTGAAAAGATAAATACCGATGCACCCCATTTCCCGGACTGTTGCAGTGATGCTGACCACGATTCTGACTGCCCTGATGTTCGGCTGCACCGAACGCACGGATCTGGCGCCGGTATGGTCCGGCTATCAGAATTTGAATGAAGTGCTTCCGCAGAAACCTTCCGCGCTTTCCGTCGCGGCAGGACCTGCGACTCCGGCGCCCCTCCAGCAAACGCTTCCTCCCGTTCCCGCCAACCGCTATGCGGCCCCGGCACAGACAAAACCCCATTCGGCGCAGCCGCAGGCGCCCGCCCCGGTCGCCCGTCCCCGCAGCGCCGTCCGGACGGCAAAGAACGAAAACAAGATCAAGCCGGTCATGATGGCTTCGGCGCAGCCGGTTCCCGAAAAGAAAAAGCCGGAATCCGAACCCGCCAAGCCGGCCCGCCAAAAGCCCGCGGCTAAAAAAAGTACCGCCGTCTCCACCGGTACGGAAAAAGACAATGCCCAATTACACTTCGATTGGCCGTTAGCGGGCAAGCTTTTGAAGAATTACGCCCAGACCGGCAAAAAGGGCATCAAGATCGCCGGCAAAAAAGACCAGGCGGTCAGGGCCGCCGAGCGCGGAAAAGTGGTCTATAGCGGTCAAGGATTGATCGGATATGGTAATCTGCTTATCATAAAGCATAACGACCAATATTTGACCGCTTACGCGAATAACAATGCCTTGTTGGCCAAAGAGGGAGACGCCGTCAAAAAAGGCCAGGAGATCGCTACAGTAGGTGTCGGCGCTTCCCGCAAGGCCATGCTGCATTTTGAAATCCGCAAACAAGGCAAATCGGTCAATCCGTTGACATTATTACCGAAGTTATAAAGATGCCGTTGAGCACCCAAGCGAAAAGTCAGGGGGGAATAAGATGAAAGAAGAAATAATAGAGCCCGCTGATGAGGAAATCGGCCTGCATTTTGGAGACGACGACGAGGGGCTTTTTTTCGAGAAAGAGTTCGAGGATATAGAGGGTTCTCTCGGCGACCTGGATGTCGAAAATGAAGTCCAGGCCCTGAAAGTCCGCGATGACGGTTTCGATGCGACGCGGGTCTATTTGAACGATCTCGGCCGTTCGAAACTGCTGTCGGCCGAACAGGAAAAATATTACGGCGGCCGGGCACTGCGGGGAGATTCCGAATCCCGCAAGGTGATGATCGAAAGCAATCTGCGCCTGGTCGTTAAAATTTCCCGCCGCTACCTGAACCGCGGACTGCCGCTCCTAGACCTGATCGAAGAAGGCAATCTGGGGCTGATCCGCGCCGTCGAGAAATTCGATCCGGACCGCGGCTTCCGCTTTTCGACTTACGCAACCTGGTGGATACGGCAAACGATCGAGCGCGCCATCATGAACCAGACCCGAACGATCCGCCTGCCGATCCATATCGTCAAGGAGATGAATTCTTATCTGAAGGCCCAGCGCCATCTGCAGCAGTCGCTCGACCACGATCCGAGCGCCGAAGAAATCGCGCAATTCATGGACAAACCGGTCTACAAGGTCGAAAAAATGCTCAAACTGAACGAGCGGGTCACCTCAATCGACGTGCCGTGCAGCAAGGATATCGACAAACCGATGGTCGAAACGATTTCCGACGACGAGAGCCCATCGGCCGCCGACCAGATTCAGGAAGACGGCATCCGGCAAAGCATTTCCGGCTGGGTCTTTCAATTGCCAGAAAAACAGCGTGAAGTGATCTGCCGCCGCTATGGGCTTTGCGGTTACGAATCCGAAACGCTCGAACAGGTCGCGCTCGAATTGAACGTAACCCGCGAGCGGGTGCGGCAGATTCAGATGGACGGCTTGAAGCGGCTGAAAGAAATTCTGCATACGAACGGTTATTCGTTCGAAACGATTTTCAATTAAGCCGGCGGCCAAGGCTTCTTCGACAAAAGAACGGGAACTCCTCCCGCCTGCCGATCCCTTGGCGCCGGCAAAGTCCTTCTTCCGTCATTGATCGGACAGTCCCCTCGGAACGCTTCTCTTTTCATCTGTAGGGTACGCTCGACTGCAGGGATGCAGGAGGTACGACCCCAGGGATGGGGGAGGTAGATCGCGTCGGGAACAAGCGATCGAGAGCAATGCAGGAGCAATTGCCGAGAGCGTACCTTTTCAATCCTCATGGTACGCACAGCGTACCCTACAGCGGCTTGTACCTCTTACTGCCGCCGCCAATACGCAATTGACATCGCGTCCCTTCCTGATTTAGAGTTTCCCGCTGATACATAACAATAACTATTAAGTAGTTGGAGCGCACAATGGCAAAACCATTAATACAATTGGCACTGGATTCCCTGGATTTCGACCAAACCGTCAGTCTCGCCGAGAAAACGGCGCCTTACGTCGATATCTTCGAGATCGGTACCCCTTGCATCAAACACAACGGCATCGAACTGGTCAAAACATTGCGGGAAAAATTCCCCGATAAACTGATTCTGGTCGACCTGAAGACGATGGACGCCGGCGAATACGAAGCGGCGCCTTTCTATGCGGCCGGCGCAGACATCTGCACCGTGCTCGGCGTATCGGGACTGCCGACGATCAGCGGCGTGATCAAGGCGGCGCAGGCGCACGGCGGCGAAGCGCAGATCGACCTGATCAACGTGGAAGACAAAGTCGCCTGCGCGCGCGCCGCGGCGGAACTCGGCGCGCAAATCATCGGCGTACACACCGGCCTTGACGCGCAAGCCGCCGGCCAGACGCCTTTCGCCGACCTGCAGGCGATCGCGGATCTGGGCCTGGACGTCAGAATTTCGGTCGCGGGCGGCATCAAGCCTGCCACCATTGACCAGGTGGTCAAGGCCGGCGCGGACATCATCGTGGTCGGCGCAGCCATCTACGGCGCGCCTTGTCCTGCAACCGCCGCGAAAGAAATCCGCGACCTCGTCGACGGCAAAGCCCCGGCACCGGACAGCAGCACCGATGCCAACATCATCGGCACTCCGCACCAGACGCTGATCATCAATAAAATCCATTCGATTCTGGAAGCGACCGGCGACGATTTGCCGGTCAAACTGACCCACATGCTCGACAACGCCAAACGGGTCTATATCTCCGGCGCCGGACGTTCGGGCCTGGTCGGCCGTTTCTTCGCGATGCGGCTGATGCACAGCGGCTACGATGTCAGCGTCGTCGGCGAAATCGTGACCCCCAGCATCAAGAAAGGCGACCTCCTGGTCGTGATCTCCGGCTCCGGCGAAACCGAGCAGTTGATCGCGTTTACGAAAAAAGCCCGCGAAGTCGGCGCCCAAATCTGCCTGATCACGGCGAAGAGCGGTTCGACGATCGGCGACATGGCCGACGAAGTCATTTTGATCGGCAGGCCGGACCAATACAGCAAAGTGGTCGGGATGCCGATGGGCACCGTCTTCGAACTGTCGACGCTGTCCTTCCTGGAAGCGCTGGTATCGCACCTGATCCATGAAAAAGGCATCGCCGAAGAAGTGATGCGGTACCGGCACGCGAACCTCGAATAAGCACTTCGGGCCGACTGCGGCCTGTTGCCCAAGGAAGGGGCCAAATGCCCCTTCCTCCTCGCTTCCCGCCTTTTTCGGGGAAACGGTTCGAACCCGCTTAAAAAAATCGCTAATAACAACAATTCAGAGAGCAACGATGACCAATAAGACCCTCTTACGCTGGGGAATCCTCGGTGCGGCGCGCGTGAACGAGCGCCTTTTGCCCGCGATCGTCGAAGCGGAAAACGCCGAGCTCGTCGCGATCGCCAGCCGCAGACCCGGAGCCGCAGCGAAAACCCTGGTCAAATACGCCCCGGACCAGACCGAGGTGCGCCTCTATGACGATCCCGAAACCCTGCTGAACGACGATGGCGTCGATGCGGTGTACCTGCCGCTGGCCAATCACGAGCATGCCTTATGGACCCTGCGCGCGATCGAGCGCGGCAAGCACGTGCTCTGCGAGAAACCGATGGCCTTATCGGTCGACGACATCCTGGCGATCGAAACCGCCGCGCAGCGTTACCAGGTCAACGTGATGGAAGGGTTCATGTACCGGTTCCATCCGCAGCATGTCCGGGTGCGGGAATTGCTCGATTCGGGCCTGTTCGGCGAAGTCCGCTCGGTACGCGCGACTTATTCGTTCATGATGCGCCCCGCGCGGAGGTACCGGCTCGAACAGCCGGTCGAACGCGGCGGCGGCGCGCTGTGGGACATCGGCTGTTATGCGGTGCATTCGGCGCGGATGTTTTTCGAGGATGCGCCGGTTTCGGTATCGGCCCTGTCGAGCTATGTCGGCAGCGGCGCCGATATTTCGAGCAGCGGCGTGATCGACTTCGGCCGCGGCCGCTTCGCGCAGTTCGACTTCAGCTTCGAACGCGCGCGCCGCTCCGAATACGAAGTGATCGGCACCAAAGGCGGCATCAAATGCCATACGGTCTGGCAACTGCCCGGCGACGTCCCGGTCATTTCCTGGTGGACAGAAGACGGCCGCCAATGCGAGGAAAGACTGCCGCCGGCCAATCACTTCCGTCTGGAAATCGAACATTTCAGCGCTTGCGTACTCGCCGGCAAAGCACCTGCGCTATCGCTGGAGGACGCGAAGAACAACTGCCGGATTCTCGAAGCCGCGATGCAGTCCGCCGCCGAAGGCAGACTGATCAGACTGGCTTGATCCGGATAATAAATTCCAACGACAGATAAGCAGGCAAAAACATGACAGATTACAAGAAATACCACTGCATGGAATGCGAGCACATTTACGACGAAGCCAAAGGCGACCCGGACAGCGGCATCGCGCCCGGCACCCGCTGGGAAGACATCCCGGACGATTGGGAATGCCCGATCTGCGGCGCGCCGAAAAGCTTCTTCAAGCCGCTCGAATAATCCGTTCCCTGTGCCGCAGCGCCCGGTAAAAAATAAAGGGCGCGGCGGCCGCGATCAAATGTTTCAGCGTATGGCCGCTGACTCCGCCCAGTAATTCGTAAAGCCCCGCATCGAAAAATTCCGCCGCTTTCGCCAGCGCATAAGCCGCAATCATCCCCCAGTAGAAAGCGTCTCCCTGCAATTCCGACTTGAAGAGCCAGAGGATGACCGGTATCAGCATCATCGGCAGAAGCTGCACCAGCACGTAGGGACGCAAATCTCCCTGACCGTTCAGTTCGGTGACATGCCAGTAAAGCACCGATGCCAGCCCGACGAATAATAACGGCACGAAGAGCGTGCGCGCCGCCCGGATCGAGACATATTCGCCGACGATCGAGCCGAACAGCGCCATGAAGCCGATCGTGATCGGCAGCCGGTCCCAAACCAGTGTCCGGTTATCCGGATGCAGATGGTAATATGACGAGCCGATACCGGTCAGAAAAACCCCGGCAAAAAAAGCGAAATACATCCAACGCAGCTCGGCCAAGCCGCCTGTCGGCGGTTCGCCGAGCACCCGGCGCATGCCGGTCAGGCCGACGACCAGAAACGGAAAATTCGAGATCACATTCCGGAAATTCGGCAGGCCGGCCATCGTACGCTGGTCGGCAAACCGGTGATAGGCGGAATCTTGGGGGATCGGTGCGAAATTGAAAACCGCGATGACAGCCACCAGGGTAATGCCCGCCAGGATTCCGATTCGATGGTCGTGATGCATGCTAACCTCTCAAACGACGTCCCTCGCGGCCGGCGTCGTCCTGCCCGCCGTAAAACGCCTTACCCGGCTTCAGGCCAGGCAATAGCGGTCGTCATGGCGCGGATTGTTGACCCGGTCGCTGACCGGATACCGCGCCATTCCTTCATAATCGGGAGCCGCCAGCAGCGCATCCAGACTTTGCCGCGTCTGCCGGGGATCCAGCCAGATTCGGTAATGTTCCGCGCCGATAATCACCGGCATACGATCATGGATCGGTTCCATCAGCGCATTTGCCGGGGCCGTGATGATGGCGCAGGAATACAGTCTTTCCGCACCCTGCGCCCAGTGCTCCCATACCCCGGCAAAGGCGAACACGCCGCGGTCTTCGCGGCAGACATGATACGCCTGTTTGCCGCCCTCGCGCTTCTGCCACTCGTAAAATCCGGTTGCCGGAATCAGGCAGCGCCGTTTCCGGTAAGCGGCCTTGAACGACGGTTTATCGCCGAGCGTTTCGGCTCGGGCGTTGATCAACGAATGGCCGATTTTACTGTCCCTCGCCCACGAAGGCACCAGCCCCCAGTCGAGGCCGACCGCCCTGAAATCGTTCGGCTCCGTCTGCACGATCCCGAGGATCTTTTGGCCGGGCGCGATGTTGTAACTGGTTTTATAGCCCGGCACTTCGGCCAGACCGAACGCTTCGGCCAATTGTTCGGGCGTCGCCAGCATGTTGAAGCGTCCGCACATCCTGAATCTCCGTCGAAATAACCCTTTGCCCCGCCGTCCGGAAACCGTCAAATTTATAAGGTACGACGGCCGATTCGCGATAAAATAGCAAGCTTTCCTTTTTTTCACCAGAGAATCTTTATGAACCAAGAGAGCATCGAGCTGATTCAAAACTATTATGACGCCTTCAACGCCGGCGATATGGATACTTTTTTGAACCTGTTGACCGACGACGTGATTCACGACATCAACCAGGGCAAACGCGAAATCGGCAAGGATGCGTTCGGGCAGTTCATGGGCGGTATGAACCGCAATTACAAGGAGCAACTGGCCGATATGGTGATCATGGCGACCGAAGACGGCAAACGCGCCGCGGCCGAATTCGTGGTGCTCGGCGAATACCTGCAAACCGATGAAGGCCTGCCTCCCGCAAACGGCCAAAAATACCGCCTGCCGGCCGGCGCCTTCTTCGAAATTCGCGACAACAAGGTCGCCCGGATTACCAATTACTACAACCTGAACGACTGGATTGCGCAGGTCGGCGCTTAATCAAACAGGATAGGCCGAGCCGGCTGTTGGGTTGCCGAACGGCAACCCAACGGTATTGCCATACGGGTATATTCCAGCGAATAAGCCCGTAGAGGCATTCTCAAGTTACGGCTGGAAACGTTGCGTCAGACCGACGATAGTAGCCTCGTAAAAAGTCTTGGATCCGCCGCTACCCGCACAGTCGGGATAAGGGCCGGCTCCGTTGACGGTACCCGCATAATCGATATCCCATTCGTTTGTCGGCCCCTGGGCGATATGGTTTACCGCGAAATGATTCCTGACGCGTCTCGCAATGTTGTGGTCGGCGCACGAAGTGTCGCCGCTGACGCCGACGGCGCCGACGACCTGATCGTTCGCATCGACGAGCAGCAAGCCGCCGCCGAAAACATTGATGCCGCCGATTCTACGTCCTACCAAAGGATCGCTCTTAGTGCCGAACTTGCTGCTGTTGCCGGCGTAAGCGGTTTGGGCATCCACGGGATTACTGTGCTGTAAGCCGTACAAAGGCCCGCCTTCCAGAACGGTTCCGTATAAGCTCGCCGTCGAAAAACCGAAGGCGCCCACGGTACTCTGGCTCGATCCCTTGTTGTTGCTCAATGTTGCAGCCGTATAAGCCTTCTGAGCCGATATCACCCGGCTGGCCAGCCATTGGTCGTTCAGTTTGTCGCCGGTTCTCGCTACCGCGCAGACTCTGCCGTCCTTATTGACGACCGTGCCCCACATATCGAAACCCAACCCGCCGTTGCTTGCGGCCTGAGCTGCGTCCAAAGCCGTTTTCAGTTGTTCATAGCTCACCGGGCAATCCTTGGGCGGGCCGGCCAAGACTGCCGTCGAAGCCAGAGCCAAAAACGCCCCGGATACCATTTTTTTCAATTCCATAACATCCTCGCTCATTGTTTATTGTGGCAACAGATTCAGTTCGATCCGCGCGTATTCTCTCAAATACAGCGCTAAACTGAACCATTGGCTTGTATTTGTATTCTTATTTTACAAGCGGTTGCATTATAATTCACGGGATTGTAGGCTTCAATCGCCTAACGAAATAACTATTCTCTCAATTTTTTCAATCGGCTCCAGAACGTGAAATTTTCTAAAACCGGCTACTTTTTAATCTCCGTTTGCACACTGATTACGGCCATGGCGGCGCTTAACCACGAGCGCCTTTCCGCCTTGGCAAACGACATATTCGCCTCGTTAATCGGTAACGAGGCATCATCCGAACCGCCCAAAGAAATCCAGAACGATGCCAACTCATCCCAAACCCCGGACCAGATAAAACAGCTGCTGCAACAAAAAGCCCTGGAAGCGATGAATCCGCCTCCGCTCGAAACGGATAGCAAAGACCCTGAAGACTTGGAAGACTTGGAAACCATGGAAGAGGCCCTGAACGACTTTTATTCCTCCGAGGACGAGCAGGACCGGGAATCGGCCCTGATGATCCTGGGCGAATACCCCGACCCTAAGGCCAAGGAAGCGATTCTTTATGCGCTGAACGATCCGGAAAACGCCGTGCGGGAGCAGGCGGTCAGCCAGATCGGCAATTGGGAAGACGAAAAAGAACGCCAGCAGATGCTGTTGACGGCCCTGCAGAACGATCATCCCGAAATCGTCGTTCTGGCGCTGGAATCGGTCGCCGAGATCGACGACCCGGCCTTGGCTCAAAAAATCAAGGAATTGAGCAACGATAAAAACGAAGACATCAGCGAAGCCGCGAAAGTCGCGCTGGATATGGCAGACTCGGAGTGAAACGGTTTTCCCGCGCCGTAAAGGTTCTTCTCCGGTCCGTTTCCGCTGTTCGGAAAGCGTATTGGGGTTCGTCGTTGCGCACTTCAAATACAATCAATCCTGTGTAGGATGGGTAGAGCGAAGCGAAACCCATCGTGCATAACCGTATCGTATAGTGATCGAGGTGAGGGAGGGCACCAATCAGACCATCCTCCGGCGGAACCGCTGGCGCGTTCCGCCCTACATCATATTCAATCCGGCAGGAATATGGAGCCTTGGGCAAAAATTACCGCGCTGCCGCCGACCCGGAGGGTCAATTGCGCCTTGCTCTTGTGATCCATTTCGATGTTCAGTAGGCTGCGGCGCGAGCCCGCGTCGCCGCGGTCCACCGCGAAAGTGTGGGTGCCCTTGCGCGTATGTTCGAACGAGCACAGATAGGAGGCGAAGGCCGGCACCGCCGCGCCGACCGGCGGGTCGTCGTCGTGGCCGATATGCGGCCCGAGCAGGCGCAGGTTGAAATCCGAATCGGAATACGGCGTTTTCGGCGCGAACAGCAGGATTTCCTGCGCCGCGGTCTGGGGCGCCGCGGACCGGCTCCAGGCCGCGTAATCGAAGCGCGCCTTGCGCACCGTTTCGTACTTCCAGACCGGCACGATCAGGTACGGCATCCCGCAGGCGACCAATCGCGCCGAATATTTGATGTGGTCGAGATCGGCCTGCGGAATCGACAGCACGGACGCCAGTTCCTCGTCGTTCGGCGCAAAGCGGTCGACAATCGAAGAGACCTTGTTCGTAAACTGCACGAACGCCGGCTTACCGTTTTCGGCCGTAATGTTCACCTCGACCGGCCCCGCATTCTGTTCGAACACGACCGGCGTGACCGGTGCGTCCAGCCTGATGTCGCCGCACAGGCCCAGCACGTAGGCGGCCGCAATGATCGGATGGCCGGCGAAGTCGACCTCGGCCTTCGGCGAAAACATCCTCAATCGGCGCAGGTCGCCGCCGGGATGGAACACGAATGCGGTTTCCCACAGATTCAGCTCGTTCGCGATTTTCTGCATCGTCCGGTCGTCGAGCCCGTCCGCGTGCGGGAACACCGCAATTTGCGCACCGTTGAAAACCTCGCGGGTAAAGACGTCGGTAATATAATATTGATAATTCATGCCTTAGCCTCCGACGCCGACTTCGACCCGGCCGTTTTCGATCCGGACCGGATAAACGGGCACCGATACCGCCGCGTCTTCCACGCAAACACCGGTCTCCAGGTTGAAATGCTGTTTATACAAGGGCGAGGCGACCACCGGCTGGCCGCCGAGATCGCCGATCATTCCGCGCGACAGCACATTCGCCCGGCCGATCGGATCGTAGTTGCCGACAGCAAACAGCGTCTTTTCTTTCGGCAGGTAAAAAATCGCCACCTGCCGTCCTTCCACCCTTGCGCAGATGCCCGAGTCGGGCTGCAGATCGTCCGCGCCGCATATATCGATCCAATCGGTCATTCCACCTCTCCCGTTACGGTTTCTGTTTCGGTTTCAACCCTCAATTTGAAATGCCTGCGTTCGTCCGCGAGCGCCGGCCGGAACTGGCCGCGCTCTTCCACGAACAGCACATTGTCGTCCTGCGCATCGCTGTTGATGAAATGGCGGAAGCGTTTCAGGCGCGTTTCGTCGTTGATCGTGGTTTTCCATTCGCATTGGTAAGTGTCGATCACGTGCTTCATCTGCTGTTCGAGCTGTTCGCAAATGCCGAGCCGGTCGTCGATGATCACCGACTTCAGATAGTCGAGGCCGCCCTCCATGTTTTCCATCCAGACCGAGGTCCGCTGCAGGCGGTCGGCGGTGCGCACGTAAAAAATCAGGAAGCGGTCGATCAGTTGGATTAGGGTTTCCTTGTCCAGCCCGGTCGCGAACAGGTCGGCATGGCGCGGCTTCATGCCGCCGTTGCCGCAAACGTACAGATTCCAGCCGGTTTCGGTCGCGATCACGCCGACGTCCTTGCCTTGCGCTTCGGCGCATTCACGGGTGCAGCCGGACACCGCGAACTTCAGTTTGTGCGGCGAACGCAGACCTTTGTAGCGGTTTTCGAGCTCGATCGCGAGGCCGACGCTGTCGTCGATCCCGTAACGGCACCAAGTACTGCCGACACAGGATTTGACCGTGCGCAGCGACTTGCCGTAGGCATGGCCGGATTCGAAACCGGCGTCGATCAGGTCCTTCCAGATCGGCGGCAATTGATCGACGCGCGCGCCGAACAGATCGACGCGCTGGCCGCCGGTGATCTTGGTGTAGAGCTGGTATTTTTTCGCGACTTCGCCGAGCGCGATCAACATGTCCGGCTTGACCTCGCCGCCGGTGATGCGCGGCACGACCGAATAGGTGCCGTCCTTTTGCATGTTCGCGAGGAAGGTGTCATTGGTGTCCTGGAGGCCGACATGCTCATTTTTCAGGATGTAGTCGTTCCAGTAAGAGGCCAGGATCGACCCGACCGCCGGCTTGCAGATGTCGCAGCCCCGGCCCTTGCCGTATTTTTCGAGCAGTTCGTCGAAAGTCCGGATCTGCTTGACCATGACCAGGTTGTACAGATCCTGGCGGGTATAGGGAAAGTGCTCGCAGAGGTCGGTATTGACTTCGTAGCCGTGTTTCGAAAGCTCGGAATTCAACACCGACTTCAACAGCGCCGCGCAGCCGCCGCAGCCGGTCGAGGCTTTCGTTTCGGCTTTCAGGCCGGCGATCGTGGTGCAGCCGCCGTCGATCACTTTGCAGATGTCGCCTTTGGTCACGTTATAGCAGGAGCAGATCGTCGCGGACATCGGCAATGCGTCCGGCCCCAGGCCGACCGATTCGTCGGAGCGGCTCGGCAGAATCAGTGCGTCCGGATTTTCGGGCAGATCGATCCCGTTCAGGCAATATTGCAGCAGGGTGCCGTAGCCGGACGCATCGCCGACCAGCACCGCGCCGAGCAATTTTTTCTTGTCCCGGCTGACGACCAAGCGTTTATAAACTTCGGCGGCGCCGTTTTGATAGGTATAAACCATCGCGCCCGGCGTCTTCGCATGGGCATCGCCGATGCTGGCCACGTCGACGCCCATCAGCTTCAGTTTGGTGCTCATGTCGGCGCCGGTAAAGCTGCCTTCGCCGGCGGTCAGGTCGGCGACGACTGTCCTTGCCATCGCATAGCCGGGCGCGACCAGGCCGTAGATCATCCCGTTCCAGAGCGCGCATTCGCCGATCGCGTAAATGTCGGGATCGGAGGTCTTGCACTGATTGTCGATCACGATGCCGCCGCGCGGCCCCATCTCCAGCCCCGAGGCGCGCGCCAGTTCGTCGCGCGGGCGGATGCCGGCCGAAAACAGGATCAGGTCGGTTTCGAGCTCGGTGCCGTCCGCAAAACACATCTTATGCCGGCAGTGGTCTCCCTCCTTGATCACGCTGGTGTTCTTGCCGATGTGCACGGCCACGCCGAGCGCCTCGATCTTTTGCCGCAGCATCGCGCCGCCGGCCTCGTCCAGCTGCACCGCCATCAGCCGCGGCGCGAATTCGACCACATGCGTTTCGAGACCCAGGTCGGTCAGCGCCTTGGCCGCCTCAAGCCCTAACAGGCCGCCGCCGATCACTACCCCGACCTTGCCGTCCTGCGCGGAAGCGGTGATCGCTTCCAGGTCCTCGATCGTGCGGTAAACGAAACAATGAGGACGCTCATGCCCCGGCACCGGCGGCACGAACGGATAGGAGCCAGTCGCCAGGACCAGCTTATCGTAGGCAATGACGACGCCTTTCGCGGAAGTGACCGTTTTGGCGGCGCGGTCGATGTGTGCGGCCTTATCGCCAAGGTGCAGGGTAATGCCGCTCCGTTCGAAGAAGCCTTCTTCGACCAGGGACAAGTCTTCGGCCGTCTTGCCGCTGAAGAACGAAGAGAGGTGCACCCGGTCGTAAGCCGCTCTCGGTTCTTCACAAAAAGTCACGATGTCATAATCGGCATGCTTGCCGCCGGAAACCAGGCCGGCCAGAAAATTCTGCCCTACCATACCGTTGCCGATTACGACGATGGTTTGTTTTGTACTCATGGCACCCTCAATCAACAGGTTAATGCTCAACAAACAAGAAATAGCAAAATACGCGCCATTTTTTACATATCTCTGTTTTTTATGTGCATTTTATTAAACCTATCATCTTGCTAAAGAATTCCTACGCAAAATTGCACGATAACAGTGCATCGATTCGGCGATCTCCCGCTTGGTACACCGTTATAGTGCACACCCATCGTGTTTAGTGCGAAAGCCGCAATCACCTGAACGCTAAAAGGCAGGCCCGCCCGGAAAAATTCAGCATTGAAAAAACCGATATGAACGTAGGGTGGATAAGCGAAGCGCATCCACCCATATTGTGCCGGTGGATGCGCTTCGCTTATCCACCCTACTCATGTCAGTGCGCCGTCAGCAGGGAATACAGGGTCGCCAGGTTGGTGACGAGCAGGGCGATAGCCAGGATCTTCCAGGCCAGCAGAGGATTTCGCTGCATCAACGGCAGGGCTTCCTCGGCGGCCAGAAAATTCGGGTTCGGGGTGGAAAGGTCGTAAAGAAATTCGGAAAGATCGTCGTAGCGGAATTCGTGCCGTATCGCCGTCGCTTTTTTCAGTGCGCCGTCGATCCAGAGCGGCACCATCGGATTACATTGGATGCTCGGCACGTAGCGGAGCTTATCCAGATTCGCCTTATTCGGTTTTTCCGGCATCGACCGGCCGAACGGCAGCGCGCCGTTGATCATTTCGTAGGCGATCACACCGAGCGAAAACAGATCGGACTTGATCGTGCCGCGCCGGCCCAGGTGATATTCGGGCGCGGTATAGTTCAGCGTGCCGAGCGGGTTTTCGGCGCTGCCGTGATCGAGCGGCGTGATTTCGGCGATGCCGGCGATCTTGACCGAACCGAAGTCGATGATCTTGACAGTGCCGTGCCGGTCGAACATGATGTTTTCCGGCTTCAGGTCCTGATGCAGCATTTCCATCCGGTGAAACGCCCGCAGGCCCTGCGCGATCTGTTCGACGATTTTCCTGACCTCCCTGATCTCGGGCTGCGGGTTTGCCCGCATCCATTCGGCCAAGGTCGGCCCTTCGAGGAATTCGGTTACATAATACAGACAGCTTTTATCGCGCTCGGAGCCGAGCGTTTTGACCACGTGCTCGCTGTGGATGCGCTTGCCGGCCCATTCCTCGTGCAGGAAATGTTCGATGTAATGGGTGTCGTCCTCATACAGCACGGAAGGCGTTTTCAGGATCATCCGGACGCCGGTTTCGGTATCGAAGGCGCGGTAAATCTGCGTGCGCTTGCTGGCGTGCATTTCCTCCTCGATCCGGTAGCCGTCCAGAATCATGCCCGGCTTCAAAGGCGGCGGAAACGGCCGCTGGCGGCGGTCGCGCAAAATCTCGTCTTCCCTGAGCAGCGGCAAGCCTTCGATCCGGAGCAACTGGCAGGTCAGGTTGTCGTCGCTCCGGTTGTCCGCCGCCTTTCTGATGATGCGGTTCGCGACGGCGGTCAAATCGCCGCCCTCCGTCAGCAATTCTTTTAAGGACTTCTCGTCGATAAAATCGTGCACGCCGTCGGTCGTCATCAGAAACAGATCGCCGCGCTTGAGCGGCAGCGCCTGATAATCGACTTCCAGGCGCGGCTCGATCCCCATCGCCCGATTCAGGTAGTTGCGTTCGCTGCCGGCCCGGACCCGGTGATCGCGGGTCAATTGTTCCAGATTTCCGTCCCGCAGCCGGTAGATCCGCGAATCGCCGACATGAAAAATATGCGCGGTGTTCGACTTCAACACGATCGCGCTGAGCGTGCTGACCATCCCGTGCGTCGCGTCGAAACGCCGCTGGCCCTGGCTGTGCAGCCAGGAATTGATGGCCGAAAGAATCTTTTGTCCGGCGTATTTGACCGACCAGGAATCGGGCGTGCTGTAGTAATCGTCCAGAAACGCCGCGACGCAGCAATGGCTCGCTTCCCTGCCCGCATCGCAGCCGCTCATCCCGTCCGCAATCGCCGCCGCGATACCTTTATAGGTCAACTGATGATCTTCGGGAGCCAGCGAACCGACAAAATCCTGATTCTCCTCCTTGATGCCCCGATCGCTGGCATAGGCAACGCTGACGGTGAGTTTATTTGTCGACATAGGATTTTTAGGGCGGATGCCGACAGGCGATCCGCCAATTGGCAATCATCATTGGCTATCGGCATACGGCGGAACCGCTATCGCGTTCCGCCTTACACTCGATAAGGATTATCAATTAACCTCGATCATCTCGACCGTGCCGTCTTCCAGCACCTCGGCCATGTGTCCCTTCGGCTCGTCGATGAACTGGACCGCGATCAGCACGAAGAACGCCACCGCGCCGATCGCCAGGAAAAACTCGGCCGGCGTCACGAACGACAGCACGGTCAGAAACACGACCCCGCCGACATTGCCGTAGGCGCCGACCATTCCGGCGATCTGGCCGGTCATCCGCCGCTTGATCAGCGGCACCATCGCGAAGACTGCGCCGCAGCCGGCCTGCACGAAAAAGGAGCAGGCCAGCGTTACGCCCACCGCCGCCGACACCGGCCAGTTCGAATTGATCTGCGACATGCACAAAAAGCCGATCAAAACGCCCGAAGCCACGATCGTCAACGACAGTTTACGGCCGAAACGGTCGCTGAACCAGCCGCCGCCCGGGCGCGCGACCATGTTCATGAACGCGAAGCTGCCGCCCAGAAGGCCCGCCTGCACCATCGTGACCCCCTGCGTTTCGTGAAAAGTATTGAAGAAGAACAGCGGCAGCATCGACACGACCGCCAGTTCGGAACCGAACGTGATCAGATAAGAGAGGTTCAGGATCGCGACCTGCTTGAACTTGTAGCGGTGAATTTCCTCGACCGGTTCGAACACGTGATCCTTGTTTACCTGAAAAATTTTGTAAACGTTGTATAAGAACAGAACCCAGACGAACGCATGAATGGCATAGGCGATGTTGCCGGGCAGCATGTTCACGCCGGCCGGCGACAGCTTCCAGATCAGCAGCGACAAAGCCGCATACAGCGGAACCGTCATCCCGATATAAAAAATCAGGTCGCCGACGCCGGTCACTTCCATCGCGCCGGATTTTTTCGGCTTGAAATAAGTGGAGCCTTTCGGCGTGTCGGAGACGCTGAAATAATAAATGAAGGCATAGACCAGCGCGATCGCGCCGGTGCTGGCGACCGCATAACGCCAGCCTTCGTCGCCGCCGAACAGCAGCGCGATCAGCGGCAGCGCCCCCGAGGCCGCCGCCGAACCGAAGTTGCCCCAGCCGCCGTACACGCCCTCGGCAATGCCGATCTGCCGGGCCGGAAACCATTCGCCGACCATCCGGATCCCGATCACGAAGCCCGCACCGATGAAACCCAGCAGAAAACGGGCCAGCGCCAGCTGCTCAAAGCTCTCCGCGAACGCGAACATAAAGCACGGAATGCTGCCCAGCCCCAACAAGAGCGAATAAGTCCGCTTGGGCCCGAACTTGTCGACCAGGATCCCGATCGCGATACGCGCCGGAATCGTCAAGGCAACGTTCAGGATCAGGATCGTCTTGATCTGGGAGTCGGTCAGATTCAGCGTCTTGCCGATCGCCAGCATCAGCGGCGCATGGCTGAACCAGACCACGAAGCTGATGAAAAACGCCAGCCAGGTCATATGAAGAATCTTCATTTTTCCCGAAAAGGACAATAGATTAAAGGTTGGATTCGACATGATGAATGCTCTGCAGAAATCGAAGAAGTGCTCCTGCACAAGCAGGATGCATGCCAATCCGCCCGAATCGGTTTTACGCCTAAGCAATTGATTTATATTGGATCAACTGATTGATCTTTGCACCAAGATGAAAGTCCCGCAAAACAGAAAGCACCAAAGCAATGCTCCAGGCCCTGGAATGGTGCGTTTTTTGAACGGCAACGGACATTCGCGGCCTGCGCCGGAGAGATTGGGATAAAGATTGTGCACCGCGCACCGGTTTATCGCCGGAAGAGAGCATGGGCGGAGCATCCTTGCCCGACTTCCTATGCAAGCCGTCTCCGGCCCGGCAGAGGAAAGCGAACAATAAACCTGCCGCAGTAACCGGATTGAGCCCGCTGTCCCGGCTGAACCGAACTCGGTGCAACCCGGTCCCATGGGAAAAGAGGGCGAGGACGATTGTGCGCGAATGTCAAAGCCGTCCGGAAGTCACCCCATCCGGCGCATTCGGCACAACCCCCGCCTGCCCTGCATTGCCGATACGGGAGATTTGCATGTTCAAGATTTTACCGGCGTTGGTGATCGCATTGCTGACCGCAAGCTGCGCGTCGACAAAACCGGTTCTGTATCCCAACGATCATTTCAGCAAAGTCGGGCGGGAAACCGCCGACCGCGATATCGAAAATTGCATGCGGCTTGCAAAGTCTGCCGGCGCCGATTCAGCCGGCAGCAGCGTGGGACAAGGCGCGGCCCGGACGGCGGGAGGCGCGGCAGTCGGCGCGGCCTCCGGCGCCGTGGGAGGCGCAGTCGTGGGGGCGGCAGGCTCCGGCTCGGCGATTGGCGCGGCCAGCGGCGCCACGGCCGGGCTGCTGTACTGGCTATTCAGCAAGCCTCAGCGCAGTCCGGCCTTCGAAAATTTCATGGACCGGTGTCTTCAAGAGCGCGGATATCAACCTGTAGGCTGGGATTAGAACATTTTCATACCGCGTGTAGGGAAGTCCTCACCTTCTGAAGGGTGCCCTGCCGTTAAGTCCAGCCCCGTAGGGTACGCTGTGCGTACCCTCGATGTCGAAAGGTACGCACAGCGTACCCTACAGGCAACCCGTAAGATACAGAGGATTTTATGCTGGCGGTAGGTCTTCAAGCATGGGGAACGGGGTTATCAACCCCGTTCCGCTCAGGGGATTGCCGAGATCCAGATGACAGGGAGGTATGAGAGTCAACCCGCCTGGGTTTCCGGATGCCGGCAATCCCTGCCGGAATGACGTGTTCTCCTTACGAAGGCCATATACCCAAAGCGAAAATGCTCTAGTCGTTCGTTAGCCTGCCTCATGGCCGATGAAAAACGGGATCGGCAGCGTATTTCCTGACCGATCGTTCCGGTGGAACATAAGTTGAGCCTGTAAAAATTAGTTCTTTTCCAGGTTCTATCGAGACAGAGACGCACTCATTTGAATGAGATAAACGTCAAAAGGCTTACGATGGCGCAAGCCTGCCCTGTAAAAAAAACGGGACTTGATCGGCCGGCAAAGGCTTACTGAAATAATAGCCCTGGACGGAATGACAGCGTAACTCACGCAAGAATTCGAGCTGCGCTTCCGTTTCCACCCCTTCCGCCACGACTTCGAGCTTCAACTGCTGCGCCATAACGGTAATTGCGGCCACAATCGCTCTGTCGTTGGGATCCGTAGAAATGTCGTTAATAAACGATTTGTCGATTTTGAGCGTATCGAGAGGAAATTGTTTGAGATAGCTGAGCGATGAATAGCCGGTGCCAAAATCGTCGAGCGATAATCGTATGCCTTTCCTTTTTAAGACGTTAAGCAGTTGCATGGCCGTCTCCAACTGATGCATGAGTGTTCCCTCGGTGATTTCCAACTCCAGCAGATCGGGCGGCAAACCGGTTTCTTCCAATGCCTCCTGAATGGCTTCCAACAACGGATGCTGAGGGTGCCGCTGATGCTGAACCTGATGGAATTGACGGCTCGACAAATTGACGGCCACCCGCACAGGCCAGCCCTGTTGCTGCCAACTGCGGGCCTGAGTGCAGGCCGCTTTCAAGACCCAGGCGCTTATCGGCACGATTAAACCGGTTTCCTCGGCGACCGGAATAAAATCATCGGGCGGAATCAGCCCCAATTCCGGATTCATCCAGCGAATCAAGGCTTCCATTCCAATAATCCTGCCCGTATCAATGGCAATCTGAGGCTGGTAATAAAGCACGAACTCACTCTGTTCCAGAGCCCGGCGCAAATGCTTTTCCAGCTTCATATAATTCCGGGCCGAACTGTTCATGGCCGGAGTAAAGTACTGGTAATTGTTTTTCCCCAGTTTCTTTGCGTGATACATGGCCGTATCGGCATCGGCCAAAAGCCCTTCCGTATCCTGGGAATTGACCGGATAGATGCTGATTCCGATACTGACGCCGACAAAAATTTTATGTTGATCGATCATTAAAGGCTCCGCGAACCCTTCCAGAATTTTGTCCGCAACCTTGGCCGCATCCAGGACATCGGAAATGTTGGGCAGCATCACGATGAATTCGTCGCCTCCCAGGCGAGCCGCGGTATCATCCTCGCGCAAACAAGACTTGATCCGCTGCGCCACCTTTTTCAGCAAGCTATCCCCGAACGTATGGCCCTGGGTATCGTTGACCATCTTGAAATTGTCCAGATCCAGGAATAAGACGGCGACACTGCCGTTATTGCGGTGTGCATGCAAAATGGCCTGTTTTATTCTGTCCATGAACAACACCCGATTGGGAAGATCGGTCAGGATATCGTAATGCGCAATATAATCGAGCCGCTGCTGCGTCCGCTTGAGTTCTTCCATTTCACGCGCATTATCCAGAACCAACGATAGCGAATGAGCGAAACTGAAAGCGATTTCTTCGTCTCTCTCGCTGAAGGCGCGGCCGTCAGTCCTGTCGCTCAGGTAGAGCCGGCCATACACGTGCCCCCGCTGTGCAATGGGCACCGCCAATAACGATTTCATCGGGGGATGGTGCGCCGGAAAGCCGATGCGGCGCGGATCGAGAGCCATATCCTCCAAACGCACCGAGATGTTTTCCCGTATCACGATGCCGAGCAGCCCTTTTCCTTCCGGCAACCGGCCGATAGCCCGCGCCTGCTCGGCACTGATGCCCGTATAAATGAAATGCCTGAGCTGCCCGGAATCATCCAAAATCCCAATGGCGCCATAGCGGCATTCCAGAAGAGAGGCGAGCGCTTCGATACCCGTCTGCAACAAACCGCTCTCGACCGATGAATGGGCCAGCACGCTCAACAAACGGCGCGAAGCCTCATGGAGCTCGGCCAATTTCTCCGCCCAGCAAAGCGTTTGCCGGTGCTCGATCTCCAGCATTTCCTTCAATTGCCGAGATTCGGACAACAACTCCTGCTCTCTCCGCAAAAGCATTTCTTGAATACTTTGCCTGGTCACAGCCCCGATAAATCGCTGCAGTTCAAGAACCGCCAGCGCATCTACCTCGTGCCGTTCCATGAATTCAAGCGCGTAGAGCACATCCTTGTTCGGCGGGATCGACAATAGCGCTCTGTGTCCGACCAGGTCGGCAAAAATCCATTCGGGATGTTGCAAAACATCCTGCCCGGTAGCCAAACCGCAAAAATTTCCCTCGTCGATGCATTCCCTAAAAACGGCAAATAAAGGTTGGCCTGTCATTCGTTTGTGCCCGGGGCGCTCTTCTTCCAGTACACGAACCACGCAAGGGCTCAAACAATCGCCGACAGTTAACGGTTTCATTAATGATCGGACGACAAAAAGACGTTGACGTCAACAACCGCATGCAACACTTCATCCGGTCCCATCATGGGCTTCATCCGGGCCACCACAAAATCAATGAGTTCTTCCCTGGATAAACGGCGCAATATCGGTTGGCGCACCAGAATATCCGAAATCACCTCGTCATCCAGCTCGATATGTTCGAAAGGCGTCTTGACCAGTAATTCGATGGCTCTCCGCATGGCGATGCAACCGATCGGCGAGTTTCTGCCTAAAACCAGCATATCTTTTAAAGGAGGAATGGCGTATTCACCGACGTGGACCGAAATGCGTACTCTTCTATCGTTAGTTGCCATGCGACATATCCAGCAAAAAAAGAATCAAAATTTTAATTTTCAATTCCAGGGATTGATTGTGATTGAAGCCGTAAAAGCCTTCTATAACATCTTCGTCTAAATTGGGCCTTATGTTCTGGCATGTAAAAAGCTTTTCGGCTGACCGCTCTATTCTCTCATTTTTTATATGGGTATTGTCAACTCTGATTTATGCGCAATGCGCCTGTTTTTAATGGCTTGGTCGAAGCCGAGAAATTACGCGACATATACGGAATGTCGTCAAATTTCCTTTATTTTAATTTTGATTAATAATGCGACTTTGCTTTACGATTCTTTGAATATCAATTAAATTTAATACTTATTAAAATATTCTTCACTATTTATCGTCTTAAGTATATCTATGGTCCCATTCCTCAAAGATAATTAAAGCGATAGCGATTGGATATAAAATAAATACATCAAATATCCATTCAGCGTGCAGCCCTTCCAATACGAACTAAAAAATATTGAAAATTAAATAGTTATGATCGACCGCGCCGTAAACAGGAGCGAATCCGAAATAATGGTCTTGATACATTTCCCCATAAAGAATTAAAAATTCTGCAATTCCACCTTTCTTTCGTTCGCTCCAGGGTTGACCAATACCTAAGGTTTTTTCCGTTCGATGCGCTTGAGCAATTCAAACAGATCACTGCCGGTCGACAGCTCGTAGGATGTGCTGACCATCGGGAAGCGCATCGTTCACGATCGCCCCTGTGCCAACGCCAGAAGGCATCTCTCGTGAACAATCTCGAACGATGCGATGCGCTTCACTTCGTTCGGCACATCCTACGGCCCTTCAAAGTCATGGCGGATGCCTATCGGCGAATCCGCCACCGGGTTATGGTAAAAACGTGTCGACGTCCACGCCATCCAGACCAACCTCGGATAATGGCACGTCCATCACTTCGGCCTGGGTTTTAACTACATCGATGATGTCGTAATAGGCATACAACACCCCTTGATCGCCTTTATGCTTCGCGCGCCGAGCGGCTTCTACCGCAGTCTTGACAACCTCCTGCAACAGTATTTGATAGTCGATTTGTTCGCTCATTTTTTCTATCCTTCAAAATACCCTCGATGATGGCTTTATACGCCGCGTTGCGCACAATATCCTTTGGCCATTTGTTTTTCACGCATAGCAAGTAGGGTAAACGAAGTCCTGTAGTCAGGCCGGGCAACCGTTTTATCGTTGCCCGACACCCATGTGGCGATCATGCTTTGGAATATTGCGCGGGTCTGAAATCCCGTCATCTTTTCAAGGCATTGTAAATGTCGGGCGCCAAAAGCGAGTGTCCGACCTACACGACTGACGACATTCGTCCTACGCGCTGCCATCCGATTTTTAAAATAACCCATTTTGGGATAACCCGCAATAGGTTATTAGTCTGGGCGCATGCCCAGTTCACTACACAATGTCGATTACCAGATTTTCAGGAGTCTGCTTGTTCAGGCCAGGGTTGCTTCGGGTTTGACGCAGATGCAAATCGCGGAAAAGCTGGGGAAACCGCAGAGCTACATTTCCAAGTACGAGCGTGGGGAGCGGCGGTTGGATTTTCCCGAATTTATTGAGCTGGCAGACATTCTGGAAATTGACGTGGCGGGTTTTGTTTCAGATTATCGGGCGGCATTGGCACCGATAAAAACTCACAAAGCGCGCCGCATAACGGGAACCTCTAAAAATACCTGATTGAAAGGTAAATAGAGTAGGTCGGGCAACAGCTTCATCGTTGCCCGACATTTAGGCGTAGCGAAGAGGCTGTTCGATGATTCGTAACCATGACTTCATACCGTCATATCGAAAATTTCGGGCACAAAAAGCGTGCCCGACCTGCACGACTGTCGCAGCATCGAGGCTACGGAACTACCTACGAAGCTTGATAATCTCGGCGATCAGACGCAAATCGACGGTGTCTTCCGTTTCTTCGTGGTTTTGCGCCACCAACTGCAAGACCTGCTCGTCGGTCGCGCGCAGCCGCTTTGCTTGCGCCACGTTCAATTCGTCGGCATGGTCGTGCAGCCAGCCGCGCAGCCCGACCAGCAAAAACGTATCGTTGGCATCGGGGTCCCAATATTGAATATAAACCTCATAGATTTTTAAGTTTTTCAATACCTGCGATGCCATAGGGGTTGTTCGTTATCGTAATGATAAAAAAGCATAAAAAAAGCGCCGTTCGGGCGCTTTTTCTAACGGACGGCATTTCGATTACCGCATTCTGCCGATCATTTCTCCAAGTCTGACCGGCAGGCCGGAGGCCAGATCCTCGCGCCATGCGGCGCGGTCCTTGCCGAACAGCACAATAATCGTCGAACCCATGTTGAAACGGCCCATTTCTTCGCCGATCCGCAAAATCGGCGCATCTTCTCCGTAGCGCCAGGCTTGCACGGCGTTGGCGGTCGGCGGCGTCACCACGCCGTGCCAGACCGTTTCGACGCTGGAAACGAAAATCGCGCCGACCAGCACCAAAGCCATCGGCCCGATCTCGGTGTCGAAGATCGCCGCGACGCGCTCGTTGCGCGCGAACAGCCCCGGCACCACGTTCGCTGTGGCGGCATTTACGCTGAACAGGCGCCCCGGAATGTGCGCCATCTCGCGCAGGGTGCCGGTCAACGGCATGTGGAGCCGGTGATAATCCTTCGGCGACAGATAAATGGTCGTAAATACCCCGTCCTGAAACGGCGCCGCCCGTTCCTCGCTGCCGCCGAGCAAGTCCACGGCCGTAAAACTTTTGCCTTTGGCCTGAAAAATCCGGCCGCCGGTGATCGCGCCGGCCTGGCTGACCGCGCCGTCCGCCGGGCAGGCGATCGCATCCGGCGCATCCGGAAACGGCCGGATGCCGGGCTTCAATTCGCGGGTGAAAAAATGGTTGAAACTTTTATAAGCCTCGATATTCGGTTCGAGCGCTTCGTCCATGTTCACGCCGTAATGGCGGATGATCCGGCGGATAAAAAAATTCTTCCAGGCCGCATGTTCCGAATGGGTCAGACGGCTCATCAGCCGCGACAGCGTATGCTGCGGCAGCAGGTATTGCGGCAGCGTGGTCAGCAAGTCTTTGATCATATTACCTTCAGGGCAGGTGGACCGGCTGCGGCGCTTGCCAGTCCGGATTGCGATGCTCGGCGACGACGGTGGTGTAAATGCCGCCGCGGACGTTGAACTCGGCGCGTACGCGCAGGAACTTCGGCTGAATCGCGGCAACGATGTCGTTCAGGATTTGATTGGTCACCGCTTCATGAAAGGCGCCCTGGTCACGGAACGACCAGATATACAATTTCAGCGCTTTCAGCTCGACGCAGGCCGCTGCCGGCACATATTCGAGACGGATCGTCGCAAAATCGGGCTGCCCGGTCTTCGGGCACAAACAGGTGAATTCGGGAATGTCGATACGGATCGTGTAATCCCGGCCGGGCTCGGGGTTTACGAAGGTTTCGAGGTCTTTGCTGGGTTGTGTACTCATTTTTTGTAAAAAGCCAGTGGAATCAATAACTCTTTATTCTACCAGTATCCGAGGCAAAATGGCTGCCCTCGCGATCGCCCGCGCGAAAATCGCTTGAGTGACCGGACAACCGACCCGGTTCACCGACCCGAGGCCAAACGCAAAACCGGCGTCAACGCAGCGTCGAGAATGTCCGCCTGGCCGTACAGGGAACAGGCCCTGTGTAAGTGAACTTTTACCGGGCCGCACTTTCTGAATAAACGTAATCCGGCTTTGGGAAAGGAGAAAATCTCAAGGCACACCTCATACCGGCAAGAGAGTTGCGCTCTTACTTTTTTCCTATAAATTTTCCCAATCGAAAGAGAAGATTGGCTATCCAAAAAGATTAAATTACTATAGGCGGCCCAGGCGCATTATCAAAAACGCATAAATACCGTCGCTTTTCACTTCCTTGGCGGCTTCGGAGGCTGACAATCGGCGAACATGAAAATGGCATGTTTCGTATGGCTTACGTTTTACCCAAACCTGTACCTGTAACACTACGAACGCCGATTCCAAACGAGCTATAGATTTTTGAAAAATTTTCCTTTCCGAAATACGCCCCACGCCGCCAGGTCGAGCACCGACCGGAATTCACGATTCACTTTAAAACAGTCTGCGCGGCGCCTAAGTGCCTCCCGGTCCCGCGCATCCGGATTACCCGATTTTAATAGCCGATCAATGCGATACCTCATAAAAATCAACCTCTGGCTTGCACTCGGCTATTTCATGGGCGGCTATTTCGGCACCTTGCTGTCGATACCGCCCAGCCACGCCAGCCCGGTCTGGCCGGCGGCGGGGATCGCTTTCGCCGGTATGTTCACCTACGGATACAAAGTCGCTCCGGGGCTCCTGGCCGGTTCGTTTGCCGCTCAGACCTTCTCCTTTATCGACGCGGTCTATCCGGGCAACATAAAATTCTCCCTGTCCATCGCCAGTATCGCCAGCGCGGGCTCCGTTCTGCAGGCAGCCCTGGGCGTCTGGCTGACCCGCCGTTATGTGGGTGCCGACAACCCCTTGACCAGAGACCACAGCATCCTGCGCTTCATTGCGCTCGGCGGACCGGCCAGCTGCATGTTGTCCGCCTCGCTCGGCATCGTCACCCTGTTTCTATACAACGCCATCACGCCCGAGGATCTGCCGTTAAGCTGGCTGACCTGGTGGATAGGCGATACGATGGGGGTATTGATTTTCACGCCTTTGCTGCTGAGCTTCATCGGCGTGCTGCGCAACCGCAAAAACATGCGCCTCAATTGGGTCGCCTTGCCATTGGCCATCCTGTCGCTGCTGGTGATCGTGATCCTGCATTTCGGCAAACAGCAGGAACAAAAGCGCATCGGTTCGCTGTTCGACGAACAATGCAGCCTGCTGCACAACGCCCTGCAAAACGAATTCAACCGCTATATCGAGGCCAATCGGAACATCAAGGCATTCTTCGACAGTTCGCTTCCCGTGAATGCCGAAGCCTTCCGGCATCTTACCCAGCCTTTCCTGAAGGACAATCCGGACATCCAGGCGCTGGAGTGGATACCGAGAATTCCGGCGGCTGAGCGGGCCGCCTACGAAGCCCGGATCGGGAAGCCGCTTTACGCCGAAGCGGCCGAAAACCGCCGCCCCCTTCGCCCGGCCCCGGTACGGCAGGAATATTTCCCGATTATCTATGCCGAACCTCTGGCGGGCAACGCCGAAGCCCTGGGGCTGGATATTTCATCCAGGCCGGATACCTACACGGCGATCCAAAAAGCCCGGGATACGGCTCAAACGACCCTCGCCGGCCAGATACGGCTCGTGCGGGATACGTCCCCGCAGCCCGGCGCGGTGATTTACACCCCGGTTTATTTCTCCGATCGTCCGCTTGCCACGCTGCCGGAGCGGCGCGCGGCACTGGCAGGATTTATCGCGAGTGTTTTCCAGGTGCCGCGGAAAATCGGAACCGTTAAAGAACAATTCGCCGATTTACAGCTGCTGTTGAGAATAACCGACAGCGGCAAAGAGCTGCTCAGCGAAACGGCGCTCATGCCGAAGCTGTCGCCGGATTTTCCCAGGCTGGAAAAGTCCCTGCCCCTGCGCGTGGCCGACCGGACCTGGATCGTCACCTACTCCGCGACCCCCGAATTTTACGCCGAACAGCTCAACTGGAATATGTGGTGGCTGATCCTGGGCTGTTTTCTATTTACCGGCCTCACCGGAATCGGTTTGCTGATGCTGACCGGACGCACACTGCAAACCGAAGAGGTAGTCAAAATCCGTACCCGCGAACTCCAGAGAAAAATCAGGGAGCATAAAAACAGCGAGGACAAAATTCAACGCCTGACCCAACTGTATGCCGCCTTGAGCCATTGCAACCAAGCCATCGTGCGCTGTACCTACGCGACCGAACTGTACCGGCAAATCTGCCGTGATTCGGTCGAATTCGGAGGCATGAAAATGGTATGGATAGGCCTGACCGACGCCGAAAAACAACGCGTGGCTCCGGTAGCCTGGGCCGGCGACGGAATCGAGTATCTTCAGGAAATCGATATGGATCTGGCGGAAGGATCGCCGTTCCGCAACGGGCCTTCAGGAACTGCGATACTCGAAGGCCGGCCGGTCTGGTGCCAGGATTTTTCCCACGCCCCCTCCACCCTGCCCTGGCATGAAGTGGCGTCCCGTTACGGATGGGGCTCGAAGGCGGCGCTGCCGATTCACCGTAACGGCGAGGTCGTGGGCGTCTTCTGCCTGTACGCAGGCAAGACGCATGCGTTCGACGAAGACGTGCGCGATCTCCTGCTCAAAATGGCCGGGGACATCAGCTTCGCCCTCGACAATTTCGCAAGGGAAGAGAAACGGACCCAGGCCGAATGCGCGCTGCAGAAAAACGAGCAATTCCTGCGCGCGATCATCGAGACCGAACCGGAATGCGTCAAGGTGGTCGACAAAAACGGCGATCTGCTCGAGATGAACGCCGCAGGATTGAAGATGCTGGAAGCCGATTCTCTGGATCAGGTGCGGCAGCACGAACTGCTCAATTTCATTCTGCCTGAATACCGGGAGGCCTTTACCGCCCTGCACAAACGCGTGATGAAAGGCGAGCAAGGTTCTCTCGAATTCGAAATCACCGGGCTCAAAGGCTCGCGCCGCTGGCTCGAAACCTATGCCGCGCCGCTGCCCGATCACCACAACAACGTCGTGATGCTGCTCGGCGTTACCCACGACATTACCCAGCGCAAACTCGCCGAACAGGCCCTGCAGGAATCGGAAACCCGCCTGATGCTCGCGATCAAGGGCTCCAACGATGCGCCCTGGGATTGGGATCTGGAAAAAAACCGCCTGTACTACTCGCCCCAATGGTGGCACATGCTGGGCTACGAAACGGACGAACTGCAAAGCGACGCCAAACTCTGGCACAGCCTGGTCCATCCGGACGATCTCGATTTCATCCAGAACGATTTACGCAAGGCGCTGCACAGAGGACAAAGCATGCATGCGATCGAATTCCGCCTGCGCCATAAGGACGGCCACTACGTGCCGATCCTGGAACGCAGCTTCATTTCGCGCAACAAGGAAGGCAAGGTCGTGCGCATCTCGGGCACCAACATGGATCTGACCGAACGCCGCCAGGAGCAAAACCTGGAAGAACTTCGCGGATTCATGCTCGAATGCATCACCAGCAGCACGCCCTTGACCGAGATTCTGGAGGCTATCACGCACAAAGTCGAAACCCTGATGCCTGACACTTGCTGTGCGATCTTCCTGCTTGACGATAAAGGACGCAGCCTGAATCCGGCCGCCGCCCCCAGCCTGCCCGATTTCTACAAGAGCGGCATCGACGGACTGCAAATCGGCGACGACACCGGCTGCTGTGGCTATGCGGCCGGCAAGGGCGAAAGCGCGGTGGCCTACGATGTGATGACGGATCCCCGCTGCGCCCGGATCAGAGACCTGCTCGTACGGGCCGGCCTGAAGTCCTGGTGGTCGGAGCCGATACAAGGCCCCGACGGCAAAGTACGGGGCTCCTTTGCGGTTTACCACCGCAAAAAGGCCGTACCGAACGCATACCAGTGTAAACTGATCGAAACCGTGGCCCATTACGCCGCGCTGACGATCGACCGCAAGCGCGCCGAGACGCAGCTCAAGCTGGCCGCCAAAGTGTTCGAACAAAGCCAGGAAGGCTTCATGATCACCGATGCCCGCCGCCGCATCCTGAAAGTCAATCCGGCCTTTACCGCGATTACCGGCTATACCGAGCAGGAAGCGCTCGGTAAAAGCGCCGGTATTTTGGCGTCGGGACGCCACGACCGCGAGTTCTACCGAAACCTCTGGGAAACGATCCGCACCCAGAACTTTTGGCAGGGGGAAATCTGGAACCGGCGTAAGAACGGCGAAGTTTATCCCGAATTATTGAACGTCAGCGTCGCGCGCGACCATTCGGGCAACGTCACCGAATATGTCGGCGTCTTCGCCGATATCACCCAGCTCAAAGCTTCCGAAGCGCAACTCGAATTCCTTGCGCACCACGACACGCTGACCTCGCTCCCGAACCGGCTGCGCCTGTTCTTCCGCCTCGAACACAGCATCGAAACCGCCAAACGCGAAGGCACGCAACTCGCCCTCCTGATGCTCGACCTGGACCGCTTCAAGGACGTCAACGACAGCTTCGGCCATCTGGTCGGCGACCAGCTGCTGCAATTGGTCGCCAACCGGCTGGTCAACCGGGTACGGGACATCGATACGGTGGCCCGGCTGGGCGGGGACGAATTTACGGTGGTGCTGGAAAATATCACGCATCCGGAAGATGCCGCCCGCATCGCCCAGGCGGTCATCAACGACCTCAGCGAGCCCTGGTCGATCCCGAATGCCGGCGAAGTGCTGATCGGCGCCAGCGTCGGGATCAGCCTGTATCCCCAGCACGGGCATACGCCCGAATTACTGCTGCAGCAGGCCGACGCGGCGCTGTATGAAGCGAAGGAAGGCGGCCGCAACCGTTTCGCCTTCTTTTCCAACGAGTTCACCGAAGCCGCGCGCCGGCGCATCGAGATGGAAGCGCGCCTGCGCCGGGCGTTGGTGCAGAACGAACTGCTCGTGTATTACCAACCGCAGATCGACATCGCGACCGGCGAGATCGTCGGCGCCGAAGCGCTGGCCCGCTGGCAGGATCCCGTCGAAGGCATGATTTCGCCGAACCATTTCATTCCGGTCGCCGAACAGACCGGCCTGATTCAGGCGGTCGGCGCCTGGGTGCTAAAAGAAACCTGCCGCCAAGGCAAGGAATGGCTCGATAAGGGCTTCAAACCGATTTCGCTGGCGGTGAACGTTTCGCAGCATCAAATCCGCCAAAGCGACATCAACGTCCTCGTGGCGGAGGTGCTGCGGGAAACCGGGTTTCCAGCCCGCTATCTGGAACTGGAACTGACCGAAAGCGGCCTGATGGAGCGCCAGACCGACGTGATCGAAATTCTGAAGAGCCTGCGCGAGCAAGGCGTGCGCCTGGCGATCGACGACTTCGGCACCGGCTATTCGTCTTTGGCCTATTTGAAGCGCTTTCCGTTGAATGTGCTGAAGATCGACAAGAACTTCATCGACGACATCCCGGATCAGCAGGATGACATGGAAATCGCGTCCACGATCATCGCGATGGGACACATTCTCGGCTTCAAGGTGCTGGCCGAAGGCGTCGAAACGTCGGCGCAGCTTGCCTTCCTGAAAGAAAAAGGCTGCGATCTCTATCAGGGCTTTCTGGTCAGCCATCCGCTGCCGGCTGCGGAATTCGGCGCCCTACTCGCCTCCAGGGAAGTAGCGGATGCCCTGCTCGAAAAATGCCGGCAGGCGGCGGTCAGGTAGCTTCTTCCCGTTCGAAAAATGCCTGCACCTCCGCAATGTCGCGGGTGCGCCGCATCGCCGGCACGCTGTCCAGAAAGATTTGCCCGTAGGAGCGCTTGAGAAGGCGCGGGTCGCAGACCATCAGGACGCCCCGGTCGGTCACGTCGCGGATCAACCGGCCGATGCCCTGCCGGAGCGCGATCACCGCCGCCGGCAACTGGTATTCGAAAAACGGATTGCGCCCCTGCCGCCTCATCGCCTCCATCCGCGCCTTCAACACCGGATCGCCGGGCGAGGCGAACGGCAATTTGTCGATGATCACGCACGACAGCGCTTCGCCGCGCACGTCGATGCCCTCCCAGAAACTGGACGTGCCGAGCAGCACCGCGTTGCCGGCCTGCTTGAACTGTTCCAGCAGCACGCCTTTCGGCCGGGTGCCCTGAATCAAAAGCGGATAGGGAATTTTGTCGGCCAGCAGTTCGGCCGCTTCTTTCAACGCGCGATGGCTGGTAAACAGAAAAAACGCCCGCCCCCGGCTGGCCTGCAGCACCGGCACCACGAAATCGAGGATCGACGCGGTAAAATCCGGACTCTCGGGTTTCGGCAAGCCCTTCGGATGATAAAACAGCGACTGGCTTTCATAGTCGAACGGGCTGTCCCAGCGTGCATTTTCGGCATCGGCGATGCCGAGCCCGTTTGCGAAATGCGTGAAGCGCTGGGCCACGCTCAAGGTCGCCGAGGTAAAAACCCATACCGCCTGGCTCGCTTGCATGAAATGCCTGAATTCGGCGGCGATGTCGAGCGGCGTCCGGCTCAGAGTAACCGTCTTCCGGTGCGTTTCATACCAGCGAATCCACTTGCCGCCGGCCTCTTCGGAAACGGTCTTCAATTGCTGCGCGAGTTCCTCGGCCCGCTTGAAGCACAGTTCCAGTCCTTTGCTCTTCACCGAGGCCAGTTCGAGCTGGTCGGCCAGGTTCTGCAATTGGCTCCGAACATCCGCCAACCCACCCAAAATTTTCGGATTGCTCTCGATCTCCCGCCATTCGCCGCGCTTCAGCTCGATCCCGAACGCCAGGCGCAGGTCCTTGCTGCCGTGTTCGAGCGCTTCGCAGGCGGCGCGCAAGGCCGGCAGGTCGGTGGCGTCCTTGAAATACTCGGCCAGCGCATCGCGCGCCAGATCGTTCAACTGCTTGCTGCCGACGTTGACGCCCAAAAAATCGGACGCGGTAGCGGCCAGCTGATGCGCCTCGTCCACGATGATCACGTCGGCCTTCGGCAGAAGCTCGCCGAAGCCGCCGCCGCGAATCGACCAGTCCGCGCATAAGAGGTGATGATTCACGACCAGAATTTCGGCTTCCTGCGCGGCTTTCCGGGCCTTGACCAGAAAACAGTCGGCATAATGAGGGCAGTCCTGGCCCAGACAATTCTCGACGGTCGAGGTGGCCTGATACCAGACCGGATTCGCCTCGGTCACCTCGGACATTTCGGCGATATCGCCGGTTTTCGTGCGCTTCGCCCAGGACTTGATCTTGCTCAGCGCGTCGGCATCTTCTTTGCTGAATCCGAACGCGGAATTGAGCGAATTCTCCAGCCGGTAAGTGCATAGATAATTGCCGCGGCCTTTCAGCAGCGCGGCCATAAAAGGCGTCTTGATCGCCTTGCGGATCAACGGCAGATCCTTGTTGAACAACTGATCCTGCAGGTTTTTGGTGCCGGTCGAAACGATCACCTTGCTGCCCGACAAAACCGCCGGCGCCAGATACGCAAAAGTCTTGCCGGTACCGGTGCCGGCTTCCGCGATCAGATGCCGCCCGGACCGGATCGTCTCCGCGATCGCCTTCGCCATTTCGATTTGCGGCGCGCGCGGCCGGTAGCCCTTGGTCGCCTTTGCCAAACCGCCTTCGCGGCTGAAAAATAATTCTAATTCGGTCACTCGATTTCAGGAGATCGGGCTGAAGGGTTTGTAAAAAGAAAAAACGGCTTATATTTTAATGCCGAAAAGCCCCGCGGCGAGGCTTTTTTGATCTCGGCCGCCTGTTTGTAAATAACCCCGGTATCCATTCACTATCTTCCCGATATCCTTTTTTGCGGGTATCCCTATTTTTTCGTTAACTATAAACTGTAACTCAATCAAACGATAAGCTGTCGAGATAAGACCATGCCACACCATCCGTCCTTGATGCTATCCGGAAAATAAGCCATGCCCGACCGCCTCCACCTCCTTGGGATCGTTTTTCGACGCGCCCCGGTCGATGCGCCTTCTCCAGCGCGCCGCCCCGATCCGCTCCCGCCGATCGCGGGCCTTCACACGCGCAGGTTTCCCGGAAACCGCCGAAACAGCGGCCGAACACGGACAAGCCCATGCAGATAAACACCATCCTCGTGACCGGCGGTGCCGGCTATATCGGCTCCCATACCTGCGTCGAACTGCTGGAGGCAGGTTATCGGATCGTCGTGATCGACAACTTCCGGAACAGCAAACCTTCGGTATTGAAACGGGTCGAGGAAATTACCGGCAAAACCGTGGTCTGCATCGAGATGGATATTCGCGACAGGCCGGCGATGGAAACGGTGTTTGCCGAACATGCGATCGATGCGGCGATCCATTTCGCCGGACTGAAAGCGGTCGGCGAATCGGTCGCCGATCCGGCGCTCTATTACGATAACAACGTCTCCGGCAGCCTGGCGCTGCTGCAGACGATGGCGAAATTCGGCGTTCACACCGTCGTGTTCAGCTCTTCCGCCACCGTTTACGGCGAACCGCCATCGGTGCCGATCCGGGAGGATTTTCCGCTAGCGCCGATGAATCCCTACGGACGCACTAAACGCATGGTCGAGGACATGCTGCGCGATTTGGCCGTCGCCGACGCACGCTGGCGCATTGCGCTGCTGCGCTATTTCAACCCGGTCGGCGCGCACCCAAGCGGCCTGATCGGCGAGGATCCGGGCGGCATTCCGAACAATCTGATGCCTTATATCGCCCAGGTCGCCGAGGGACGGCGCGAAAAACTCTCGGTATTCGGCAACGATTACGAGACTGTCGACGGCACCGGCGTCAGGGATTACATTCATGTAGCCGATCTGGCGCGGGGACATGTCAAGGCGCTGGAAAAGCTGGCCCGGCAAACCGGCGTGCTGACCTATAACCTGGGTACCGGCCAGGGTTACAGCGTGCTTGAGATGATCGATGCCTTTGAAAAAGCCAGCGGCCGGCCGGTGCCTTATCGGTTTGCGCCGCGGCGTCCCGGCGATGTCGCGATCTGTTACGCCGACCCGGCGCTCGCAGAGCGCGAACTGGGCTGGCGGGCCGACCGCGGCCTCGAACAAATGTGCCGCGACGTCTGGCGGTGGCAATCTTCGGGAAACGACAAAATCCGATGATGACGCCTGTTCTGGCGCTGCTTGCCTCGTACTGTCAAAAACACTCGGTGACGGTCTTGCTGCTGTTGAGACGGCTGTCGCTGCTGCTCGCGTCGATCTTGCTGCTTTTATTCATTTGGGGCGGCCATCGGCCGGAAGCGGCAGGCCTGTTCAAAGCACCCTGGGACAAACTGGCGCACCTGTCCTGGTTTGCGGTACTGGCCGGCCTGCTGGATTTCGGACTGAATTTGCGTATCCGCTTTCCGGTCGTCTTGTTCTGCGCGGGCGTGGGCGTGTGGGATGAGGGAAGGCAATTGACCCTTCCCGGCCGGTCGGCCGATGTGGGCGATTTGATTTTCGACGGCCTGGGGATTTTGATCGGGATTCTGATCGCTCGCCGGATCGGGAAAAAACTCCTGCTCCGCCAATAACCCCCCATTATCCACATAAAGTTTGGTCGACAATAACCTCCCCCGCTCCCGCGCCGAGCACTTACCGTGATACACTCTTTGCCGGCTTGGGTTACACCCCAAAGAGCACAAACCGCTGTAAGGTACCCTACAACTCAAGTTTAGCCCCGGAGTTGCAAAGCTGGCTTTGCAAATGACGGAACAGAGAGACAAAGCCAGCCTTGTAACTTCATTAAGGATCTGGTGGAAAATAACCTCCCGAATGCTGAGAGTTACGGAAAGCAGAATATTCACTCCCCTCTTTGAAAAAGACGACTGCAGGGATGCAGGAGATAGGGCAACGCAGGGAGCGGTTGCCGAGGGGCCGGGGGAGATTTACCAAACAAATCCCCCTCGATCCCCCTTTTTCAAAGGGGGAGGTGTGTTTGACGAAGTCCTAAGCAACCTGATCCCGGCTTGCCTTAAACACATTGCCCCCTACCCAAGTCATTTATTTTCCGAATCGACTCGATGAATTGGTTAAAACGCGCACGCCTCTGCCGTATTCTGCGCCGCCATCCGATCCCGCACTCCCTGTGGCGGGAAACCCTCCGCAATTGCGCTCCGCTGCGCGAATTGACCGCAGTCGAAAAAGCGCGCCTGCGCGAGTTGGCGACTTTGTTCCTTTACGAAAAAGAGTTCAGCGGGGTTCAAGGACTGGCGCTTACCGATGCGATGCGCCTCCGGATTGCGGCGCTCGCCTGCCTGCCGGTGCTGGGGCTCGGATTCGGCTGTTTGGCGGGCTGGCGGGAAGTGATCGTTTATCCGGCCGATTTCCGGGTCAGGCATGAGGAAACGGACGAGGCGGGCGTCGTCCATCCTCAGGAACTGCATCTATGCGGGGAATCCTGGTCGCATGGGCCGTTGATCCTTTCCTGGGACGAGATCGAGCAGGAACTCGAAGAGCCTGAAGCCGGGCGCAATGTCGTCATCCATGAGATTGCCCACAAGCTCGACATGCTGAACGGGCCGGCCGACGGCTATCCGCCCCTGCATTACCGGATGCCGGTCGCGCCGTGGTCCGCGGCGTTCAGCGCGGCCTACGCACAGTTCGTCCGGCGGGTCGATCATGGACGCCGCACCTTGATCGACCCTTACGCGGCCGACAGCCCGGCCGAATTCTTCGCCGTGGTCAGCGAGTATTTTTTCTGCGCGCCGGAAATCCTGCAGACGGAATTTGCGGCCGTTTACGAGCAGTTGAGCCTCTATTACCGGCAAAATCCCTTACTGCGAAAAGAGCGGACCGGCCAATAAAAAGATTCCCCGGCCCAAAGCGAATACCGGCCTTTTACTTGACATCCGCCAGATTGCCCTTGGTTTCGAGCCAGATTTTCCGCTCCGGCGCGCGTTTCTTGGCCAACAGCAGATCGAACTGGCCGCCGGTACCGTCGCCGTCGGCGACCGTCAATTGCACGAGCCGGCGCGTATCCGGATTCATCGTGGTTTCGCGGAGCTGCGACGGATTCATTTCACCGAGGCCTTTGAATCGCTGCACGTTGATCTGGCCTTTCAACTTTTCGGCCTTGATCCGGTCCAGCACGCCCTGGCGTTCGGATTCGTCCAGCGCATAGAACACCCGCTTGCCGACATCGATCCGGTACAAAGGCGGCATCGCGACGAACACATGCCCTGCCCTGACCAGCGCATTGAAGTGCTGGAAAAACAGCGCACTGATCAAAGTTGCGATATGGTTGCCGTCGGAATCCGCATCGGCCAGGATGCAGACCTTGCCGTAGCGCAGGTTGGCCAAATCGTTCGAGCCCGGCTCGATGCCCAGCGCAACCGCGATGTCGTGCACTTCCTGCGAAGCCATCACTAGGTTCGAATCGACTTCCCAGGTATTCAGGATCTTGCCGCGCAGCGGCATGATCGCCTGAAAGTCGCGGTCCCGCGCCTGCTTGGCCGAACCGCCGGCCGAATCGCCTTCGACCAGGAACAGTTCGGTCCGGCCGATGTCCTGCGCGGAGCAGTCGGCCAGTTTGCCCGGCAAGGCCGGACCTTGCGTGATTTTTTTCCGGATGATTTTCTTGCTGGCGCGAAGGCGCTTTTGCGCGCTGGCGATGATCACTTCGGCGATTTTCTCGCCCTCGGCCGGATGCTGGTTCAGCCACAGGCTGAAGCTGTCCTTGGCGACGCCGGAGACGAACGCGACGCATTCGCGCGAACTGAGCCGCTCCTTCGTCTGGCCGGAAAACTGCGGATCCTCCAGCTTGACCGAGAGCACGAAATGGCAGTTTTCCCAGACATCCTCCGGAGCGACCTTGACACCGCGCGGCAGGATGTTCCGGATATCGCAGAACTCGCGCATCGCTTCGGTCAGGCCGGCCCGAAGCCCGTTCACGTGCGTGCCGCCCTGGGCGGTGGGCACTAGGTTCACATAGCTTTCGGCGAGTATTTCCCCGGGATTTTCCAATGCCCAGACGATGCCCCATTCGACCGCTTCGTGGTCGGCCGCCATGCCGCCCATGAACGGCTGCTCCGGCAGGAAATCGATATCGCCGATCCGGTCGAGCAGGTAGTCTTTCAGGCCATGCTCGTAACGCCAGACGATTTCTTCTTCCGGGTGCTCGACCTTCAGGCTGACTTTCAGTCCCGGACACAGGACCGCCTTTGCGCGCAAGTTTTGTTTCAGCCGGGTGACCGAAACCTTGCTCGAATCGAAATATTTTTCGTTGGGCAGAAAGGTGACCGTCGTGCCGGTGTTATTCCGGCCCACCGTGCCGGTTTCGGTCAAATCGCTCGTCTTTTCGCCGTCGGCGAATGCCATTCGGTAGACCTTGCCGCCCCGCTTGACTTCGACTTCGAGCCAGGCGGACAGCGCGTTCACGACCGAAACGCCGACGCCGTGCAGACCGCCCGAGAACTGGTAATTCTTGTTCGAAAACTTGCCGCCGGCGTGCAGTTGCGTCAGAATCACCTCGACGCCGGGAATGCCCTGCTCCGGATGGATGTCGACCGGCATGCCGCGGCCGTTGTCGCTGACCCGCACCGATCCGTCCTTGTACAGGATCACCTCGATCGTATCCGCGTGGCCGGCCAGCGCTTCGTCCACACTGTTGTCGACAACTTCCTGGACCAAGTGATTCGGGCGCGTCGTATCGGTATACATGCCGGGGCGTTTGCGCACCGGCTCCAGGCCGCTCAAGACCTCGATGGCCGCGGCATTATATTCGTTGCTCATGATGATTTCAGTTCAAAATCCGGGATTCTCGTTTCGCCGGAAACGGGACAGTCACTGGGAAATTCAGAGCGATTCCCATGCAAAAAAACAGGCCGCCTGCCCCCGGTACTGCCGGCCGGCATCGATCAAGTTCCAGACCGCACCGTCATGGACTTCAAAACGCTTGCCGGTTTTCGAAGCCCGGACGCCCTGCAAGGGATAGACGAAGCCGTGCGCCTTGACCGAGGTGAGCAATTTTTCGCGTTCGGCCCATTCGGCCTGCGCGGCCGAAAAGCGGGACGGCATGCGGGTAAATTCCTCCCAGCTCATCTCGAAAAGCGCCAACGCCTGCAGATTGGCGTAATTGAAGACCGGGTCCGGCGCGGTATCGTGCGATATCACCGCAATCGGCGCACGAAACAAAGTCTCGGCAGAATTCGGGTCGGCGGAAATGCCGGGAATCAGCTCCCTGCCGAGCAGGAGCTGGTAGCTCTGGATGATCAGACCGGCATGGCTGGCCTGATAGCAGTTTTCTTCGGAAGGATAATCCATTATTTCTTTAGCCTATTCACTGATATGCGCCCAACAAACTTGATATTGTAGGGCCCCGGTCCGGCAACAATCAAGGGGAATCCGGAAGCCGTCTGCCTCTCTTTTCGCGCGGCATCGGCGTCAAGGCTTGGCCGAAGCGGATAAATTCTGGTCCTGGCCGCCGGCAGCCGGTCTATTCGCGTTGATCGAGTGCAAACGGTCGCGCGAATAATCTTGCGAAATAATCAGCAGCGAGACTCTTCGGTTTTTGAAACGGCCCGCCTCGATGTTATTGTCCGCGACCGGATGAAACTCGCTATAACCTATGGCCGACAGGCGAGGCGGATTGATGCCGTTTTTGATGAGCTCCCTGACGACGGTCGTGGCTCTGGCCGACGACAATTCCCAGTTTGACGGAAACTTGGACGTACCGATCGGCAGATTATCGGTATGCCCTTCGACCTGAATCTGATTCGGCAGCGGCTTCAGAATTTCCGCGACTTTTTTGAGTACCGGCAGCGAGTTTGCCGACAAGTCCGCCGAGCCGCTCAAAAACAGCAATTCGCTGTTCATCTGCAGCTCTATCCAGGAGTTGCCCTTGCTGACAGCAACCAATTGATCCTTGATCTGTTCGCCCAACTGTTGCGTCAATTGATCGGAGGCTTGCTGCAATTGCCTGCTATCGGCCACCCACTCTTCGTCGAGTGCGATCGGACTCACATGATCGACTCTTTCCCTTAACGCTTCTTCCAATATGATGACCTGATGTTTTTTTTCCAGAAAAGCCGTCCTTATGGATTGGGAAACCGCCTGATACTGGCTTTCGTTGCTTGCCGAAAGCGCATACATGACCACGAAGAATGCGAACAGAAGCGTCACAAAATCGGCATAGGACACCAGCCAGCGATCGTGATGGATGGCTTCGTTCGCCCTATTCTTACGTTTCTTTCTCATAAACTACTGCTATCACTCTCGAACTCAAACAGGTAAGCGCTTAATTTCAGTTTGATATTACGCGGATTTTCGCCTTGCGAAATCGCAATCAACCCGGCCGCAATCATTTCTCTTGCCTGGGAAGAGGCATAGACATACGTTTTGATTTTGTTTGCCATCGGCAAAAAAAACAGATTGGCGGAACCGACGCCATACACCGTAGCCACAAACGCGGTCGCGATGCCTGCACCCAGCATCTTCGGATCGGACAGATTTTCCAAAACATGAATCAGCCCCATCACGGCCGCCAACATGCCGATGGTAGGGGCATACCCGCCCATTGCCTCCAGCATTTTCGCCGCCTGCAGATCGATATCCTCCCGGCTGTCGATATCCAGTTCCAAAATATTGCGGATACTTTCCGGCTCGTTGCCGTCGACCAGCAACTGCAGGCCCTTTTTGATAAACGGATCGGGCTCGGACTCTATCTCGTCCTCCAATCCCAGCAGCCCCAGCTTACGCGCCGAATGGCTCCACTCGACGATCTTGTCGATCTCGACCGAAAGATTCTTTTTCTTCGGAAAAAACACCCACAAACACAACCTCAGGCTGCGAATGAAGATGAGGGGCGGAAACTGCAATAACGTCGCACCGAGCGTACCGCCGAACACGATAATAAAAGCCGGCCCGTTAACTAGCGAACCGAGACTGGCGCCCTCCAAGAAATTACCGAATAACAGCGCACTGATACCGATCAGCAGGCCGATGACGCTTAAAATATCCATGATGGTTGCTTTATTCGCTCAATTTCGCAATTTATATCGCTCGCCCGTGGTAAAGGCCGCGCCTTTTCGGTCATTTATCGCTACTATACAACAGATGAACAAGCCCTAGCCATCAACCCGATCCGAAATCCCTTTTCTACGAACGGGCCCTCCACGCACGCATGAATCAGAGTATAGCCAAGTTCAACCGGCGCGCTGTAGACGCCACCGGCTAAAGACGATATAACGGGGACGGCAGCGCAGAAAATTTTCCCTGAATCAAAAGGAGCATTTCAGTATGCAATACTGGCTGATGAAGTCCGAACCCGATACTTTCAGCATCGACGATCTCTACCGAAAGCCGGACGGTACGGAACACTGGGACGGCGTACGCAATTACCAGGCGCGGAACATGATGCGCGACCGGATGAAGCTGGGCGATCGGGTTTTCTTTTACCATTCGAACTGCCCCGAGCCCGGCATCGTGGGCATCATGGAAATAGCCCGGGAAGGCTATCCCGATTTCAAGGCCTTCGATCCGGGCGATCCGCATTTCGATCCTAAAAGCACGCCGGACCATCCGCGCTGGTTCATGGTCGACGTCAGATACGTCAGGCATCTGCCGCGCACGATCACGCTGAAAGAACTGAAAGAGCGCCCCGAACTCGCCGATCTCGCCCTGGTCAGGCGCGGCAACCGATTGTCGATCATGCCGGTGACGAAGGAACAGTGGGATTTCGTCCTGTCGCTTCTGTAAACAGTGTATCCCAAACCCGCCGCCGTTTTAAAAAATCGGCTGAACAATGCCGGTTTATGCGGTATGATCACGCAATTTAAGCCACTTACATCAAGCACAACAGGAAACTTATGACTCAAGACGAATTAAAACAAAAAGTCGCCGCGGCCGCCTTGGATTATGTGAAGGACATTCCGCTGATCGGCGTCGGCACCGGTTCGACGGTCAATTATTTCATCGAGATGCTGGCCGACTATAAAAGCACGATCGAAGGCGCGGTTTCCAGTTCCGTCGGCACCAGCGAGCGGCTGAAGAAAGTCGGCATTCCGGTGCTCGACCTGAACGAAGTCGGCACGCTGGACATTTACATCGACGGTGCCGACGAAATCAACCCGCGCAAACAGTTGATCAAAGGCGGCGGCGGCGCGCTGACCCGCGAAAAAATCATCGCCGCGGCCAGCAAGAAATTCGTCTGCATCGCCGACGGTTCCAAATGCGTCGACGTGCTGGGCAAGTTCCCGCTGCCGATCGAAGTAATTCCGATGGCCAGAAGCTACGTCGCCCGCGAAATGGTCAAGATGGGCGGCCAGCCGGTCTGGCGCGAAAATTTCGTGACCGACAACCACAACCATATCCTGGACGTGCACAACCTGGACATTCTGGACCCGATCGAGCTGGAAAAAACCATCAACGACATCACCGGCGTGGTCTGCGTCGGCTTGTTCGCGATGCGTCCGGCCGACGTCATTCTGGTCAGCCAGGGCGACGAGATCAAGAGCTGGTAAGGCCGCAAGCCGGCCTTCGGCTTTTCAGGTTCTACAGCCTCAAAAAAGCCGCACCTGCTTCGGGTGCGGCTTTTTTTATTCAGCCGGAAAGCCCATCGCTTCGCCTGAACCGGGAGCTATTCCCAAACCAGCGCCCCGCCCGTCTGATATTCCGTAACGCGGGTTTCAAAAAAGTTCTTCTCCTTGCGCAAATTGGCCTGCTCGTCCAGCCACGGCAAGACGTTGGCGGCGCCGGAAAACGGTTCGGCCATACCTAACTGGCGGGCGCGGCGGTTGGCGATATAGCGGAATTGCTCGATATGCAGACCGGCGTTGTAGCCGAGTATCGGTTCGCGCAGAATGTAGCCGGCGTAAGCCGCTTCGGCCGCTTCGGCTTCGTCCCACATCCGGCGCAACGCTTGCGGATCGAGCTGCAGATTTTCTTCCTCTAACAACTGCCGCACCACGCGGATGCCGAACGCGCAGTGCAGCACCTCGTCGCGCATGATGTATTGCAATTGTTCGGCGGCGCCCTTCATTAAACCGCGCCGCTGCAACGCAAACACCGGGCTGAAGCCATTGTAGAACCAGCAGCCTTCGAACACCGCGGCGAAGAACAGATACGCCATGGCAAATTCGTGCAGCGCGTCGCGGTCGGTCAGCGGCCGGCCGGACTGCAATACGCCGTGCAGGCGGCGGTTGGCCAGCGCGATTTTGCCGTGGATTTCCGGCACCACCCGGTAGCGGTTGTAAATCTCGCGCTGGTCGAGCCCCAAGGTTTCGATGCAGTGCTGGTAGGTCCAGGTGTGCAGCGCCTCTTCGTACACCTGCCGCGCCTGGTAAATCTGCAATTCCGGCGCGCTCATCTTTTCCATCACCGCCAAACCGATGTTGCGCATCGCCAGGATGTCGGAGGTGGTCAGATAGGCCAGCACGTTTTCGAACACATGGCGCTCGGCTGGCGTCAGCTTGTGCTGGTAATCGTGCACGTCCTGCGCCATCGAGATTTCCAGCGGCGTCCAATGGTTGCGGTTGGCGTTCAGGAAAAACGACCAGGCCCACGGGTATTTGAACGGCGCCAGTTGGTTGATGTCGGCCTGGCCGTTGACGACCCGTTTTTGTTCGGCATCGATCGGCGGCAATACGGGAGCCGGCTGTTGCGTCGCCATCGTTCCGGTTAAATCGACAGGCGAAGTTGCAGTAAAGGCCGCCGTTGTCGGAGTATCCCAATCATCGAATTGTAAAGCCGATTTCATTGGCAGGCCTCGCAGTCCGGATCGGTGATCGAGCAAACCTTGGAGGCCGGCTCGCCGCCATCGCCGGTTTTTTCCATCGCCGTCGCGCCCAGGGTACGCAGGTAATAGGTGGTCTTCAACCCGCGTTGCCACGCCAAGCGGTACAAGCGGTCCAGTTTGCTGCCGGTCGGCGCGGCGACATACAAGTTCAGCGATTGTGATTGGTCTATCCATTTCTGCCGGCGCGCGGCGGCTTCGATCAGCCATTCGGGGTCGATTTCGAAGGCGGTCGCGTAGCGTGCCTTGATCGTTTCCGGCACCCGTTCGATGGCCGCCAGCGAGTCGTCGAAATATTTCAGATCGGCCACCATCACTGCGTCCCACAAATCCAGCGCCTTCAACTCGCGCACCAATGCGGCGTTGACCACGGTGAACTCGCCGGACAGGTTGGATTTGACGTACAGGTTCTGATAGACCGGCTCGATCGACGCCGATACGCCGACGATATTGGCAATCGTCGCGGTGGGCGCAATCGCCACGCAATTGGAATTGCGCATGCCGACTTGGGCGATGCGTTCGCGCAATGCGTGCCAATCCAACTGTCCGCTGGCCGCTACACCCAAATCGCCGCGCGTTTCAATCAGTCGCGCCAATGTGTCTGGCGGCAACACGCCTTGCTGCCATAAACTTCCGACAAAACTGCTGTAACGTCCGCGCTGTTCAGCCAGATCGGCCGAAGCCCGGTAGGCGTAATAGCACAGCATTTCCGCCGAGCGGTCAGCAAATTCCAACGCTTCCGGGCTGGCATAGCTGACGCCCAGCTTGTGCAAACAGTCGGAGAAGCCCATCATGCCCAATCCAACCGGTCGATGGCGCAAATTGGCATTACGCGCTTTGACGGTCGCGTAGAAATTGATGTCGATGACGTTGTCCAGCATCCGCATCGCGGTGGCGATGGTGCGCTGCAATTTGTCGGCATCCAGTCGCCAAACGCCATCGCGTTCAACCAGATGCGCCGGTAGATTCACCGAGCCCAGATTGCAGACCGCGGTTTCGTCGGCCGAGGTATTCAGCGTGATCTCGGTACAGAGATTGGAGCTGTGGATCACCCCGGCGTGCTGCTGCGGCGAGCGCAGATTGCAGGCATCCTTGAAGGTAATCCAGGGATGGCCGGTTTCGAACAGCATGGTCAGCATCTTGCGCCAAAGCTGCACCGCGCCGACACGTTTGTACAATTTGATCTCGCCGCGCTCGGCCTTGGCTTCGTAAGCTTGATAAGCCTCGGCAAAGGCGCCTCCATACAAATCGTGCAGATCGGGGACGTCGACCGGCGAAAACAAGGTCCAGTCGCCGTTGCTCCGCACGCGCTGCATGAATAAATCCGATACCCAGGCGGCGGTATTCATATCATGGGCGCGGCGGCGTTCGTCGCCGGTGTTCTTGCGCAATTCCAGAAACTCCTCGAAATCCAGATGCCAGTTTTCCAGATAGGCGCACACCGCGCCCTTGCGCTTGCCGCCCTGGTTGACCGCAACGGCGGTATCGTTGACCACTTTCAGAAACGGAATCACGCCCTGGCTATGGCCGTTGGTGCCCTTGATCCGGCTGCCCAGCGCCCGCACCGGCGTCCAGTCGTTGCCCAGGCCGCCGGCGTATTTTTGCAGCAGCGCATTTTCTTTGATGCTTTGGTAAATGCCGTCCAGGTCGTCGGATACCGTGGTCAGATAGCACGACGACAATTGCGGATGGCGGGTGCCGCTGTTGAACAGGGTCGGCGTCGAGCACATGAAGTCGAAGCTGGACAGCACTTGGTAAAATTCGATCGCCTTTGTTTCGCGGTCGATCTCGTTCAGCGCCAGCCCCATCGCCACCCGCATGAAAAAACACTGCGGCAATTCGATGCGCCGGCCTTCGACGTTCAGAAAATAGCGGTCGTACAGGGTTTGCAGACCCAGGTAATCGAACTGCAGATCGCGCTCGGCCTGCAAGGCTCGGCCCAGGCGAGGCAAGTCGAATTCCAGCAGGCGCTTATCCAGCAATTCGGCCGCTACGCCGGCGGCGAGGAACTCGGCGAAACAATCGGCGTAGCGCTCGGCCATGTCGGCTTGCGTCAGCGGCTGGCCGGTCGCTTCCTGGCGCAGGTTGCTCAACAGCAGACGGGCCGCGACCTTGGCGTAATCCGGTTCGGCTTCGATCAACGTGCGCGCGGCCAAAACCAAAGCCTGACGCACCGCCGCCAACGGCATGCCATCGTACAGATTGGGCAGCGTTTGCGCCCAGACCCGCTCGGCATCGACGTCGCTCAAACCGGTGCAGGCCTCCCGGCACAAAGCGATGAACGCGGAACTATCCAACGGCCGGCGGTGGCCGCCGTCGTCAACATGCAAGATCGGCGCTGCGTTTTCAAGCGGTTGCTGGGCCGCACGCTGCTCGGCGTGTTTTTCCCGGTACAGCACGTAAGCGCGGGCCACGTCGTGGGCGCCGGAACGCATCAGCGCCAGTTCCACCTGGTCCTGAATATCCTCGATATGCACAGTGCCGCCGCCGGGCAGGCGCCGCGTCAAGGCGTCGACCACGCTGGCGGTGAGCTGCGCGACTTGCTCGCGTATCCGTGCCGAATTGACGCTGTGCTGGCCTTCGACGGCCAAGAAGGCCTTGGTAATGGCGATGGCGATTTTTTCCGGCTGAAACGCGGCGACGGCGCGGTTGCGGCGGATCACTTCCAGCCCATAATCCGGCAGGCGTAGCGGAGACGGTGTTGAGAAAGTGCCGATTTCGGCGGTGTTTGGGTCATGACGTGCGGGGTGAACGGCAGCGGCTTCCATGTGATTCTCCACGGAGTGGAACGGGGAAGCGAAGCCGCAACGGCGCGCACGGTATAGCCCTTATCGCCAAAACCGCACGCTGGCCATCGTCTTCGGAGACACCCCGCTCCTGGTTGACTGAAGGTTTCGAGGGCAGGTCTCCTGGCTTTCGGGTCGCCGTCTCGGTTCGGCCTTCCCGGACTCGCGTCCAGTGGCACGGGTTGAACCTCGACTCGCCGATTACAGTTGCGGGGGCAGCTCCGGCTTGCCGACAGTGAGAATATCATTCATTCCCAAACCATCGACCGGATTCCCTTTTAATCCCCTTCGGGGGGAACCGTCTTGGCGATGCAGTGTAGATTCGTCAAGGTGATCTGTCAAGGCCGAAATACTATATAAGCGGTTTATACCTTGAAATTTGCACAATATATAGCATCCGCAATCGGTACGACCACTCCTACCCAACAAGCGATTTCGGCCGGCATGGCTTGCGGCGTTACAGCAAGTAGATAATAATACATACGCATTGTACACACAGGGGGTAATGACATGACCACCTTGACCACCCGCATCTTCAAAAACGGCAACAGCCAAGCGGTCAGGATTCCGCAGGAATTTCGGCTGGACGTTAGCCAAGTGGAAATCAGCCGCTGCCCCAACGGCGACTTGCTGATTCATCCGTTGCCGGCCGACCGCGGAGCCGCCTTGTTGGCAGTTCTGCAGGGCTTCGACGACGACTTTGCCGAGCATTTGATCGAAGACGCCCACGAACCAGTGCCGATGCAGGAGCGCGAGTCTTTATGATCTACATGTTGGATACCAATATGCTGATCTATCTGATCAAAAACAAACCGCCTTCCATAGCTGAACGTATCAACAATCTGCCCAAGAATAGCGCGCTGCGCATGTCGTTTGTCACCTATGCCGAGTTGCTGAAAGGCGCCGAGCGTAGCCAGCGCAAGGAGAAGGTCTTGGGACAATTGGAACAATTGTTGAGGATCGTGCCGGTCGAATATGTAGTTGACGGTGCTTTATGCCGGGACTATGCAAGCCAATTTACCCGATTGAAATCGGCCGGAACGCCGATAGGCGCCAACGATCTGTGGATTGCCTGCCACGCATTGACAATCGGCGCTTGTTTGGTCACGCACAACATGCGCGAGTTCGTACGGATAGACGGCTTGATAGTTGAGGATTGGGCTGGGTGAGAGCGCATCTACATTCAATTCGCGAGATAGATACCGAATGTTTGAATTTCGTAGCCACTACGCCGAATTGTATTCACTCTGATTCTAAGTAGCTTCGCGGAAAAATTTAATGTGTAACTATAAAAAATTACCCCACAAATCAGGAGTTCTCGATGGCAAATGAAGAAGCATCTTCAATCAAGATTTACTGTGATATTGCGACAAAGCTAAATTTCGCCTGTCACCAAAATGCATTTGCCTTGCTAAGGGACTTACGGATTGAAAACGGCGATTCGCAAGTTAAATACGAAACCCTGATCGTTACTTTAACTGCAAATCCATTGTTTTTGAAACCAAAATCCTGGCGATTGGATCGTCTTTCCGCCGGGGCTATTGTGCCGATCAAAGACCGCGATATCGAGTTAAACGGCAATTTTTTACTCAACTTGTCGGACTCGATGCGGGGAACGGTTACGGTCACCATAGAACAAGGCGAACACGTTTTGGCTCAGGAAACCCGATCGATTGAACTCTTGGCCTACAACGAATGGGGTGGTTCCGACTATATGCCGGAGCTTTTGGCGGCATTTGCAATGCCGAATGAACCGGCAATTGACCGTGTGTTGCGCGATGCCAGCTTGATCCTCCGCGCCTCGGGCAAGCCTGACGGCATTGACGGCTATCAATCCGGCAGCCGTCAACGCGTTTGGGAAATCACGTCAGCCATTTATTCGGCCATCAGTAATTTGGGTATCACCTATGCGGTACCTCCAGCCAGTTTTGAACGGAACGGTCAAAAGATTCGCTTACCCAGCCAGATTCTGGAAAACAAAATAGCAACCTGTTTAGACTCAACCCTGCTGTTTGCTGCCTCATTGGAACAGGCAGGTTTAAATCCGATCCTGGCTTTACCTCAAGGGCATGCGTTAATTGGTGTCTGGCTGCAACCGGAAGAATTAACGACTATCGTCATTGATGATCCAGAAACCTTACGAAAACGGATTCAGCTTAAAGAATTAATGCTCATCGAAACCACCTGCGTCACTCAGCATCCGGCGGTTCCCTTTTCAAAGGCTATCAGCAGTGGCGAGCAATCCATTGTTGTGGATAAGGATAACACCTTTAATGCGGCAATTGACATTCGACGCGCACGTGCCCATCGAATTACGCCACTGGGACTTAAATTGGGTCAGACTCAGACTGAGGCCGATAACAATGACGCTCGAATCACGCTATCACTGGAAGAAGCACCTGCACTGCCGGGTTTTGATCAGAACGCCGAAGATGAAAAATTGCCCGAAACGCCAGCAGGCCGTTTAGAACGGTGGCAACGTAAATTGCTCGACTTGTCGGCACGCAATCCACTGCTGAACTACAAATCCACTAAATCCAGTCTACGTATCCTTTGTCCTGACCCAGATTTACTTGAAGACAAACTGGCCGAAGGTTCCAGAATTTCGATTCAATCGGTTCCGCAACCCACTTCCCAAGCTCAGGATCAAGCGCTGCACCAGCAGCGTACGGGCGACATTATCACCGACGAGTATGCCCGCGAGGCTCTGTCACGAAACCAGGTACTAGTCGATCTTCCGGAACAGGAACTTGGCTTGCGTGTGGTCGATATCTACCGTAAAGCACAAGTTGCGCTTCAAGAAGGTGGTGCCAATACACTTTATCTGGCACTGGGATTTTTATTGTGGAAGCAAAATGACAAAGATCAGCGCCGTTTCCGCGCCCCACTGGTTTTATTGCCGGTTTCCATCGAGCGCAAATCGGTGCGCAGTGGCGTCAAACTCTTTGCGCATGACGATGAGCCTCGTTTCAACACGACATTATTGGAAATGTTGCGTAAAGATTTCGAGATTGATATTCGTGGCCTGGATGGCTCACTGCCCGGCGATCATAGCGGTATCGATCTGAACGGCATTTGGAATCATGTGCGTCAAGCGATTAAGGAAGCATCGGGTTTCGAGGTGATTGAAGAAGTGGTACTGGGGCATTTTTCATTTGCCAAGTATCTGATGTGGAAAGACTTGGTTGACCGTACCGACGCACTGCGCAGTAATCCGGTGGTTAAGCATTTGATCGACACCCCTCGTGAACCTTACCCAAGTGAGATTGAATTTGTTGATCGATCGATAGTGGATAGAGAATACAAACCCGCCGATTTGCTGACACCGCTACCCGCTGACGCATCACAAATAGCGGCAATTGCCACGGCAGATCGCGGAAAAGATTTTGTGATCATCGGTCCGCCTGGAACCGGAAAAAGCCAAACCATCAGCAATTTGATCGCTCATCTGCTTGGTAAAGGCAAAACCGTATTGTTTGTCTCTGAAAAAACCGCGGCATTGGAAGTGGTCTATCGCCGACTAAAAGACGTTGATCTTGCAAGATTTTGCCTGCAACTGCACTCCAATAAAGCCAGCAAATCGGAGGTTCTGGATCAATTGCGTCGGTCTTGGCAAGCGCAGCATCATTCAGTTTCCGAAAACTGGCGGAAAGAGGCGGAAACCCTTCGCGAACTCCGCGACCGCCTCAACGTGGTCGTCAACCGTTTACACACGCGTTGGCCGAATGGGTTGACGGCGCATTACGCCATCGGAGTCAAAATTCGAGACCATGCGCTGGCCTCGAACATTACCTTTAACTGGCCTTCCGCCAATCAGCACGATGCCGGACGATTGGAACACATGAGGGAAGCCGTTGACCGACTGCAAATTCAAGCTTGTTCAATCGGGAACCTATTATCCGAGGAGTTACAGCTTATCTCGCACGGTGATTGGTCGCCACAATGGGAAGGGCAAATTGTTGAACGGGCAGGACGCTTGTCCAGTGCGGTACAGGGTCTGGAACACGCTATTACCGAACTCTTAGACATGTTGAAGATCGCTGTGCCGGATTATTCGGTATTGAGACTGGATGCTCTGGCGGAGCTTGCCGATATCCTCGTCGCTTCATGGCGTAAACCGGTCGCTTATGCGTTAGAACCGGATGGCCTGGATCGTATCGATGCACTGAAAGAAGCAATAACTCGAGTATCCA